>NZ_CP109178.1:0-605227 GCF_036248255.1 Streptomyces sp. NBC_01717 | reverse complement strand
GGGCAGCCGCCTACTCCAAGCGCGAACAGGAACGTCGCCACATGCTCCAGGACGACCACGGCGACTAGGGCGCGTATCGAGTCGTGATCAATGGGTGGTCCGGGTGAGGTCTTTGATCCAGATCATCGAGGCGCGCAGGTGGAGTCCGGCGAGGTAGCTGTCGGGGGTCTTGTCGTATCGGGTGGCGATGCCGCGCCAGGCCTTCAGCTTGTTGATCAGGCGCTCGACGGTGTTCCGTTCCTTGTAGAGGTCGGTGTCGTGGCTGACGGGCCGGCCGCCGTTGGAGCCTTTCTTCGTCCGGTTGGCGGCCTGGTCCCTCTTCTCCGGGATGACTGCCTTGATGTGGCGTTTCCGTAGGTAGGCCCGGTTACCGCGGGACGAGTAGGCCTTGTCCCCGGCGACAGCGTCCGGCCGGGTGCGGGGGCGGCCGACGGGCCCGCGGACCCGTATCTTCCCCAGCACGGGGATGAAATGCGGGCTGTCCGCGGCCTGCCCCGCGGTCAGGACGAACGCCAGCGGGCGGCACTTGCGGTCGGCGGCGAGGTGCACCTTGCTGGTCTGCCCACCTCTGGAGCGTCCGAGGAGAGCGGCCTTCAGCCGCAGTTTGCACCGACGCCGGATACGTCGTCGCTCTTCCCGCCCGGGACTGGTTTCTGTGTCCGACCCGGTTTGTTCTTCGAGGCCGCCCCCTTTGACCGGGCCTTCTCCTCCTCGGCGGCGGCCTTCTCCAGCGCGGCGACGACGTCCTGGTCCAGGTGCGTTCCGGCGGCGTCGTGGTGAGCCCGCACGGTAGTGGAGTCGATACTGACCAGGGACAGGTCCACCTCGCCCCGCTTCGCAGCTTCCGCGATCAGCCCCTCCAGCAGGGCCTCGAAGACGCCGGCGTCACGCCACTGCCGGAAGCGGTTGTGGACGGTCGACCAGGCACCGAACTCTTGCGGCATCTCCCGCCACTGCCCGCCCGTCTTGAACCGCCAGATCACCCCCTCGAACTGCTGCCGCAGCCGCTCCGGGTACGGGCCGTACTCGCCGATCGGCAGGTACGGCTCGATGAACTCCCACTCCGTGTCCGCCAGTTGCACTCGCGTCATGCGAGAACATCTACCGGTCCAGGCCCCACCACGAGGGCGAATCCCGCAGATTGATCACGACTCGATACGCGCCCTAGTTGGCTCCGGCCCGGTAGGACGGTGGACGCCCAACAGTGTCTGCAGTGGTAGCACCCCGTCCCAGCGGCTGCGGCCGCAGCCTGTTCCTGGACCCGTGCCGGAGGCTTCCTTGCCCGACGGCTCGCGCACCTCAACCAGGCCTACGCGAACCGGCAGGGCATTCCGGCTAGGCTCGCACCCGTGACGTGGCTGCGGGCCTTCGGGGAGGTCGTGCGATCCGGGCTCACGCTCGAGGAGACGCGGCTGGAGCCCCTGCTCGCGCTGCGCACGGCTGCTGGGGTGGCGATCGTCATCGGGCTGGCGCTGTGGCTGGTTTCCCCTGCGTACGCCGCGTCCGCCGCCCTCGGTGCCTACTCCGCGGGTGGGGCCACCTTCCAGCGCACCTGGCGTCCACGCAAGGTGATCGCGCTCGGCGCGGGCGCGGGTCTGGCGCTCAGCACCTTCGTGGGCTACCTGGCGGCGGGGCGACTGGTGACGTTCCTTCCACTGCTAGCCGTATGGGCCTTTGCCGCGGGGATGGCGTGGGCCGTCGGATCGACCGCTGGGATCGTCGCAGCGACGACCGTCGGCAGCATGCTGGTGACCATCACCCTGCCCACGAGCGTCGGGCGAGCCCTGGAGCACGCCGGGGTCATCGCGCTCGGAGGCGTGGCGCAGGCCGTGCTGATCTTGCTGTTCCCGATCCGCCGTTGGGGGGCGCATCGTGACGCGCTCGCCGACGCCCTGGCCGCCGTGGCGGACTACGCCCGCCGGCTGCGGCACGACCCGACCGCCCCGTTCGACCCGGAGCCGTTGATGACGGCCCGGGACGCGGCCGCCGTGACGCCATCACAGGCGCGCACCCGGCCCCCCGTCCTCCACGGCCCCCGGGGCCTCGCCGAGCGCATTCGGCCGGTCGTCGCCGCCCTCGCCGACCCGGACGTCGGCGCCCCGGCGGAGGGACCCGGGCGGGACCGCGCGCGGGAGTTGCTCGACGCGGCCGCCGACGTCCTGGATGCGGCCGCCCGTTCGATCCGCCGCGGCACTCCCGCCGAGGTGCCGCCCGGGAGCGCGGACGTCCTGCGCGTCGACGAGGAGCACGAGGTGCTGGAGGGCCCCGCGCGGCAGACTGCCGAGCGGCTCGTGGAACTGCTCGGCGAGGCGGTGGAGATCGCCGGGAGCGGCGGCGCGCGCGGGAAGACGCCCACGCTGCACGGCCCCGCAGGCGCCCAGTTCCTGGTGCGCCCGACAATGTTCCGGCTGGTACCCGTCGTCGTCCGGGCGGTCCGCTGTGAGCTCCGCCGGGACTCGCCCGTGTTCAGGCACGCCGTCCGCCTGGCGGCGGTGGCCACGCTCGGCTATCTGATCGCCGCCCGGCTACCCCTGGGCCACGGCTACTGGGCACCCATCGCCTCGGTGATGGTGATGCGGCCGGACTTCCACCGGACATACGCGCGTGCGGTGGCCCGTCTCGCCGGGACCCTGGCGGGGGTCGCGCTCGCCACCGGGATGGTGCGGGCCCTGGGCCCGGACGCCCATGTGTTCGGCGCGCTGACGGTGGTCTCGGCGGGCCTGTCGTACACGCTGATCCGTACCGGCTACGCCTACTCCCAGTGCTTCACTGCCGCGTACGTCGTCTTCCTGCTCGGCATGGGCGGCCAGGCATGGGAGCAGACGGTCCCGGAGCGCGTGGTGCTCACCCTGCTCGGCGGGGCCCTGGCAATGCTGGCGTACGTGGTGTTCCCCGCATGGGAGACGCCCCGGCTGCCGGGCCGGCTTGCGGACTGGCTCGCCGCCAACGGCCGCTATGCGGCCGCGGTGCTCCGCAGCTACGCCGAACCGACCCGGGAGCATCGCGCCGACATGCGCAGGGCACTGCTGGCGAGCAGGGAGGCACGTGCCGCCTGGCAGGAGGCCTACGACCGGGCAAGGCAGGAACCGGTCCGCCCCAGGGGCCTGACGTCGCGCGAGGCGGAGGAGGCGCAGGAGGCGCTCAAGGGGTTCGGCCGGGCGGCGATGCTCATGGAGAGCCACGTCCCGCGGGACGACAGCCGTTTCGTCCCCGAGGCGGAGCGGCTCGCCGAGGCCCTGGAGGCGGACACCGCGCAGGCGGCAGTCGACGTGCGCGAGCACAGGAATCCGGACTGGGGGCGCGTGGAGGAGGCGCTCCATGCGTGGGAGGGCGCCGCCGCCGAAGACCGGAGCCCGGTGATGCGGCGCGGGGCAGAACTACAGAAGCGGGCCTTGGAGGACCTCACGACGGCCGTCGGCCGCACACCCCTGGAACGGGACGTCGGCTCCGCTCGCGAGGAGCAGCGGGTGCGGGCGGCCGTGGAGGCGGAAGATGATGATCAGGACCCACGCACCGGGGTGGGTGACGGCGCCGGCGACGGGGAGCGCCCCGCCTCCTGGAGCGGGAAGTAGTCTCCCGGCCGCGTCGAGCGCCGCCACACGTACGCCGCCGTCGCCATCACGAGGATCAGCCCCGCCAGGATGAGCAGTTCGATCCCCTCGACGTTCCACCGGAAGGACTTCTCCGCCTCGGCCGTCACGATGAGCACCTTGCGGATGCCGGCAATCAGGCCGACGACGAGGAACGGCTCCGCGTCGAGGGTCTGGTTCCTGATGGTGAGGCGGACGGTGTGGAGCAGCTCGGCCACGATGAACAGCACAAGGCCGTTGTCCAAGGCGGAGAGAACGACCGTATCCTCGCGGTACGGCCCCTGGATCGACCTGATGACGTCGTGGACGACCCCAACGGTCAGGAGCCCCGCGAGCAGTACGAGGAGCGCCGCGACGACGAGATGGATGCCGTCCTCAATGAGCTGCAGGAGGCCCTGTACCCGGCCGCCCTCGATCTTCGGGAGAGTGGGTCGCACAGTCAGCATGCTAGGGCCTGTCGCGAAAATGCTGGTCACAGACATGCAGGGTTGGGTTGGTCGTGTTGTGCTTTCATGCTCCGGTGAATCGACAGGGTGCTCCTACGGCCGACGAAACCCCGACCTGCCGCATCCGGCGGCCCGACGCGTCTGATCTCGATGAGTGCGTCGACGTGCTCGCCGAGGTCCATGACGGTGACGGCTATCCGGCGAACTGGCCTGAGCATCCCAGCGAGTGGCTTGTGCAGCCTTCCCCTTCGCGGCCTGGGTGGCGGAACTGAACGGACACGTGGTCGGTCACATCGGTCTGTCACGCAGCGGGGCCGGAGATATGGCACCGATCCTGTGGAGCCGCCGCGAGGGTGTGCCCGTCGAGGACGCCGCTGTGATCAGCCGCTTGTTCGTTTCACCCTCAGCTCGTGGCCACGGGATTGGAGCTCTGCTGATGGCGCGGGCCGTGTAGGACGCCCAAAAGCGTGCTCTGCATCGGGTCCTCGACGTCCTGGCCTCCGACACGTCGGCCGCAGCCCTGTACGAACGCCTGGGTTGGAGCTTGCTGGCCACCATCGATCAGCAGTGGAGTTCGACCCAGACAGTGACTGTGCATTGCTATGCCGCGCCTGCGTGACCAGCCGGATCACGACACGTCACGTCAGAGGCATTCGTTGATGGCAGCGACCAGCACGGTCGCTTCGTACCGAACGGCGGGCTCGATGCCCGCATGGATGCCAACCAGTTGATGCTGGCCTCAGCACGTTCTTCCTGGGAATAATGATGGTCTGGTAGATCTCGCGGGCGACGTAGCGTTTCAGGCTTCGCGTCGCGGCTTGCCCTCGGTGACGCGCCGTTCCAGGTAGGCGCGAGTGCGGGCGTCCCAGCGGAGGCGGGCCAGGACGATGGTGTAGAGCGCGCAGTTGGCTTGCCGGGCACCGCCTCGGTTGAGCCTGCGGCGCTGAGTTTTGCCTGATGAAGCCTCGACCGGGCTCACACCGCAGAGAGCGGCAAAGGTGACGGCGCTGCCCCTGCTGCCGCAGCAAGATGCCCGCACGCGGCGGAGCCGGCTGGAGGTGCTCACCGCGCTGATTAACGGGCCCGAGTTTGACCCGGCGCTGCGCGGCGAGCTGAAAGCCGTCACCGCCGTCGCCCAGCGCCGCCGACGGGAGACCGGCCCGCACACGGAACTCGTCCTTGCCGAGGCGATCGCTCCGATGTGCTCCCTGATGGAGGCGTTCCAGCCGCTGGCCGAGGCCGCCGCCGCTGCGATGGCCGAGCTCGGCCGCGCGCTTCAGCCCGTCGCCCAGCAGGCCACCGGATCCCGCCGCGACCGGCCGCCGTGGGCCACCCCGTACAGGCCACCGCCACGCCGCCGATATCGGACAACGCCCGTGACCAGCCCGGACACCGTCCGGACATGGTCAGCCGGACGCGGCGGACAGGATCACGTCCACAAGCCTGTCCGCCGCATCCGGTCGCCCGTACCCCCGGGCCCGCTTCGCCATCGCGTCCCGCCGACCGGGGTCCGTGAGGAGCGGGCCCACCGCGTCACGCAGGCTCGCCCCGGTGACCTCGCCGAGCAGAGCCACAGCGGCCCCGGCCGCCTCCAAGTGACGGGCGTTGTGCGCCTGCTCGCCCCCGGCCGAAGAGGCGAGCGGAATGAACACCGCCGGTTTGCCAAGGGCGGTGAGCTCGGCGATCGTGCCCGCACCGCTCCGGGAGACCACGACATCGGCCAGAGCCAGCACGTCGGGGAGCTCCGGGCCAACAAACCCAGTGAGGTAGTACCGTCCGGCCAACTCCGAAGGCATGACCGTCGCGAGCTGTTGCAGGGCTCCGACGTTCGACGGGCCGCACTGATGGATCACGTTCGCGTTGCTCAGCAGCCACGGCAGCGAGTCACGAACAACGTCGTTGATCTGCTGGGAGCCCTGGGCGCCGCCGGTGACGTACACGGTCGGGAGGCGCCGGTCGAAGCCGCGCAACCCAAGCACCTCGACCGCCTTGTCCGCGTGCCCCGCCAGCACCTCCGGGCGGACCGGATTACCAGTGAAGACGGCGGCACCCCGCACCGACTCCGGCAGAAGCGGCACCGACGACTCCGACGACACCGCGATCCTCGTCGCCGAGCTCGCCAACTTCCGGTTGGCCAGGCCCAAGCGCACAGTCTGCTCGTGGAGAACCAGCGGGCGTCGGCACAGGCGGGCGGCCAGCCCCGCAGGGACAGCGACGTACCCACCGGTGGCGAGAACGACGTCCGGCCGGAAATCGGCGATGATCTTCCGAGCCTGCGCCACACCGAGCGGCACCCGGGCCATGTCCCGGACGTTGGCCGGAGTCACCATCTTCAGCGGGTTGCTGGAACGGCGGATCTTGCCCGTAGCGACCGTGGTGAACGCGATGCCCTCAGCTGGGGCTACCCGCGCCTCCAAGCCATCCGCCGTGCCGATCCACAGCACATCGAGCGTTCTACCCTCAGCTGCCAACCTGCCGCGCAACGTCCGGATCGCAGTCAGGGCGGGGTACGTGTGACCACCGGTCCCACCCCCCGTGACGATCAAGCGGAAGGTGTGCGAGAGAGGGGAAGCACTATTCATCCGGCGCACGCTACTGGCTGCCAAGAGCCCAGACGCGCACATCCGGCCGCTCATCGGCGTGATGTCACAGAGATGCGCCAGACAAGTTCAACGTCTTCGATGTCCCCCGGGAGCAGTTGATCGTCGGCGGCATCATGCTGCTCGCTATCGTCTTCGGCCTCCTCTACCGCTTCGGGTAGATCGCGCCGCTTCGCACCGGTTGGCCCCGGAGGCGACGATCAAGGTCACCGTGGATGCCCACCTCTGGCCCGTGTGACGGCCGACCGGGTCTCGACAGCACGCTCTCGTTCCGTTTCAGCACCCACGTGGGCCGGCCCGCCGAAGGGCCGGCCAGGGGCGGGGAGGCGTCAGGAGTCGGGGAAGAGGGGCCAGCCGGCCATCAGGCCGCCATCCAGGGTGAGGGTCTGGCCGGTGACGTAACCGGCCTTGTCGGAGCCGAGATACTGGACGGCCGCGGCGATCTCCTCCGGAGTGCCGGGCCGGCCCATGGGGAGTACGGAGTTGATCGCGTCCCGGATGGTGCCGGTGCCGGTGGCGCGTTCGTACATTGAGGTCTGCGTGTAGCCGGGGGCCACGGCGTTGACGCGGATACCGTGCTTGGCGCCCTCCAAGGCGGCGGCCTTGGTGATTCCGATGACGGCGTGCTTGCTGCCCACGTACAGGCTGAGGTCGGGGTAGCCCATCAATCCGTAGGTGGAGCTGACGTTGATGATGCTGCCGCCGCCCTGCGCCTGCATGGCTCGGAACTCGTGCTTCAGGCTGAGGAGCGTGCCTTTGACGTTGGTGTCGAAGGTGGCCTGGTAATTCTCGTCGGTCACCTCGGTGACCGGAGTGAGCTTGCCCTCGGTGCCGGCGTTGTTGAAGGCGATGCCTTGGGGGCGTGGGTGGCGCCGAGGATGTAGATCGTGTGGCCAAGGATCTCGGTCTCCATCGTCGGCATGGCAGCGGCCAGCGGCTTGACGAGGTCAAGGGGCAGGCGGTGGTGGTTGGGCCCACTCGCGATCGGATCCGGCTGTCTTCGTCTCCACCAGCTCTGACTGCAGGTATCGCTAGGGGCTGGTTCAAACAGGTGGCTGGGAAAGCGGAGCCGGTCTCCCGCCGTCGCGAGCATCCGGACTCGCTCCGGATTTGGTCCCTCAACTCCGAAGCCGGGACCGCCCCGTCAGTCCCCGCTCCGCCCTGGTCTTGATGTGGCACGCGACCGGTTCGGAGGCGCGCGTCAGATGAAGGGCATCGGCTCGACCCAGTCGGCGCGCCAGGCGGGCGGATTGAACGGATCCGCGAAGTATTGGGTCTCGTGGGCGACCTTGCCGTCGCGGAATTCCATGATGCTGATGGTGGATGCGGGTTTTCCATCGTAGGCGATCACATATTCCGTGATCCAAAGATCCCCGCTGCCGAGAATCCGACGGATGGTGAAGGTGAGCTTGGCCGGGTGGTTCGAGCGCAGCGCCTGTAGATTGCGGCGGCCGTGGATGCGCTCACCCGACTGGGGATAGTCAGTGATGACGTCGTCGTGATAGATCTCGTGCTCGACGTCCTGGTCGCCGGCAGCAGACGCTGCCCAATGCCGGTCCAGCGCCGCTCGGGTCTCCTGGTCTCCCACTGTGTTCCCTCCGATCACTGAAGTGTCGGACGAGATCCATTTCCCGGTTTCCCAGCTTCTGAGAATCAGCGTAACCCCGGCAGCGGTGGCCGACACGTGCGCTGTTACGCCGTCCAGGACGTCTGTCGAATGTGCGGTCACAGCCAAAGATCCACTTTCGATACACGCTCTATTGCCCAAGAAGACGAAAAAATTCCTACCCAGCAGCGATCGCGCCGGGCAGCGATCGCGGTGAAACTCGCTCGACCCGGTCACCTCCTTGTAGAGACCCTGTGGGCATGGAGTTCTTCTGTTACCACCGCGACCGGCCCGGATCCGTAGAGCTGCGCGACGAGTTGTTGGAAGACCATTGGTCCTATATGGACCGGTACGCGAAAGAGATGATCGCCCGGGGTCCGACTCTCGCCGGCGACACACCCACCGGCAGCGTGCACATCGTCGACCTGCCCGACCCCACCGCTGCCCGCGCGTTCGCCTTCGATGAGCCCGGCTACCAGGCCGGTGTGTACAGGGACGTGCTGGTGCGACGGTGGCGCAACATGTTGAGGCGCAGCATGTGGGACTTCCCCGGCGGCCGGACCGGTGGCAACAGGTACCTGGTGCTCGGCCTCGGTACGGGGCCCGCCGCCGACCTCACGGTGCCGCCCGACAGTGACGAGCTGATCGCCTACGGGCCGCTGCTGTCCGACAGCGGCGCCACCTGGCTGGGTACTGCGGCATTGGTCCGGGCGCCGAACCCGGACACGGCGCGCGCCGTCCTGACCGCGGGCCGGTACGCCGACATCGAGGTACACAACTGGCAGTTCGGCGGGCGACCGTCATGACCCGAGGACGTCCAGGCCGATGTCACGCCGAGCCCCTCGGATCGCTCAGCATCCTCGTGTCTCACTCGAGCCCACGGACACATCGGCCTGATGCACACCGGCGGGCCGTGAGTTCGCGCTGAAGCACCCCCAATTTCCCTGAACCCCGGGATCATGGCCCTTGAGCCACCGCCGGTCAGCCGGGGCAGCCGTCGTGGTGGCCATCGGGTACGTCCGGTATGCCCGAGCGGGCGCACCGGATGGCAGCACAGCCGAGAGCGCACGCCCGGACATTCGGTGGATGTGGTACCGCCACGCGTTCCGGGCCTGCACAATTCGGCGTGTGATGGATGACGACCCGTATTTGTGGCTGGAAGACGTTGAGGGCGAGGCCGCGCTCGAGTGGGTGGCCGAGCGGAACTCCGAGACGGAGGACGTGCTGGCCGCCGGCGCCGGCTTCGCTTCATTGAAGGAGCGTCTGCGGGAGGTGTTGGACGCTTCGGACCGCATCCCTTACACCATCCGTCGCGGCGTGTTCCTTTACAACTTCTGGCGGGACGCCGAGCACGTCCGTGGTGTGTGGCGGCGTACGACGCTGGAGCAGTACCGCAAGGATGCCCCGGAGTGGGAGGTCCTTCTCGACGTCGACGCGCTTGCTGCCGCGGAGGGCGAGAAGTGGGTGTGGGCCGGTGCGCGGGTGCGTCATCCCAATTACGACCGGGCGTTGGTGTGTTTGTCGCGCGACGGTGGTGATGCCGTTGTGGTCCGCGAGTTCGACCTGGCCACTCGGGCTTTTGTCGAGGGTGGGTTCCAGGTGGGGGAGGCGAAGACGCGGATCGGGTGGATCGACACCGACACCGTCTTCATCGGCACGGACTTCGGGCAGGGATCGCTGACCGACTCCGGCTATCCGCGTACGGTTCGCAGGTGGCGACGCGGCACGCCGTTGGAGGAAGCCGCCCTGGTCTTCGAGGGCGAGGCGGGAGATGTCTCGACCGGGGGCTGGCGCGACACCACACCCGGTTTCGAGCGGGACTTCGTCGCCCGGTCGATGGACTTCTTCCGCAGTGAGGTGTATCTCCTGACTCCTGACGCCACGCTCGTCAGGATCGACGTTCCCGATGACGCCAGTACCCGTGTCCATCGGCAGCATCTGATCGTCACCTTGAAGTCCGACTGGCTGGGGCAGAGGGCGGGCTCTCTGCTGGCGTTCGACTTCGACGCCTTCCTGGCGGGTGACCGCACCGCGGAGGTGCTGTTCACCCCGGATGAGCGAACGGCTCTGACCGGGTACTCCTGGACCCGCCACCATCTGATCCTGGAGACGATGCGCGACGTCAGCACCCGCATCGAGGTCCTCACCCCGACCCCCGTCGGTGGGTGGGCACGCAAGCCGCTCGCGGACGTCCCGGCGCTGTCCGCCGTCACTGTCATGGACACGGACCCGGACGTCTCCGACGAGTACTTCCTGGAAGTGTCGGGGTTCTTGCAGCCCGCCGCCCTCCACCGCGGGCAGATCGGCGTCGACACAGAGATCCTCAAGCAGGCTCCGGCCCGCTTCGACATGGCCGGTCTGGCGGCGGAGCAGTTCTTCGCGATTTCCCAGGACGGCACGCGGGTGCCGTACTTCGTGATCGGTCCCGACCGTTCCCCCACCGGCCCGGGACCCGCACTGCTCCACGGATACGGCGGTTTCGAGGTCTCCCTCACCCCCTTCTACGACGCGGTGACGGGCCGGGCGTGGCTGGAGCGCGGCGGCACCTACGTGATCGCGAACATCCGAGGTGGCGGCGAGTACGGACCGGACTGGCACCAGGCCGCGCTCGGCGCGGACCGGCCGCGGGCCTTCGAGGACTTCGCGGCCGTCGCCGCAGACCTCATCGCGCGGGGCATCACCACCCCGGGCATGCTGGGCGCCGCCGGGGGCAGCAACGGCGGCCTGCTCATGGGCGCGATGGTCACCCGCTACCCGCACCTGTTCGGCGCGATCGTCGCCGAGGTACCTCTGCTGGACATGCTCCGCTTCCATAAGCTCCTCGCCGGCGCGTCCTGGATCGCCGAGTACGGCAACCCGGACAACGAAGCCGATCGCTCCCACCTCCGTGCCCTTTCCCCCTACCACCAACTCACCGCGGACCAGGTCTACCCACCGGTTCTTCTGACGACCTCCACCCGTGACGACCGCGTCCACCCTGGCCATGCCCGCAAGGCGGCCGCACGGCTGCGCGAACTCGGCCACCCGGTCCTCCTCCACGAGAACACCGGCGGCGGCCACGCGGGCGCCAGCGACAACGAACAGTCCGCCCACAACAACGCCTTGGTGCATACCTTCTTGTGGCGGCATCTCACCCAACCGGTTCTGCCGGACTCCAGCTGATCGGGCGGGACTCATCCCGAGCCGAGGGGAGCGTCTGCAGCGTAGGAGCTCGACTTGGAGTCCGATCTCGACTGCTGTGACCGGGATGGCCCCCGGCTTGGGAGCCGGGCCGGTGGGCTCGAGCGGTCGGTCGATCACCTTGGTGGACATGGAAACCTGGATCACTCGGCGGCCTTGCCCTCGTGTGCGCTCCAACTCGTAGCGTGCGTAGACATGGAGAACAGAACGCTGGGAGACAGCGAGATCGAGGTCAGTGCGCTGGGATTCGGGTGCTGGGCCATCGGCGGTGAGTGGCAGGATGCCGACGGGAACCCCCTCGGGTGGGGCACCGTCGACGATCAGGAGTCCATCGCGGCGATCCGTCGGGCGATGGAGCTCGGGGTCACCTTTTTCGACACCGCGGACGTGTACGGCACCGGCCGCAGCGAGCGGGTACTGGGGCGGGCACTCGCGGGTCGGCGGGACGAGGTGGTCATCGCCACCAAGTGGGGCAACGTCTTCGACGAGGAGACCCGCACACTCATCGGTGAGGACTCAACCGTCGCGTATGCGCGCCGCGCCCTGACCGCGTCGCTGCGGCGGCTGGGCACCGATTGGATCGACGTCTACCAGCTGCATCTGGGCGACGTACCGCTGGACGAGGCAACCGAACTGCGCGAAGCTTGCGAGGACTTCGTACGAGAAGGGCTCATTCGCGCGTACGCCTGGAGCACCGACGATCCCGGGCGGGCGGCGCTCTTCGCTCAGGGGGAGCACTGCGTGGGGGTCCAGCACGCGTGCAATGTGCTGGTGGACGCGCCCGAAATGCTGGCGTTGTGCGAGCAGCACGGACTCGCGTCGATCGTGCGCAGCCCGCTCGCCATGGGCCTGCTCGCCGGCAAACAGGGCTCTTCGGGCCGCGGCGCAGCGGGGGACATCCGTTCGGTGCCGCCCGCGTGGCTGCGCTGGTTCGACGAGGGTGGCGTGCCCGCAGCGCAATGGAGGGCGCGTATCAACGCCGTACGGGACGTGCTCACCGCCGACGACCGCACGCTTGCACAGGGCGCCCTCGCGTGGCTGTGGGCACGCAGCCCGCGGACGGTGCCGATCCCCGGCTTCCGCAGCGTCGCCCAGGCCGAGGAGAACGCCGGGGCCCTCCAACGCGGCCCCCTGTCCAAGGCCCAGCTGTCCGAGGTCGCCGAGTTGCTGCAGTAAGAGGTCTGGCAAAGCGCCGTTCCGGGCGAGCCGCAGAAGGTTTCCATCCCCGGTGGGCGACTCGCTTGTAGGTGGTCGTCATGTGCGCAGGTCGAGCAGCATGACGTCATAGAGGTCCGGGCCGTGCCACGGGCGCGCCTCGCCTATCTTGCGGTAGCCCCACGTCTGGTAGGCGGCCGACGCTGCCTGGCTGTCCGGGTGGACGTTCAGCAGCACCCGTGCGGCCTTGATGCCGTCAAGCAGGGACTCGTGCAGGCGCCGCGCGACACCCTGCCCGCGCCACGGTCCGCGCACGGCAAGTTCCATGAGACCGAAGGTGCGGTGCCCGTCCTCGCGCCGCATTTCGTCGGGCACCGGCTCGGTCAGTTCGTCCCACCACCTTGTGTCGGGCTCGACTGGATGGCCGTAGGCCATGCCGACCGGCTCGCCGTCCTCGGTATGGGCCAGGGCGGCGCGAAAGGTGGGCTTGCGGGTCTGGCAGCGAAAGTGCCGGAACGTGGCCGCGACGTCGTCCGCGGTCTCGTTGTACGGCGGTTCCGCAAAGACGTCGGCATAGACCAGTCTGAACGCGTCCTCAGCCTGTGCTGCGGCCGAGCCGCCCATGCGCTCCACCGTGATGGTTTCCTGTGGTGTCATGTGGTGCCCCCCCTCGGACATTGTCGCGGATGCGCTCACCACACTCTCGGGCACCCGCACGTCGGCAAGTGCGGGAGCTGACAGGAGCTACGGCGACCGGTACTTCGCGCGTCGGGGCGTGCGCGGGGTGTTCCCATCCCGCCCGCCGTCTCTCCCCTGCACAGGGCAGGAATCAGGCACAGTCACAACAGGAGATCGAAGCGGCCGGCATCAGAGCTTGCGGGTGTCGCGGGGCTCGGCATAGGGCTCGTCACCCGGAGGGTGGCCGCTGTCGATGGCACGCCCACGTTCGAGTTCGGCGTTGAACTCCAGCCCCAGCAGGATCGCGATGTTGGTGAGCCACAGCCAGATCAGCGCGACGATGGGGGTGGCGAAGGCACCGTAGGTCTTGTTGTAGCTGCTGAAGTTGGCGACGTAGAGGGCGAACAGCGCGGAGGCGATGAGCCAGATGACCACGGCCAGGACACCGCCGGGCACCACGCGCCGGACTTGCCGCTTGACGTTGGGGGCGGCCCAGTACAGCAGCATGATGATCAGAACCACCAGGACGAACATGACGGGCCACTTGGCGATGTTCCAGGCAGTCACCGCCGTGTCGCCCAGCCCCAGGAACGACCCCATCTTCTTGGCCAGTGGTCCGGTGAAGACGACGCCGACCGCAGTGAGGGCCAGGAGGACCACCACGGCCACGGTGATGCCGAAGCGGACCGGCAGCGTCTTCCAGACCGGCCGGCCCTCGCCGATGTCGTAGACGATGTTGGATGCCCGCATGAAGGCAGCGACGTAGCCGGAGGCCGACCACAGCGCCAGGACGACACCGATGATCAACGCGAGCAGGGCCTTTCCCTGACCGCCTTTGAGCTGCTCCAGCACCGTGGTGAGGATGTCGCGCATGGACCCGGGCGCGATGCTGGAGAGGTTCTTGATCAGTGAGTCGATGGTGGCAGGGCCCAGCAGGCCCAGAATGGACACCAGAGCCAGCAGGGCAGGGAAGATCGCCAGGACTCCGTAGTAGGTCAGGGCGGCCGCCCAGTCCGTGAGGTTGTCCTCCTTGAACTCCCGCAGTGTGCGCTTCACAGCGCCCTTGGCCGAACCGCTTTCCGCGGCATCTCCCCGGGATGGACCGCCGGCATCGCCGCGGTCGCCACCCTCGCCGTCGTGGGGCGGCCGGCCCGCGCCGCCGATGTGGTCGGCGCCGTTGACGTCAGCGTGTGCGTGATCCGGCCCGTCAGAGGACGGCGTTGCCATATGGACTCCTTCCTCCGGCGCCGGTGCTCGCGATGGCCGACGCGCTCAGTTGCACTCTGCTTCGCATGCACGCAACCCCGCTGCCTCCAGCAGGCGGCCAGCATGCAGCCCACTGAAGCGGCCGAGCGGCCGCATATCCATCACACTCACTGAGCCAGGTCCCGGCGACTGGATGGCGCCCATCCGGACCAGCCGACCCCACCTACGTGGAATGGGTCACCGATGAGAAGCGAGGCAGATGCGCGCGTCCGGCGAACGCAACCTGGGCGTCAGGGCCGCGGTATGGACTGGTGACCGCTGAACGGCTCTCCGGTGTCCGACATCAGCGGCTGACACCAACAGCGGCGGACGAAGGCGGATCGGGCCGGATCCTGGTGACCGCTCCACGCCGTGCGACGTGTTCGGCTACGCTCCCGACGCCCCGGACACCTAAAGGCTGCCCCGTCATCCCCGGCGGGCGCACGATGACAGCTACGGCACCTCGCCGCGTTGTCGGAACGCCCGAATACGCCCGGTATGAGGACGCCCCTCCGCCTTGCGATGGACCGCATCCGACGCCGCGCACTGATCCACCAGGAATGACGGGACAGCCCTCAGGGTCTTTCGTTTCGATCAGGCTGGATCAGCGAGCGGGGCCGCGAGTCCAGGATCGCTTCGGCCTCGTCGCTGATCGCGCGGACCACGTCAGCGGCCGGCCGCACTCCATCGACGAACGACGCCGACTGACCGTAGATGATCTCGCTGGTGTCGGGGTCGGGCGCGGCCCCGAACGGGTTGGCGCCTTCCGCAGGCCTGAATTCCTCCGCGCGGTCCCGCAGCGTCGATTCGCGTTCCGACCACTCGTCGGTGAACCGGTTGCGGCGGACGCGTTCGCCGATACCGGTCGGCCACGGCAGTCCTGACACGATGTCGTAAGACCTCGTCCACACGGTGTCGCCGCCGTCGCTCTCGACGATCAGGCGCTTGTGGATGTCGTGCACCTCGACCGCTTCGGGTGTGGCGAGGAATGCCGTGCCCAGCCAGGCACCGTCCGCACCGGCGGTGAGGACGGCTGCGAGTGTTCGTCCGTCGCCAATGCCGCCTGCGGCCAGCACCGGGACATCGGGGTACCTCCGCACGATCCCGGTCAGGAACGGCAGCAGGCCCATCATCCCGGTGTGCCCGCCGGCCTCGTTGCCTTGCGCCACGAGGACATCGGCCCCCGCGGCAACCGCTGCCGCGGCGTCCTCGTAGTTCTGGACCTGGCACATCACCCGGGCTCCCGCGTCCTTGGCCCGGGTGAGCCACGGCTGGGGATCGGCGAACGACAATGCGACGACCTCTGGCCGCTCCTCCAGCGTGGCGTCGAACAGCGGCTCGGTGAAAGGGAGGAAAGGCGTGATGAACCCGACTGCGAACGGCCGGTCCGTCGTGGCACGGATGGTCGCGATCTCCGCGCGGATCCAGTCGGGCCCTTTCCAGGGATGCGTACCCCCGAAACAGCCGAGTCCACCGGCGGCGGAGACCGCGGCAGCGAGTGTCCCGCCGCTGTGCAGGGCCATGGGGGCCGACATCACCGGATGGGCGAGCCCGAACATATCGGTGAATCTCGTCTGCAACATGGGTGAACACTAGCGGATTGACGAAACGCCTATGGGAGGCATGTCAAGAGGGCCGCTGGATGCCTGGTCGCGGCCGCTTCGCCCGGATGCAAGTGCCCGGCGGACCGGTCGTGGGTGGCGAGGCGCACCACGGATTCGGTGAACACGGCATCGGCCACGACTGCTTCGCCGATGGCGCCGGCAATCCGGGCGGTCAGGTAGGCGGCGACCTCGCGGGACGGCTCGGTTGACTGAACGCCGGAGCACACCAGGACTGTCACCAGACCGGGCGTACCGATGAAATCGGTTGCGACGCTGTGGCCGGGAGAGGCTGTGGAAGTCGTCAGCGGGCCCCGACCCCGGTCGGCTCGTCGCTCGTCTGCAGAAGCGAGGACAGCCGGGCCAGCGCGGCCGGCAGCACCCAGTAGTAGACCCAGGTCCCTCGCCGCTCGGAGCCCACCAGGCCCGCTTCCCGCAGCACCTTCAGATGATGCGAGATCGTCGGCTGTGACACGTCGAACGGCCCGGTCAGGTCACACACGCAGGCCTCACCGCCTTCGTGGGAGGCGATCAGCGACAGGAGCCGAAGCCGCACCGGGTCCGAGAGAGCCTTGAACATGCGTGCCAGGTCGACGGCATCCGCCTCGCCCAGCGGTTCGCGGACCATCGGCGAGCAGCACACCGCCTGTTCGTTCTGCGCGAGAACCCGAAGCTCTGATTTCGACATGTGTCTATGTTGACGCTTATCAATTCCGGTGGCAACCTCAAGCTTGTCGAGCTGTATCGATAGATGTCGATGCAGAATCAGATGAGGGAGACCGTCATGTCCCGCGTTCAGCTCGCCCTGCGCGTCGCCGACCTCGAAGGCTCGATCGCCTTCTACTCCAAGCTTTTCGGCGCCGAGCCCGCCAAGCTCCGCCCCGGCTACGCCAACTTCGCCATCACCGAGCCCCCGCTCAAGCTCGTTCTGATAGAGGGCGAGGACGGCCGGGACACCCGCCTGGACCACCTCGGCGTCGAGGTCGAGTCCGCCGACCAGGTCACCGCGGCGACCGGCCGACTCCAGGAAGCGGGCCTGGCCACCTTCGAGGAGAACGACACCTCCTGCTGCTACGCCCTCCAGGACAAGGTCTGGGTCTCAGGACCCGGCAAGGAGCCCTGGGAGGTCTACGTCGTGAAGGCCGACGCCGACACCCTCGGTAAGAGCGCCGGCAGTGCACCGGCCGCCTGCTGCACCTCCGACGAGCAGGCCGAGCCCGTTGCCATTGGCACCGGATGCGCCTGCGGCAGTTAGTGCCGCAGCACACCGGATCAAAGCGTCGGCGGGTGGGCTCCCGCGTCGGGTCCGGACGCCCTTCGACGGGTGGGGGTGGACCGGCAGGACAAGCGTCGGTCGCGGCCACCGAGACGTGCCCAGCGGTCGCTCCGACATCCACCGTTGACATCAACGGCGGCCCACAACTGCACTGCTGAATGGGCTCGAGCGGGCTTGGCACCCGGAGCGGAGCTGTCACAGCGGCTGCCGCGCCCGGACTCCGAAAGCGGATGCCTCATCGCACCACGGGAGCGCCCTCCCGGGGCCGTCTCCGGGCCGTGGAAGGGCGCTCGACGATGGCCGATGCTGACAACTAACGGCAACCCGGCAGCAGTTCACAGCGCTGATCCGGAGGGATGCCCACGGGGCTGCTAGAGCCAGTCGCGGCGTTTGAAAACCACGTACAGGCCGACGCAGACCACGGCCATCAGGGCGATGGCGAAGGGGTATCCGAGGACCCAGTGCAGCTCGGGCATGTGGTCGAAGTTCATGCCGTAGACGGTGCCGATGAGGGTGGGCGCGAAGAGAATGGCCGCCCAGGCGGAGACCTTCTTGATCTCGTCGTTCTGTGCGTGGCCGGCCTCGGCCAACTGCTTCATCTCTTCGTTCTGAGCCTGATTGACCAGAGTGGCGTTGACGGTGAGGATGTCGCCGAGCATCTCGCGGAAGCTGTCCACGCGCTCGACCACGGTGGTGTCGTGGTCGGCGACGTCACGCAGGTAACGCTGAAGCTCCTCGTCCGTGCCGTACTTCTCGAAACCGGCCTCGAGCCCGCGCATGATGGTCAGGAGCGGCCGGGTGGCGCGCTGGAACTCGACGACTTCGCGGGAGAGCTCGTAGATACGGCGGGAGACCTTCGGGTCGCCGCCGAACACCTCGGTCTCGATCTCGTCGATGTCGTGTTGAAGGCCGGCCACCACGGGCGCGTAACCGTCGACCACCGCGTCCAGGATCGCGTACAGCACCGCCTCCGGGCCCAGCGCCAGCAGCTCGGGGTCGCCCTCCAGTCGCTTGCGGACAATGGCCAGGTCGGGTGCCTGGCTGTGCCGTACGGTCAGGACGAATCCGGGGCCGACGAACAGATGGAGTTCCCCGAAGTCCACCTCCTCGGCCTCGTCCATGTACCGGGCCGAGCGCAGCACGACGAAAAGCGTGTCCCCGTAGCGCTCCAGTTTCGGCCGTTGGTGGGCCACGATGGCGTCCTCGACGGCCAGTTCGTGCAGCCCGAACTGCTCCGCCGCCTCCCACAGCTGCGCGGGGGAAGGGCGGTACAGCCCGATCCACGCCATGGTGCCCGGCTCTCCCGGAAGTCGCTCGTAGATCTCCTCGAGCGTCGAGGGCGTCGCGATCCGCCGCCCGTCACGGTAGATCGCCGCGTCCACCACGCTGCGGGCCAGGGACGCGGGGGGCTCTTCCTGCTCCGCCCGTGGATCCATCGAATGCTCGGGGGCGGGGTCCGGCCCGTGTCCGCCCGGGCTCAGCGGCCACTTACCTGCTCGGGCCGCACGCGACCGCCAATCGGACATGACAGAAACCTCCAGAAGGAAACCCACCCGAGTTCGGTCCGTGTGGCGGCTCCGAATCAGGTGGTACCTGGCCGGGCGAGGTCTCTTGCAAACCGGCCCTCGGCACAAAACAGCCTATTTGCTCTCGTGCCGCTGCGCGATGGATTCACCCGGGCACCGCACCCCTTCTGCGGGGACGGCTGGCGCGTTCCCGCGCTGTGGAGGGCGAGCACCAGGCCGGAGGCCGTGATCAGCAAGGGGAACCGGTTCATCACGGTCTGTTGAGGGTGTTCAGCTCTTGCCGCGTCCGGTCAGCAGGTCGCGCGCCCGGTCCACCAGGCCGACGCCGGGGCCCAGCAGCTTGTTGCCGGGCGGGGTGTCCGGGGCGGAGGGGTGCGGGCGGGTGGGGGCCGTCTTCTTCGCTGTGCGGACCTTGTCGCCCAGTTCGTTCAAAGCTTCGGGGGTGCAAGCCGCGGCGAGGAGAGGGAACAGCCGTTCCTCTTCATCGCGGATGTGCTCGCTCACCTCGAGCTTCAGCTTCGCTACCAAGTGGTCGAACTGCGGGTCGTCCGCAGCCAGGCCCTCCAGGCCCTTGAGGTGCTGTTCCGCCTCTGCATGATCGGAGAGTTCCTTGTCCGCGATCCAGTCACCGCCCTCGACGTGCTTGCGGACCGCCGGGTACAGGTGCATCTCCTCGGCGACGGAATGCCGTACCAGTTCAATGGTCAGTGCATCGACCAGCTTCCGGCGCCGCTTGTCGCCGACCGGCTGCGCCTCGATCTTCTCGAACAGTTCGTCGACCTCGCGGTGGTCGGTGGTGAGTTCCGCGATCACATTTCCGCCGTGTCCCATAAGGGGAGCCCCTCCACTCGTATGGCATGAGCTGAAACAGCTCACCGTTCCACACGCGTACCCCCGGAGCTCTTCAACACGCACACCAGCACAGCACGCTGGGGGACTGGCGGTAGGGCCGGGAACGCGGGAAAGGGGGCTGCCGCACGCCCCGGCGCACGCCCGCGACGCAGCACCAAGCCCAGCACCTGCCCTGCTTCGGGCGGTGCGGTCCGCCCGTGGAACGGATATGAGAACCGGCTCGACCAGGTTCGTGAGTGGGTGGGTGTGGCCTGCGCGGCGGTGAGGCGGGTGGCCGTGTGGACGGTCTTGGGGCTGATCCTGCCGGACTTGCGGTCCACTCTGCGGCGCTTGAGCTGGACGGCCCGGCGGGCCCCGGGGAAGAGCCGCCGTCGGCGGGCGACACCTGCGGCCGTTCGTCTGCGGCCGGCCACTGTCACAGCTGGTGAGCCACGCAGCCCGGGAGAAGGGTAGGTGGGTGCGACACCTGTTGTGCCGCAGCCGGTACGGTGCTGAGCCCCAGTGGCTCGACCTGCCCGGCGCTACTGTGGGACGTGCCGGTTGTATGTGACGGCGGAGGAGATGGCAGGCATGTCAACTTCAAGCCACGCGATGTTCGGCGCTCCGTGCTGGGTCAGCCTCATGACCCGCGATCTCGAAGCGGCGCAGCAGTTCTACGGTTCTGTCCTCGACTGGACGTTCCGCCCCGCTCGGCTCGGGGATGCCTGCTCCGTCGGTCTTCACGAGGGGATTCCGATCGCCGGCATCGGCGCACTCGCACGGGATCTCGCTGTGGCCGTGGCGTGGATGCCGTACTTCGCCGTTGACGACGCAGACGTGACCACAGCACGGATCCGCGAACGCTGCGCCACGCTGGCCGTCGGCCCCCTCTCCTTCGGCACCGGCCGGGCGGCACTGGCCGCGGACCGTGACGGCGCAGTTTTCGGGATCTGGGAGGGAGAGGTCATCCCGGACTGGGGGGTGGGTCGCAAAGGGGCCCCCGCTTGGCTCGAACTGCGTACCAGAGATGCCTTCGATGCCGCCATCTTCTATGGCGAAGTCCTCGACTGGGGCGGCGAGCGACCGGGCTGCTGCCAAGTCGCCTACGAAAACGATCATGTCGTACTTCGTCAAGGCCAGGACACGGTGGCGCGGCTCAGCGGCGGAGCCGTGGAGGCTGCTCCCGACCCGCAGGTCAGACCGCGCTGGCACGTCCATTTCCGGGTGCCTGACATCGAGGCCGCCGTTCAGACGGCCACCGGCCTCGGGGGCGGCAGCGTCTCTCCGGTGGAGCAATCCGAGACCGACCGCTGGATCACGTTGCGTGACCCGGACGGTGGACTGTTCACCGTCACCTCGCCCCGGTTCGGGGGCTGAGCCGTCCGGAGGCGGGCTCACCGGGCCTCCGCCGGCGCGCGGCCAAGGCCTCGACGGCCCGAGAGCGGACGACATGCGGGCTCTTCGACCGGTTCGGAGCCGTCCCGGACGAACGGATGTTCCGTACCGTTCTTGCGGTCGGTCGGCTGTCTTCACGGGTGGTCGGCGTCGGGCGGCATGTCCTCGACGACCCTGGCGAGTCGCCCGAGCATGGTGCGGTGCCGGATCTGCAGGAGGGCGTCGAGGGCGGCGTTGTGGAACTGCCCTCCCGGCCCGCGCAAGGGGTGTTCGTCGACGATCACGAGAGTGTCGTCGCCCCAGGGCCGGATGTCGAACGCGATTCGTGCGGTGCCGAGCGGACCGTTGTCTGCCTCGAGTTCGAGCGCACCGGGCCGATCGATGCGACGGACGGTGGTGTGGCCCTGGAACTCCTTGGGGCCCAGACGCACCGTGTAGTCGATCGAAGATCCGACCTCGGGCCATCGGCCTTCCCCCGGACCGGTTTCGTGCGTGCCGACGACCCAGTCGCCGTAACGGGTTTCGTCCTCGAGGAGGGACCACACCACACCGGGCTTACGGAGGATGAGCTGGTGCCGTACGGCCATGACTGCCTCCCACGTATGCGGCTTCGCTGTCGAGGTTCTCGGATTGCTCGGCCGTCGGCAGCCGACGCACAGCCCCCATTACAGGCGGGCCGGGGAACGCAGAGCTCTGAGGAACGGAGCTGCTGCGTACTGCCACCCGATCTCCTCAGGTGACCGGATCGGGCCGGCCCGCGAGCCGGGCATGAGGTGATCGAGTGGGTCTAGCCGTGCCTGGACTTCTTGTCGGGGGGATCCTGAGGGTCCACCCCGGTGGTTGCCGAGGCGTCCTTGGTGCCGCTGGGGCGCTGTGAACGGCCTCTGCGACCCGTGTCGTGCATGCCCTCTTCAGAACCCTTGGCGTGCTCTTCGCCTCTGCGGCCGGTGCTTTTCGCGATATCTCCGGTGACGTCCTGGCTTTCCTCTTTGGAGACCTTCCTGCCGGGTCCCGGGCCGGGTGCGTGCTCCTCGGGGTGGAAGGACCGATGCGCGCTCGGATTGTCCTGTTGGCGAGTCTCGTCCACGTCCGACGCCCAGCCGTGTTGCTGGGTTCCTTTGTGCCGGCTCGGACCTTCGCCGTGTGGCGGCTGGGATGGCTTCGGATGTTTGGGCATGAGTAGACCTGCCTGCCTGTGGGGGCTGGGATCCGGTCTGCGAACGCGAAAACGCTTCGCAGCCTCCTTGCAAAAAATTATCCCATTCATTACGAAGGTGGGCATATCGGGTAGATGCCGCATAGCTCTGAGTGTGCGCACGGGAGTCGAGGCGAATTATTCGAACGAATATGTGGTTAGATGGGATGCTTTGGTCGGTAGCCCTGTCGGAAGCGCGCACACTCGGCACAAGGAGAAAGGGCACGGCTGTGCGGAGCGTGGGTGTTGAGGAGGAACTTCTTCTGGTCCACCCGGAGAGTGGTGAACCACAGGCAGTGTCGACAGCGGTTCTGGCCATGGCAGACGGACATGCCGAAGGGGAGTGTGCCTTCGAGCCCGAGCTGCACCGCCAGCAACTCGAATTTGCCACCCGGCCTCAGACCGACATGGACGAGTTGGCGGAAGAGATTATCCGCCGACGGGTGGAGGCCGCCGGTCACGCGGCCGATGTGGGGGCCGCCGTGGTTGCGCTGGCCACGTCCCCGCTCCCGGTCAGCCCGACTGTCGGAACCGGTGAGCGGTACCAGTGGTTGGAGCAGCATTTCGGACTGACCGCGCAGGAGCAGCTGACATGTGGATGCCATGTCCACGTGTCGGTGGAGTCGGACGAGGAGGGCGTCGCCGTGCTGGACCGCGTGCGGCCCTGGTTGTCGGTGCTGTTGGCCCTGAGCGCGAACTCGCCCTTCTGGCAGGGCCAGGACAGCGGCTACAACAGCTATCGGAGCAGGGTCTGGGGACGCTGGCCGTCGGCGGGCCCGGTAGACGTATTCGGCTCCGCGGAGCGCTATCACGAGCAGATACAGGCGCTGCTCGACACCGAAGTGTTGCGGGACGAGGGAATGATCTACTTTGATGCGCGCCTCAGCCACCGCTATCCCACCATCGAAGTCAGAGTTGCGGACGTGTGTCTCGATCCGCTGGTCACGGTGCTGCTGGCCACCCTGATTCGTGGTCTGGTCGAGACAGCGGCGTGTGAATGGCGAGCCGGTGAGTCGCCTGCCGAATTCCGTACGAGTCTCCTGCGCATGGCTGCCTGGCGAGCAAGCCGTTCCGGGCTGGATGACCGGCTGCTCCACCCTCTCACCATGCATCCCGAACCCGCTGAAACCGTGGCTCGTGCGCTGCTGGCGCATGTGTGTGGGGCCCTGGAGGAGAGCGGCGACCTGAAGGCGGCCGAGGACGGGTTGGGCTCTTTGCTCACTGCGGGAAACGGAGCGCGTGTCCAGAGAGACCTGATGCGGCGGACCGGTAGCCTCCGCGCCACCGTCACGGAGTGCGTACGGCGCACCCGAGGATGACGACGAAGCCTCGCGCTCATCGCAGCGTGGGCTGCAGGACGGGTCGGGCGCCCCTTTCTGATTCTGCCGCTGTGGGCAGCCTTTGCGGATCTTGGGGCCCGTGGATGTCCACGAGAAAGAGCAGCAAGTGGGGCGGCGGTCAGTTGCCGGGCCTGGGCCATCGAGGCGGTCCTCGGTGAGGTCTGTCGCTATCGTGCTCCCGTGACTGGCTCTGTGCAGGCTTCGCTGCTGTTTCTCGATGTCGATGGACCACTCATCCCATTCGGCGCGGCGTCCCAGACGTATCCGACCTATGCGAGGGGTCCTGAACCGCTCGGTGCCGACGCGAATCCACTCCTGACCAGGATCAATCCGGAGCACGGACCCCGGCTGGCGGCGCTCCCGTGCGAGGTGGTCTGGGCGACGACGTGGATGGCTGACGCGAACGAGTGCATCGCCCCTCGCATCGGTCTGCCGCAAATGGCAGTGGTGGTCTGGCCGGAGCCGTCCGACATCGATGACCAGGACGCGTGGAACGGACTGCACTGGAAGACCCGTGCACTTGTCGAATGGGCTGCGGGGCGTCCGTTCGCCTGGGTCGACGACGAGGTCACCGACATCGATCGAGCTTGGGTTGCTGCCCACCACCAGGGACCGTCCCTGCTCCATCGTGTCGATCCCTGCCATGGTCTGGCTGATAGCGACTTTGCGGCTCTCGACTCGTGGCTGCGACAGCAGATCTGATATTCGCCTTCAGAACGTGAAGAGGCGGCAAGGGGACCCAGCGGCAGCGCACGGCGCGGCCCCCTGCCCGGGGAGCCCGAGCCCGGCAGGCATCTACGACCCGTACGCCCACAACGGTCTAGCGTGCGCGGATGCCGGCGTGGGTGGTGAAGCGGTACTCGACGGTGAACGGGAGGGTGTCGAGGTCCAGCGCTTGACGGAGCCGGGGGAGCCCGTGGGTGTTGAGGTGATGGTTGATGGTGGTGAGATCCCCGCCCTGCTCAGTGCTGATGACCATTGCGAGGGTGGGGTTTTGGCGGGTTCCGGCGAGCGTGGCGCGGGCGTGGTGGACGCCTGGGTAGGCGGCGACTTCCCTGAGGAAGGGGGCGGTGGCAGTGTTCGCAGCCAGTTCGGTGCTGCCCTGCTCGGGGTTCTGCTCGAGGTGCCAGGTGTGGGTTTTGGGGCGCCGGGTCAGCTGCGCGGCGATCCAGCGCAGGATGAGCAGCCCCAGAACGATGGCGGTGGCGGCAGCAATCCAGAGTGCCCAGGTGGGCGGCTCGGCGATGCTGGGAGCAAGTGTGGCGTCCGAATCCAGGAAGGTGAGGTGGCCGAAATGAGCGGCCACGGCGAAGGAGCTTGAGGCGAGCAGGAGGACGCCGAACGCGGCGAGAAGGGTGCGGTTGAGGCGGGCTGGGCGGTTGAGGCTGGTCATGGTGCGTTCCTGGTGGCACGGAGCTGGATCTTCACGGCCGGACGGATCAGCGGGGTGACCTGGTCGAGGCGCCGACCCAGGGCGGCGCGCACGGCATCGGTGAGCCCCGCGGTGTTGGTCCGGTCGGTGCGGATGCGGGCGACGATCGTTCGACGGCCCAGTTTCAGCTTTGCTCTGCTGACCCCGTCGACACTCGAAGCCGTGTTCTGCAGATCGCGGCGCAGGCTACGCCTCGTGATGCCGGCGTCCAGGTCACCGGTCAGGGGCAGAACGGTCGGTTTCCCCGGCAGGAGTGCCGCGACCAGCAGGAGTAGCCCGAGCAGGGCAATTGCGCCGCCGGCAATGAGGGTGGTGGTGTCGCTCCAGTGAGTGCTGTGCAGGGTGTCAGTGACGGAGCGGTAACTGAAGAGCGGGCTCTGACCGATGATCAGCTGAATGGCGACGACGGCGATCAGCACGCAGGCCGCCAGCAGGACCAGCGCGGTGAGAGTGGCCGGGATGGTGCGGCGGGGCCGGCATTTCATCGGACTCTCCTGGTCGGTGAGTCGGGAGCGCGCAGTGCAGTGACGGTGATGTCGACACGGGTCACGGTCAGACCGGTGAGGTCCGCAACGCGGCGTACCAAGCGTGCGCGGGCGTCTTCGGTGGTGTGAGCGACGGATTTTGGATAGGCGACGGACAGGCGAACATCGAGCGCCGCAACTGAGTCGCCGCTGACCTTCGCGGCAACCCGGGCCGAGTCTTCGGCGTGTTCTCCTGGGACCGCTATGCCCAGCAGCCGGCCGGCTGCTCCGCCGATGTTCTCGACTTCGGTCAACACCCGGGCGGCGATGCGTTCCACGGTGCGGTCGGAGATCGTTGTCCGGCCTCGCTGCGCGTCGCCGGACTCACCTTCAGCTGACGTGGTGATCGCGGTGTCCATGGAAGTCGTCCCTGTCACGGCCGGTGAGTTGGGCGAGGTCGAGCTTGCCGTCGAGGTATCGCCCTACCAACAGCCCGACCGTCCCGAGAACAAGGACGATGAGAAAGGCTTCGAACCCGCCGAACGCGGCGGCGAGGCCGAGGACGAGCCCTGTCAGGAGACCCATCTGAGTGGACGTCATGTCATTTCTCCTTGGTGCGCGTACGTTGCCATGCGGCATTGAGCCGGGGTGTGCGAGGTCGCACACATGGACCGTGCGCCGCATGGACCCCGTGGGCAGGCCCCCGTGCCCGCGGTGGGTGACGCACGGTGTGTGCGGTGCCGGGGCCCGGGAACGGCTACTGGACGCGGCCGCCGGTGTCCTGGTCGCCGCCGTCACTGTCGTCAGCGGGGATGTGGACGTCATTGACACTGATGTTGACCTCGACGACTTCCAGGCCCGTCATGTGCTCGACGGAGTCGATGACGTTGTTGCGGACGTCCTTGGCCAACTCGGGTATAGACACTCCGTACTCGACCAGCATCTCCAGGTCCACGGCCGTCTGCTTCTGACCGACCTCGACGGAGACGCCTTGTCCGGCGCTGGCGGAGGCTCCGGGGATACGCCCCTTGACTGCGCCGAACGCCCGTGCCGCTCCGCCACCCAGCTCATATACGCCGGGTACCTCGCGGGCGGCGAGACCGGCGATCTTTTGGACGACGACATCGGCGATGGTGGTGGAGCCCTGCCCGGAGGCTTGTGCAGAGGAAGCTTCCGGTGTGCTGGTGGCACTCTTCTCCGTGTCGCCTGCGGCAAAAGTGGAGGGCACGGCAGTATTCGTGGTGGCCGGGTTCGTCATGGTGCTCTCCTCGGTTTCCTGGCTCTGGACGAGGCGGCTTCGCGCTCGTCACATATGAACGACCCGTGCCAGGGGAGAACGTCATGGCCTTTCAGGCACCCGCGTCACTCGCGTGATCGAGAGGGGGTGAGGGCGGTGGCATCGATGTCGGTGACGACAAGGCGCAGACGAGCGTCCTTCCACGGGGTCTCCCTCAGCGCTGCGTTCAGGGCGGCCTCGGCCTCGCGCAGGATCGGAGGAAGAGGGAGGGCGAGGGCGACGACGCGGATCTCGATGAGTTCGTCGTCGATGCCGACGGCCATGGTGTCGAGGTTCCACGGCACGCGTGAGCCGACGTGGGTGGTGGCGGGGGTCGCCGGGCGCAGACCGGGGATCCTGCCCAGGACAGCCAGAAGTGAGCGTGTCAGTTCTGATCTCGGAGTCACCACGCACCGGTCCCATACAAGTCGATGTCCATGATCGACACCACGACGGCCTGCGGAGCGAGGCCCGTGGCATCGGCGACGGCACGCGTGACCTCACGCTGAACGGCCCGCCCCACGGCCCCAGCCTGGTCATGCCCGGAGGCGACCATGTCGATGGAGGCGCTGAGGTTCGACGGTACGGCTGAGTGGTCGACCGTGATTCTCACACCCTCGGTCGGGGCCGGGGCAAGGCCGTTGATCTTCTGGCGTACCGAACGCGCCACCTGGGAGGCGAGTCCGGTCAGGCCGGGTTCGAGCCGCACAACACCAGGGACGCCGACAGCGGCGTGGGCGGCAAGCGCGGCGATCACGGGCTCGGCGATCACCCACTGTGCACGGGGACCCCGTGTCTCGTCGTCCGGCACGGTCGTTGACGTAACGAACACCGTGTCCATGTGCTTCAGCCTCTCTCGACAGTCTGCTGCCCGATCGCGGGGTTTCATGCGTCGTACAGGTCTTCCACGGTCAGGTCCAGACGCACCAGGGCTATTCCGACCCGTGCTGCAGTGGCTGCTCGGACCCGCTCGCGCACCTCGTCGACGGCGTCGGCGGAAAACCTGCGGTAGGCCACCGCGAGGCTCATCTCCACCTCCACCGCGCCCTCGGTCTCTGTGACGGAAATCCGGCAGTGCCGTGCGCGCACACCGTCGACCGAATCGGCGGCGTATCGCAGCACGGCAGCGACCGCTTGTTCGCTGATCTGCACCCCGCCCGGCTCCGCGCCGGGCAGCGCGAGCATGTGGTGACGGCGGACCTCTGCGCGCACCGCAGACATGATCCGTCCGGCCAAGCCCAGCGGAGGTCCGATCTCCGCCGAGGCGAGCTCGCCGGTCACCTCCTGCAGGATCACCAGGCTCTGCCGAGCCGCAGAGCAGTGCTCGCAGGTGGGATCATGGGTGTCAGCCAGGGCGGCGTCGGCCGGATCGAGCCGCTCCCACACCGTCTCCATATCGCGGCCGCAAGGCAGCACATAGCCCTGAGCTTCGCTCATTTCCATGGAGCCATCGCCTCCGCCAATTGCACTCGAGCGCGCGCTATGCGTCCACGCACCGCCGTACGGGTCGTGCCCATAACTCCGGCGATCTCCTCATAGGAGCGACCGTGCACCTCCCGCAACAGCCAGCATGCTCGCTGCTCGGGCGTCAGCTGCTTCAAAGCGGCAGCGAGCGCGATCATCTGCTCGCTGACCTGCGCCGCCCGCTCCGGTGATCCAGCCGCCTCGGCGGATTCGCGATTGTCGAGGTCAGTCTCCGCGACGGGTTTACGTGCCCGGATGATGTTCAGGCACCGGTTACTCGTCGTCCGGTAGAGCCAGCCCACGAGCGCTGCGTCGTCCCGCAACTGCCCCAGCCGCCGCCAAGCGGTCAGGAACACCTCTTGCACCACGTCCTCGGCGTCGCCACGGCTCGCGAGCATATGCACCGCCAAGCGGTACATCGGCCCCTGATAACGGCGCACCAGCACCTCGAAGGCGCGCATGTCGCCGTCACGGGCGCGGACCACCAACGTGGCATCGTCCAGTACCACCTCCGGGGCCGGGGAGGCGGGCTGTGAACCGACACCGGCAGACGACGACACCTGCACAACCTTCCTGCGCCGGGCAGGCTGTCGGACCCTTCTCACGGACCTGCTGGCATACCGGCAGAACCCGCCTCGCAGTAGAAGGACACAACGGCCACGCCCAACGTCACGGCACATCAAGTATCTGCCACACACCGGGACAACTGCGGTGGTCGGCGCTGACGCCGACGACCGCAACCGTGGATGCCACAACTGCGCGCCCCGTATCAGGAGGCAGGGCATTCCAAGATGCGACTGCCGCGATACGGGCGAGACTGGTGAGTACAGGACCGGCAATGAGTTGAGTACAGGTCCGGCATCGAGTGATGGCTCTCGCGCCGAGGCGACCAACAGCCGTGGCCGGAACCGCCGGGCTGCAGAGGGCCGGCGCCGCCCGAAGTGAGCAGGACTAGGTTCCCCCTTCGTTGCGCTCCCAAATCGGCAGTGGCCGCCGCCAGGGTAGAGACCACTGACAGCCACAGAGCTGCACTTTGCGCAGCACAGGCGGGTCTCGCGGAAACGTTGAAGGTGACGTGCGCATGGACGATCAGACCAAGATGACTCTCGCCGCTGCCCTTGTCGGCGGATACGTGCTGGGCCGCACGAAGAAAGGCAAACTCGCGCTGAGCGTGGGGACTTATCTGGCGGGCAAACGGTTCGGCCTTGAGCCACGCCAGCTCGCTACCGAGGGAATGCGCAGGCTGGGGGAGATCCCGCAGGTGGCCGAACTGCAGGACCAGATGAAAGGGGAACTCCTCGAGGCCGGCCGCAAGGCAGTGACAGCTGCTGCGACTCGCGGCATGGGGACGCTCGCAGACACGCTCCGTGACCGCACGACGGCCCTGGGTGCGAAGAAGGGAGCTGAGCCGGAGGAGGAGGACACGGAGGAAGAGGAACCGGAGGAGGAAGAGGAAGAGGAACCGGAGGAGGAAGAGGAAGAGGAGCCGGAGGAGGAAGAGGGGCCGGAGCAGGAGGAAGAGGAAGAGGAGCCGGAGGAAGAGGGGCCGGAGGAGGAAGAAGAGGAAGAGGAGGAAGAGGAGGAGGAGCCTGAACCCGAACGCCCGCAGCGCCGGAGAAGCTCCCGGAAGCCGGGGCGGACCGAGAGGGGCACTGCGTCACGGCGAGAGAGGGCCCCCGCTGCCCGGAGCTCTTCCGGAGCGGCGTCTAAGGAGCCATCCCGGAAGAAGTCCTCTGCGACGAAGCCGGCCGCGAAGAAGGCAGCCCCAGCGAAGAAGTCTGCGCCCAAGAAGCAGGCTCCCGCGAAGAGGGCGGCGTCCTCAGGGAGGCCGGCGAAGAAGACATCCAAGCGCGCCGATCGCGGGAGGTAACCCGACATGGCTGGGAAGGAGACGAAGGAGCGAGAGGCGCAGGGGCCGGGGGCGGGGGGACTGAGCGAGGCGCTGTCGGGTTTCGTGGAAGCACAGGTGGGACGGCTCGCGGAGAAGGCCAGTGACAAGCTGAAGGATGTCACGGAGCAGCTCACCGATGCCGCCGACAGCGGGTCACTGCTCAAAGTCGGCTCGCGCGTCCTCGGGGGCGAATCCCCCGTGAAGGCGTTCTTGTCCGAGAAGGCCAAAGGCGTCAAGGACAGTGTCGTGGGCAAGGTCAAGGAGGCGTTCGGCGGCGGCAAGGGCAAGTCCGGCAGTAGCAAGAGCATGAACATCATTGAGGTCCTCGATGTCGGCGTGCCTCTTCGCACGGCCTACGACTACTGGACCCAGTACGAGGATTTCAGCAGCTTCACCAAGGGCGTTCGCAGCGTCTCGATGAGCGACGAGATGTCCAGCGACTGGAAGGTGAAGGTCGGACCCTCATCCCGCAGCTTCAAAGCGACTGTTCAGGAACAGATTCCGGACGACCGGATCGTCTGGACCTCCGAAGGGGCCAAGGGGACGACCAAGGGTGCCGTAAGTTTCCACGAACTGGCGCCGACGCTGACGCGGATCGTCCTGCTCCTGGAGTACTACCCGTCCGGGTTCTTCGAAAAGACCGGAAATATTTGGCGGGCTCAGGGCCGCCGGGTCCGGCTGGACTTCAAGCACTTCCAGCGGTACGTCACTCTCACCGGGGACGAGCCGGAAGGCTGGCGGGGCGAGATCCGAGACGGCGAAGTCGTCGTGTCACACGAAGAAGCCATGGAAGAGGAAGAAGCAGCACAGGCCGAGGACTCGGAGAACGACGACGAGTACGAAGACGCGGATGACGGCGATGCTGAGGACGAAGGAGAGGACGAAGAACAGGACGAAGAAGAGGACGAAGAAGAGGACGACGGAGAGGACTTGGAGGAAGACGAGTGGGAGGACGAGGCCGCCGATGACCGGGAGGAATGATCCCGGCATGCAACATGGGACCAGGTGGCCCACACGGTGACGGTCCGTCTCCTGCCTTGTCCTGTCGGCAGGAGGCGATGCCGCAGTATTGAGCTGCAAGGCTGGAATGACGGCCCGATAAAGGACCTGCCCGGCGAACGAAGCGCCGCCAGGGCGTGCATGGAGTTGTGATCAACCTGCGGATTCGCCCTTGTGGCGGGGCTGTTCCGGTAGGTCTTCTTGTATCCGACGGTAACTGTCGCAGGCGGAGCGGGAGTTCATCTCCCTCTCCGCGTCGCCGCCGACCGGAAGTGCCGTCCAATGGCGTTCATCCTGACCTCGGGGAAGGCCGCGCGGACAGCCCGCAGTTGATCCCCGTGCTGGGGCGGATACGGGTCCGAGGGCTAGTCGGTCGCCGCAGCACCCGGCCGGACGCGGTTGCCGGGGACAAGGCCTACCCGTCCTGCGGCAACTGGGCCCGGCGGCTGCGTAGATGCGGCATCGAGGCAGTCATCCCGGAGAAGAGGGGCCGAGCCGCCACCGGAAGAAGCAGGGCTCTCCGGGGGTGGTCGGCCCCTCGGTCACGGCTCCGACCCCTACTCGGAGCGGAACACCGTGGAATGCCAGATCAACAAGCTCAAGGCGCGGCGAGGCATCGTCACCCGATACGACAGGCCCCAGATAGCTACCTCGCCGGCCCGCACCCGCGCGCCTCGATGATCTGGATCAAAGACCTCATCCGGGTCGCCCGTTGATCACAACCCTGTTCGAGCTCCAGGAGTAGCGCGTACGGTCGGTTGGCCGCCCTGGTGTCGTGCCGGGGCGACCCGGGACGATCACCACCGGACAGGAAGCACCCCAGCCCCGACAGCACCATCTCGCGGTCTTGCTCAACGGTTAGAAGGCCTTCGGCAGCACTGGCACGCCCGGCTGCCAGCCGATGTCACAAATCGGGTCGCCGGCTCGTCGTCCAGGAGAAGGGCATCCCACGACGGAGTGCCCAGCAGCACTATTCCCGACAGAAACGGAGAAAACGTGTTCGCCGCCTACGTCACGGTCACCATCCTCGGTGCGGTCTTCAACGGCGCAGCCGCCGTCACCTACCTGATAGGCCACGAATACCCCAAGACCCAGGCGGACATGAAAGGCGTGCCCCGGAAGTATGTGCCGGTGCTTGGCATGTTGCTGGCAGCGGGCACCGTGGGGCTGCTGGCCGGGCTCGCCGTGCCGTTCCTGGGGACCCTCGCCGCTTCCGGTCTCGTGCTGTACTTCATCGGCGCAATCATCGCCCACCTGCGGGTGGGCTCCCGCAACATCGTAGGCGGGATCGTGTTCCTCGCCACCGCGGCGGCCGCCCTGGTTCTGGGCCTGGTCTACCACGGCCCCTGGTAACCCGCGGGCCCAGAAGTTCCGCGCCCGTCACCATGGCGGTCGTCGCCGTCCCCCTGCCTCACTGTCCCGCCGGATCACGCCCTCGAACCGCTGTCGGAGCCGTGCGGGGCGTCGGGCGCGGCAGCGCTGATGGGGGGCGTCGGCCGAGGGTGTTCGATCTCGCCCCGACTTCACATAATCCCGTTTCGGTCCGACCGGTCGGTAGATGGCGTCCAAGGAGCCATTTACGGTTGAGCTAGAAGTTGTCCATCGAGTTTGAGAAGCGGGATGTGAGTGTCGTGGCCAAGGACCAGAAGGCCAAGGCCAAGGTAGAACAGGCCAAGGGCAAGGTGGAGGAGACCGCCGGCCGCGCGGTAGGCAACGAGGGTTTGACGGCCAAGGGTCGCGCCGAGAAGGCCAAGGGTGACGTTCGTCAGGCGAAGGAGAAGGCGAAGGACGCCTTCAAGCGCTGAAATGGGCCCGGCAGGTCCGGTGCGAAAGGAAAGCTGCGGGGTCCGGCGTCATGGCCCGGCGGAGAATGCATTGCCGTCCGGATACGGCAGATGCTCCCGCAACCACGCCGACCCTCCCTCTGTCGCCGCTTCGACCAGTGGAGCCGGGCACGGGATGTAGGCCCGGCCCCACTGCGTCATCGTCGACGCGCCCGGCGCCGGAGGAGAGCCGGACTGGCTCCGGTGGTCTCGAGGCGGTCGGCGTCCAGTCCACAAGGCGGGCTGTCCAAACCGACTCCGACGACTGCGGCAAGCCGGAATCGATGATCCGCCTGTGATCACCGACGGGAACGGGCCCCTTGCCTGCCGCGAAAGGGCGCTTGGGCTGCTGGATGGCCAGGGTCTGAGACCTGTCCCGAGCGGTCCTTGAATTCGCTCATGTCCGCAGTCCACCTACCGGAACGCCGCCCAGCGGCTTGAGCGAGGGTGGGAGGCAGTTGCGGCCACCTCACCTCTCGAACTTCTCGAACTTCGTGCTCGAACGGCGTGGGACCGCTCACGTGCGGAGCAGCCCGGGAGGCAACGTGCGCGCCAGGTATCAGTAGCAGCACCTGCCTATAGCGCGATACGCATGCCGAGTCCGGGCGGAATTGCTCGGGCCCGGGGGGCGAAACGCGGCCTGATCGACACGAACGTCATCGTGCTCAGCAAGCGCCGCGCCCAGAGCGCAGATCATCTCAATCCGCCGACGCACGCCCGCCGACGCACGCCCGCCGACGCACGCCCGCCGACGCTCGCCCGCCGACGCTCGCCGCTCCGCGAACGCACAGTTGCCCAGTTTCTGGAGTGGCTCGAACGAGGATGCGTGGCGGCTCGGCGGGCACCGGGATCCTTGGTGTCGGGGCGGCCGTTCCCGTATGTGTCCGCTTCAGCGGCCGTCGGGCCGGGGAATGAGGCCGTCGGCGACCAGGCCGGCGAGTACCGCCTCGCCCAGGGTGTGCACCGCGGACTGCGGGCGGACCATCACGGTGAACTCCTTGATCCGGCCCGTCTCGTCGAACTGGAGCAGGTCGATGCCGTGGATCTCCTTGCCGTTCACGGTGGCCCGGAAGAGGAGGATCGCCGACGGAGCCTCTTCGCCATCGGTGCTGGTCTCGGCCGCGCCCTCGAAGTGCCCGGTGTAGCGGAAGTCCTCGAAGGCGCGCAGCAGGACGCCGAAGAGTCCCAGCACCATGGGCTTGCCCTCGAAGGGGGTGAACTTCACCGGGCTGTAGAGGCGGATGTCCTCGGTGAACAGGTCTTCCAGCGCCGCGAGGTCGCGCTTCTCCACGATGGTGCGGAAGCGTTCAGCAGTCTCCATGACCCCTCCTGATACTCAAGAATGTGACTAGTCATTTTCTTGAGTATGATGCAGTGGCGGACAAGGAAAGGGAAGGGGCACCCTCGATGGCCTTGCGACACGCCGTGCTGGCGGCGCTGCTGGACGGCGAATACAGCGGATACCAACTGGCCAAGGCGTTCGACATCGGCGTCGCGAACTTCTGGCACGCACTGCCCCAGCAGCTGTACGCCGAGCTGACCAAGCTGGAGAAGGAAGGGCTGGTCGCCGGTCGGCAGGTGGTCCAGGAAACCCGGCCCAACAAACGTCTGTTCCGGGTCACCGACGCCGGCCTCGCCGAGCTGGAAAAGTTTGCCGCATCCGTATCGAAGCCCTCGTTCATCCGCGACGACCTGCTCGTCAAGGTGCAGGCCGCCGACCACATCGGCGCCGCGCCGGTGATCGAGCAGCTCGAAGAGCGAGCGTCCGCAGCCGAGGCCAGGATCGAGCTCTTCGGCAAGCTGCTGCGACAGATGCGCGGCGAAGCGGACGAGGAAGAGTTCCTGCGTCGAGGCGAGCGGATCGGGCCGTACCTGACCTGCCTGCGCGGCCTGGCCTTTGAACAGGGCAACCGGGACTGGTGCCTGCGGATCTCAGCTGTACTGCGGGAAAGGCGGACGAGTCATGAACAGCGGTGAATACCTGCGTTACGTGGCCCTGGGCGACAGCCAGACCGAAGGTCTCGGCGACGGCGACGACATCATCGGTCTACGGGGTTGGGCCGACCGGCTCGCCGAGCGCCTCGCGGCCGTCAACCCCTCTCTCGAGTACGCCAACCTGGCCGTACGAGGACGTGTCGCCGGCCAGGTCCGCACCGAACAGCTGGAGCCCGCCCTGGCCCTGCGTCCCGACCTGGCGACCGTCGTCGCCGGGGTCAACGACCTGCTCCGGCCCCGGTTCGACGCCGCGGAGGTGGCCGGGCATCTGGAAGAAGTGTTCGCCGCGCTCACAGCCACCGGGGCCCACGTGGTGACCCTCACCTTCCCCGACGTCGGGAAGATCGCGCCACTTGCCCGGCCGGTCAGGTCCCGCGTGTTCGACCTCAACGCCCGCATCCGCGTTGCTGCCGCCCGGCACGGGGTAACGGTCGCCGACACCGCCGGGCACGCTGTCACCACCGACCCACGGCTGTGGAGCGCTGACCGACTCCACGCGAGCCCCCTGGGCCACGAGCGGATCGCTGCAGCCGTCGCCCACGCCATGCACCTGCCCGGAAGCGACGACGCCTGGACGCTCCCGCTGCCTCCACAGGCGGTCCCTGCCGGCTGGCAAGCCGCAGCAGCCGAACTGCGCTGGGCGGCCGCATTCCTCGGCCCCTGGCTCGCACGCCGTCTGCGCGGCCGGTCCTCCGGCGACGGCCGCACCGCAAAACGCCCTCAGCTCCTGCCCCTGAGCACCACGCCCGACTCCCCGGCAGACACCGGTCCATGGGAATCGCCGTAGGGAGGGCATCTGCACCGGGCAGGCTTCTCCCGAAAGGGTTCCGCGCTGTGCTGTACACCGGAGTGGGCACGTTCATTCGTGCCCGGCTGGGCCCCTTTTGTGCGTACGCCGACACATGGCTGGGCGGAAATGGCGCAGTACGTGACCTGCACTCTGCGTCGCGGGTTCCGACCAGCGGGCCTTGACGGTGATCTCGTCGGTCGGTTCCAGCGAGCGCAGGCTGTACGGCATGTGCGCTTTACAGCTCGGTAGCTCGCTCGTGGCGGGGCTCGTACATGCCCACCTCGCCGCCGCCCGGCAGACGGAACCTGGTCAGCCGTCCCCAGCGCGCATCGGTGACTGCCTGCGTGAACTCCACGCCCTTCGAGGCCAGGTTCTTCACCGTCGCGCTGATGTCGTCGCACATCAGGTAGAGCTCCTGCGTCTCCGGACCGTCCGTGGGATGCACGGCGATCTCGGTCGGCGGAAGCTTGAAGATCAGCCAGCCGCCTCCCGCATCGACGTGCGGATACTCCAGCACATCCCGGAAGAAGGCCCGGTCCGCTTCTGCGTCACGGCTGTAAATGATGACGTGTCCACCGGTGATCATGTGGTCAGGGTAAGCCCCGACGCGGACACCGCGCTGCCGCGTCTGTTCCGCCGCCGGCAGCGCGACGGCGCCTACAGGAAGGCGTTCGAGCCCGCCGTGACCTGGATCGGCATCGCCAGGGGCGCCCCCTGAGGAGTCTTCGGCTCCAAACGGAGCCTGTATCTGACCACCCTCCGCAACCACCTCGCCCACGTGATCCACCCCGCCACCGCTGCCCCACGTGCGTGGCGCCACCCACGACCCCGGCATCGCCCGTGAACGGAAAGGCATCCGCGTCGGTGGCACCAACCTCCCCGGTGTGATCACCGCCGGCCGCTTCCTCAGCAACGGTGAACGCCTCTTCTGGGAGGTGAAGAACCCGGACAAGGCGGTCGTCATCGAACTCGCCGACGCCGAGACCTACGACCTCCTCGTCATCGAGGTCGACGATCCCCGCGCCACCGTGGCCCTCATCGAAGAGTCCATCGCCCGGGGCTGAAGCGTGGCTTCCGGGCTACTGCTTGGCTTCCCAGCTCGGCCGCCCGGTCCGCAAGGTCGCACATTCCCGCCGTTTGCGGCTGCGTCCTCCTGGGCAAGTCGGGAGCCCTTGGCGGCGTCGGCGTACTGACGGACAAGTTGAAGGGTGCCGCGGCCATCGCGGCGAGGGCGGCCCACGCCGGTATGTCTCACGTCCCACTGCATGAACCGCTGTATCGGCCTACCGTCAGGACATGAGCGAGATCTTCGTGATGTACGAGCTCGATCAGCCAAGTGCAGCGCGATCCTTGACCGGTGTATCACGGGTTGAGGGGCGACCCGTCCGCTGCGTGCACGCAGCGCCAGCCGCCCCTGGGTCCACCACGACCCCAGGGCCGCGCACCCTCTGTGGTAAGGACACCTTCGCCATGGAGTCATCTCCCGGCCGGCCCACGGATCCCGATTCCTCGTGGTACACAGCGGAGTACGCCCAGCTGGTCTGTGCGCAATGCGATGCCGTGATGGAGGAGTGATCAGCCCTCCAACCGGCGGTGCTCCCGCCGGCTCCAGCCCTGGACGGGCGCAGGCCCAGGCCCCAGTACATACGTGACCAGCAGAAGGGAGGAGGTACCCCGCTGCGGTACTTGTGCGTTCGGGTGTGCGGTCGTGCCGCTTGGTACAGGGGCGCCTCGGAGGTAATTGCACCTGCGCCGTGGCCGGAGTGCGATTCCTGAGGTCTCGAAGGTGTCCGCCACCCAAGCGGCCGGCTCTCGCCCCTATGGGGCGAGGGGCGACTTGCCGCTTGCGGTCAGACGGCGGGCCAGCACGTGGGTGGTGCTGCCGTCATCCTCTTTCATGTCCTGGACATGCTCGAAACCGATTCCGTCCAGCAGGGTCAGCGAGGCCTCGTTCGCCGGGTCGACAGTGGCGTACACCTTGGTCAGCCCGAGGGTGTCGAAACCATGGGCGACGATCGCCTCGGCCAACTCGGTCCCCAGGCCGGACCCCCATGCCGTCGGCGACAGAGCGTAAATGATCTCGTGGCCTCCGAGGACATCGTTCGGCTTGATCTCGGCATGCCCGACGAGGAGTCCATTGCGACGAACAGCCCAGACATCGAACAGGTCCTGGGCGTACACCTTCGTGAAGATGCGCCCGAACAGGGCGCGGTCTGCTGCTTCGGAAGCGGTGCCGTCACCCATCCACTGCGACACCCTGGTGTCCTGGAACAGAGCGACGAAGCCCTCTTCGTCCTCGGAGAGGTACGGCTCGAGGAGTAGACGCTCGGTGCGCAGAGTCGGGGGCATAAAAGGCGACGCTACTCACGCGACATCCAAGTCGGCAAACCACTTTCGCGCGCGCGGACATCGCCGTTCTCGTCGAGCTGTTGGGTGGACGCGCCCCGGCTCGGCGCAGCCCTGTGGGTGATGTCAGGCGAGGTCGGAGATCCAGGCGTCGATGGTCGTGACGTCAGCCTGGCGGGGGAAGACCTTCTCGGTCAGCACCCGGTGGACCTCGGGGTCGGCGTCGCCGCAGCCGTCGGCCAGGACGGTGAGGCGGTAGTCGAGATCGGCGGCCTGGCGGAGGGTGGACAGGACGACGCCGCTGGTGGCGAGGCCGGTCAGGACGAGGTGGTCGATGGCGCCGCCGCGCAGGACGAGGTTGAGGTCGCTGCCGGCGAAGGCGCTGACGCGCTTCTTCGTGACGATGCTTTCGCCGGGTCGAGGCGCGACGTCGGGGTGGATGGTGGCTCCGGGGTCACCTTCGGTGAAGGCGCCGTCGGGCAGGGCGCTGAAGGAGGGACTGGACTTGGCCTCGGGGCGGCCGGGGCGGAAGCCGAGGACGACGTACACCACGGGGACGCCCGCGGCCCGCGCGGCGGCGACGGCTCGTGCGAGGCGCGGTGTGAAGGCGGGGTCGGGGACGCGCTCGGTGATGGCCTGCTGAACGTCCATCACGAGCAGGGCGGTGTTGGTCACGGTTGGTCCTCACGTGTTGCGGGGTGGGTCGGGTCGCTCCTGTGCGGCAGGGTGCCGTGGGGCGGTTCTGGTCGGGCGGGGCCCGGAGATCTCGGTCACCGGTGGGTGTCCTGGGGTTGGGTCTCGGTGGTGGTGTCGTCGTCGGGTGGGGCTCCGATGCGGCGCAGGGAGCGGTCGATGACGGTCACCGCGAGGAACAGGCCACTGACGGCGAGCATGAAGAAGGCGAGGTGGTGTAAGCCGCTGGTGTCGGCGTGCTGTCCGAAGAATGCGCCGTCGGCGGCGGAGGCGATGATGGCGCCGAGGTAGCCGAAGGTGCGCAACAGCCCGGCGGAGGAACCCATGCGTTCGGCGTCGGCCTGGTGGAAGACGGAGTTCTGCAGGGCGAGGTTGTTCAGGCCCTGCGGGACCCCGAGGACGAGCACGACGGCCAGGAGCATCCACAGGGGGCTGTGGGCGTGGAGGAGGAGCAGCAGGGCGCAGGCGGTGATCTGGCCGACGGCGCCGACGAGGAGTTTCCCGCGGATGGCCTGGTGGCGCCCGGTGAGGGTGGAGACGACGATCGCGGTGGCGAAGAGCGGGAGTTGCACCAGGCCGGCCTGGGAGGCGGACAGCCCGCGGCCCTCCTGCGTCCACTGGGTGTAGCCGTAGAGGAAGGCGTAGCTGACCACGTAGGAGAGCAGGGTCCGGGCGTAGGTGGCGAGCATCGGCAGGTTGCCGCCGAGTACGCGTACGTCGATGAAGGGCTGTCGGGCGCGTAGTTCGCGCCAGGTGAAGCCGGCTGCTGCGGCGACGGTCAGGACCGGGAGGTACCAGGTGCCGCCCCCGGGGTTCATGAGGAACAGCAGGAGGCAGACGAGGGCCGCGGCGAACAGGCCCATGCCCGGCAGGTCCAGGTCGCCCACGGGGTGGCGGCCGTCGTCGCGGCGGGGGGTGGGGGTCGCGGGGAGGCGACGGGCGCCGAGGTACAGGCCGGCGAGGGCGAGGGGGATGTTGACGGCCAGGGTGGCGCGCCAGCCGCCGACACCGATCAGCAGGCCGCCGAGGCTGGGACCGATGACGGCGATGGTCTGGGTGGTGACGGCGAGGGCGGTGAGGACGCCGGCGGGGCTCTTCTGCCCGGTGCGTCGGGCCTCGCTGCGGATGAGGTACATGGCGGCCGGATAGCCGGCGCAGGTGCCGAAGCCGAGGAGTACGCGTGCGGCGATGAGCACGCCGAGGTTGGGGGCGAGCATGCCGACGATGCCGGCGACGCCGGTCAGTGCCGTCCCGGCCAGGAACAGGCGACGGGGCCCGAAGAGGTCGATCAGTCGTCCCACGACGGGTTGGCCGATGGAGGTGGCCAGGTAGAGGGCGGAGATGAGCCAGGCCGTCTGGGAGGGCGGTGCGCCGAAGGCGGCGCCGATCGGTACCAGCGAGACGGAGAGGATGGAGGAGTTGACCGGGTTGAGTACCGATCCCAGCATCATCGGGGCCAGCAGGCGCCGGTCGAAGGTGTCCGCAGAGAGCTTGGCTCCGCCGGGGCGTAGTCGGCGCAGGACGCGGGGCAGGTTTCCGGTCACGACCGGACGATCCGTTCCAGCAGGGCCGTCGCATCGAGGAGGGTGCGCCGTTCCTCCTCCGTGCATTTGTCCTCCAGGGCGCGGGTGAGCCAGCCCTCGCCGGCTCGGCGGCGGTCCTCGAGGAAGTCGTGGCCGCTGTCGGTGACGAAGACCAGCTGGCGTCGGCCGTCCTCGGGGTCCGGGCGGCGGGCGACGAGACCGCGTTCGACCAGGACGCCGACGGTGGCGGCTACCGACTGGTGTCGGACGCGTTCGGCGGCCGCCAGGTCGCTGACCGATGCTTCGCCGTCCTTGTCGAGTCGACTGAGGACGGACGTCTGGGAGGGCGTGAGGTCCCCGGGGTCGTAGGTCTCGCGCATCCGGCGCCGTAGTCGGCTGTAGACCACGCGGACCTCGCGGGCCGCGCGTGCGGCCGATTCGGACACGCCGTCGGTGGTGCCGGTGACCTCGTTCATACGTTCAGGCTAACTTGCGCAGGCTGGACTGCGCAAATAAGACTGCGTATATATCGGCGGGTCGCCGGCGGCGCATCGGGAGGCCTGTTGCTCAAGCACTGACAACCATTCATCGATGGCAGCGACCAGCACCGTGGCTTCGTAGCGGACAGCCGACATGATGGGGGCGACGCCGACAGCGGGCCCGGTGTCCCGGCCCGAGCCCTCACCGTGGCCCGGGATGCAAAGGACAGCGGCGGCTCCTTCGAGGTGGTCCTGTGGCGCGCGGACGGCGTGGTGCCGGACGACGCGGTGCTGCTCCGTGTCGCCGAGAAGGTGCTGCCGACGGTCCCGGGGTGGACTGCTGACCGGTGACGGCCTCTATTGGCGCATTTAGTTTCGAATGAGACCGTATTGAACGAATCGATGGCTGTAATGTGGCCTCATGACCGCCGACGTTCCTCCCGGAACCACCGCCTCGCGCGTGACCGACCGCCCAGGGGATGCCTCGCCTTTCGCTCTCGGCCTGCTTCTGCGCCGGGCGCACTGGCACGCGGCCGCAGTGATGGAGGGGGCGCTTCGACCGCTCGGCATCGAGCTGCGGCATTTCGCTGTGCTGATCGTGCTGGTCGACCGCGGACCCACGGTGCAGCGGGACCTGGTGGCGGCTACGGGGTCGGACAAGGCGGGAATCATGCGCGTCGTGGACGACCTGGAGCGTAGAGGGCTGGCCGTACGCAAGACCGTTCCGGGGGACCGGCGGGTGCGGGCGGTGGAGATCACGCCGCAGGGCCTCGAGCTTTTCGATGCAGCTCATGTGGCGGCGGTGCCGCTGGCTGAGCGCCTGGTTGCCGGACTGCGGCCCGGCGAGCCCGAGCAGCTGACGGATCTGCTGACCCGTTTCGCCCATCCCGGAGGCGGAGAGGCGTAAGCGGGTCCGCGCACCGGTTGTGCGGCCCGCCGGCAGGCCGAACTTCCCGGCCGCCCCGAGCCCGGGCCACCGGCCTCCAGGGACGGAGCGCCGATGTCACCGGCGCAGCGGACACAAGCGACGAGGACGCCGTGTGACGTCCTGGGTCGAGGTGTCACACGGCGTCCATGGCCCGGGGGTTACGCCGCGATGCGCTCCGCGAGTTCCTTGGCCTTGGTGATCGCATCCTTGAAGGCGCGCTCGCGGGAGGCCTCGTAGAGGGGTATCAGTTCCGACATGGCCGGGTTGCGGGGGGCCATGGTGAGTTCGGGGACGATGAAGTCGAGGTCCAGGCCGAGGGTGCCCTTGAGGACGGCCTCCAGGTAGTTCTTTACGAACTCGTAGCCCTCGCGCGGGGTGCCCGGCGCGTAGGAGCCGCCGCGGCTGGCGACGACGGTGACCGGGGTGCCCTGGGCGGAGGGGGTCTCACCCGCGGTGCGGCCGAGCAGGATCACGTTGTCCAGCCACGCCTTGAGGGTCGACGGGATCGAGTAGTTGTACATGGGGGCGCCGATCAGGACGGCGTCCGCACGCTCCAGCTCTTCGATGAGCTTCACTCGCGCGGCGAATGCGGCGGACTGCTCCGGGGTGTGCTCGGACGGGTCGGCGAAACCGGCGGTGTGGGCTTCGACGGTGATGTGAGGGACGGGCTCGGCGGCGACGTCGCGGTAGATCACCGTGCCTTCCGGATGCTGCTCCTCCCAGGCCTTGCGGAAGGCGTCCGCGACCGAACGGGACGAGGACGCCTCGCCTGGGAACACGGACGAGTCGATGTGCAGCAGCGTGGCCATGGACGTTCTCCAAAGAGCAGTGCCCGAGGCGCGGGCCGGGGGCTGAGGATTCGTACTCGACGACAGTCAAACACAAGATCGTATTGAATGATACTGTCGTGAGTAATACAATAGTGAGTATGACGAAGCCGCCCAGGTCGAGCAGGGAGATGCGCGTTCATGGACGTCTATGAAGCGGTCACAAGCCGACGGGCAGTGCGCGGATTCACCGACCGGCCTGTCCCGAAGGAGGTGCTGGAGCGCGTGCTGTCCGCCGCGGCTTGGGCGCCGTCCGCATCGAACCTCCAGCCGTGGCGTGTCTACGTGCTCACCGGCGCGCCGCTGGCCGAACTGAAGAAACGTGCCGGCGAGCGCATAGCCGCAGGCGACCCCTGGGACGAGCCGGAGTACGAGCAGTACCCGCCCGCACTGAAGTCCCCGTACCGCGAACGCCGGTCCGCCTTCGGAGAGCAGCGCTACGGCGCACTCGGTATTCCGCGCGAGGACCTGGAGGCGCGCCAGAGGGCCGCTTCCGCGAACTGGGACTGTTTCGGCGCGCCCGCCGCCCTGTTCTGCTACATCGACCGCGACCTGGGCCCGGCCCAATGGTCCGACGTCGGCATGTATCTGCAGACTGTCATGCTGCTGCTCCGCGCCGAAGGGCTGCACAGTTGCGCGCAGATGGCATGGGCGAAGTATCGCAAGACCGTCGCGGAGGTCCTGTCACCCCCGGACGGGCTCATCCTCTTCTGCGGTATGTCGATCGGGTTCGAGGACGTCACGGTGGGTTACACCCGTACGGGGCGGGCGCCGCTCGAAGAGACGGTCACTTTTGTCGACGGTTACTGACACCGCCTGCCCTCAGCCGGCCAAGTTCGGCGGGGACGTGCGCCAGGTGTGGGACCCAGGCCGCGCGTCCCAACTGCCGGATGCGGCAAGCGGGTCCGTTTTGTGGATCTACGTCTGATCGAATGTCCAGACGAGCACCACTTGCTCCTCTTCAGGTACGCCTCCGGCGTGTCTGTACGTCGCCAGTGCCGCCGCGTTGTCCGCGTCCGTGATCACCCACATGCCGTAGCAGTCGCGTTCGCGTGCCACGTCCGCGAGTGCCGCCACCAGAGTCCGGCCGACGCCCTGCCCGCGGAACGCCTCGTCCACACCCAGCTCGTACAGGAACATCTCGGTCCCCTTGTCCGGATGCATCATCTCGACACCGGTGACCATGCCTGCCGGGACGTTGTCCACGTAGGCGATCAGCAGGTGGTGACGCTCGTCCTCCAGGAAACGCTCAGTCGCTCCCTGTCGAGGGGGGTCATCGAACAGGTGCCCGGCCGCCATGACGGCCTCGACCTGAGTGATGCGACGGATCTCCACGCGGCAATACTGGCAGGTTCGGCCCTCGATAGCTCCGGTCTTCCTCTCCCTGAAGCTCCGGTCTTCCTCTCCCTGATGTTGCACTGGAGTATCAGCCGGGCGCCGACCCGGCGGGCAGACTGCGCACATGCAGCTCCCCGCCGAAGCCGTCGCCGCCACCGTGCTGATCGAGGTCGTACGGATCTCCGCCCTCCCGACCGAGCGGGGCGTCCCATACCCCGGCAGGGTGGTCGCCCACTGGACCGGGAGCGAGGCCGCCGAAGCCCTGACCTTGATCGAGATGCTGCCCGGCAGCGAACAGCACCGCTGCGGCTTCTCGCCAGGCTGGAGCATCCGGGCTTACGAGGACTCGCTCGACCTGGCGCTGTTCGAGGCAGCGTTCTGCTTCAGGTGCCACGAGGTCCGCATGCACGGAACGGCCGTGCCACCCGAGTCGGCCACGCAGTTCTTCGACGCGGACACCCCGTCGGCCCAGGCCCTCCTGGCCCTCTTCCGCGCGGCGACCCCGTAGCCGGCCGACCGGATGGGCGGGGTGGCGCAGCCCGCAGGTCGTTTGCTCGGACTTCTTCGAGCGAGGGCGCCCGGCGGACGCGGGCCGGGCTGGATCCGCCGTCGGCGTATCTGCCGGCCGCCATGTGGTGTTGCGGCCGGCGAAGCGCAGGCTGGTAGCACCCGACACCAGGGCTGCCCGGCGGCTACACCGGACGTCAACGTCGAGATCGGTGAGCCGCCGGGTCCGCATCTTGCTGAAGGTCGGCGCGGCCCGTCAGTCTTCGACGGTGTGGCAGGACCTCGGTGCATCGACGGGGTTGCACCTGGCAGGCCCGCCGCCGGGGAGCTGTGCGACGTAGTCGCTGCCGTAGCGGGGGGCGAGCCCGGGCACCGGGAAGTCGGTGCTGACGATCTGCGCGCCGCTGGCCAGCGCAGCCTCGAGCTGCTTGGTGTCGCCAGTCCTGGCCGCACCGAACGGAACGTCGCTGCGTGTCCGGACGAAGTAACCCTTGCGCACCCAGTCCTGGATCTTCGCGGTGTTCGCGCCGGTCGGGTCGTTCTCCTCGAGGAAAGCGGCGTCAGCGCGCCCAGGCGCGGAGTCGGTGAACAGCACACGCCCTTCCAGATTCGGCCGACCGCTGAGGTACGGCGCCTGCAGCTTGGCGTCCTTGTTGTCCATCAGGAACACGAACTTGCCGCGCGTCTGGGCCAGGCTCGGCCAGCCGTGGCGCAGTACCGACTCCTCGAGCGTCAGCCCCCGGTGACGAACAGTGTCCGGTGTGATGAGCTCGTCGGCGTCGAACACCGAGCGGATCTCGGTGTCGAGCCGGTCGAACTGCTTAGCATCCCAAGGCGGGCTTTTCGGGCCTCCGAGCTGCTCCATCTTCGGGTCCGTCGCCTTGAGCTCGAGCAGGATCGGGATCGGCACATGCCTCGGATTCGCGTCCGACCAGGTCTTCACCTGTCGCAGGCACTTCACCAGCGTCGAGCACGTCGTGTTGTAGTCGTGGTCCGCCCAGTGCATGACTTTGAGGCCGGGTCCCGCGAGGTCGGGGTCGTCGAGCGGAGGGAGCCCGGCCTGCCGGCGGATCAGCGGGTTGGTGTAGAGCCCACCCTGGTCGCTGTCGGGCATCACGTCGAGTTCGAGCTGGCGCACCGGCTGCTGGTCGAGCTGCACCGGCAGCGACGCGTGCGAGTACCACAGATTGTCGGGGTCGGATTCGCCCTGAATCTTCTTCTCTGCGAAGGATACTTCGCGGTGGTAGCTGTTGTGCGTGCCCAGCAATTGGATCTGGTTCATCCGGACCGGGGCGTGGTCGCTGGCGTCCGCGCCCGAAGCGAGCGTGCCAAGGCTGAGGACAACTGCCGCGCCGATGAGTGCAAGTTGACGTATACGCATGACCCACACCCTCGCCGGTGCTCATGGTCATCAAACGAAGACCGACCAACCTGACAGGGAATGCCTCCCCAACAACACCGGTGTTCCGAGGACGTGTTGTGAGCGGCGGCCGTCGTGCACGTGCGGGTGCCGTCGGCAGAAACGGGGGTCATTCTCAGGTCGGCCCGCCCAATCGTGACCGCTCCGTGCGGACCTGCTCGCACGCGCGACATTCCCCGCTCTGAGGAGTCGGGAATGTCGCGCGGAGGTGGCCCGCAGTCATCGGCCGGTGGCCGAACCCGGTGACGTCACGGCCGTGCGGGCGCGCCCCGCCGGACGGCGCCGGCGTACCGTCAGGCCTCGGCCGGCCCCGGTGCGCGTCCGATGCCCGACATCGGGAGGGAGGCGGCTCTTCACCCTCCGGCCACGAATCCGCCAAGGGGCCGGATCATGATCGTGATCGTCTTTGATACCTGTCGCAGGAGGACCACACCATGTTGCGTCGTACCTTGTCCGCACTCGCCGTCGTCTCCGTGCTCGCCACCACGGGGATCGCCCAGGCCTCGGCCGCCGAACGCACCGGTGCCCGTGTGCTGGATGTGATGACGTTCAACATCCACCACGCCCAGGGCACCGATGATGCACTCGACCTCCAGCGGATCGCCGACGTCGTCAAGGAGAGCGGCGCCGACGTGATCGGGCTGCAGGAGGTCGACAACCACTACTCCGGACGCAGCAATTGGGCGGACCAGCCTGCCGAGCTGGCCGCCATGCTGGGATATCACGTGGTGTTCGGCGCCAACATCGACAACAACCCGCCGACTGTCGGCGGGCACCGGATCCAGTACGGCACCGCGATCCTCTCCCGATACCCGATCACCGAGTGGGACAACACCTGGCTGTTCAAGTCGCCCGGTCAGGAGCAGCGCGGTCTGCTGCACGCCACGCTCGATGTCCGTGGAAAGGCCGTGCACTTCTATTGCACCCACTTCGCCGCCAGCTCGCAGACCGACCGTCTCCACCAGGCCCCGCAGCTCGTCGACCTGATAGGTGACACCGATCCGTCGATCCTCGTGGGCGACTTCAACGCGGTCCCGTCCGCGCCCGAGTCCCAGCCGTTGCAGGCCAGCTACACAGACGCATGGACCAAGGCCGGTCACGGGGACGGGATGACCTATCCGGCCGAGGGCCCGACCGAGCGGATCGACGACATCTACACCACCGACCAGGTCAAGCCGGTGGTCACCCGCGTTCTGCACGCCGACCCCACGGCTTCGGACCACCTCCCGGTGATCAGCCGGGTGGTCGTCACCCCCTGACGAGGCTTCCAGTCGGATTCAAGGCGACCCCGGGCTCGAAGGGAGTGCGGGGTCGCCTCGAGCATGCCTGGCTCGTCGGCCGCGGTGGGGCCCGCCGTGGCGCGTTTCGCCGCATCGGGCAACCGGTAGCTGACTGGCTCGGGAGGCGTGCGGCTTCTTCCTTCCCATGCAGTGCGCAGGTGGTGTGGCCGGTGTGCCGGGCTCGCGAAGGCGCCCCCGAGCGAAACCTGATGGTCAGGCCGGACGAGGCTCTGGAATGCTGATGGCCGTGATCGACAGGCCCCCCATCGACGAGCGGACACTGACCGCAGAAGTAGCCCAGGCGTGGGGCCTGGACGGCGTTGAACTCGTTTTCCTGCCGATCGGTCTGGACGGCCAGGCGTGGGCGTACCGGATCAACACCGCCGGTGAGGATGGCTACTTCATGAAAGTGCGGCGCGGGGAGTTCGCGCCGGCGGCCGTATCGCTGCCGCAATATCTGCGCGAGCAAGGTCTGACCCACGTGGTGGCACCGAGGGGCACACGGTCCGGCGAAGCGGGGCACGCCATGGGCGGCTACCGAATGCTCCTGTATCCGTTTCACGGCGGCGGGAATCCTGACCGACCGACAGTGGATCGAGTACGGGGCGTTCCTGGGCAAGCTGCACAGCACTGTGCCGAGCCCGCGGATCGAATCGATCCTGCCGGTGGAGAACTACTCGACGACCGCACCGGCGAGGGTGCACGCGCGCAGCGCCGAGGCGGCGGTGAGTAACGTGCTCGGCGCCTTCTGGCAGCGGTACGGTGCCGCGATCACAAGGCTGTGCGAGACGGTCGACGAGCTCGCCGCCAAGGCCACGGCCGGTCCGCATGTCATCTGCCACGCCGACATCCATCCGGGCAACCTGATCGCCGACGGCGACGGCCCGCTACATGTCGTCGACTGGGATGCGCCGATCATGGCGCCGCGTGAGCGCGACCTGGTGTTCGTCCTCGGACAGGGCTTCGGTGAGCATCCGGTCAACCCTCGCCAGGAGGCGCTTTTGCGTCAGGGCTACGGGCCGCTCCAGATCAACGAGGAGCTTCTGACGTTCTATCGCCAGGAGCGCAGCCTGGATGACATCGCCGAGTTCCTCAGTCGCATCCTCGATCCGGAGACGAGCCTCGAAGCCCGGGCGAACGATCTGCATTGGCTGACCCGCAATGCCGAGATGATCACGTAGACACCCGCTTCTACCAGCTCGTGCACGTCAACCACCGGAAGCGGGCTCTGATGTGTGGAGCCTGCTGCTTTCGGACTTCCCGTCGCCGTCGTCGACTGGCTCAGGGCTGACTGCCGGAGGTGGGCTGCCGCAGGGAATCCGCCCATGCCGGAGCGGTGATGCCGGGCGAGGGCTTCCGCCCTGCGTTGCCACGGCAGTTCGGAGTGCGCCGCGTGACAGGGATTCCTGACTGATGCCCGCAGAGAGCCGGAAGAGTCGATGATGTCAGCCATGGCATTGTCGACGGCGTTCACGAAGTTGTTCGGGGTGCAGCATCCGATTGCGTTGGCGCCCATGGGCGGGTCGGCCGGCGGCGTGCTGGCTGCGGCGGTCTCCCGCGGCGGTGGGCTGGGGTTGCTGGGCGGCGGGTACGGGGATCGGGATTGGCTGGCTCGCGAACTACCGATCGTTGCTGGAGGCGGGAGACCGTGGGGAGTTGGGTTCCTCAGCTGGGCGGCCGGTGTCAGCGCGGTCGAGCAGGCACTGGAGTACGGCCCGAGGGCTGTGATGCTCTCCTTCGGAGATCCGCGCCCGTTCGTTGAACGAATCCGCGCAACCGGTGCTGCGGTGATCGTTCAGGTCACCGATCTGGAGGAGGCCCAGGCGGCGGTGGATCTGGGGGCCGATGTCATCGTGGCGCAGGGGAGCGAGGGAGGTGGGCACGGGGCGCGGCGCGGGAGGGCCACGTTACCGTTCGTACCGGTCGTGGTGGACTTGGCGGCACCGGTGCCGGTGCTGGCGGCCGGTGGGATCGCCGACGGTCGTGGCGTGGCCGCCGCCTTGGCACTGGGGGCCGCCGGGGCGCTCATCGGCACCCGATTCCAGGCCACGGCAGAGGCGCTGGTCGATCGCTCGATCGCCGAGGCGATCGTCCAGGGGCGCGGGGAGGATACGGAACGCAGCGGCGTCCTTGACATCGCCCGGGGGGCCCGATGGCAGACGACGAAGTACACGGCTCGTTCCCTCGGCCATCCTTACCTCGACCGCTGGCGGGGCCGGGAGGCTGAGCTTGCCGCGGATTCCCAGGCTCGCCGTGACTACCAGATCGATGTGGCACGAGGTGATGTGCCACCACTGCCGGTGTGGGCCGGCGAGGGTGTCGACCTCATCGACGACCTACCACCCGCAGCCGATCTCGTCGCCGCACTGGCCGCCCAGGCCGACAACGCCCTGGCCTGGGCAGGAAGGTCCTGACAGGAGCGCGCTGAAGCACTCTCTCCGGGGCACTTCCGCGCGGACTCCCGTAATGCTCCGTGCGGGGCGTGTCACGGCCCCCGCCCGGAGCGCCGGCCCGCGCTCCTGGTCGTCGCCGTCCCCGGAGATCTTTTCCAAGCTGCTTGGCTCGATAGGACAGCCTCGGGGGCCGCTCCCCGGGACGAGGTCAGCGCCAGTGCGGGGCGCCCGCACCGCCTGGTGTCGTCGCCTCGATCTTTGTGCGGATTTCGCGCATGACGCTGATGATCTGGGACTCATGGGCTGGGGTGAGGCGGGCCACGGGGACCGAGCAGCTGATGGCGTCCTGGGCGGGGGCGTCGTAACGGAGGGCGAAGCCGAAGCCGATGATGCCGAGGACGCCCTCCTCGTGGTCGATGGAGTAGCCACGGGTGCGGGTTTCCGCGAGGTCGGCTGCCAGGGAGTCGCGGTCCGTGTGGGTGTTGGGGGTGGCCGGGGTGTACGGGCCCTCGGGGAGCGTGGAGTCCGGCCGTTCGGCCAGGAGTGCCTTGCCCAGCGCGCCCGCGTGGGCCGGGAGGCGGCGGCCGACCCGGCTGATCGTGCGCGGGTACTCGTGTGATTCGCGTGTTGCCAGGTACGCCACGTCTCCGCCGTCCAGGCGGCCCATGTGGATCGTCTCGCCGAGTGCCTCGGACGCCACGTCGAGGTACGGGCGTACGGCCCGGACGCGGGGGTCGGTGTCCAGGTAGCTCGTGCCCGTGAGCAGGGCGTGGATCCCGATGCCGTAGAGGGAGCCTGTCATGTCCGTGCGGACCCAGCCCCGGCTGATCAGGGTCTGGAGCAGGGCGTACATCGAGCTGCGGGGGACCTGGAGTTCGGCCGCGAGTTCCTGGAGCCGGGCGGGGCGATCGCCGCGCTCCGCCAGTACTTCCAGCAGCTCGACCGTGCGCGCGGCGGACTTCACCTCGCGCACTCCACGCTCCTCGTCCGTGTTCATGGGGTCCGGCATGTGCTGATCGTAAGCGAGGGCCGCCGAACCATTGACGGCCCTGGTCTGCGTATCTAACCTTCATCTTCATACGTAGATGGCATCTACATACGGAGATGGTGGCAGTAATGAGCACGGACACGGAAACGGAGGCCGTCGTCGGGCGGCTGCGGAGCGGGATGGCGAACGGCGTGCTGTCGTTCCCGCTGACCAGCTTCCATGACGACGGCTCCCTCGACCTCGATGGATTCCGTGCATACGTGGCTGAGCAGATCGACGCCGGTCCCGGCGCCGTCTTTCCCGCCTGCGGCACGGGGGAGTTCTTCTCCCTGGACGAGGACGAGTACCGGGACGTCGTCACCGCCGCGGTGGAGGTGGTGGCGGGGAGGGTGCCCGTCGTGGCCGGCGTCGGCTACGGATGGGCCCAGGCCGCCAGGTTCGCGCGGATCGCCGAGGAAGCCGGGGCGGATGCCCTGCTCGTGCTGCCGCACTACCTCGTCGCCGCGCCGCAGGACGGGCTCGTCGCGCAGCTGGAGCACCTGGCGGCGCGGACCCGGCTGCCGCTCATCGCGTACCAGCGCGATCAAGTCACCTTCACCGTCGAGTCGTTGAGGAGGATCACCCGGATTCCCGGGGTCGTCGGACTCAAGGACGGGCACAGTGACCTCGACCGGCTGCAGCGCCTCACGCTCGCCGCGCCCGACGGTTTCCTGTTCTTCAACGGGGCTGCCACCGCAGAGATCCAGGCCCGCGCGTACACCACGGTCGGAGTGCCCGCGTATTCGTCGGCCGTTCACGCCTTCGCACCCGAGATCGCCGACGTCTTCTTCGAGGCCCGTAGGCGGGGCGACGACGGTGTCATGGATCGGTTGCTGCGGGAGTTCTACGTCCCGCTCGTCGAACTCCGGGACCGTCAGCCCGGATACGCCGTCTCGCTCGTGAAGGCAGCTGCCCGGCTGCGCGGGCGTCCTGTCGGGCCCGTACGCGCCCCGCTCACCGATCCCTCGGCCGCCGACCTCGCCGACCTGGAGCGCCTGCTCGCCACCGGCCTCGACCTCGCATCCGCACTCACTCCCGTAGGAGCCGCCCTGTGACTCGCGATCTGACCATCACCGAGGTTCGGCTGACCCCGATCCTGGTCGCCGACCCGCCACTGCTCAACACCCAGGGAGTGCACCAGCCGTACACTCCGCGACTGATCGTGGAGGTCGTCACGGCGGGTGGTGTGACGGGGGTGGGGGAGACGTACGGCGACAGCAAGTATCTGGAGCTCGCCCGGCCCTTCGCCGACAAGCTCGTCGGGCGTCAAGTCTCCGATCTCAATGCACTGTTCGTCGTGGCGGACGAGGTTGCCGTCGATCGGGGGCGGGTCGAGAACCAGGTCGACGTGGGTGGGCTGCGGGGAGTGCAGACCGCCGACAAGTTGCGGTTGTCCGTGGTGTCCGGCTTCGAGGTCGCCTGTCTTGACGCGCTCGGCAAGGCGCTCGGGCTGCCCGTGCACGCGCTGCTCGGCGGCAAGCTGCGGGACGCGGTGGAGTACAGCGCCTATCTCTTCTACAAGTGGGCCGACCACCCGTCGGGGGTCGCCTGCGAGAAGGATGACTGGGGGGCCGCCGTCGATCCGGCCGGCGTCGTCGAGCAGGCGCGGAAGTTCACCGAGAGGTACGGGTTCACCTCGTTCAAGCTCAAGGGCGGAGTCTTCGCACCCGAGGAGGAGATCGCCGCCGTACGGGCACTCGCCGAGGCCTTTCCCGGGCATCCGTTGCGGCTCGACCCCAATGGGGCCTGGTCCGTGGAGACTTCGCTGAAGGTCGCTCAGGAACTTGGCGACGTACTCGAATATCTGGAGGACCCGGCGCTCGGTACGTCGGCGATGGCCGAGGTCGCCGCGAAGACGGACGTGCCGCTCGCCACCAACATGTGCGTGACCACCTTCGCCGAGATCCAGGAGGCCTTCACCCAGGGGGCCGTACAGGTCGTGCTGTCCGACCACCACTACTGGGGCGGGCTGCGCAACACCCGTGAACTGGCCGCCATGTGCCGCACGTTCGGGGTCGGGGTGTCGATGCACTCCAACACCCACCTTGGAATCAGCCTTGCGGCGATGACTCATGTCGCGTCGACCGTGCCGAATCTCCACCACGCCTGCGACTCCCATTACCCCTGGCAGTCCGAGGACGTGCTCACCGAACGCCTCACCTTCGAAGACGGGTCGGTCAAGGTGTCCGACGCGCCCGGCCTCGGCGTCGAACTGGACCGCGACAAGCTGGCGTTCCTGCATCAGCGGTGGCTCGACGACGACGGCCGCCTGCGGGACCGCGACGACGCGGCCGCGATGCGGATCGCCGACCCGGAGTGGGTCACGCCGACCGTCCCTCGCTGGTAACTGCACTCGCGGGACCGGAGTTCATGCGACCCGGTCCCGCTCACCCCTCTCTCCCCGCCCTGCCCACGATCGGAGCCGCTCGTGTCCGCAGTACCACCAGCACAAGTCCCCGTCATCGAGCACCCGCCCGCCGTCCAGTCCGCCATCCGTAAGATCTTCCGGCGCGTCGTCCCTCTCTTCTTCGTGATGTTCGTCGCGAACTACATGGACCGCGTGAACCTCGGCTTCGCCCAGGACCAACTCCGCGCGGACGTCGGCCTGTCCGCCGCAGCGTTCGGGCTCGGCGCCGGGATCTTCTTCATCGCGTACGCAATCTTCGAAGTGCCCTCCAACATGATGATGGAGCGCTTCGGGGCGAAGATCTGGCTCACCCGGATCATGATCACCTGGGGCATCGTGGCCACCGCGATGGCCTTCGTGTCGAGCGCGGAGATGTTCTACGCGTTGCGGTTCCTGCTCGGCGTCGCGGAGGCCGGATTCTTCCCGGCCGTCATCTACTACTTCTCACGCTGGCTGCCGGACTCCCATCGAGGACGGGCCACATCCATCTTCCTGATGGGCTCCGGCACGGCGACCGTCATCGTCGGTCCGATCTCCGGCGCACTGCTCGAAATGCACGGCCTGTGGGGGCACTCCGGCTGGCAGTGGATGTTCTTCATCGAGGGCCTCTTCTCCGTGGTGCTGGGATTTGTCGTCTACCGGTTCCTCGACTCCGGTATCGAGCAGGCCACTTGGCTCACGGACGAGGAGAAGCGCGGGCTCGTCGCCGTCATCGACGTCGAGCAGGAGGAGCGAGCCGGGGACCGCGCGACCGCGCAGGTGTCCCGGTGGAAGCTGCTCGCCGACCCGCAGATGCTGCTGTTCCTGTGGATCTACTTCGCGATCAACGTCGCCCTGTACGCGGTGACGTTCTGGCTGCCGTCGATCGTGGACGACATCGGCGGGCTGAGCGAGTTCCAGGTCGGGTTGCTGACGGCGGTGCCATGGCTGTGCGCGATCGTCGCCGTGTACGTGAGCGGGCGGATCTCGGACCGCATCGGCAAGAGGCGTCCGATCCTGGTGACGCTGCTGTTCATCGGCGGCTGCGGCACCCTGCTCGCCGTGTTCGTGTCGCCGTGGGTCGGGCTCGGCGCCCTGTGCATCGCCGCCATCGGCTTCAAGCCGGCCTCGCCGATCTTCTGGACGATCCCCCAGAGCTACCTCGACGCACGGGCCGCGGCGCCCGGCATCGCGCTCATCAACTCCATCGGCAACCTCGGCGGCTTCGTCGCGCCAACCGCCTTCGGACTGATCGAGGACGCGACGGGTTCGACCAAGGGAGGGCTGGTGGGCCTGACGGTCGTCGGTTTCCTGGCCGCGTTGAGCGTTCTGAAGGTGCGAGGTGGTGGGCGCAATGACCGGATTCGTACGAAGTCGGTGACGGCTCCCGTGGCCACGGTGCCGGAGGCCAATCCGGGTACGGCACGTACCGTGGATTCCGGACCAGCGGGAACGGCTCCGGCAGGGGCGTGATGTGACGGGCGGCGGCGCGGGCGGGAACGCCGCCGCCCGTCACGGGTCGTGACGGTGTTGGACCGCCTCGGGCTCAGGACCTGCGCCGCGGCGGTCCGGCCAACACTCTTCCTGGGGATCCCTGCCGGGGTGAGGGAGGGGAGACACAGGTCACATTCGTCGATGTCACAACTTGCCGGGGCTGTTCCGTCCAAGAGGTGTATCCACCGACAACGACACAGGAGTGCACCATGGAAGCTCGGTTGAACCTCTTCGCCAGCCCGGTCGCAGCCAAGTTCGGGAAGCACATCGTCGCTGCGGGCAAGGCACTGGCGGACTCGACGTTGCCGGCCGCGACGCAGGAGCTGGTGAAGCTTCGCGCCAGCCAGATCAATGGCTGCGGCTTCTGCACCGACATGCACACCAAGGACGCTGCGCACGCAGGGGAGACCTCGACACGACTAAACCTGGTCGCGGCCTGGCGCGAGGCCACGGTGTTCACCGACGCCGAGCGCGCCGCCCTGGAGCTGGCGGAGCAGGGCACCCGCATCGCCGACGCGGCCGGCGGCGTCACGGACGAGGCCTGGGCGAATGCTGCCAAGTACTACGACGAGGAGCAGCTTGCCGCCCTGGTGTGCACCATCGCCCTCATCAACGCCTTCAACCGCGGCAACGTCATCGTCCAGCAGCCCGCCGGGGGCTACCAGCCCGGCCAGTTCGCATAACCAGGAGTGCCTGGCCACGACCGCCGGTGCCCCGCACCCGCATCAGCACACGCCCCCGGGCGCCCCTCGCCGGGGCCCGGGGGCGTTGCTTGCGGTGCTGGCGACCGGCCGGGTCTCGCTCCCCATTCCAGGGTGGAGTGGGCTATGGCTGCTCCCTCGTCAGGACGGCAGCGGATCAAATGGCATGTAGAGGCCCGGGAACGTATCGGGGCCCCGGAACAGCAAATTCTGTTCCAGAATCCGATCCAGGGACCACACGACGCCAGTCCCGTACTCACCGACCATCCCGTCGGTCTTCATCAGCAGCGCGGTCAGCTGCGCCGGCAAGCTTCGGCCCAGGCGCCGCTCCGCCTCAGCTGTCCGGATCGGTGCGTCAACACACGTCGTTGCGGCGTGAGTGATTGTCAAAAGCTGTGGGTGGGAAGCCCACGGGGTGTGTCCGGTGGGTGGTCGATAGCCTGTCTCTCATGGCTATGGGTGAGGGTGCAGGGCGCGTCGGTGGAGATGTCGATGGCCATGGTTGGGCCGCGACGCGTGCCTGGGTCGAGAAGGGACTGCTCGAGTCGGAGCACATCGACGATGTCACGCGGTTGCGTGGTGGGTGGACGTCGGAGATGCGCCGTCTGGACATCTCCCGGCCGGGCGGCCGGCGGTCGGTGGTCCTTCGGTCCTTCGTCAAGTCGTTCTTCGTGCAGCACGCGGAGGGTCTGCTGACGCGGGAGGCGCGCATTCTGCGTCAGCTCGACGTCACGGATGTTCCCGCGGCCACGCTCATCGACGTGGACGCGGCGGCGGAGTACTGCGACCACCCGTCCCTGCTCATGTCCCTACTGCCTGGGACCGTTCGCCTGGCCGACCAGGAGTCCGACCGACGTGTCGACCTGTTGGCTCGCCAACTGTCGCGAATCCACCGGGTGCAGGTGACTGCTGAGACCCGGCCGCGCACCTATCAGGCGTGGACAGGGCCCGAGCGGGTAAGCCCGCCCGGAGCCACCGAGCGACCCGAGCTGTGGCAGCGGGCCGTGGACGTCATTCGACGTGAGCCGCCCGACTACCTGCCCTGCTTTCTGCACCGGGACTTCCACCCCGGCAACGTCCTCTTCGAAGGCACCAGCGGCGATCTGCGGATCAGCGGCGTCGTCGACTGGGTGGAAACCTCTTGGGGGCCGGCCGACCTGGATGTGGCCCACTGCTCGACCGCCCTGGCTCTGCTGCACGGTGTCCCTGCGGGCATGACCTTCGCCGACCGATACGCCGCAGCGGGAGGGGCCTTGGCCGACGAGCAGGCCGCACATCTGTATTGGCGGTTGTTGGACGCCTTGGCCTTTGCTCCGGACGCTCAGAAAGTTGCCGTCCCCTGGCGTGAACTGGGCCGTGCTGATCTGACCCCTACCGTGCTGACGAATAGGTTGGAGGAATACATCCAGGCCCTCTTCGACCGTTACGCGTAATCCAGATCAGCCCCGCTAGCGGAAACCGCAGGTCAATGGGTCCATCACGCTGCGAGTTCTCCGGAACGTTCGACCAACTGCCGTGTTCGAAGACGGCCACAGCACGGACCGACGGGACGAGGCGGGCGCCGTCGACCGCTCGCCAGTGTGGGCCCGAGCGGACTCGACCAACTTGAAGGCCACCGCCAGTCCGGCGGCGCGGGAGCTGGCGCCCCTGGTGACCTTCGTGAGCAGGCGGACGGTGGCGAAGGCGGACTCGATGGATTGTTCGCGGGTGGTCCAAGGGAGTCCGTCAGAGCGGAACAAGCTCAAGCTCAGAAGATCCTCAAGGCTTTCGCCTTGGATGCTACGAGTACTGAACGGCATGGCATGGTCATCCCACGCGAGAGTCCGAGCGCGTATCTGCAGGCGAATGCAGCCACTCAACGAGGGAGACGCACGTGTTCGGAGTGATGCCCCTGGGCGCCAAGATCGCCGCTGCTGTTGTGATCATCGCTGTCGTCGGGCTAGCCATCGCTGCGATCCGCTGGTTCAAAGCACAGCAGCGGTAGGACGCGGTCGTCTCCGGGCCGTGATCGAACCTAACAACCTTGGGAGCGATTGAGTTCGGGGCGTGCTGGCCTGGCGAGTTGGCTGGTGAGTGATCAGCAGGCGGCCTGCCGGCTGAGCACCAGTTCGGTGCTCGCCTTGCGGCGGGTCGCCCGCCGGGCGGAGCGGTCAGAGACCAGGGTGGCGATCGCGAGGTGGGTCTCGGCGTAGGTCTCGCGGCGGCCGGTGAACCGCTGCAGGGGCCGCCACTGCTTGTACTCGGCATTGGTGTGCTCCACGCAGATCCGCGCGGAGGACTGGCGGCGTCTCTGCTCGCGCCAGGCGTGGTGCTCGCCCAGCGGCGCGTCGTCCTTCGGATTCTTCGGCGGGGCGCTGACCTGGCCGGGGAACTCGTTGGCCAGGCCCCGGTAGCCCTCGTCGACCTCGGCCTTGACCTTGGGGTGCCGGTGGAACTGCTCGGCGATGCCCTCGGTGCGCACGGCAGTCTGGTCGTGCATGCGGCCCGGCCGGACCACACCGCTGAACAGGGTGCGACCCTGCGGGTCACTGAAGGTGGTGGTCTTGATGGTGTTCTGCTTCTTCTTGCCGGAGACGAACGCCTTGCGGCCGGGGCGGTGGGTGCGGGGGCGTCGGACCTGCACTTCGGTGCCGTCGATGCGCAGGTCAACGCCCCCCGCGCCGGCGTAGGCGAACAGGTCCTCCAGCGTGCGCAGCCGGACCCCCGGCCGGTCCGGGACGGCGAAGCCGCGGGCCGCCAGCAGCGGGCGGACCTCGCGGATCGCTCCGGAGACGGTGGAGCGGTCCACTGCGTACAACTCGGCCAGAGCGGCGTGCGGGATCCCAAGCCGCAGGTGGACCAGCGTGACCAGGAGCCGGTCGACGAAGACCAGGCGCTGCTTGGGCCCGGCGCCAGCCGCCCGCCTCCGGTCTCCGCCACGCCGCTCGTGTAGCGCCGACTCCCGCGCGGCCTGCCACCGGGGCGCGAGTTCTTTGAGTAACTCGCCGAAGTGTGCGCGCGGGACCCCGGACAGGGCAGGATGGGAACAGGCCGCACGGGCCCAGGTAAACCTCACAACTCACTCAACCCATACGGCCGTTCTCATGTCACGGGCCAGTGCCACAGCACTCTTGATCGTTTACTAAGTGGAGCCTAAGCTCCTGTGCCCATGGAGATGGGGGAACCGGACCGCGGGCGGCGGGCATGGCGCGACGGGCTGGTCAGGCGTCGTACAGCCGTGGCTCTGCTGGCCGGGGCGGCGGGGCTGGTCGTTCTAGGCACAGTGTTCGTCCTACTGCCGGGTGTGGTGGTCGACCACGATCTCGCCGGGGCGAGCGTCGCCGCACAGGATCGACTGAAGGCGGTGAACGATGTCCGTACGACGCTTCTGCAGGTGGTCGGCGGCCTGGTCGTGCTCTTCGGCGCGTATGCCACCTGGCGGCAACTGCGGGTGAGTCAGGACGGTTTGCGCGCCACCCAGGAGGGCTACGTCACCGACCGATTCAGCCGGGCCGTCGACCAGCTCGGCAGCGACAAGCTGGATGTGCGCATCGGCGGGTTGCACGCGCTGTGGCGGATCGCGGAGCAGTCCGCCCGCGACCGGGAGGCCATCATCTCCATCCAGGCCGCGTATCTGCGTACGCACCTGCCCTGGCCACCCGCCGGGCCGGAATCACCGGCGGCAGACGTGCCCATCAATGACATCGCACCCCTGGAGACTCGCGCCGCCGACGCCCAGGTGGCGCTGACCGCGCTCGGCGTGCTGTGCCAGCACCGGGAGCAGTCCTGGGTCAATCTCAGCATCACCGACTTGCGCCGGGCCGACTGCGACGGACTCTGGTTCCCCGAGGTCAACTTCGACCGCGCTTGCCTGGAGGCCGCCGGCCTGTACCACGCCAATCTGACCCAGGCGTCCCTGGTCTCGGTCAACCTGCGGCACGCCGACCTCACGACTGCGATTCTCCGTCGGGCTCGCTGCATTCTGGCCGACCTACGGGGCGCGAAGCTGGTCGAAACCGACTTGCGTGACGCCGACTTCACTGAGACCGACCTGCGCGAGGCGAACCTGCGCAAGGCCGTCGCCCACGGCGCGGTCTTCCAACGCGCCGATCTCCGCATGGCCGACTTGCGCGGCACCGACTTGAGCACCGCCAACCTTGTCGAAGCACGCCTGACCGGCGCCGTGGCCAGCGAGCACACCCGCTGGCCCGCCGACTTCGACCACACGGCCGCCGGAGTCGTCGACACCGATGACCCCGGCCCCGAGCCCTCGCCCCTACTCCAGCCCCCGGGGATGACGTGGCAGGCGCCGCCGCTGCGGTCCACTCCCTGACCAAGACGCGCCGGTCAAGACAGCGGCGACCGCGATCCGCCTGACGGCACCACTCCTCCTCAGCGGCGTCCTGATCGCGCAGGGGCCCAGACCGCCAGGCAGATCCGGAGCTGGTATCGCTCCCAAGGTCGTAAGGGCTGTCCCGTAATCCCTGGCGGGCGCGCGACGACAGCTACGGGCACCTCGCCGCGTTGTCGGAACGCCCGAATACGCCCAGTATGAGGACGCTCCTCCGCCTTGCGATGCACCGCATCTGACGCCGCGCGCTGATCCACCAGGGATTACGGGACAGCCCTTAGGGCGTGAGGCGTTCCTATCGAGGTACGGCTTCAGCGAGGCCCACATATATGTCCTCGTGTACCAAGGGTGATCGGGCAGTCCACCGCAGTGCGCACGAGACCAGTGTGGCAGGCAAGCAGCACCCTGCCGTCCAACCCCGGCTCGGCTCGAGCGACAACCCGGTCCGGTCGACCGAGCGTTGGTTCGCCAGTGAGTTGTACGGCATCAGCCGGACTCAGGTTATGGGGCCTGTCCGGCGGATCTTGCCGGACAGGTCCCTGGTCCCGAGGAGGGCTCAGCGCTTGAGCGTGAAGGTGAAGTCGCCGGAGAGCTTGCCGGTCAGCCGGACTGCCGAAACGAGATTCCCCTCCGTGATGAGTCTCTCGACCTCGGCCCGCGAAAGACCGCAACCGTCAGCGATCAATCGCACCGGCCGAACAGGGATCCGCGCCGCAAAACGGACCGAGACGTCGATCACCTCGCGGTGCAGGTGATCCGATCCACCGGTATCGAGATGCCAGGCGTTGTCCCAGTCGAGGGCGATGCGATTACGGCGCCGCACGACCGGATCCTGGAGCAGCTCAGCTGTCAGGCCAGGGTCGTTGTCATGCAGCCGGTCCAGCAGCTCAGGTCGTACGGAGCGCACATTCATCCGCTCCAGGACCGTGAGCTTTGCAGTTACCCCGCAAGCGGTACAGAGCACGAGGAGCCAGGCGTCGAGGAGTTTGTGGTTTGCGTTGACGCGAAATTTGCCGCTTGCCCGGAAACGTTCGGACGCGCACGCGTGGCAACGGCGGAGAACGAGCGGCAGGCAGGCGGGCGCGACCACCCAGTTGTTGAGCACAGAAGTACACCGGTTTCAGTGAGAAGTCCGCAGCAAAAAGGAGCGCGGCGCACAGGCGCGACGCGCGACGATTCAGCGCTCGGGAGGTCTCACAGGGTGTACAACGGCAGGTCCTTGACTAGACGACTCGGTGCGGCAGCACGGTAATGGCGGACAGCGGCTCTGTTCCACCGGTTTTCGAGCGCCTCACCGCCGAGCCGGATCGCGGCGACGGTGCCGTGGAAGACGTTGGACGGCCCGGAGGTTCGTGTCCCACATGCCTTTCGCGGACCAGCGGCTGTGTCGTTCGTAGACGGTCTCCCATTCCAAGGCCGTGACGCGACCGGCATGACCGTCATCGACCGATCCGGCTGGAGCTACCGACCCGACGGCAGCCGTGCCCGACGGGGCGGGGTGTCACGGTGAACCACGGGATCCGGATCGGTGGGTGCGCAGGAGTTCTGCTGCTCGTTCGGCGATCGCATAGACAGTGGCGTTGGTATTGGCGGAGATGACCGAGGGCATCACCGAGGCGTCCGCCACGCGCAGTCCGCTCACCCCGCGTACGCGCAGGGCGGGGTCGACCACGGCCGTCTCATCGACACCGATCCGGCATGTGCCGGCGTAGTGGCTGTAGGAGCGGAGATTCCTGAAGAGATAGGCGCGCAGTCCTTCGTCGTCGTGGACGTCCGGGCCTGGGAGGGCCTCTTTTCCCCGCCAGTGGGCGAGTGCGGGGGCGCTTCCGATCTCGCGGGCCACGCGAAGGCCATGGACCATGCGATCGGTATCCCGGTCGTCGCTGTAGTAGCGGGGGTTGATGATCGGGGACGCGCCCGGCGTGGGGCCCGCGAGGCGTATCGTGCCATGGCTGAAAGGGGTCATGAGGGCGACCATGATCGTGTAACCCTGCCCGACATCGGGACCGGGCAGGTGGTTCTCCCGCAGGGGGAGATCCACGAGCGTGAGCTGCAGGTCAGGGCCGGGGATCCGTGAGCTGCTGCGGATCAGGCCCTGCATCTCGGCGTGGTTGTTCAACGTGGTGGGCAGGGGGCGCGCCGACTGGTACACGATGCCGGAGATCGCATGATCTTGAAGGTTGGTGCCGACACCGGCCAGGTGCACCGCGGTGGCGATGCCGACCTGGTCGAGGTGGTCCTGCGGCCCGATGCCGGACAGCATCAACAACTGAGGTGACCCCACTGCTCCCGCGCAGAGAACGACTTCTCCGGAGCACCGCACGGTCACGCTGTCGCCCTCCGTGCTGTACTCCACGCCCGTACAACGGTCGCCGTCCAGCGTCACCCGGTGCACGAGGGCGCCGGTCACGACGTGGAGGTTGGAGCGGTCCATGACCGGCCGGAGGTAGGCCGTGGCGCCGTCCTGCCGCGTGCCGTCGGCATGCTCATATCGGTCCAGCCGAACCCCTCCTGCAGTCCACCGGAGAGGTCCTCCGCCTCGGTGTACCCGGCCTCCAGGGTTGCTGCCAGAAATGCCTGGGCCACCGGATGGCGTTCGACAGCGGGGCCCACCCTTAACGGACCGTCCAGCCCGCGTACCGTGGCGTCCCGGCCCGCGACGCCCGTGAGATCCTCGCTCCGCTTGAAGTACGGGAGAAGATCGTCGTAGCCCCAGCCCTCCACACCGGCCTCGTTCCAGCTGTCGTAGCTGGTGTGGTGACCACGCAGGAAGTTCATCGCGTTGATCGACGAAGATCCACCCAGGCCGCGACCGCGGGGCCACGGCACTCTGAGGCCGGTTGTGGTCTGCGGCACCGTCTCATCTGCCCAATCCGCCGACGACCCCAGCAGGGTTGGCCAGGCAGGCGGAACCGCCATGGCTTCCAGCGGCCGTCTTCCGCCTGCCTCCAGCAGCAACACCTGCGCGTCGCTGTCCTCCGACAGACGCGCAGCGACCACGCATCCAGCAGATCCGGCCCCGACGACCAGGTAGTCGAATTCGGTTACGGATGCCACGACCAGTGCCGCCTTTCTCACCCGCTTCAAGAATAAATGGGAGAAAATGGACTCATCAGAAGTCTCTCCTCGACCGAGGTGCGCTGCAACCATGGCCGACGGCAACATGCACAGACTGCCGCTTCACCACGAGTGATGGCGTAACCGGGTTTGCCGCGACACCATCCGCCCTCCGGTGCGCGGTCTCCGGGCCCACCCCCAGCAGGCGCGCCTGCGGGTCTCCTCCGCGAACCGGAACAGCATGTGCCGCAGCCCGACCGACACCGGGACCGGCGGCGAGGCCTGCCCCATGCTGTAGGTCGGCATATGGAAACCCTGGGCCCTACCCCGCAGCCCCCTCGGAGGTCGTGCATGCTGCTGCGTCAGCTGGAATACCTGGTCGCCCTCGCCCGCGAACGCCACTTCGTCCGCGCGGCGGCCGCCTGCTACGTCTCCCAGCCGTCGCTGTCCGCCGCGATCCGCCGTCTCGAACACGAACTCGGGGTGCCGATAGTGCGCCGGGGGCGACGGTACGAGGGGCTGACACCGGAGGGCGAGGTGGTCCTGGCGTGGGCGCACCGCATCCTCGCCGAACGGGACGGGCTGCAGCAGGAGTTGTCGGCGTTACGAGGCGGCCTGACCGGCACCCTCCGCCTGGGCGTGGTTCCGACCGCCCTGCCCACCGCCTCCCTGCTCACGAACCCCTTCTGCGAGCATCACCCGCAGGCCAGGGTGAGCATCGAGTCGCTGTCCTCGGCCGAGATCTGGCACGGGCTGGCCGAGTTCGAGCTGGACGCGGCGATGACATACCTCGACGACGACACCCGGGGCGGCGGTCTGCGCCGGCTGCCCCTGTACGAGGAGCGGTACGTCCTGCTCACTCCGGTCGACGGCCCGCTCGCCACCGCGGCCACGGCCCGCTGGGCGCAGGCCGCCGCGCTCCCGCTGTGCCTGCTCGGCCCACGTATGCGTAACCGCCGCATCATCGACGAGTGCTTCGCCGCCGACGGTGCCACCGCCGCTCCGGCGATCGAGTCGGACAGCGTTGCCGGGCTGTACGCGCACCTGCCCGGTGGCCACTGGTCCAGCGTGATCTCGCACGCGTGGCTGCACATGTTCGGCGTACCGGACGGCATGCGAGTGGTTCCGCTGGAGGGGCCCGCGTACGGACCACGGGTCGGGCTGGTCACCGGCCCCGACCCGCCCTCGGTTCTCGCCGCGGCCCTGCCGGCGGTGGCCCGGGCGGCTGACGTACGACAGGCGCTGGACGAGCTCCTGCGCACCTACCTCGGCGGACACGGATGACGACGGGCGGGCCGGCCGGTGCCCGACGGTGATAGCTGTCGGCTATACGGGCATAGCGAGGTTCGCTTTGACTAGGGTGTTCGACCCCGAGGATCGTGAACTTCACCTACTGGAAACGTAGTTGAGGAGCCGTGACCATGGCCAAGGTGCTCTGTGTCCTGTACGACGACCCCACCGACGGATATCCGACCTCGTACGCCCGTGACGATCTCCCCGCCATCGACAACTACCCGAGCGGCCAGACCACTCCGACCCCCGAGGCGATCGACTTCACGCCGGGTCGTCTGCTCGGCAGTGTCTCCGGCGAACTCGGTCTGCGCGGTTTTCTGGAGAAGGCCGGGCACACCCTTGTCGTCACCTCGGACAAGGACGGCGACGGTTCGGTCTTCGACCGGGAGTTGGCCGACGCCGATGTCGTGATCTCGCAGCCGTTCTGGCCCGCGTACCTGACCCCGGAGCGCATCGCCGCCGCCAAGAACCTCAAGCTCGCGATCACCGCGGGCATCGGCTCCGACCACGTCGACCTCGACGCGGCGATCGCGCACGGCGTGACGGTCGCCGAGGTCACGTACAGCAACAGCATCAGCGTCGCCGAGCACGTGGTGATGATGACGCTGTCGCTCGTGCGGAACTACTTGCCCTCCCACCAGGTGGTCCTGGACGGCGGGTGGAACATCGCGGACTGCGTGGCCCGGTCGTACGACCTGGAGGGCATGCATGTCGGCACGGTCGCCGCCGGACGCATCGGGCTGGCCGTACTGCGCCGTCTCGCTCCCTTCGACGTCAAGCTGCACTACACCGACCGCTACCGGCTGCCCGAGGACGTCGAGCGGGAGCTGGGGCTGGTCTTCCACGAGAGCGCGGCGGACATGGTGCCGCACTGCGACGTAGTCACCGTCAACGCGCCGCTGCACCCCGAGACCGAAGGGCTGTTCGGCGACGAGCTGTTGGCCACGATGAAGCGTGGCGCGTATCTGATCAACACGGCCCGGGCGCGAATCGTCGACCGGGACGCCGTCGAACGCGCGCTGCGCAGTGGACAGCTGGCGGGTTACGCGGGAGACGTCTGGTACCCGCAGCCGGCCCCCGCCGACCACCCCTGGCGCACGATGCCGCACCACGGCATGACCCCGCACATCTCCGGGTCCTCGCTCTCCGCGCAGGCCCGGTACGCGGCCGGTACCCGAGAGATCCTGGAGTCCTGGTTCGCGGGCCGTCCGATCCGTGACGAGTACCAGATCGTCGATGGAGGAGCCCTGGCCGGAACCGGCGCCCACTCCTACTCGGTGACCCGGTGAATCGGTGAAGTGATTGGAGGCTGCCGCCCGGCCCGCTCAGGCACGGTCGATGCGCATGTTCGTCGGCTTCACCCGGGCGGCGGCCTCCACGTCGACCCCCAGAGCGGTCGGCCGAGCGGGCGTGCCCCGCTCAGCCGGCGGCTGCGGCGACGTCGGTCTCCAGCGAGGCCCGCATCCACTCGTGGGCGGCCCCGAGGGTCGGCTCCGGCGAGCCGGTCAGCTCGCCGGTCAGTTCCCAGTACCGGTCGACCATTGGATCGGCGGCCAGCGCCAGCAGCCCATTGAGCCTGCGGCGGAACTCCGGGCTGTCCCGCAGGCCGCGCGAGTCGGCGTGGGCCGCGACGAAGCAGTCGAGTGCCTGCCCCCGCTCCGGTGCCCGGTTCGTCTTCAGCTCAGCCGCGGCCAGCGTGTACGCATCGAAGAGGCCGTCGTACAGCACGTCGGGGCGGCGGACCTCGTCGGTCCGGTTGCCCGCCGGCCGGCGGGGGTCGACGGCCGGGCAGGGCGCGGTGGCGATGGCGTACAGCCGGGCGAAGGTCAGCACCTGGTCCGGCGTCGGATCGGCCGGCGGCTGCGGTACCGCGTACTCGAGGATCGAGGAGACCAGCCGGGACGACAGCCGGACCGGCAGCGCCCCCCGCCAGAAGCGTGCCAGCGGCGCCGTACTGGGCGGGGTGGAAACCCTGCCGACCAGCCGCAGGCGGTCTGCGCGCTCCTCGGCCGGGCAGTCCCGGATCACCTGCAGGGCCGCCTCCCGCCAGCGCAGCGCGGTCAGTTGGGAGCCGAGCTCGCGCAACTGTCCGTCGATGGCGTCCTCCAGAGCGTCCGCCAGACCGTCGCCGTGGTCGAGCACCCGGCCCACCTCCGGCACCGGCAGATCGAGGGTGCGCAGCGAGCGGATCAGCCGCAGCCGTTCCAACGCGTCGGGCCCGTACCGCCGGTGCCCGCCGGAACTGCGGGAGGCCTCGGGCAGCAGACCGCAGTCGGAGTAGAAGCGGACTGTCTTCACGGTGACGCCCGCCCGCTCGGCGAGCTCGCCGATGCTCCACATTCCGTCAGGGGACAAGGCTTGAACCTCCCTCAGGGGGAGTTCCTACCGTACCTGCGAGCGCGGACGACCGGTACGGCCGGCCGCGCGGACCGCGGCACGCAAGGAGGCGATCATGTCGGCATTCGTATTGGTTTCCGGACCTTTCACCGGTGGCTGGATCTGGCGGGAGACCGCCGAACGGCTGCGCGGTTCCGGGGCGGAGGTACACCCACTGACCCTCACCGGCCTCGGGGAGCGCCGCCACCTGGCCGGGCGGGACACCGACCTGGAGACGCACATCGATGACGTGGTGCAACTGATCGACCACCTCGACGCGCCGGAACTGGTGCTGGTCGGCCACGACTACGCCATCCATCCGGTGCTGGGTGCCGCCGACCGCCGCCCGGAGCGGATCAGCCGGGTCGTTCACCTGGACGCAGGCCTGCCGCAGGACGGCGACGCCGCCCTCGCCCTTGTCCCGGACCAGGAGGTTCGCGAGCGGCTGCAGCGCCGGGACGGGCCGGCCGAGCACGACTGGCGGATCCCCGTGCCGCAGCCCGACGAGTGGCAGCGCTGGGGCAGCACCGCCGGCCTCCCGGCGGAGGCGCTGGCCCAGCTGGACCGGTACGCCGCGCCGCAGCCGTCCGGCACCCTCGTCCAGCCGCTGCGGCTGACCGGGGCGCTCGCCGGAGTGCCCACCACAGGCGTCTTCTGCACGGCCGGCGGGGTGACCATCGCCATGGTCGAGACGCTGGTTCGGAGTGGGCCGCCGCAGTTCCGGGCGCTCGCCGACCCCCGGGTCAGCTTCTTCGAACTCGCCACGGGACACTGGCCGATGCTCTCCGCCCCCGACGAGCTGGCCGCCGTCCTGCTCCGGGCGGCCGTCGGCGAGGGGCACCGGATCACCGCGAGCGGCGACGAACAGCCCTTCTACCTCAAGCCCTTCGTGCTGGACGTCCCTGAGCGGCCGCGCGAGCGGATCGGTTCGGTCGACCTCCATCTGCCGGACGCCGACGGGCCCAGGCCCGCCGTCGTGTTCGTTCACGGCGGCCCCGTAGCTGCCGAGCTGCGGCCCACGCCGCGGGACTGGCCGGTCTACACCGGCCACGCCCGGTACGCGGCGAGCCGGGGCGTCGTCGGCGTGACCGTCTACCACGGCCTGTACGCCCTCACCGACTACGCGCAGGCCGCCGAGGACATTGCCGCGGCCGTCGAACTCGTGCGGGCCGACCCGCGGGTGGACGCCGACCGCATCGCCCTGTGGTTCTTCTCCGCCGGTGGGCTGCTCTCCGCCGACTGGCTCGCCGCGCCGCCACCGTGGCTGCGCTGCGTCGCCGCGAACTACCCGGTCCTCGCGCCGCTCCCCGGCTGGAGCGCGGTGGACGCGCGGTTCAGTCCCGTGGCCGCGGTGCGGACGGCCGGGGAGCTGCCGATCGTCCTCACCCGGGCCGGCCTGGAACACGCCGAGTTCGCGGCCACCGTCGAGGAGTTCCTGGCCGCCGCCAAGGCCGTCGACGCCCGCATCGAGACCATCGACGTCCCGGCCGGCCACCACGGCTTCGACGCGGCCGACCACACCGACGACTCCCGCCACGCCGTGGCAGCCGCCCACGACGCAGTCCTGGCCCACCTCCAGGCCTGACCGTGAGGAGATCGACCGGCAGTACATCGACACGCACGGCGCCTCGATCGTCGGCTTCGCCTTCGCCCACATGAACTACCGGGACAAGCGCAGTTCCGGCTGCTGATCCCAAGTCTCGGCTTCGGCCTATGTCTGCTCGGTGGGCTGGGCGGCCTCGCGTGCGCTCCTGCCCGCCGGCTGGGCCGCCAGAGCCCGAACCGCCACGGCCCTGCGCACCGAATAGGAGGTCAGGTTCAGAGCTCGTGCCTCCGACCCCCACCGCAAGGAGCGGTGGGGGTCGGTTGGCTGGTTCCCTCCAACTGGCGCGGGAAGCGGGAGTTCCGGAGCTCTTTCAGCTCCGGGATTTAGAGCGTCCGCCGGTAGGGAAAAGTTGTTGCCCGCGGCAGTGGGCGGGACGATCATGACGAAGATGTCGGATCTGCTTGAGCGCGTGACCGCCTTCCGCGCCGCCTTCGCCCGCCGCCAGGCCTCTGAGACCGTCGAGTTGCCCGGGGCCTTCGCCGTCCGCGACTCGGACTTCTCCCAATCCCAGGAGCACAACCAACTGATCGTCCACGCCTCAGACGCCGACCCGGCGGCACTGCCCGAACTGGCTGCACAGGGCCTCGGACCGCGCCAGCAGTACCGGATCACGGTGCTGGACGAGGCGCTCGGGGAGCGGGCCACCCCGGTGCTGGCGGCGGCCGGCTACGACCGGGACACCGAGCTGATACTGGCCCGGGACACGGCAGGCTGCGCGCTGCCCGAACCTGCCGCGCACCCGGTCGAGCTGGCCGAGCTGCGAGCAGCGGTGTTCCGCCAGCAGCTGGACTGGGGCTTGGACGAGGATCTCGCTCGACAGCTCACCGAGCGCCGCACCGCCCGCCTGCGCGGCGCCGAGAAGGTATTCTTCCTGGCCGCCCGGACACCGGATGGGGAGATCGCGGCCTGGGCCGACCTCTACCTCGACCGAACCGCCGGGCTGGCTCAGCTGGAGGACCTCGTCACCGCCGTGCCGCACCGTAAGCAGGGCCACGGAGACACCCTGCTCGCCACAGGTCTGGCGTTGGCCGCCGCTGCCGGGATCCCGCAGCTCTTCCTCATCGCGGACGTGACCGACTGGCCGCGCGAGTGGTACTCCTGCCGCGGTTTCACCGAGCTCGGCCGCATCTACTCCTTCCTCAACCGCTGACGGCGGGGATGAACCGGGGCCCACTGCTGCCGAGCACCCTGAGCCCGGGTTCGGCGCAAACCAGCGACAGTGCGCCAACTTCCCCAAGGTGTACGCGAGTAGGCGATAGCAGAGCAGATACGGTTCGCCCGATCATGGAGCTCTCTACGCTTCATGATCACCGGGGGATCCGTGCCTGCTTTCCCATCATGCATTCTCGCCCCGATCCGCGACCAGTTCCTCGCGCTGCTGCCTGTGCCTGTGCGCGAGGACCGGCACCCGCTGCTGCCACAACCCGAGGATCAGCGATGCGCTCGTCTTCGACCGCCTGGTGCAGGTCCTGGTCTTCGGCTGCGGATACGAACGTGCCGCCGACGAGCACTGCTCGGCCACCACCTTGCGCCGGCGCCGCGACGAGTGGATCGCCGCTGGTGTGATGGAGACCTTGCGGCTGATCGCGCTCGCCGCCTACGACCGCATGATCGGCCTCGAACTCGACCACCTGAGCGCCGATGGCTGCATCACCAAGGCGCCCTCTGGTGGCGAGTGCGCAGGCAGGAGCCCGGTCGACCGAGCCAAACCCGGCACGAAACGCTCGCAGTTGACCGACGGTACCGGCATACCGCTGGTCACCGAGCCCGCACCGGCCAACACCCGCGACCACACCCTGCTGCCCGCTACCCTCGACCGCTTCACCGCCCTGGAGCCGACCCTCGGGCCGTTGCCCAGGCACCACCCGCGTCTTGCTCTGGATGCCGGATACGACTACCACATGTTCCACGACGACCTGGCCGCCCGCGGGATCGCCGCGCGCATCGCCGCGCGCGGCGCGAAGACCCCGATCCAGACCGGCGGCCGTTGGGTGGTAGAGCGCACGAACTCCTGGATGAACAACTTCGGCAAACTCCGACGCTGCACCGAACGTCGGAGAGCGGCCATCGAGTTCTTCCTCGCCCTGGCCGCCGCCGTCCTCACCGTCCGCTGCCTGATCCGACGCTCTTGGCCGCTCTACCGCTGGAACACCCGACCCCGAAACCCACGCATCCGATGACCTGCTGGCGGACGCTCTTAGTTAAAGAGCGTGCCGACGGAGACACCGAGGATCTTGGCGATGGTGGTGACGCTGTTGGCCGGGTCGGGCAGCATGTCGCGGGCCGCGCGGATGAGGTCCTCGTTGACGACGGTGGGGCGCCCTCCCGTACGGCCGCGGGCGCGGGCGGCGGCCAGGCCCTCGTGGGTGTCGGCGACGATGAGTGCGCGGATGAACTCCGCCAGGGCGGCAAAGACGTGGAAGATCAGGCGCCCGCCCGGGGTGGTGGTGTCGAGCGCCTCGTGCAGGGACCGGAAGCCGATGCCGCGCTCACGGAGTTCGGCGACCATGTTGACGAGGTCCTGGAGTGACCGGCCGTAGCGGTCGAGGGGGGACGACCAGGGTGTCGCTAGGGGTGAGGAAGGCGTGGAACGCCATGAGCTCGGCGCGGAGGTTGTTTTTGCTCGACTTCTTGTCGGCGAAGATGCGGCGGCAGCCCGCCGCGGTGAGCGCGTCAGCCTGGCGGTCGAGCTTCTGCCCGCCGGTCGAGAGCCGGGCGTACCCGATCCGGACGTCGGTGAGAATCGCGGGCGAGGGCGTGAGGAGTTCGGATGGCTCCATAGGCGCGTTCATGCTGGTGATCGGAGAGCTACTTGTCACTTCGCCGTAGCTTCGGGGTGCCGACCTGTGCGCGGCATCATCGCCGCGCAGGACACGTTCCTGGACGCGGCGGGCCGTTTGACTGAGGTGGACGCACCTGGCTCGCGAAACTCTGTCCGGCCGTCGACACTGCCGCGGTCGCCGCGTACGACGCACAGCGCCCGAAGGGCCTGTTCTGACGCTGCACACCCGCGCGACCCCCGCCGAGCGCCGCCGGACACTGCGCGAACAGCTCGCTTCAGGGCGGCTGTTAAGGCTGAGCAGGTGGGCGATGCGGGCAAGGCCCCACCGTCGCAGGATCCGGACCTTGATGATCCGTCGTTCGGTCCGCGTCGGGGTCCGGCGTGGGCTGGTGTGCGGACGGCTGGCCGGTCCGCCATGCTCGCCTCGCCGGACAGCCAGTAACGGTCCGCCCAACGCTGGGCTGTCGTTGGTGAGACCTGGAAGCGCTCGGCCGCCCGCCGCAGAGGCCAGCCGTCCTCGACGACACAACAGGCCAGACCAGACGTCCAGTCTCGGTCAGGGGGGCATTACGGTGAGGCACGAGGGCCTTTCCGGTCGCCGGTGCAGATGTCGCAATCCACACCAGGCCAGAAGGCCCTCACCCATTTCAAGATCACTCAAGCGTGACCCCCGTCACCAACCTCCATGGACAGAACACCTAGCGGGCACTCGCCAGCTCCGAGGAGACCTCTGCCTTGTCGGTCAGGTCGGACACATCGAGGGAGGCCAGCGGAATCTTCGAGAACATCGGCGGCCCCTCCTCGGGTGTCGGCGCTGTCGGGACGTAGATCCATTCGGTGAAGGCGTAGTCGTAGGTGTCGCAGTCCCGCAGGATCGCCTTGCGCTGCAGTCACCGGCCACCCATACCCTGTCGCCCCGTCAGCAGCGCTTGTGTGCTTGTGCGTTGCTGGCGTGCCGAGCTCCCGGACAGGGAACCCCCTTCGTACTTCTCCCAATTTCGATCATGAAACGAACAGGGATCATCACCGTACGTTCGGGGCGGGAACTCGCCGAGACCGGTGCCTCGGTCGGTGGCATCGTCACCGCAGGCTGCTGCAGCACTGACCCACCGGCAGGCATGAACACGGAAGCCTGCGACCCAGCCGAGTTGGCCGCCCTCCGCGAGATCTTCGCGTCCCGTCCCGAGGCGGTGCCGCCAGTCGGCTCGGAGGCGGTGCGGTCCTTCCAGGCGGAGCACGGCATCGTGCTCCCGGAGCCGTACCGCACATTCGTGGCAGAGATCTGCGACGGACTGCGCGCGGGGCCGCCCTACTACGGTCTGCTGCCCCTCGCGCAAACGCCCTCGGACTGGGGCTCGGACCGCCCCGAGCGCCTGCTTGCCGAGCCTTTTCCGCTCACGGCGGCATGGCTGTGGGAGGCGGAGGGCGACGAGGCGGCGCTGTCTGAGCAGGAGTTCGAAGACCGGATGGACTCCGTGTTCGACCACGGCTCACTGCTGCTGGGCACCGACGGCTGCGGCATGTACTGGCACCTGATCGTCACCGGCCCGCAGCGCGGTCACGTCTGGCTGATCGACGAGAACGGCGCGATGCCCTTCGGTACCCGGCCGGGCACCTCCCTGATGCCGGGCACGCCCGGTTTCGCGGGGTGGGTGACCCACTGGACCCAGGGCCGCTCCTGGTTCGCGGATGCCTAGGGCGTTTCCTTCCGATCATCGGATCGTTGGTCTGGCCGTGCCGTTGACTGATGCGCAGTGGGCGCGGTAGAGCCGTTGTTACCTGATCGGACGCTGAGACGAGGCGGTCGGTGGCGTGATCACCGGCAGATGATCGATGCCATCGCCTGGAAGTTCCAGACCGGGTCGCAATGGGTGCACCTCCCGGCCGAGTACGGACGGGTTCACGCGGATCCCGTTCGGCCGCAGTCTGGCCCCCTCGATGCTCCACCAGCACCATTCCCACAAAGAGGCCGCCGCCCGCATCGCCTGGTGCATCAACAACCGGGCCATCGGCGAGGTCGGCGCCGGCAAGACCGTTGCTCTCAAGGGCGCCGTCGCGATGCTCGACCCGGCCCGATACACCGTGACTACCAGCCCAACCCCGAGGTCGGCATGCGGGGCCTCTACGACCGCATCGTCACCAGCCTCGGCGGCACCCCCAAGTTCCACTCCGCGGCCCTGGCAGCACAGGCTTCCGCCGCGCTGGCCGCCGAGGTCGATGAACGGGGCCGAACCCCCGCCCCTGGCAGCGCGGATCGAACGAGAACACGAACGGCCTGTTGCGCCAGTACTTCCCCAAGGGCACGGATCTGTCCCAGCACACCAGGGAGCACCTGGACGCCGTCGCCGCCGAACTCAACAGCCGACCACGCAAAACGCTCGGCTGGGAAACCCCAGCCGAGCGCCTCACTAAGCTCCTGGCACTAGCCAATTGATCACTGTGTTGCAACGACCCCTGGAATTCGCCCTCGCCCGGGGCGCAGCGATGCGGGTAGTGCTTAGAGGGGCTGGGTGGAGATGCGGGCACCGACTGCGGTCAGCTTCTCGACGGGGTTCTCGTAGCCGCGTTCCAGGTAGCGGGTGCCGCTGATGGTGCTCGTACCGTCGGCGACGAGTGCCGCGAGTACGTACCCGAAGCCGGCCCGCAGGTCCGGGATTTCGAGGTCGGCGCCGGTGAGGTGGTTGGGGCCGCTGATCTTGGCGGTGTGCAGGAAGTCCCGGTTGTGGAACCTGCAGCCGGTCGCGCCCAGGCATCGGGTCGTGAGCTCGACCGCAGCTCCCATGCTCCGTAGTTGTTCGGTGTAGCCGAACCTGTCCTCGTAGATCGTCTCGTGGACGATGGAGGTGCCCTCGGCCTGAGTGAGCAGGACCGCGAGGGGCTGCTGCCAGTCGGTCATGAACCCGGGGTGGACTCCGGTTTCGATGTCGATGGCGGTCAGCGGGCGGGCCCTCCAGAATTCCAGGCCGTCCTTCGTCTCGGCGAACTCGCCGCCGATGTGCCGGAGGGTGTTGAGGAAGGTGACCAGGTGTTCCTGCCGGGCTCCCTTTACCTCGATGCGTCCGTCGGTGGCGACGGCCGCCGCGGCGAAGGATGCGATCTCGATGCGGTCCGCGATCGTGTGGTGCTCGACTCCGCGCAGGGTGCTGACACCCTCGATAGTGATGGTGCGGTCGGTGTCGATGGTGATGAGCGCTCCCATCTTTTGGAGCATCAGGATCGTGTCCACGATTTCGGGTTCCACCGCCGCGTTGCGGATCACGGTGGTTCCGCTGGCGAGTACGGCCGCCAGGAGCAGGTTCTCTGTGGCGCCGACACTGGGGAACGGCAGGTCGATGTGCGCGCCGATGAGACGGTCGGCGTGCACCTTGACGGAGGTGGGGCGCTCCACGATGTCAGCGCCCATCTGCCGCAGGCCTTCCAGGTGGAAGTCGATGGGGCGCTTGCCGATGGTGCATCCACCGGGCAGAGGGACGATGGTCTCTCCGCGCCTGTGCAGCAGCGGCCCCATCATGAGGATCGGGATCCGGTTGACCCCTGAGTACATCGCGGACAGGGACGCGCCGAACACCTTGGGCGTGTGCACGCTGACCGTGTGCTCATCGATCCAGGCGACTTCCGTGCCCAGCTCGGCGAGCATGCCGAGGACGAGATCGACCTCAACGATGCGCGGGACTCCGTGCAGGACACAGGGTTCGTCGGTCAGCAGGCCGGCGACGAGTTGCTTGGTCACCGAGTTTTTCGCACCGGATGCTGTGATCGCCCCGCTCAGTGGCACACCACCGGTGATGCGGTAGGTGTGCCGGTCGGCGGCCATGGGCGTGGACTGCCCCTGCAGGCTGGACATAGTCATCTGGTGGTATTCCTCAGTGTTGAAGTCTTGGGCTTTGGCGACAATTCCGCCGTATTCGCTACGGAGAAACCCGCCTCATGAAATGGAACGATACTGGTGGGGTGCCGGTTGCAGTTCCAAGGTCCAGACGTTCTTTCGGCCGGTAGAGCCGGTTCGGGTAGACGCTGCCGTTGGTCAGACCGGCCTGGAGGTATGCCGTCTGTGCCGTCTCTTCCAGCCGCAGCATCACGTCGGCCGTCCCGTTCAACTCCCGCCCCACGGTGAAGGCGCCGTGGCGGTAGAGGGTGAAGGCGAGTCCGCTGCGCTCCAGCTCCTCAGCGCGGGGAGCGATGAGCTCCTCGAGCTGGGGCCGGTAGTGGAGGAGGGTGACCGCGGCTACCTCCGGACGCTGCACCATGCCCTCCGGCATATCCAGCTCCACCGGGTCGGCAAGATAGTCCGCCTTCACCGCCCAGTCGTCGGCGTGCGTAGGGCGCGTGGGTGTGAACGATCGCGCCTGCGCGCGGCAGCATCCGGTACAGGTCCAGGTGCATGGGGGTGCCGGTGGCTCCGAGGCCTGCCGTCTGCTCGATGATCCGGCCGTCCGCATCCAGCACGATGAAGTCGTGCACCGTGGCGTGCCAGCGGTTGAAGGCGAGCGCTGTCGTGGATATCAGGATCCTGCCGTCCGGCAGGCGCACAGACACTGCGCCCCCGGCCGGATTCAGCGCTCCCCACGCCCTGAGCTCGTTGAGGATCGTGAGCAGGTGCTGCCGATGGCTCTGGTACATCATGAGGGAACTCCTTCGGGACTCGGTTCGATCCGGTAGCCGGTAGCCGGTAGCCGGTAGCCGGTAGCCGGCTGGTTGAGGATGCTGTGGGGCGGTATCCAGGCGGTTGCCACGGTTCACCTGGGCATGCAGCACGGTCCTGGCGCCGACGATCGCGCCGGGCCCGACCGTCACACCGATGCCGCCGCGTACGTCGTCCCCGATCAGCGCGCCCCGCTTCGGCTGGCCCGTACTCATGCGCTGCCCGTCCGGCAGAGTGAAGTGCACGGGGACCGAGGGGCGCAGTGTCGGGGTTGGACAGCAGACAGCAGGCAGTGACCAGGCCGACGGCGAAGTAGGACCCCCGGCCGATGACGGAGCAGCAAACCGTCGCCCGGTGGGCGAGTTCGCTGTTCTGGCCGATGACGCTGCGGGAGACCTCACAGCCGTAGCCGACTTGGACATTCTGGGAAATGACGGTCCGGGCGCGGACAGTTGAGTACTCGTGGATCACGGCGCCGGGCCCGATGACCACATCGCGACCCACGTTGGTCAGCGGCGATACGCGGGCGCTGGGGTGGATCCGAGGCCTGTCGCCCAGCCCTGCGCATACAAGGTCGTAGATGGCGCCGGACAGGTCACCGATCGCGGCGATGGGCTTGCCGTCGAGTGCGTCCGCACCCCACTCCTTGAGGAAGGTGTCGTCGCCGAGGCGCGTCACGTCGCCGAGCAGGCGGCCGGAGGCGTTCACAGTGCCACCGCCAGGGGCCGCGGACGGGACTGCTCCATCACAAGGGACAGGTACTGGGCCGCGCAGCGTCCGGGGGTGTACCAGGCCTCAGCCAGGGCTCGGGCAGCGCGCCCCATCCGGAGTAACTCGGCACGGTTCACCAGCGCGTCGACGAGTGCGTTCACAAGGCCGCCCGGGTCCGCCGGGTCGTAAACGATGCCCGTGAGCCCATCCACCACAAGCTCAGGCGTCGCTCCCGCGTTGGGGACCAGAGAGGGGACGCCGGCACCGGCGGCGTCGATGACGCCGCGTCCGAACCCTTCCTGCAGTGCGGCAGTCGCCAGCAGGTCGTACCCGCCCAATCGCTGGGGCAGATCGCTGTGGTAGCCCATGAACCTGACGGGTGCGGAGAGGTTGCGCACCAGCGCCTGCAGGTCCTGGTGGTGGGTGCCCGCCTCCCCGTAGATGTCGAGCCGCACATCGGCGGACAGGCGCGGATCGGCGACCGCGCGCACCAAGTGGTCGAGGCGTTTCCAAGGGACGGTCCTGGCGACCGAGGCCACCAGGAGCAGGCCCGTGTTCGGCCGTGAGCGAGGTACCTGCCCCGGAATGGCAACCCCGTTGGCGATTTCGCAGACGGACCGGGCAAGCGCGGCGTGCTCACGCAGGGCGGCGGCCGACGCCTTGGAGATCCCCACCCAGGCTGGGGCGCCGGACAACAGTTCCCACGGCAGCTCTCCAATCCGCCGCTCGACCAGCCGCCCGGTATCGGGGTCGATCACGCGAAGCATCTGTTCGCCATTGACGACATGCCCTAAGACGGGGAGGACACTCGCATGCCCGGCCACACGCGGAGCTCCCAGACCGCGACACCGTTCTCAGACAGGCGATTCCCTTCGATCGAGCCCGCTGGATACCCCTGCTCCCGGATTCCAGCTGGTGGCCGACCGTTCTCGACGAGTGCCCACACGCGGGCCGCTGGCCGCGGATGGACCGGCGGACCGTGTTCCGCATCGCCAGCCAGGCCGACACCGCAGAAGGCAGACGCCACCTGCTCGTAGCCGCCCTGGTCTGGGGGACCGGGACCAAGGCTCAGTCGGTGAATCGGCGCGCACGCATCTTTGAGCACTCCTCACCAGCAGACATTGACGCCCGACTCGACGAGGCACTCAACGTGCTCCGGGAGCGAGGCGCTGCCGACGGGTACTGGGCTTTCAACAATGACCAGAGGATCCCGCACCTGGGGCCGGCCTTCTTCACCAAGGTGCTCTACTTCGCCGGGCACAACAACAGCGCAAGCTCAGCTGTCTACCGACCAGTCATCCTGGACAGCGTCGTTTCACGAGCCCTCAAGGCCACGGACGCTGCGAACGCCAACTGGCCGGAGAACGGCTGGACGACGAACCAATATCGGCAGTACGTGGGCGGAGTGCACGAGTACGCGCAGGCCCGAGGAGTTCAGCCGGATCAAGTCGAGGCAGCTCTGTTCTCAGACGGCAAGCAGCTCCCTGATCGAAAGTAGGACCGCCGCGTAACCCTCGCATGCACGGGCCGGACGAGGAGGACGCCCGCGACAAGGCGGAGGAGATGCGGGTGATTGCTAGCTTCCTGATGCGGCGCGTCGACATGGACGAAGGGCAACGCAAGGCCGCCGCGTCGGGGCCGTGATCGCACGCACGAAAGTGGCGCGGGGTTTCCTTCCATGGACCGTCCCGCGGTCCTGACGGACGTGACGGCGGGCTACGACGCGCACGGTGTTCAGCCTTGAGACGGCGTGCTTCAGGGACGCCAGGTATTCGATCGAGGACATCACTGAGGAGATCGACCGCATCCAGCGACGCTCCTTCGACCAGGCCGCCCGCCTCGCCGACGCCACCGGCGACAACGCGGCAGTCCGCAAGTACCTGGGGCTGGCTAAGGCCGACCCGGGAATTCCGCCCGTGCCACTGTTCCCCGACCGCAGCGCCTCCCAGCAGTGAGGCGCCGCCCAGTCTGTACCGCGTCACGACGGCGGCACGCCGGTGAGGCGGCCCGGGCCACCTGGCGCTGGTGCACGTCTGCCAGCCGGTGCGATCTATGATCTCGCGGGCCTTCACAGCATTCATGGCACCTCTCAGGGCATACCGATCGTCTGTGGAGGAAGCGGATGGTATCTATCTGTGGCGGATGCCAGCAAGGTTGGCTCTGGCACCGATTCAACCAAGGGGGGAACGATGCGTTCCATGAAGTGGCCTGCTTGCTCAGCTCTGGCCGTCCTGATGCTTGCCGGGTGCAGCGCCGAGGGGCCGGCGAAGGACTCAGCGGCCGCGTCCAAGGCGGCCACGTCCAAGACGGCGCCGTCAGAGGGCACGTCCGATGCCAAGTCGGTGCTCGCCGCGGAGCAGGTCAGCGACGAGCTTGCGAAGGTTATCCCGTCGTTCAAGACGTTCCGCGTGTACACCGAGCGGGACGACCCTAACAAGCTGATGGGTCGGCCGGGCGGCTACACGTCGAAGACCGCGTTCTACGACATGCGTATCGCCAAGGGCGACCTTCAGGGGCTTGAGGATGACGACATCCGCCGTGGCGGGTCCGTCGAGGTGTTTGACACTGAGAAGGCGGCCAAGACTCGTCACGAGTACGTGAAGGCGATCGCGGAGGCGTCCAGCATGTTCGCCGAGTATGACTATCTGCGGGGCACGATGGTGGTACGTGTGAGCCGAGAACTTACTCCGGGTCAGGCCGCCGAGTACGAGGCGGCCCTGAAGGATCTACCGCGCTAGGCAACACTGATCGGCGGCGTGGCATCGCTGGTGGGCTCGGCGCCAGACCGGTGGCGCCGGGCCCGGCTACGGTGCGCCGACCGTCAGGCCAGCGTCGCCAGGAACTCGTTGTAGACCGCCCTGCAGTCCTGCGCGACCTGCTGGTACTGCTCGGCGGTCACCTGGTTGACGTCGTCCAGGTCGGGCGTCCGCTCCTTGCTCAGATGCATCACGTGGCGGCTGGCCAGGCTCCACGCCTCATCCAGCCGCTCCTTGGCTGCTGCGTCGGTAGTTGCCCAGTCGGCCACGAAGTCGACAGCCCGCCAGTCGCGTACAGGACCCGCTGCCCGTTGTCGGTGAGCAGCGCGATCATCAGAGCGGCCCCGCCGGCGTTGAGATCGATCGCCCAGGTCACCGGCTCGCCCTCGCTCAACGCGAGAACGTCCGCGATCAGTTCGAGCAGTGCGGCCTCGTCGTTGGCCACCCGCCGCGACAGCTTCCGCTCGGCGTCGGTGTCGATCACCACGCAGTGATGCTCGGCCTTGCCCGCGTCCGTACCGGCCCAAGCTCAGGCACGGTCACCTCCGAAATCGTTGCCTGTATTTGTCCCAGCAGACGACTTCGCCAGCATGTCCTTACCGAGCGATCTTGTCGCGCGCATCCCAATGAGTGGTCGAGTCGTCGGAACTCGCGGGAATCTCCGAGAAGCTCATCGACTGGGCCGCCACCCGCAACACCGCGACCATGCAGCGCCTGGCAGAACTCGCCGACCAGTACCAGAAACGCACCCGCCAGCCCCTCACCACCAAAATCCGGCACCGGATGATGGCACGCTGGCCGCCCGGCCGACCGGCTCGGCGCCGCGGACCGATGCTCGTTCTGGCCAACGGCATCCTCGCGTTCGCTGCCGCCGGCGTGTTCGAGTCTCTGGGGGACGCGGCTGGCGTGCGCCTCGGTTGCACGGCGAACTTCACCACGGGCGAGTGACGGTATTGGTGTCCAGAGTGACAGAGCCGTCGATGGCCAGGACCTGGCCGTTGACCGTCACGCCGGTGGTCACGGTGATCGAGGTCTGGGCCAGGACCCTTCCTGCAAAGTCGGTGCCGGTGCCCAGAGTGGCTGAACTGCCGATCAGCCAGATGACGTTCCTGGCTGTGGCGCCGTTGATGAGGAGCACGTGGCTCGCGGTTGCCGTCGTCAGGGTCGATCCGATCTGGAAGATCCAGTCGGCGTTGCGGTCTCCCTGGGCATCCAGCGTGAGCGTGCCGGTGAGCGCGATGGAAGAGGCGGCGTTGTAGACGCCGGGGGTCAGTGTGAGGCCGCCGATGTCTCCGGTGATGCTGCCGTCCGGGATCTGGCCGAGGGCGTCGTTGTACGTCGTGACCAGGTCGGCATGGCCTGCGACGGCGACGGCGTCCGAGTTGTGGATGCTTCCGTTGACCTGGCCGGGCGGGAATCCGGTGATGGACACTCCCGGGCTCACTCCGAGATCTCCGGTGACGTTGGAGAGGCTGGTGTTGGTGACCGACGCTCCGCCCAGGACCGCGAAGAGCCCCAGATAGGTGTACGCGTTCGAAGCGGTGGTGGTGCCGCCGAGGGTGGTGACGGAGACATCGGCCTGCCCGAGCGCCCCGGCGGGCACCACGGCGTCGATCTCGGTGTCGGAGGCGACCCGGAAGGAGAGGACGGGGGTGCCGTCGAAGGTGACGCTGGTGGTGTAGGAGAACGCGGTCCCGGTGATGACGACGAGATTGCCGCCGTCCACTGGTCCCGAGTCGAGGGTGATGACGGTGACGGAAGGCGAGTTGAGATAGGTATAGACGACTCCGCTGGCGATTCCGCCCCTGGTGGTGACGGTGACCCCTACCGGACCCGCGGAGGCCGCCGCTGGGACGGTCACGGTGAGCTGGCCGTCGGAGTCGACGGTGAACGCGGCGGTCTGCGTGCCGAATCTGACCTCGCTCGTGGTGGAGAGGCCGAGACCGGTGAAGATCACTGTATTGCCGCCTCCCAGAGGGCCCGCGGGAGGCGGGTCGATGCGGAAGGAGGGCGGCGGCAGGTAGAAGAAGGTGCCCACAATCCCCGTTCCGCCGGCGGTTGTGACGGAGACCGGGACGGCGCCGTGACCGGAAGGGGTGATGGTGTCGGTCGTGGTGTCGCTGACGACCGTGAAGCTCGTCGCCTGGCGGGTGCCGTAGTGCACGGCGGTGGTGCCGGTGAAGTGGCCGCCGGTGAGGGTCACCGCGTCGCCCCCGCCGGTGGATCCTTGGTTCGGCGAGACTGGCATAGGAGCTCCCCTGAGTCCATCGCCGACGGACGGGGCGCGTCTCAAACCAGCTCTTCCTCCGACGACATAGCGGTGCGAATACATCAAGTAGCACACCGGTCTAACCCGGTGTCAATAGCTCAAGGACCCCATGTCGCCCGCAACGCACGCGCGTTCGGCGCTTCGCGTCAAGCAGCACCACCGGCGCACCACCCGCGGACCCAACATCGCCGCCCGGTTCAGCCCCAGTTCCTGAGACCCATCCGAGCCGTCTGGCGAGACGGACCATCGGCAGGTAGGGAATCGTCCTGACCAAGTTGGTCAAGGAATCGATGGCACGAACCACACGGTGGTCCAACTTCAGTGGCAATCGGTCAAGGATCAGTGGCACAGGACAGGCACGCGCCGAGGGCCGCACACGGCAGTCAGCTCCTGTGCGGCCCTTGGTGCGTTCTGTGGAGGTATGCTCCCCGGCCGGTGAATTCGGAAGGTGGCGGCATGGCGGGTACGACAGCGTTCGTGTGGGTGCTCCTCGGTGGCTGCGGTGTCGCAGTCGTCACGGTCGTCGCCCGGGCCAAGGTGGACGTCGCCCGCATTCAGGCGAAGACCGGCGGCCGCGAATCGGCCCGGCGAAGCTGACCGACGTCAGTCCTTGATGGAACGCACAGTCGGCTTCCGCTTCGGGGCGACGCCATGCTCCTTGGCGATGCCACGCACGGTCTCCTCAGTCCACGGCGTCAGCGCCGCGATCTTGGCGTGAGACAGGCCGGACGTACGCAGTTCGTCGGCGACAGCCTTCCGCGCGGTCTGCCGCTTCTCCTCCAGCAGCGCCTCGGCCTTGGCCAGCTCTTCGAGGGCGTCGGTGAGGTTCTGGCTGGGCTCGTGAGGCTCGGCGCTCTTTCGCGTGGTCATGCGGGCGAGTCTTCCACAAGAGGAGTTGGGCAAACCCGTTAGCCGTGTGGAGTTGGTGGCTCTGGCCTGCGGGAATTCGCGGAAGGCGCCCCCGCCCCGTGCGCCCGGCCGTCGCGCCCGCCCGGAAGTAGTCCAGGCGCAGCGGCGAGCCCCGCTCTCCCCTGGTGGGAGGCGGGGCTTCCTGCTGCCCGGACGCATCCGAAGCATGCCTCCGACCTGGACACTTTGCCAATCCCTCGCCTATTCCGGATGCCCAATCTGATTTTCCCAAATCGTCTTGGGGAAGAATGGTGGATGTAACCACAAACCACCAAGAAAGAGGCAGGCATGAGCGCATCGGTCGGCACCACTCACCCCGTCCGGTGCCTCAAGTGCCGCAGGATCCTCCGCCGCCCCTCGCCCGACGGGCTCGGCCCGAAGTGCGGCAGGAAGGTCCGCCGCGCCACCAAGGCCCCCGAGCTGACCCAGTACAAGCCGCACCTGGTCGAAAAGGCCGTCGAGCTCCTTGAGCAGGGCGCGGTCATCCCCCTCCGCGCCACCAAGAAGAACCGGGTCTTCCTCGTGGTCAGCAGCGACGGCAGCAGCAACTACCGCACCGCGCGAGCCGCCTGCAACTGCCCGGCCGGCCTCAAGGCCGCGCACATGTGCAAGCACCGAATCGCCGTGATCGCCCTGGAACTGGCGAGCTGAAAGGAAGTCACCCAATGTCGTTCGAACTGCCCGCCCGGTTCTGGTCCAAGACCCGCGAGGAGGACCGCGGCTACGAGACCCCTTGCCTGATCTGGACGCGCGCCACCCAGAAGCCGGGCTACGGCAAGTTCAGCTGGCAAGGCGAGTCGGTCCTCGCCCATCGCCTGGCCTACGAGGCCGTTCACGGTGAGATCCCCGACGAGATCGACGGACAGCGAGCCGTCATCGACCACAGGTGCCGGGTCCACCCGTGCGTGAACGTCGGCCACCTGGAGGTCGTGACCAACGGCGCGAACGTCCTGCGCGGCGAGACGGTCGTGGCCGCCAATGCCAGCAAGACCCACTGCTCCAACGGTCACGAGTTCACCCCGGAGAACACCGCCCGCAACAGCCGAGGCAATCGCACCTGCGTCACCTGCGTGAACGCCAACCACGAGGCGTGGAACGAGGAGCGGCGCGGCGGTCGGCCCCCGTCCAGCACGCACTGCCGTAACGGACACAGGTTCACCGCCGAGAACACCGGCCGCGACAGCAACGGGTGGCGCGTCTGCATCGCCTGCCGCGATAAGCGCCGGGCCCGCCGCGCCCGCAAGCACTGAAGCCACCGAGAGAGGACTCCCTGATGAACACGCACCTGACGGCCGCCACCCGCGCCCAGCTCCTCGCGAAGATCGTCCGAGGCCGCGCCCAGGACCACCCCGAGGGCAACGCGCTTCGCAACATCGCCCGGAACCTGACGCGCGCGGCGAAGGAGCTCCGCGAGGCCGCCGACGCCGACCGCCTCCCCGATGCGGCCGACCAGGCGCTGTGGCGCGCCCGCATGGCCGCCGCCCGCGCGGTGACCGGCATCCCGGCCGCGGTCATCGACTACGTCTCGGCGCCCGCCATCGGCTACGCGCCCGACCTGCCCGACCTGCTCCCCGCCGACCCCGAGCACGTCCGCCAGGAGAACGAGCTGCGCGCCCGCTTCCTCGACCTCTCCCGGCACCTCGACTGCCGCGACGAAGACGTAGCCAACGCCGTGCTCGTCGCCCTCATCCGCCTGCACAGCGACTACGACCACCTGGCCGCCGAGGTCGAAGTCCACGGCCGCGCCGACCAGGCCCCGACGACCTACCGGCCGCACGAAGGCGCGCGCACGGCCGCCCACCTGCCGGGCCACCTGACCGTGTTCGACGGCGGCCGGATCCTCAGCGAGCTGGCCGTCCCGTTCGACATCACCCCCGGCGAGATCTGGCAGCTCATCAAGACCGCCCAGCCCACCCGCGACACGGCCGCCGCGTTCATCGCCGACCTCGGCGCCGAACTCGCAGCCGCCTGACCCCGGACAGCGTGTCCGGACACGTCCGGACGCGCGCCGACCTGCACGAACGCCAGCACGCGGACACCGGCCGGACAACGGTCCGGCCGGTGTCCGGACAGCCATCCGGACACCTCATGACCGCCACGCCCCCGCCCCGGAGTTCGTCGTCAGCGCACCGCGAAACTGCCCAGGTATCGGGCCCCCTCCTAGCCCAATGCCGCAGCTGAAAGCCGTGGCGACGTAGCAGTGGGTCCGGCATCATCCCCATGTGATTGTGATGCAACCCGTTCTGGAGATCTCTGCTGCCGACGACTTCGAGCTCTGGCCGGTTGGCGAGCACGAGCCATATGGCCACCTCGTGCTGAACGGGGAGCTGACTCCGGCGGAGGTCGGCACGGCCGTTATGCGAATCGCCGACTGCAACGACTTCGAGCCGGAGGAGGAGCACAGGCCGTGCCCGACCGACCCACTCGGCACATTCCTGCACGGGCTGCTCACCATGCCTGACCTGTTCGCCGCCGGCGGCTTCCGGGTGACCGACAACGCCACCGATACCGTTTTCGTCGAGCCGGGTTGCTGCAACGGCCTGGAGACCTGGCGGGACTGGCTGGAGGTGCTGGACGGCACCGGCTGCTCCTACTTCGGCCACGACCCGTTCTCGGTGGCCGAACGTGTCGGCGACATCGTCCGGCTGACGCTCGACGCCCATGGGACGGATGGCAGCCCGGTGATCGAGCTGTCGGTAGACCAGGTACGCAGGCTCGTCGCGGGCGCCCAGCAGGATCTGCAGGACTTCCTCAGCCTTGGCGGAAGCTGGGCTGAACAACACCTGCCGGCACACGCTGCGGCCGTCACTGCCGCCCTGGCACGGGCACTGGACCTGGCGCCCACACAATGACCAGTTTCCTGACCCATCGAGCGCACGTGCACGACGCCCGCCTTCCTCTCCGCCGCCGGCACAGTGCGCTGCGGACCTGCATCACCCTCTTTGCTCCGTACGGCTTCCGGGCGACGTACCACCACCTCACGCTCAGCGCCGCGATCCCCCGGCGGCTGGAGGGGGACCCGGACGCGCTGGTGCGGGCGGTGGAGGAACTGCATGAGGCGCGGGTGCTGTGGCTCGCGCGGGCGGAGCGGGGGCAGCAACGACCACTGGATCTCCGCGGCCACGCTCATCGGGGCGCTGCGTCGGGTCTGGAAGAACAGGTCGGTGTAGGCGTCCTTGGCGACGATCATGTCTGCGACCAACCCGGCGAGTCTGCGCAGCAGCCGCCGGTCGTCGTCATCGACGCTGTCCAGGGTGACGGCCATCGCGCCGATCTGGTCGCTGCCGTCCAGTAGCGGCAGATACATCCGCACGCTGCCGTCCTGGGGCACCTCTACCGCTTTGCGGCTCAAGAACGCCTCGCCGGCGGGGGAGTCCTCGACCGGTTCGGGGTCACCGACCGTCAGCCGCCGGCCCGGCAGCGGTACCAGCCGCATTTGTTCGTAGTCCTGCAAGAGGATCGAGAGGTCCCGGCCACCGACCCTGGCCACCTCTTCCGCAACGAGTGGGGCGATCAGCTGCGGCGGCATCTCGTGAGTCCGGTCCAGCAGCACGCCCAGCAACCGCTCACCAAATCCCTCCGACCGGTCCACCCCGAAGCTGCTCGGGTTCCGCCCGCCTTCGGTCATCGCTGCTTGCATCCCTTCATCCCGCGGCCTCGGGGAAAAAAACACCGGGCGGCTGTCTGCCCGAGGTGTTCGCCAGGCGACCTGGCGCTCACTTTCGGTGGCCAGGCGCCGGTACGAGGTGGTGCTGGCCAGGATGGAGATCACCTTCTCCCGCCCCTCGACGCCGGCGCCTTCAACTCCCTGGCCACGCATTCCGGCTCACAGTGCCCCGACCCGACGCACCCGGATCCATCGGGCACACAAGGGCGATCCGCTCCAAGAGCGCTCACACGCCCCGTACACACGGGGCTCCGGCCACGACAGTGGTCGCCCCGTACAGCCTGGCACCGCCAACCGCCCCAATGAGCCGATTACGCCAGAGACGGCATGTCACACCCCGTCAGAACCGTTGATATGCATGGTCTCCTGAGCAAACGGGTGCTCCTCACCCGGCCGTGGGGACCAGGGGAACAGCCAGTAACGCTGCACTTGATCTTGGTCTTGGGGACTCGAAAAGCTCGTTCTGAAGATCAATACCCGGGCGGAGCGGAAGGTCGGCAAGGGGCTGAACGCGGAGCTGAAGAATCTTTTCCTGCCAGGCTTCAATGTGGCGTCTGACCTGGGCCTATCGGGTGCCAGCGACTCGGCGCGGGGACTCTGCCGTACTCGTGTTGACCGATGTTCGCCGTCCCCAAGGGCATGTATGGGGCACGGGCCTGTCGGGTTTGACGTTGTGGAGCCTTGTGGCCGCGTCGGGGACGCGGAGCTGAAGCATCGGGTACCCACGGTGCCAGGCCCTTCACGTGTGCAAGCGGATTCAGCAGTGCTCTTCCTCCTCGGACTCCATGCGCCGGATTCCCTCGTGGGTGAGGGTGACCATCGCGGGGGTGTTGCCCGGTTCCCAGTCGACGGTGATCAGGCCTTCGCCCGCCAGGTAGGTGCAGGCGGCGGCCAGGTCCTGTTCCGGTACGTGGAGGTCGCGCCGCAGCTGTGCCCCGGTGATGCCGAGGAGGCGGTTGCCTTCGACGGCTTCGTACAGGACTCGGAGCACCTGATCGCGGTAGGTCTTGCGTTCGCGCAGTGTGGCCATGACCGCGTCCTCTCGTGGGCGGGGGTGGGTTCCGGGGCCCGTCGGGGCTCTTAGGTCTCGTCGGAGTGGGCGCCGGTGCCGACGGGGGTCCGGCTGGCGGCCAGCCAGGAGCGGGCGGGGCCGGCGGGTGCTGCGGTGTCCACGGTGAGGTGGAGGCGGGTGTCGCCGTCGATGCCGGGATAGCTGCGCTGTTCCGCGCCGGCGAAGCAGCCGCGAAGGGCTTCCGCGACCGCTCGGGCGGCTTCGGGCGTGTGCGCGATGATCCGTACCTCGGCGTGCCCGAGCGACGGTAGTGTCTGGGTCTCGATGTACTTCACGTGGGCGTGTTCCCTTCGGGGTGGGAGAGAAGCCGACGGGTCGGGGCGCCGTGGCGCCCCGCCCGCTGCCCCCGGTCGGAGGAAGGTCTGTTCCTCACCGGTCGACATCCGTGCGGTGGGCTCGACGACTGGTGTCGTCCGGCAGGCCGGGAGGTCTCGGCAGGGGGTCGCTGAAGTGGTGAGCCGCGATCCGTGCGTCGTGCTGGGCGTTGAGCAGGTGGATCAGTCGCATTCCGATGCCGATCGCGAGGACGATCACCGCAATGAGGACGAAGGTCTCCACGGAGCTCACCTCCAGCCGTTTTCGGGCAGCGGCAGGGCGCTTCGTCCCATCGGGTTCCCGAAGGGGGGCATGCAGGCCCCGCCTTCGCCCTCCCAGGTGGCTTCCCGGCGCACGGCATCACGGATGCCGCGCCCGATGACGGATTCGTTGGTCATTAGGACGCCTGCGGTGAGGACGCTGCCCGGGATCGCTGCGGCGGCCATCAGGCGGGCCGCAGCGGCGGGTTCGGTCTCGGGCGAGATGACGAGGAGGTCCCAGCGGCCGGCGGTGTAGGAGAGCAGGATCAGCTTGTCGGGGTCCTGTTCGGTGAACCAGCCCACGTGCAGCATGCGCCCGTCCACGGCAACCGTGTGCGGTACGACGAGCCAGCGGGTGGGGTTCACGGTGACGCGAGTAACGCGGCCCCAGGGTTCCTCCAGGGCGGCGGCGAGCGGTGGAAGCTCGGCTTCGAGGTCGCGGGAGAAGGGCCACCAGGCCCCGTCCAGCTGGCCGGCGAGCGTGGTCTTCGGGGTGAGGGACAAGCGAGCCGGGTACTTTGCGGCGAAGTCGCGGGGCGCGGTCCGGTCGAGGATGGTGCTCATGCTGCGGACCTGCCCCCGGACTGCCCGTCGGCAGCCCGGTTTTTCGTGGTCGCCGGAAATGACACCCGCGTGAAAGCCGGTGTGCGAAGTACTCCCAGTGCTTTCATTCTACGCCTGTTCAGCGGACTCTGACCGCCGTGACCAGGCATTTTCCGGCGGGCGCTGGATCGGGCGGCGGGAGTATCGTGAAGCTACGGCGGGCTCGCGCACGTCGCCGACCGGGCACCGGCGTCGGCGCCGACCTGCGACGACGCACGGCCGCACCCCGTAGACGGGCGGACTCACATGGCTGACTCCGACATCCCCCACACGCCCCCACTACTCCTGCCGGATGCGATCCACCAGGCGGTCAAACCGGGTACGGCCCTGCTGCGGCTGGAGACCACGCGGTCTCGGGAGGGGCTCCTGGACGGCGCGTGGTGGCCGCGCACGCGCGACATCGAGACCGAGCTGCCCGCGCTGATCAGCGTGCTGACCGGGCATCTCGGGCCGATCACCCGGGTGGGTCTGGACGCGTCCGCCTGGAACGGCCTCCCCACCCGCCTGGTCATCGACGACCAGGTCGTGCACCTCGATTCCGACCCGGTCGGCGACGACACCGTCCTCATCACCCGCGGCGACAACGACCTCTTCGCCCTGCTGGTGGTTCCCCCGGACACCACCGCCGACGCCGCCCGCGAAGCGATGGCCCGCGCCGTCCGCGCCGACAACATCACCCAGGCCGCTCAGATCCTCATCGCCACCACGCCCGAACCCGAGTAGGACCAGGTCGTTGACGTGGGACTTCGCTGAAGAGCGGATGGCGAGACCGGCCGGGCACAACATGCGCCGTTTCACCGCAGGTGGGTCCCGGCCACGGGCCTCCAGGCCCGAGTCTGGTTGTTTGCGTGTCGAGGTTGGGGCAGGCGACGCGAGTGCCGTCCCCGCCACGCTCGTTTCGGCACTTCGGCGAGGCAGACACATCCGTTCGCCGACCGAACCCTGGGAACGCTCAGCGCCCGAAGACTGGCCAGCGCTGCCGCAATTCGGGTTCTGGCACTTTCAGTTCGATGGCGCCCGTGCTTCGAGCTGGAGCGCCCCGGACCTGGCGCCAGGTGCTTCCTCGGCGGTGGACGAAACGCTCGAACTTACCTTTGTGAGCTGCACCCCACTCTGACGCCTTCTGAACCGCATGGCTACCCGCAGACCTGGCGTAGCCACGAACCCGTGAAGCTGCTATCTGGCTATGCTTTGGGGCAGCGTCGCTGGTTCTGGGCCGGACACTCCGAGATCGATCACTGGAGATCCGTCCCATGGCCGAGTTTGAGCTTCCCGAGGACATTCGATCCCTCAATGACGACGAGCTTGCCGAGACTCTCGACCAGGCTCGTGCCGCGTTCGCTCAGCTTTCCGCAGAGAACACGATCGACGATCAGGGCATGACGCGGATGCGCGCCCTGGCCACCGGCGTCCAGGACATTCGGCAGGAGCAGGCCAACCGCCTCCAGGCGGCGCAGCAGGCCGCCACCGAGATCGAGCAGCTCGCCGCCCAGGTACGTGGCGATGACCCCGCTGCCGAGCCGGTCGAGGAGCCCCCGGCAGAGCCGACCGCGGCCGCCGACCCGGAGCCCGAGCCCCTGGTCGAGGCACCGGCGCAGCCGGCCACCGCCACCGCCTCTCTGGTCGCCCGGCCGGCCCTGAACCTGTCCAACGTGCGTCGGCACCAGCCGCGCGTCCTGCCCGAGCCGCCCGCACCGACCACGTCCGTCACCGCGGCGGTCGACGTGCCCGGCTACACCCCGGGCAGCCCGCTAGGCTTCGGTGAGATCACCGCGGGCATCATCAGCCGCGCCAACGCCCTCAAGACGGCCGGCGGCGGTGTCGGCCAGGTGATCAGCTACCGGCACCCGTACCCCGAGGACCTCATCGTCACGGACTCCTCGAGTGCACCCGAGGGCACGAACGTAGCGTTGCGGGCGTCGGACCAGAACCGCCTGCCGCAGGGCAACCTCGTTGCCTCCGGCGGCTGGTGCGCCCCCTCCGAGACGGTCTACGAGCTCACGTCCGTGTCCTGCCCGGACATGCTGTGGGACGCCCCCGAGATTCAGCTGGCGCGCGGCGGTCTGCGCTACTACAAGACGCCGTCCCTGGACGTCGCGGCGATGACATGGCTCCACACCGAAGCCGACGACATCTCCGGTGCCACGAAGCCGTGCTTCCGGATCCCCTGCCCGGACCCGGTCGAGGTCCGCTGCGACGCGGTCGGCGTCTGCCTCGAAGCAGGCATCCTGACCCAGCGACACTTCCCCGAGCTCGTCTCCTGGTACCTGCGCAACTCCATGGTCGCCCACGAAATCCGGCTCCGACAGGTCCTGTTCGCCCAAGCCATCGCGTCGGCCACCCCGGTCACCCTGCCCGCGACGTTCGGTGCGCTCTCCCCGGTGTTCGCCGCCGTCGCCCTCCAGGCCGCCGACATGATCGAGCGCCACAGCTTCTGTGACTCGATCTCGCTGGAAGTCGTCTTCCCCTGGTGGTCGCGCAACCTCTTCCTCGCCGGCTCGTCGCCCACCAGGAGGGCGTCGAATGTCTCGCAGCCGCTCGCGCAGGCCCTCGAAGGGCGCACAGGTGCAGGCTGCGAAGGGTGCACAGGCGCAGGCTGCGCAGCGCCCGCGATTCGCGACCCCAGCGACGACAGGGCCGCAGTTCGTCGCTCAGTTCGATGGCCACGGGTCCGGATAGTACGGCGCTGAGCCCTGGTCGTCGTGGGGCGCCACACGGCCGGGCGGTGGCCGGTCACCTGGTGATGCAGACGGCCCTGCTGCTGGTACGTGGACCACACCCGTGCGGTCAAGCCTTCGCCAAATCCCCCGGACGGAGGGTGCTTTCGTCCGTTCGGGCGGTCTCGTGTGTTTCTCGCCCGCCGGGCTACCGTCACAGCAGCCGGCCGCCAGGCCGGATCACGACCGAGAGGGGAACCACCATGGCCCGCAGGCTGCGGATGCTCGGCACCAACAGCAAGACCGGCGAATGCCCGACCTTGTACGAGGATCTGGACACTGGCGAAGTCCTGGTCCAAGGGAAGCTCGCTGACCCCGAGGACATCGCCCAGATGGTCAACCCGCTGTCAGGCGAGACGATGGTCGTCGTCGATCGCGCTCTCCTGATCAACTTCTCGCCCAAGGAGTGACATGCAGGATGCCGTGCCCGCCTCGCAGATCCTCGACTTCTTCCAGGAGGGGTTCGAGCACACCGCCTGGCGGTTGGAGACGCGCCGCGGCTACGCAGCCGACCAGGAAACGGACGAGTACGAGCAGTTCCTGAACGGCATCGTTCCGCCCCGTGACGAGGACGGACCGTGGTTCGTCAACGCGCGGGAACAGACCGCACAGGGCAAGCGGATCGAGCGCGTGCGCCTGGTCGATGAGCCAGCGACGGACAATCAGCGCTACCTCCTCGCCACCACGCCGGACAACCTGGCCGCTGGCGAGGACATCCGGTACATGTTGCGGTCGGACGCGGAGGAGTTGAAGCTGCCGAGGTTCGACTTCTGGCTGTTCGACTCCCGTGTCCTCGCCACGTTCAACTGGGAGGACAGCAGTCGCCGCCTGGAGCTGACAACTGCCCCAGAGCTGGTTGTCCGAGCGTGCCAGGCCCGCGATGCGGCCTGGCATTTTGCCATCAGGCACGCGGAGTTCAGTGCGCGGGTACCGTCCCGTATGTGAGCACCGACTACCAGCAGGCCAGGACGGCCCTCGGTGCGCGGTTGCGTGAGCTGCGCACCGAGGCCGGACTCACTGTCCGAGGCTTGGCGGCAGAGTGCGGCTGGGTGCCGTCGAAGGTCTCGAAGCTGGAGAACGGTAAGCAGACTGCCACCACGTCGGACCTCGATGCGTGGGCGGCCGGGGTTGGCCGACCTGAGACCGCGGCCGAGCTGAAAGGGCGCCTCGCGGGGCTGGAATCCACCTACCGTTCCTGGCGCCGCCAGCTAGCGGGCGGGCACCGAGCCGTGCAAGACGCCCTTGGGGCGCAGCACGAGAGGACGGCGATGTTCCGGGGCTTCAGTGCGACCGTTGTTCCCGGGATCTTCCAGACGCCGGAGTACGCGCGGAGTGTCCTCTCCCGGTACGCGGAACTGCATGGCGTGACACGGGATGTCGAGGCGGGGGTGGTGTCCCGAATGCGCCGGCAGGAAGGGCTGTACCGCCCGGGAAGCGGTACCGGGTGTTGGTGGCAGAGTCTGCGCTGCATGTTCGGATCTGCCCGCGGTCTGTACTCGCCGACCAGCTCGACCGGCTGATGTCCGTCAACGGTCTGTCGACCGTCGAGCTGGGGATCATTCCGCTCACGGCCGATGTCAGGATCGCGGCAGGTGATGACTTCTGGATACATGACGACCGGATGGTCATTGCCGAGACGTGGCACACGGAGATGTGGCTGGACTCCGCCGAGGACATTGCCCTGTACGCGAAGGTGTGGGATGCCCTCGCGACAGCAGCTGTTGACGGCCGGTCGGCTCACCGGATTATCGCCCGCGCCCGCGCTTCGCTCGACCTCTCGTAAGCAACATTGAGCAACGCGGCTGACCTCTTGAGAAACAGCGAGAAACACAGCGGGTCTTGAGAAACAGGGGCGCCTACCGTCCTGGTCATGGCCCCACGGACACGCAATCCGGGCTCGGAGTGGCTGGCTCTCTCGGCCCCGGATCCGTTGCAGATTCATCGGTTATGGGCGCGGGAGCAACTCGCCCCTATTCCGTCGGGACGGCTGTGGCTGGCTGTCGAGGTCGGCCTCATGCGGTCTGTCGACGCGATGCAGCGCATCGGGCCGGACGGTCTTGGCCCCGTGCTCGTCTACCCGTCAGCAGAACTTGCTTGGTGGCTCGTGCCCCCTGGCGGTGGGGAGCTGCTGGCCGACCTTCCGCGGCTGACTGTCCGTTCCAAGGGGTGGATGTTGCGGTGCCCGCCGGCCGATCGGTACATCGACGGCCTCGGATGGCTGGAGAAACCGGACGGCTCCGGCCGGCTCACCGACCCCGCAGCGCTGGGCGCGGCATTCGGACCCGGCGGTCACCGCTTGCAGGCGGGGGCGTTCTGTTGACCACGCCTCTGGCGGCGCAGGTGCCGCCCCTCGAATCCCTTTCGATGCCGCAGCGCCGCGGTGCCAATTGCGTGTGGTGCGCGGTCTCGCTGTCCGCCACGACGGCTGTGGACCTTGGTGCCCGTCCCGAGCACCCGGGGTCGTCCGTCTTCATCTTTCCGCGACGTTGTCGTACCTGTCCGAAGGAGTCGACGTGATCACGCTGCAGAGAGCCAAGCGCCTGTCTCGCGGGCAGTGGGCTTACCAGGCTTTCGTGGGCCATACCTACAGGTGTGCGTCCTGTCGTGACGGGGCGCCGTGTGTGACCGCGAGCGTCCTCGGCCGGGTATGGCGGCGTTTCCGGCGATGACCGTCCCACGCTCGCTTGTCGTTCCGCACATCACGTCATGGTCGGAAGAGCAGGGCAGACCAACGAGGTTGGTGGTCGGGCCTCGCGGCGGTATCGCCTACCCGGACGAGACCCCGTACGACCGGGACGCCGACGGCATTTTGTGGCTTCGGACGCTGATCAATACGGGGGGCGGGCGCCCCGACTTCGGCCGGGTGCATCCTCTGCGTCAGCGTTGGGTGATGCGCCGTCTGCTGTGTCAGGTCTGTGGCGGGCCGGCAGACAAGGACGAGCGCGGCACGCTCTGGCTGCTGGAAGATCACCGCGCGGACTGGGACGGCTGGCCGAATGGTTTGCTGACGGCGCACCCGCCTGTCTGTGTGCCGTGCGCCCGTGAGGCTGTCCGCTTCTGTCCCAACCTGCTTGCTGGGCATGTCGCTGTCCGAGTCGGGGCGTCACAAGTGTGCGGTGTGTACGGAGTCCGCTATCTACCGGGCCGACCGCACCTCGTCCCGTCGCCGACGGCGACGGTTGTCGAGTACGGCGACCCTGCTGGGCGGTGGGTGCTCGCCAGTCAACTGGTCCGCGCCCTATCGGACTGCACCGTCGTCCTGGACGAGTTCGCTGACGTGTCGGCGCGCTCTCAGTGACTCCCGCGACTCCCGCCCGCGACCGTTTCGCCGATCGGTCGCGGGCGGGTTCTCAAGGCGCAAGCGACGGCACCGGCCGATGCAAGATCACCTGAGATTCCTTCCCGACCTGAGGCTGGCGGCGGCCCGGGTCGGGAAGGTCCATCCATCGCCCGGAATACCGGCCGAGGGCCAGGGCCTCCCGGCGGTACCGAGGAACGGCGCTGCCAAAAGTGGATCAGCATGACACCGACGGGGTACTCAACTGCCTGGTGACCGACCGGCCGGGGTGCCTGCATGTGCTCGCGCAGCCGAGCTGCTTCGGGTTTCTCCTATTCATCGCTGTGCTGCTCGCAGCGGGCGGCATTGCCGATCTCCTTTCGTAGTTCCGGCAGCCACTGGCGCATTCGGTCAATTTGGCGACCGGAGCGGTCTCACGGGGCACTGGAGGGATACCCGCAGGTCAGGGCGCCTCATCCGTGGTGCTCCCGTGGGAGCACGGGGGCAGGCTGAAACGGCTTGAGACGGGTCGGGACGGGCTAGGTGTACTGACCCGTGAGGTCGGGGACGCGGCTGGCGGGTGGTTGGCCCTTGAGGGCGGTGTGTCCGCGGTGGTGATTGTAGGTGTGCAGCCAGGCCGGGTAGGCGGCACGTCTGTCGGTCTCGGTCCGGTAGGGCCGCGCGTAGGCCCATTCGTCCAGGAGGGTGCGGTTGAACCCCTCGACCTTCCCGTTGGTCTGGGGCCGGTAGGGGCGAGTCCGTTTGCGTGTGATGCCCTGATCGGCAAGGGAATTGCGCCACAGGTGGCTCTTGGAGCAGGCGCCGTTGTCGGTCAGGACGCGTTCGATGGTGATCCCGACCTGTGTGAAGAAGGCGTGGGCACGCTGCCAGAACGCGACGGCGGTCTCCTTCTCCTCGTCGGTGAGGATCTCGCTGTAGACGAGGCGGGAGTGGTCGTCGACGGCGTTGTGGAGGTAGCTGTAGCCGGCGCCGGAGCGGGTTTTGCGGCCCGCCTGACGCCCGAGGGTTTTGTGGCCGCCGCCGTCGGGGATGTTGCCGAGTTTCTTGATGTCGACGTGGACGAGTTCGCCCGGTTGTTCGCGTTCGTAGCGGCGTATTACGCGGCCGGTGGCACGGTCCAGGTGGGTCAGGCGGGCCAGGTGGTAGCGGGTCAGGACCCGGTGGACGGTCGCCGGGTTCAGGCCCAGGAGGTAGGCGATGCGGGCCGGTCCCCACCGGCGCAGGACGCGGACCTTGATGATCCGGCGTTCGGTGCGGGTCGGGGTGCGGCGCGGGCTGGTGTGCGGACGGGACGAGCGGTCGGTCATGCCCGCCTCGCCGAGTCGGCGGTAGCGGGCGGTTTCCGCACCCCGGGTCCCGCCCTTTACCGTGCGGACGACCTCACCGCAGACCAGTTCAGGTCACGAATCATCGGCTTCGATCCGCAGCGTCCGACCCTCTCAACCCACTAGAAGATGCGGGCACAGCCATGTAGCCCTGCCAGAGGGGCGTGCCCCCGACTGCAGGGGGCTGGGAGTCCTGCTGTCGTCCATCGTTGCCGTCAGTGCGATCTTTCCTGAGGGCTGTGGACGTCTGGGGGTTGTGGTCGTGAGTAGTGCATTGTCGCCGTCACTCCCATCCTGGGTGGAGGGAGCCTGCTGACTGTGTGGAGGCGATTTCTATGACTCAGGGTGACGCGGCCAGGCGTTTGAGTGAGACAGAGGTGGCGATGCTCGACGCCCTGTTCACCCAGTCGTCCGTGGGGTTGCGCCTGCTGGACGCCGATCTGCGGGTGGTGCGGGTCGACGCAGCCTCCAAGCATGGCGTGGCACTGGGGGACCTCGTCGGGCGCCCCTTCCCCGATTCCGTCCGGGGGCCCGTGGATCCCGAGGAACTCGCCCGCATCGTCCGCAGGGTGCGGGACAGCGGTGTCCCCGCGCAGGGGCACGTCGTGTGGGGACGTCTCGCGGCCGATCCAGGGCGCGAGCGTGCCTACGAGGTCTCTGCATTCCGTCTGCACGATCCGCGCGGGCAGGTGCTCGGTATTGCCCTGATGGGCGTCGAAGTCACGGATCGTGAAAAGGCACGTGCCCGTGTGGGCGTAGTCGGTGCGGTGCGGTGCGGTGCGCGAGCGGGTGGGCCGGACCCTCGACGTGATGGTGACCTGTCGGGACCTCGCTGACACCCTGGTGCCGGGGTTCGCGGACATCGCGGTCGTGGAGGTGGTGGATTCGACGGTGCGGGGCGATGACGCCCCGCTCGCTCCGCTGCCGGCTGACGTGCCGCTGCGCCGTGTCGCCTTCCGTAGCAGCGTCGACGGCGATCCACCGCAGGCGTATCCGCCGGGGGGCGTGCGCAGCCTGCCGTCGCCGACCCCATACTCGCAGGCACTGTCGGATCTGCGCCCTCGGGTGGTCACCCTGCATCCGGGTTTGCCGTGGCTGGAGACCGACCCGGCCCGCGCGGACGCGATCCACGCGTCCGGCGCCCATTCTCTTCTTGCGGCGCCACTGACGCTGCAGGGCACCGTGCTCGGCCTGGTGAGCCTCTACCGCACCGGGAAGTCGGATCCGTACGACGAGGCGGACGTAGAGGTCGTGCTCGCGGCGGCCGCCCACACGGCCCTGTGCATCGAGAACGCCCGCCGCTACACGCGAGAGCACTCCGTGGCCGCGGCACTGCAACGCGGGCTGCTTCCGCGCCGGCCTGTCTCGCACACCGCCCTGGAAACCGCCGAGCGCTCGCTGCGGTCGGCGATGGTGCGCGCCAGGTCCTCGCACGAGCCGAGGCTGGAGCCGTAGGCGACGGTCAGGTTCACCCCGACACCGCTGACCGTGGCCTGCGCCGCCGCCGCTTGCGTGGCCTGCGCCCCGGCCATAACGCCTCCTGGGCGCCATACCCGTTTCCAGCTGCTGAACCTTGCTCTCCAGCTCAGACCGTTCCATCGTGCGGTTCCTCTCTCACGGTGTGCCGGCCGATTCCGGCATCACCGTCCATCGCTTCCCCACTGCGCGGACACAGCCGCGTTGGTTGTCTGCGGTGCACCGTTGCCGACGACGGGCGCCCTCGCCGGGGGTCGGCGGTCGCGCGGTGGGTTGGGGCAGGGCGTGGTGGCGTCGGCCCCGGATTCGATGCCGAACGGGTCGAGCCCTGGGTGGCGCCGAGAGCGCTTGCGGGGCCTGGGGGTCGGCCGCGCGATGACCCCCCGACGCGGTCGGCGCACAGGGCCTGAGGGGTGTGGGTGCGCGCCCCCGACGCCGTGCGGGTGCCGGCGCAACGAGCGCCTCTCTGGACGACGGATCGGCGTCGCCATCTGAACGGGTGGTGATCCAATGAGGGGCCTGTGGCCGTGTCCGGCGCCGGGTTCCTGAGGGTGGTGGAGAGAATGGTCGGTATGCGGAAATGCTGGGTGTATCAGTTCCGTGACGGCCCGGAGCGCGAGGTCGTCGAGGTCCTGGCCGAACAGGACGGGAGGCCCCGGCAGATCCTGGTCCGGCAGTGCCCCGATGGCCACGGCCTGGTGGACGGATATGTGCTGCAGCACGTCGACGCGCCGACGCGGGCTGCCGTCTACACCTGGGTGCGGCGCGGCGAACTCAATCCGGTTTCCGCTCACCTGCTGGAGCTCCTGGCCGAGGTCTGCCCGAAGGAGAGTGCCTGGTAGGTCTACGACGAACGGGTGGATGGCACCGCTCGGGGACTCGGATGAGGCACGTGAGTTACGTGATCGTGGAGACAGCAGAGCTGAAGAGCGAGATTCACGGGCTGGAGACGGCCCTGGCCGTCCGGGAGCCAGCCTTGCCGGCGCGCAGGCCACGCAGGCCGTCGCCCACAGCGGCACCTGGTCCGTGATGGCCGCCGCGCCGCGGCTGGTCGTCGGCATCTTCCTGGGCATGGCCATCGCCAAGAGCTGACCTGGCCCGGGGCGGGGTTCACCGACGGCCGCATCCGGCGCGGGCGGGCCCGAGGGCCGGAACCGGGGCTGCCCCAGTTTGCCTCTTTTTATGTCAGTTTTAGGCTAGATGGTGGCTAAACAGCTCTCATTCGGAGGCCATCATGGCGTCAACCCATCGCGCACCCATCGAGGAGCACCCCGACCTGATGGAACTGCGTGCCCGGCACGAGCGCGCCGCCGCCACCCCACGAGCCCAGATGATCGAGGCCCTGGCCCTCATCACCGGCCTCTACCTCGCGGCATCCCCCTGGATAGCCGGCTTCAACGGCTTCACCACCCTCGCCGTCAACAACCTCATCGCCGGCATCGCCTACATGCTGCTCCTCGGTGGCCTGGGCACCTCCTACGAGCGCACCCACTCCATGGCCTGGGCCGCCGCCGCCATCGGCATCTGGACCTGCGTCGCCCCCTGGGTCGTCGCAGGCGACGTCGCCCACACCCGATCCATCACCAGCAACCTCATCACCGGCGTCATCGCCACCCTCCTCGCCCTCGCCGCTGCCTCCGCGGCCCGCGACCGCACCGACAACCCTCGCGGCACCCGCCCCGGCGCACGAGAGCACCGCACCATGCCCGGCGACCGCTGACACGGCCACCCGCCGGCCCCCGCGATCCCGCTTGGCTTTTCCGCCCCCTCCCCGGAGGGGGCGGAAATTGCCGCCCGGTCACGGGGGCGTAGACCGGACGGCAGCGGAAGCTAACCAGATCGCACGGTCCCGCCCAAAACCCGCTGGATGCCAGTGGGTGGAACTCATCCAGCCGCATGACCGGCCCAGACGGCCGCCAGCTCCGGAGTGCTGCCAGGTTCTGCATACGGTCGAGCCCATCGAGCAGGATGGTCAGAGATGACCGTGGGCGCTGACGAGCCCGCTCAGTGGGGCCCGTCAGGGCGGACGGGAGACGGTCGTAATGCATCGTCAACTGCTGGCCCGCCCTGACTCCGGTCAACTGCGTGACTGCTCATCGCATCAAGTCAGATCTGCGCTCGCGACGCCGCCTCGCCCTTGTATGCCGCGCAGAGGTGATTGCTAGGACGAGGTAGTGCAGCTTTTTCGAACCTGTCGGGCCGCACCCCGGCGGCCCGACAATCCAGCCGGGTACCGCATTTGCCCCCGGTCCGGTCAGTCATCAGCAGGTCAGAGGTGAGCTCGATGTCCCAGATGCCCCCGCGCGAACCGAGGGACGACAGCCAATCCCGCAGCCCGACACGCCACCGTCGCGCGGGCACCGAACCCCTCACCGCACGCAGCGACCTGGTCCTGCGCACGATCCTGTCCACAGCCGCACTGGTCGTCTTCGCCCTGGCGACCGCTGGGTTCGCGTGGTGGGCGACCTCCTCAAGCAGGGACTCTTCTCCCAGCTCGACCGTCCTTGGCGTGCTCGCGGCAGTCTGCGGGGTGCTCCTCCTCGTAGCGGTGCTCGACCTGGCGGTCATCCGCCGGCGGCGATCGGGGCAAGGTGGCTGAAGCAGATCAGTGGTACCCAGCGTCCTGGCGGTTGTGTGGCACTGGCTGCAAGGCCGCACGCATAGGCCGACCGAGCCTTCGCGAAGGGCCAGTCAGGTGGTGTCTTCGCAGTTGGGCGTAGGAGGACCCCCGACGTGGTGCACATGAGAGCGGATAGATCTTCACTGAGTCACAGGAGCCTCATGTCCCCCAGCGACACCACCCCCCGCTATAGCGTCCCCGGCCTCGGCGTCAGACAGGGCGGACGGGCGATCGAACTATTGCAGCCGCGTCTGCACGCGCTCAACGATCTCGCCCTCACCCTCAAGCACATTCACTGGAACGTGGTCGGACCCAACTTCATCGCCGTGCACGAGATGCTCGACCCGCAGACCGCTGCAGTGCGGAGCATGGCCGATGGCACTGCCGAACGCATCTCCGCGCTGGGAGGCGAACCGCACGGCACCCCCGGAGCTCTCGTATCCGAGCGCACCTGGGACGACTACAGCATCGGTCGCGCGGACGCATTGGCCCACCTCGGTGCACTCGACCTCGTCTACTCCGGCGTCATCAAGGACCACCGGAGTGCCGCCGCGAAAGTCGCCTCCATCGACCCCGTCACCGAGGATCTGCTCATCGGGCACCTACGTTCCCTGGAGCAGTTCCAGTGGTTCATCCGCGCACATCTGGAGAACGGCTCCGGCACTCTGATTCAGGCTGGCGCGAGCAGCGAGGCAGAGGCAGCCGAAGCGACGGCTCCCGTACGCAAGACAACGAGCAAGAAGACCACGGGCACAAAGCGAGCAGCCAAGAAGGCGACCTCGGCCAAGCGGACACGGTGACCTTCGCCAGTCGCAGACGTCTGGGCCCCTGGGGCGACCAGCAGACGGCGGCCACTCAGGGGGAACCGGAGTGACTCCTCTGGCCGCCCGTCCGGGTCCGCGCGGGCGCGCCCGGCCGTATCGTTCTAGGGTTCGGGCGTGGCAGACACCATCGAAGAGCTGGTCGGCATGCGGCGCGCGACGGACGAGGCGCACGTTCGCGTCATGGAACTGCGCGAGCGATTGGGGCCGCCGGCCACTGAGCCGTGGAGCGAGGCGCAGACGACGACCTACGAGACGGCATGGCGGGCTTGGCGTGATCTCGAGCGCGATCTGCAGGAAGCGATCACGCAGTACGCGAAGAATGAGGCCCTTGATCGCAACGACCTCGAGCAGGCCGTGCGCAATGCCTGAGAAGAGCTTCACGCACGCTGTGATCCACAGCTGCCTTCGCTGAATGGCATTGATGGTCTTTGCCTTCCAGTACGTCAAGCCGCGTCGTGCGACGGGTCGGTTGTGCCTGCCGCTTCCGTGCTGAGCAGCCGCGCCTCGATATGGCCGCCGGTGATACGGGTTTCGAAGGCGGGCTGAGGGGCGGTCGCGGGTCCTCGCACGTTCCAGCCGTCCTGGAGGCGGAAGACGCTGCCGTGCCAGGGACAGCGTACGCAGCCGTCGTCGATCGCGCCCTGGGACAGGGGGCCACCCATGTGACTGCACGAGTCCGCCAAAATGTGCACACGGTTGCCGCTCTCTCGCACGACTAGGACGGGCACATCGTCGACGTGCCGCCGGACTGCTCTGTCGACGGGGAAGTCGGCGACGTCCCCGATATCGTGCCACCCCGGCTTTACCAACTCCGGCACCACCTCGGCGTGATTGGCGCCAGAAGCCTGCCGGTAGGCCAGGTGACCGCCGATCGCCCCGCCGAGACCGACGACCGCCAGGCCGGCGAACCCGAGCGCCTTTCCCAGGGCGGTGCGCCCCCGTAGCCGAGCAGTGATAGATCCCGCGTACAGTCCCGCTCCCGTGACGTTTGCCGCCGCGTGCACCAGCCCCACCCGCATCTGCCGGTGCTGCAGCTCCGCCCAGTCGGCCCAGCCCGCGGCGGCCGCCGGAACGGCGGCAGCAAGCCCGACGCCGATCAACGTGCTCGCTGCCCGTCGCTGTCCGGGGAGCAGGTCGAGCACGGCCGCCGAGAACCAGGTGCCGATCGGCACCTGCACCATCAGCGGGTGAACGGGATGGCCCAGCCAGCGGCCGTGCAGCACATCCCTCGCACGGCCAAGGGGAACCGCTCGAACCGTGCTGCGGACGTGCTCGACGAGCCCGTCCAGGGCGGCAGCACTTTCCAGCCGGTCCATACCCTGGATGATCCTGCCGGGTCCCGACGCCGACGGCAGTACGCGTTTCAGTGCCCGCCGCACAGATCCAGCAGCAGGGCCACGGTCGTCGAAATCTGGCGATTCAGTCATGAACAACAGGTAACCGTGCGGCGCACAGAGAAACGACCTGAAAGCCGCCATCTGCTCGAACGTGATAGGTGAGCCGTTCGGGCATAAGCGCTCAAGAGACTGAGACGTCTGGGCAAGGAAGCGGCCGATCCTGGACCTGCAGGACTGCCCGGTCTGCAACTACACGACGTTCAGCTCAGAGGGCGGCGACGAGCTGAGCGTGCAGATTGGCATTGGCCAGTGCCTGGTCTGCCACTACGAACGAAGCTCCTCGATCGCCGAAGGGGGAAGCGCGAGAGATGCTTTACGAAGCACGCTTCGCCGACGACTGACAGTTCGTGGCTCCCGCAAAACCCCTGCTCCCCGGCCCGTGCTCGGAGCGGGGGAACAGTGACACCGTCCACGCTGCTACCCGTCCGGCGAGCGCAAGCCGGACGGCTCGGGTCAATCCAACTCCCCACGAGCCGGGGGCCACCAGGCCCCGCGGCGGTTCCTGCCGCATCCGAGATGCTGCACCGCGGCGGCTGCACCCTGTGCCCGGACCTGGGGTTCATCAACCGCGAAGAAGCGATCATCGCGCTGGCCGAGCCGGACATCGAGGCGTGCCAGGCATGTAACCCCCAGATCGGCCTGACGTAGGGCCGGCCGTACGTACGCCGGCAGCCGCTTCGTGGTCGTGAGCGGCACAGCGCTCTGCAGCGGCGCCACCCGGAACGTCACCATCCGGGCCGCCCCATTCGTTCGTGATCAGCCGCGCTCACCGTGACGCGGCGCCCATTGGGAGACGAGGGTCGAGCGCGGCGCCTGGGCACCTGACGGCAGTCGCTGTGGGTTCGCCTGGCCGGGCGGGCCGGGCTACCGGGGAAGGCAGCGCAGTGCGGGAGAGGGCGACGAAGCGTGAAGGCCGTCGTGGTGTGTAGCTCGGCTGTGGGGGCAACGGGAGGCAAGCGGCTCACAAATCCCGCCCCAGCGAGCCTGTCGCGGGGCGGGCGTCGTGCGTCAGGGCTCAGGCGGAGGTGATGTTCTCGGCCTGGGGGCCCTTCTGGCCCTGGGTGATGTCGAACTTCACCCTTTGGCCTTCCTGGAGCTCACGGAAACCCTGGGCGGCGATGTTCGAGTAGTGGGCGAAGACGTCCGGGCCGCCGCCGTCCTGCTCGATGAAGCCGAAGCCCTTTTCCGCGTTGAACCACTTGACGGTTCCGCTGGCCATTTTGTCCTCCAAGGGGGCTCGAAGCCGGCCCGCACCATGCGGGGACCGGAGGTGATCGCCCTGGCCCTCGGAGACTGTGAACAGCAGGGCCGCCCGTGAACTCGCGCTCACGGGCGACGGATACTTCGGAACCATGACAGCTGGCCTTGACGCTACACCGGTCCGTGCCCTCTCATCCGAGAACGCGCAGGTGGATAGGGGACCGGATCCTCCGTTCGGTGGTGTGACGTGGCGGCCAGGGAGCGTGTTGAGCCCGGGAACACGTGTACGTGTTCCGGCGCCCGAAGCTGGAACAGAAAGACGTGTTCCAGCACCCCGTGGCGGGCACACACCTCTCCGCAGCCTGCAACGTCTGGGGGTCTCATACAGCCTCTGGCGGTCGGTTCAGGTCTCAGTGAGCATGCCGGTGCGGAGCTTGGTCACGGTGCGGGCCAGGAGCCGGGATACGTGCATCTGGGAAACGCCCAGTTCCGCACCGATCTGACACTGGGTCATCTCCTGGCCGAAACGCATCTCGACGATGTGGCGCTCCCGGTCGTCGAGCTCTTCCAGGAGCGGAGCCAGAGCGTGGAGGTCTTCCACGAGGTCCATGGCGGGATCGCGGTCGCCGAGGATCTCGGCATAGGTGAGGCCGCCGTCGGATCGGTCGTCGTTCCCGCCGGGGATGTCGAGAGAGCTGACCGTGTAGCCGTTGGACGCCACCAAGCCCTCGATGATCTCCTCGTCGCTCAGGTCGAGGTCCCCGGCCAACTCGCGCACGGTGGGCTGGCGGCCCAGGACGACGGTCAGTCGCTCTTGGGCCTTGGCCAGTTCCACCCGGAGCTCCTGCAGACGGCGCGGGACGTGGACGGCCCAACTCGTGTCACGGAAAAAACGCTTGATCTCGCCGACGATGTAGGGGATGGCGAAGGAGGTGAATTCGACCTCGCGTGACAGGTCGAAGCGGTCGATGGCCTTGATCAGGCCGACCGTGCCGACCTGAATGATGTCCTCCATCTCGCCGCTGCCGCGGGTACGAAACCTGCGCGCGGCGAAGACGACCAGGCTCTGGTTCATCTCGATCAAAGTGTTGCGGGCGTACTGGTATTCGCGTGTCCCCTCTTCAAGGATCTGAAGCTGGTCGAAGAACAGCTTGGACAAGGCCCGCGCATCCTTGGGCGCTACCTTTCCCGCGTCCTCGACCCACGGCAGGTCACCACGATCCGCTCGCTGCGCACCGATGATGTCGTCTGCTCCAGTGCTACGGACACTCCCTGGGCCTGGATGGAAATCGTCACATCGCCACCAATCCTCGATTGACTGCCACGCGTCGCCTGCCCCCGAAGCCCGCGACAAACCCTTCCCAAAATCGAGCAGGGCGTGTTCCCCGCCTTGCAACGGCCAACTTCCGCCAGAGAATCGATGCTCCGGGGGGTGATCAGCGTGAGGAGAGGCTCACTCACCGGGACGGTTATGCCAGCACGGCATACAGCACCGCATCGCGAGGAAAGGAGTCGAGCCCTCACAGCGACTGGATTGGACGCGCAGACCCTGACGCGCGGGTGACCTGTGTGGCGGCGCTGACGGGCATCGGGGAGCGCGTGAATGGCGGCTGGCGCGTCAACGGCACTGGTGTGCAACTCCGGTGCCCCGTACGTAACCTGAGCTGCAGTCGGCGCACTGTTGGGGACGAGCATGGTGCGGTCGTGGATCACACACCGTCTTCATGTCCCCACGGGAGCGCAGCTCCTAGGAATATGCCCATCGGTATCGATGAGGCCAGCCGCCGCGCCACTCGATCCAGTGCGGGCCCTCAAGCCGGCCCGCCGAAGAAGTTCGACCAAGCCCTGGTCGTCGTAGATGACACCGACGACTCATCGTTGATGTGACCGCCCGACCGCCAGTGAGGGAGAGGACGTGGACAACTATCGGGGCGCTCATCTCTCGAAAGTGGCCGACGGCGACGCCGGGCGCACCCGGCTGGCCGGGCCGGTAGGAAAACTGGTGTAGGCGGTGGTCTTGATGTCTCCTGGCGGCGGCCTGGACTGCCACCGACGGGGATCAGACGGACCTCGCCGTACTGCGGTACCGCCGGATGGTCTACATGGGGTTCGAGTCAGGGGGATGTGTGCTGGTTGAGTAGATGAGTCGTCCGGTCCACGGAACCCTCACCCCACCCGCGGCCGGACGACGAATCCGCCCCCGACACTCGGGAGGGGGCGGACTCAAGCAAGGTTAGAACTCGCCCCCGAGCACTCCGCCCCCTGTCTCTGGCCACTGCTACGGCCGAGGCAGGGGGCGGCGGCGTCGTGCGTGGTCATCCAAGCGTGGTGACCGATGTGCCGCTCTCGGTCGGACTCGGCCCGTGATCTCGTCCTTGTCACGGGGGCCAATCGGGCAGCCCAAGCGAGGCGTGCCTCGATCTCCGTTGACTCATGCCCATTCATGGCTGGCCTCCGTGATGGTCCGGGTGTCGACGCTTTCGACGTCCGTTGGGTTCAGCCGGCCAGGCGGGGGTGCACGGTTGTGGTTGTGGTGTGCGGCACGCCGAGGCGTTCGAGCAGCAGTCCTTCTCGGGTGGACCAGGGGCAGATCTCGACGTTCTTGGCCCCGCAGGCTTCCATGAGGGTCTGTGCGATCAGGGCTCCGGCCAGGGACTGTTCGGCGCGGTGCGGGGAGATGCCCGGCAGTTTGGAACGGTGGGACGGTCCTGCGGCGCCCAGCAGGGATACTGACGTGCGCAGTTGGGGTAGCGCGAGCTGCCGTCCGGCTCGCGGTGTCTTGCCCTGAGCGGCGGCGAGCCGGGCGAGCTGTTCGAAGGTCTTGGAGCAGGCCAGCACCCGCCCGCCCGGTTCGGCCTGCGGCAGGCCGGGGACGGCTTCCAGGGACCGGCGGAGGTGCTGCCGGACCTCGGCCAGTCGGCGTGGGGATGGGGCGGTGCCGCCGGGAAGCCAGTCCCGGGTGATCCTGCGGGCGCCCAGCGGCAGCGAGTAGACGACGCGGGGCCGGTCTCCGGTGCCGGAAGCGATCTCTACAGTACCCCCGCCGATATCCAGGACCAGCAGCTGCCCGGGCGTCGAGCCTGCCCACTGGCGGGCGGCCACGTAGGCCAGCCGGGCCTCCTCCTCGCCGGTCAGCACGCGAAGGCGGGTGCCGGTGGTGCGTGCCACGCGCGCGATGATCTCGTCGCGGTTGGGCGCGTCCCGGATGACGGAGGTCGCGAACGCGAAGACTTCCGGCCTGCGCAGACGCCGGTCGGTGGCGACGGCCTCGGCCACTGCCCGTTCGATGCTCTTCACGCCGGCCTTGTCCATCCGTCCCTTGCGGTCGAGGGTTTCGTGCAGTCTCAGCCGCACCTTGCGGGAGAACACCGGCTCCAGCACCGTACCCGGGCGCCGTCGCACCACCGTCAGCAACGCACTGTGGCACCCGACATCGAGCACACCTGCCTGCCGCATCCCATCGCCTCCTCTGGCCCCGCCCTCGACCGGACCGGCTCCTTCCCCGATCTTCCGAGAGCCCCGATGGACGGCGCGACGGGGATTCCAGCCCACCGCGTGAGCCTATCGTCACCATCCGTGCACCCTCTGCCCCGGCCCACAGGGGTAGAGCTGCGGACGAGTGTGCAAGTCCGGGATTCCTCAAACCGTCTACCTCCGATGGACTGACGGAAGGTCTCGGGTAGAGCGCTGTTGCGGCAGCCCTACCGTGAGCGGCGCTCCGTCTCCTGGCCGTCGACGTCCCGGCACTCAGCGTCAGCAGAGGTTCGACGGGCGAGTCTGCGCCTGCTCGCCCGCCGCCGCGCGTAGCGGGGAGCGGTGCCGCGTTCCCGGGGCTCCGTCGCTGAAAGCGGCGGGCGAGTGCCTGCTCCTGGCAGATGGCCCGCAGTGCTGTACCCGCGCGAGATCGAGGACCAGGCCGTGGTGCGCCCGCTGACCCGCGCCCGCTCGAAGTCCCGCTACGAGCGGGGCCGCCTCGCTGCCCTCGCTGCGGCGCCTGTCGGAGAATCGCGCCCGGCCAGGGCGAGTGGGAGGTGGAGGAAGAGAAGGGGGCGCGCCGACGCTCCGCTCAAAACGCGCCGGACGGCAGAGCACGGCTGCCGATGGTGCCGTCGACTACCCGTCGCCAAGCGCAAGTAGCAATAGCGCTCGCGCGTAGCGGCGAAGAGGGATTGATCACGAAGGCAGCGGTGTACGAAGGCCACATCATAATTGGGGTGAAGGACGTACCGGACGCGAAGATCGAGCACCCCAGCGACATCCTCGTGAAGATCACGAGCACCAACATCTGCGGCTCCGACCTGCACATGTACGAAGGCCGCACGTCGTTCGAGACCGGCCGCACGCTGGGCCACGAGAACCTGGGGCAGGTCGTAGAGGTCGGCTCCGCAGTGTCAAGGTCGGCGAGTACGTGCGCCTGCCGTTCAACATTGCGTGCGGTTTCAGCAAGCAGTGCGAGCAGGGCCTGACGAACTACTGCCTGACGATGCAGCCCGAGGCCGCCCTCGCCGCCTACGGCTTCGATGAGATGGGCCCCTACCAGGGCGGCCAGGCCGAGCTGCTGCGGGTACCGCACGGCGACTTCAACGCCCTGCGGCTGGGCGAGGACGCCGCAGGTGCCGTGCTGATCAGGTGGGTGGTGAAGGGCAGATCGTGCGGGCCCGGCTGCCAGGGCTGTTCCTGCTGGCTCAACGCGTGCCTGCGTCTGGTACCCCTACGACGTCCCGCTGCGCGAGCTCTGCAAAGCAGACGCCCGCGCCGCCCGCCACGGATTGAGCCTGACCCTGCACACAGGCTGGGGCGCGCACTACTACGGCAACACCCCGGCCTTGCAGGACGTCTGGTTCGGCTGAAGGTGGGCGGGTACCACGTCGGTATGGGGTGGGGTGCTTTCGAGTGGAAGAGGTTGGTGCCGCTTGCGGTCGCCGTGGGGTGCCTGGGGTGGCACTGGCGGGAGGCTGTTCTCTGGCTGTCGAGATCTCAGAAGCTGGCAGATCGACGCCTCGCCCGTGCGGGTCCACGGTGTCGTTGACCGGGTGGTTCAGGTCAAAGGTGGGGCCGATATCCGGGTGTCCTATCAGGTTGGCGGTCAGCGGTTCGCCACCGAGGATCTGCCGGTGCTGCAGGGGGTCGGGCGAACGACTCCCACGGTTGGCACTGCGGTGTGCCTCGAAGTCTCTGCCGAGCACCCGGAATCGGTGCGGGTGTGCGGCCAGAGGTATCCGGGCGGCGACGACAAGATTCCCGCTTGGGGCCTGGGTGACGGCGGCGAGCACGGTAGGCGTCGTGATAGCCGCCGGTTGGATCGTGGTGGCCACCCAGCAGAAGAGGCGGGACAACCGCGGCTCCGGCTCGGCTGTGGACTCGACGTGACCTGACGTCCCGCATACACCCCTCGGCCCCAGGCCTTCCACTCGCCGTCGAGAGGATCGACCGTGCCCCCCGACCACGACATGCTGTGGCGTCGTTGCGCTCATCTGGGCCGTGTTCTGCTGCCGTTGGTAGACCAGGAGCCATGGCGGCAGGCTCGTCGCCACGAGAACCTGCAGGCCTGGGGCATCGACACGACGGCAGGCGAGCGACTGATCGAGCTCTTCGCGGCTCTGGTGACCCATGCTGTCGCAGTCGACACTTCATTGTCCGCCGCAGAATTTGATGATCTGTCCCTCAAAGCCGTGGCCGACGCGGCGACCGGCAAGCGTGACTACGAACTGCTTGCCGGGCTCCCGAAAACCTTCGCCGACGACCGTGACGGACACGCCGTCAACGTCTTCCGCCTGCACATATACAGGGGCAGCCAGTCCAGCCATCGACTCACCCAGCTGAGCACGGAACTGCGGCATGCACTGCTCGTCCTCGCCGAACGCGCGCCGATACGGTTACCCACGTGTGGGGACGTCTTCCGCCGGGCGGCCGAGGCTGGCCTGCCGCTCAGGATCAGGCACTGACCAGCAGCCGTTGCCGTGCTCCAGCACATCGAGCACCGCGCCCGGCAGTGGCCCGGCAGGGGAGGCGGTCTCCCGCTCCCACATCTCCTGCGCGTCCCGGCTGCCCTGGAGGAACTGCTCTCGTCTGCGCTGCTGTTCGTGGTCCGTCATCGCCGCCAGCAGCGAGGACGTTGCGACTGAGCAGATCCCCATGGACCATGCGGCGCTCGTTGGGCAGGTACGGCGCCAGTGTGGCGAGTGCGGCCAGCCCGGCTTCCACCGGCCCGAGCCCGATCTCGGAGTCGGTCAGCGCTGCTCGCCAGCCAGGTACCCGGGCCGTCTCGGTACCGATGGCCAGCAGCGCATCTGCCCAGGAGTCGTACGGTGCCCGCCTGTCCGGGGGCCAGATGCCGTAGCCGGTGCCGGCAAGGTCGATGCTGCCGATGGCGTCGAGCGTGGTCAGCAGGCTCGGCAGCGTCAGCGCCACGTCGGCGGCGGACAGGTCGTCGAACCCGGTCCCGTGCGCGCGGGCCGAGATCGCAAAGTGCCAGTTGTCGACCACGCCCCTCGCCAGTACCGGCGGGACGGGCAGGTGGGGTCCGGCGAAGCGGGCGGCGATCTCGTCCTTGGCGAAGTCCGTACCATGTGCGCCGATGCGCAGTACCACCTCCATGCCGTCGATGGTCAGCTCGAACGCCTGGGACCAGGCGCCGGCCGCCAGCGGCTGCGGTTCGGTTGCGCGCACCCCGAAGGTCGTGCGCACCAGCCGTCGGGCCAGGTCCGCCAGCGCGGCGGGGGCAGGTTCGGCAGGCATCCGAGCATGCTATTGCCGTGACCGCGCGGCAGGCTCTGCCTCCACTTGAAGGGAGCTCCGCGATGACTGAGACGGAACGCGTCGACTGCACCGACTGGTTCGCCCTGCCGGGCCCCGACAACACCCGCGTCGCATACGTGAGGACCGGCGGCGGGATCAGCGAGACCTGGCACACCCCCGACTGCCCGGCCCTGGCGATCACGCAGATCAACATGGAGGAGGGAAGCAAGCGGGTCCGAGAACAGGACGCGTGGGCCCAAGGCGTCTTCCCCGCCGCGCACGAGCGGCTCAGGAAGGCCGCCGCCGCGATGCCCGCCACGAAGCGGACCGAGTACGTACATATCGACGCCCTGTTCGGGGAGAGCGGCCGCAACAGCATCGACTTCGACCTGATCGAGTCCCAGTTCCGGCACCTGATGCGGGCGGCTGTCTCCGTGCGCGAGGGCGTCATCTCCTCCACGCTGCTGCTGCGGCGCCTGCGGAACCGGCTCGCGCAAGAACGCGACGTACACGGCCTTCCGCGAGGTCGGCCGCGTCATCCGTACCGTTCAGCTGCTGCGCTACCTCTCGGACGCCCCGCTGCGCCGGTGGGTGGCCGCCACGAACAAGGTCGAGGCGTTCAACGGCTTCTCCCAGTGGATCGGCTTCGGCAACGGCGGCGTCATCACCGACAACGACCCCGTCGAGCAGGAGAAGAGCGCGAAATTCTACGCTCTGCTCACGAACGCGGTGATCTTCCGCCATGCCCTGGACATCGCCGAGATCGTGCGCCAGCTCCAGGAGGAGGGCTACGCCATCGACCCCGAGGACCTGGCTCACATCTCGGAGTACCTGACCGAGCACATCAAGCGGTTCGGCGAGTACAGCACCCATGAGCTCGGCATCCAGCCGGAGGCGTATGACCCGAAGCTGAATATGGATTTCACACGACTGCGGGAGGAGAACCTCACCAGCGAGGGCTTCGGTCAGGCGACCTGACCGAGCAGAGGAAGGGGACCATGGCGCGTTAGGGGTCTCGCTGGTCGAAACGTATCCGCAGGTCGCCGCGATGTGGCTTCAGGAGCGCAACGGCGGGCTGACGCCGCAGAAGGCGACGCCGAAGATGCAGGTCGCGGTGTGGTGGCGGTGTGCGGCCGGGCACGAGCGGGAGGAGCGGATCTCCAACCGCACCGCGATGCCGAAGTAGGAAGAACGGCGATGTCGCCGCCTGACGCGAGTGCGTCGGCTACTGGGTCTCCCACACCTTCCCCGCGTGCGGGCACACCGCGAGGGTGCGGGCGCTCGCGCCCTTCGGGCAGGAAGCGACGGAGCCGACAGGCGGTCAGGTCGGTGTAGCCGCCGAGGTGGTGCTCGGGCTGGTCGACGAGGTCATCAGCGTGCGCGCAGGCGTACCGGCACAGCACGGTCAGTGAACCGCTGACTCTCTGAGTGCGGCGTTACGAAACCAGCAATGCCTGCCGTGTGACAGGCAGGACCGACTGATCCTCGACGGTTCGCTCCGCCTGGCTAATCTCGGCCCAGACGGCGTCGAGAGACAGGCCGAGGGTGTCGGCGATCGCTGCGATGGTCGGGAAGGCGGGGGTAGCCACACGGCCGGATTCGATCTTCCGCAGAGTTTCCGGCGAGATGTGCGAAGCGAGCGCCACGTCCAGCATCGAGCGGCAGCCCCGGGCTCGGCGGAGCAGGGCGCCAAGGCGCTGTCCGCGTTCTACCTCGGCGGGGGTGAGCGGCAACCTGACCATGACCCCATTCTAATACCGGTACAGTTAGACCGGGATAGTTATTGGACATACGTGAGAGGCCCCCATGATTGAGATCCTGAACTCCGCGCGGCTTGAGCGGGCGAGGGACACCGGCGCCCTGGTCGGAAACATCCTGCACACGCTGAAGCAGCGCAGCACGGTCGGGACGAACCTGCTAGACATCGACCAGTGGGCCAAGGAGATGATCACCGAGGCGGGAGCGCAGTCCTGCTACGTCGACTACGCGCCTTCCTTCGGGCGCGGCCCGTTCGGGCACTACATCTGCACGGCCGTCAACGACGGAGTGCTCCATGGGCGGCCTCACAACTACACGCTGGCAGACGGGGATCTGCTGACTCTCGACCTCGCCGTAGCCAGGGGCGGGGTGGCCGCGGACGCCGCGATCAGCTTTCTGGTGGGCAAGGCCAGGCCAGCGGAGAGCGTCGCGATGATCGAGACGACCGAACGTGCACTCGCCGCCGGCATCGCCGCCGCCAAGCCTGGGGCGCGCATCGGCGACCTCTCCCACGCCATCGGCACGGTCCTCAGCAAGGCGGGCTACCCGATCAACACCGAGTTCGGAGGCCACGGCATCGGCTCGACCATGCACCAGGACCCACACGTCGCGAACACCGGACGGCCAGGCCGCGGATACAAGCTGCGCCCCGGACTGCTGCTCGCCCTGGAGCCCTGGGTCATGGCCGACACTGCCACACTCGTGACCGACGCCGACGGTTGGACGCTGCGCAGCGCGACAGGCTGCCGGACCGCGCACAGCGAGCACACCATCGCCATCACCGACAGCGGAGCCGAAATTCTCACCCGACCGGAAGGGGAGTAGCGCCGAGTCCGCCAGGAAGCGCCGCTGCCACTTGCGGACGATGTCCGCGGTCACCCGCAGATCCCGGGCAACCGCGACAATCGGCGGTACTTTCGGCCCCGCACACGCCAGCACGATCCGGCGCCCGCAGAGCCAGGGCCTGGGCCGATGTCGCCCGACGCGTCCACCGCTCCAACTCAGCCCGCTCGTCATCAGACAGCAGCAACGGCTCCAGCTTCGGACCCGACGAGGAACGGACGCACCAGCAGCAGAAGTCACACACCAACTAACGATCAACTACTGGCGCAGGACACTGCCGACGAACCGGCCGACCGGCGGACGATCAAGGTGCAGGCCAACCTCCAGGAGGGCCGCCACGCGCTCGCCCGGAAGATCTTCCACGGCAAGGCCGGACAGCTCTACCAGCGTTACCAGGACGGCATGGAGGACCAGATCGGCGCGCTGGGCTTGGTCCTGAATGCGCTCGTGCTGTTCAACACGAGGTACATGGACGCCGCCATTACGCAGCTGCGCGAGGACGGGTTCGAGGTCCGCGACGAGGACGTGGCCCGCCTATCCCCGTTCGTCCGCCGTCACATCAGCATGCTAGGCCGCTACTCCTTTCAGCTCCCCGCCCTGCCCGGCGGCCTGCGGCCCCTGCGCGCCCTGGACGCCACCGACGACTAATGAGTGCGGTCAGGTTGGGCTCGGCGACCAGGGCCGCCGAAGCGCCGCTGCCGGCGGCGGTGATGGCCTGGCGGTAAGTGTGGTCGGCGACGTCGCCCGCGCCGAAGACGCCGGGGATGTTCGTCCGGGTGGTGGGTGAGGCGACCTTTAGGTACCCGGATTCGTCCAGGTCGAGCTGGCCGTGGAAGAGCTCGGTGCGCGGGTCGTGGCCGATCGCGATGAACAGGCCGGTGGCCGCGAGTTCGCGCGTGGCTCCGGGGAAACCGTCCCGCAGTACGACGCCGCTGAGCATGAGACCGTCCTGCTTGAGTTCGGCGACCTCGGTGTCGAATGCGAAGGAGATTTTGTCGTCGGCGAAGGCCCGGTTCTGCCGGACCTTCGAGGCGCGTAGGGCGGAGCGGCCGTAGGCGACGGTCACGGACTTGGCGAGCAGGTGAGGAAGGTGGCTTCCTCCATGGCAGAGTCGCCGCTTCCGACCACGACGATGTCCGGTCGCGGAAGATGAATCCGTTGCAGGTGGCACCCCAGGGCAGCCCGCGGCCGGAGAGTTCTCTTTCGCCGGGGATGCCGAGTTTGCGTAGCCGGAGTGGTCAGGGGTGCAGATCGTCGTTGAGGCGCTGGCGCAGCACAAGGAGCGCCTGGGTGTGGGCAACGTCGTCGGTCAGGCGCGCGAGCTGTCTGCGGACCTCGGCGTCGTTTCCGGTCTGCACGGCTTCCACGATCTGGTCGATCAGCGTGCCGAGGTGGTTGGGGGTCGCTGGAGGCGGTGAAGGCCCGTACGGCTCGCCGGTCACCGGCTGACCCGTCGGAGTAGCCCGGTCGGGCGAGCCTGCCCGCGGTCGGTGGCACCCGTCACGAGATGCCCAGCGGTGGCTGGCACTATCGGTAGGAGCTGCGGCGTAATCGGCAGCGTTGTCATAGGAAGTCCAACGCGCGGGGCGGCTGTAAGTCACCCACAGCACCGGCGTGGACTGCGGGCTGCCGCATGGCCTTACGCCTAGGGGCGTGTCTGTCTGATCACGTGGTTCGTTGTTCCCTCATGACTCGTCCGAGCGGTCCCGGCCAGGGCAACCGGTCGACTGGTCGGTTGATGTCGCCAAGGAGGTGTGCCGAGTGGCTGATGAACGGGCATGGTTGGGCGAGTTGTTGGCAGCAGTGGAGTCAGCACCCCCGGAGGTGGCTGTCGCCGTACTGGCCGAGCTGCTGACGAGGAGGCTTGCCGCGACCGAGGTGTCCTTTCTGATCACGGACCTTGGCGGCAAGGCCGTCGTACGGCTCACCGGGGCCCCGGGGGAGGGTGGGCCGGAGCAGCCGCAGCGGATCGAGTTGCGCGGCTCGATCTACGACGGAGTGGTCCGCTCCCAGCAAGCGCACGTGGCGAGTGGCGAGCGGGCGGGAGAGACCGGACCGGGCCTGGTCAAGGTCATCGCGCCGGTATCCGACCGCGGGGATGCGATCGGCCTGCTGGAGCTGACTCTGCCCGCCCGCCCCGACCGCCAGACGATGCAACTCATCGTGGAGGCCGCCCACGCGCTGGCATACGTGGTGATCGTCAACCGGCGCTTCACCGATCTGTACGAATGGGGCCGGCGCACCACACGGCTGTCGCTGGCCGCCGAGATCCAGCACCGTCTGCTCCCCGACTCCTTCACCTGCGACACCGGCCGGTTCATCGTCGCGGGAGCACTGGAACCAGCTGCCGACATTGGCGGGGACACGTTCGACTACACGCTCGACCGTCACGCCCTGCACCTGTCCCTCACCGACGCCATGGGCCACGACGTACAGGCGGCACTGCTGGCGACCGTGATCGTCGGAGCCTTGCGCAATGCCCGCCGAGGGAGCGGCAGCCTCCTCGACCAGGCAAACGATGCCCATCAGGCCGTCGTCGACTACGCCCACCAAGCACATCAGGCGTACGCCAACCAATCGGACCAGGTACATCAGGCCGTCGCCCAGCACGGCGGACAGGCCATGGCAACCGGTCAACTGCTGCGTGTCAGTCTCGACACCGGCCAGACCACCTTCGTCAACGCCGGCCACGTCTGGCCATTGCGCCTGCGCGACGGGCAGGTCGAGGAAATCGCTCCCCTGGTCGACCTGCCCTTCGGTATCACCCCGAACCCGGGATACCGCATCCAGAGCCTTGACCTGCGTCAGGGCGACCGACTGATCCTGCTCACCGACGGAATGCTGGAGCCCCACGGGCCCGAAGCCGACCTGTGCGACCTGATCCGACAAACCAGCGAGTGGCACCCACGCGACGCTGTACGCGTCTTCACCGAAGCCGTCCTCGAATTCTCGAACCACGACCCCCGCGACGACGCCACCGTCCTGTGCCTGGACTGGCCCGCGCCCAACGCCGCCTACACCGGCCCGAGAACCTCACCGGCAGCAACGGCTCAAGCCGCTCCCACTCAGGGTCAGTCGCAATCATGACCGACAAGAGCAGAGGCGCGCTTACGCGCAGGTCAGGTCCCTGGTCGAGCTTGATCGGCCGGTGATTCCCAAGCTCAGATGGTCAGCCGACTCTCTGTTGTGCTTCCGCGGAAAGACAGTCAGCGCGAGTGTGCGCCCGTGCATCGCGTATGCGCCTCCCGCCCCTGGGCGACGAGTGGGAGTGTGCGTGAGGTCCGGAGGTACCAAGGTTTTCGGTAGGAGGTATGCAATGGCATCTCAGTCCAAGTGCGGCGCTCGCACCAAGGCTGGAACAGCGTGCCGAAGCCTCGCAGTGATCGGCACTTCTCGTTGCGCCAAGCACCAAGGCTCCTGGTCGTCCTACGGGGTCGCACAGCGCAAGGAGAAGGAGGCCAAGGCGAAGAAGCGCCAAATCCGCAAGAAGCGGTAGACGCCGCGAGAGACCGTTGTTCCGCCGGCCGGACGCCATCTGCTCAGTCTCATCCACATTCTCGTTCGTCGCAGTTCGTGGCCGTTCGGCTTCCCAGCGACCCCATCTGTGGCCTGGCCTCCGGACGACCGCGAACCAGGGTGAACAGGGCCGTGCAGAGTTGGAAAGCGTGCGCCCCGGGGATAAGGACGGTTCAACGGTAGCGGGCCGGCAGGACGACCGGGCCGGGCAGCATCAGGGGTTCTCGGGCGGCCAGGACTGCAGCACGCGCCCGCCGTCCGCCTCGTCGGTCAGCGTGATCCGGGCGCCGTCGACGCCGCCACGTTCGCCTATCCAGCGCGTGTATTTCCGCTCGGCCGCCGCCTCGTCGGACCACCAGCCGCGCATGATGATGCGGGCTCCGATCGATAGGGTCACGCGATAGCGGTCCACGGCGGCAGACTACGACGTCCTCTATTCGGCCCGTAGTGGTTGCTGTGGTGTGGAGGTGGGGGTGAGCTGTCAGTGCGCCTAGCGATAGTCACGGGCGCAAGGAGGGGCGTCCCTCGCCGAATGAGCGGGGCCAGCCTCCCACCGACGAGACTTGGAGAGTTCATGCCGTATACCAAGGGACAGCGCGTCGAGTACCAGACCCAGCAAGGCGAGCAGGCGCAGGGCCGGATCGAGCGCGCCGAGGGCCAGGGGTCACAGGCTAAGTACACCGTCAAGAACGAGAAGAACCAGCAAGAAGAGCTGGTCCAGGAGAAGCAGATCCAGCGGCAGCTGTAGTAGCGGCCCCCGCCGACGCGGCCGCCGTTGCACCGAACGAAGGTGCAACGGCGGCCGCTCGTGTTTCACGCAACTGGATCAGGGCCGCCACGACTCGTCGGTCCTGATGGTCACGGTGGCGCCCGCCTCTCGGGCTGCCTCCCGCAGAACGGCCAGCGTGTCCGCGAGCGGCGCGCGGGGACTACCGCGTGGGGTGGTGGCGATGAGGCAGGGTGTGCCGACGCTCACGGTCCCTCTGGCGAGCTTGCCGCAGAGCGCGCACCGATGGCTGCCGTCGAGCCGCTCGGCGCCGGCCCTGGGCGCCCAAAGTGGGGCGGGGCCGGGAAGGCACGCCTGCCACTATCCCGGGCCCTGGACACACTACGTCGCCCCCAGGTGAGTCCGGCGGCGGTCCAGTCGAAGGGACATCTGAGCCACCACCGGTACAACGATCCTCACGCCGGACCGAGACCCGTGCAGCTGGGCGAGTCGGATGCGTCCGCCGTTTCCTCGGGCCGGGACCTGTCCGCGCGCCGCCCCCACTCGAACGTATGAGCGGTGGCGGTCCAGGCCGCCGGTCGGGAAACCTCAGAACCACCACCTACATTGATCGTTTTCGAGGGCCGGACTCTCCGCAGCTCGGTCGGCCTGCGCCTGACGTCACCGTGGGCCAGCCTGGAGGGCGGAGGTGTCGGTGATCAGGCGCATGAGCAAGCAGACTGGATCGCATCGCGGTCCGGGGCCCGAGAAAAGTTGACATCGGCCATGGGTGTGGGTGCGGGTCTGTATGGCGGGGCTGGCCATCTTGGCGGGGCTGGCCTTGCCGGCCATCGCCCCGTCCCCCGCCTGGGCCGCCTCAGACTCGAACGCCTACGTCGCCAACCTGGGTTCGAACAATGTGTCGGTGATCGACACCGCCACCAACATGGTCACCGTCGGCAGCATCCCGTTCGGTGTGGCGATCACCCCGGACGGCTTGCACACCTACGTCACCAACTTAGGCTCAGGCAATGTGTCGGTGATCGCCACCGCCAGCAACATGGTCACCGCCACCGTCACCGTCGGCACCCAGCCGAATGGTGTCGCGATCAGCCCGATCTGCCCGGCACCTTCCTTGACCATCAGCAAGAGCCACACCGGGAAGTTCACCCAAGGCCTGCAGGGCACCTACACCATCACGGTCGACAACACCGGGCCCGGCGCAACCGATGGCACCACGGTCAACGTGCACGACCCCTCCCGGCAGGACTCACTGCCGCCAGCATCACCGGCATCGGGTGGAGCTGCACGCTGGCCACCCTCACCTGCACCCGCAGCCACGCCCTGCCCGCCGGGACAGTTATCCGCCCATCACACTGAAGGTCAACGTCTCCTGCAACGCCTCTGCCCATCGCACCAACACCGCCACGGTCACCGGGGGCGGCGACAGCACTACCCACACTGCCACCGACCCCACCACCATCAACCGCAGCGGACGCTGCCACCGGCACAATCACCACCACCATCGCCGCTGTTGAGGACACCGCACGGCGGCCGCCAGCCGTCCCCGCAGTTCCCACTGACGGACCGTCCGGCTCGGGCTCTACCGACGAACCTGGAAGAGCTCGCCGGATCCGCCACGCCGACCGTCACGGTGAGTTATAGAGCATTTCCAGAGTGCTACGTTCCGTAATCGTCGGTGGGAGAGTCGAACACCAGTGATTGGGTGGTCCGGTCGTGATGGGTCTGCGTGCGGACAGGGCAGCTGCGGCGTGGCGGTCGGCGAGGGTGGTGGGTGGTCTGTCGACCGGTCTTATGGCCCTATTTGCGGCCACGGCGGGCCCCGCGGTGGCGGATCCGGTCGGGGTGCCGGCATCGGGTGTGGGGGGCCGGGTCATCGCCTGGGGCTACAACGGCGAGGGGCAGACGAACGTGCCGGCGTCGCTGACTGGCAAGACGGTCACCACGATCGCCGCTGGACCGTGCGGAGCAAACGGCGTGTTCTCGCAGTCCGGCTCCACCGTGTCCTGCTCCTATACAGCTGCGGGTGAGGACACCTTCACGGTGCCCCCCGGGGTCAGCGGCGTGAGCGTGACGGCTATCGGGGCACCCGGAGGCAAAGGCGGCGACTACGGCGGAGGACAGCCCGGTGCGCCCGGCGGGGCCGGAGCGGTCGTGACCGCACCCACGGTCCCGGTCGGGGGCCACGGCACGCTGTACGTGGAGGTCGGAGGCGCCGGCGGCAACGGGACCAACGGCCCTAACTGCGCGGGCGGGAGCGCCGGCGTCAACGGTGGTGGCCCCGGCGGAGGCGCCCGCTGTGGGGTCGGGGGTGGGGGAGCCGGCGGCGGTGCGTCCGACGTGCGCACCCAGACCGCGTCCGGCGGCGGCCTGACCGCCGGTCCTGGAGACCCGCGCCTGGTGGTCGCGGGCGGAGGCGGCGGCGGTGCCGGGTCCGACAACCAGGTGATCAGCGCCGGCGGGCCCTCGGGCGGATCGGCCACCACCGGCGCGGGCGCGGGTGGCGACATCGACTGCCAGGCAGGCACGGCCAGTCCCGGCGGCACCGGCCAGACCGGCGGCGGCGGCGGAGCCGCCGGCCAGGTACTCAACAACAGCGCACCCGGTTGCCTAAGCAGCAGCGGGACAGCCGGGACGCCCGGCGCGGGCGGCACGGGCGCCAACGGTGATCCGATCAGCCTCGGCGGTGCCGGCGGTGGCGGCGGCGGATTCACAGGCGGTGGCGGCGGCGCGAGCAGCAATCCGTTGTTCACCGCACAAGCGGCGTCAACGGGTGGTGGTGGCGGTTCGAGTTTCGGCCCGGCCGGCACATCGTTCACCATCGCTACGAACACCGGCAACGGCTCAGTCACGATCTCCTACACCGTCAACACACCACCGGTCATCACCGGACAGCCGAAGGATCAGACGGTCAACCCCGGCCAGGACGCCACGTTCACCGCCACCACGTCCGGTGACCCCGCCCCGACGGTGCAGTGGCAGCGCCGAACCAGCGACAACGCGGCGTGGGTCGACATCCCCGGCGCCACCACCATCACCTACACCCTGACCAAAGCCACCGCGGCCGACAACGGCAGCCAGTTCCGGGCCGTCTTCACGAACACCGCCGGCACCACCACCACCCAGACCGCCACCCTGACCGTGACAGTGCACCGTCCCCGACCCCCGCACCATCACCCCTGCAAGCCGCACCATCACCACTGCACCGATGGTCACGCCGGACCGAGAGTCGTGCACCTGGGCGACTCGGATGCGTCCACGGGCACCTCGGGCCGGGGGAGCTGTCCGTGCACCGCCCTACGCTCGAACGTATGAGCACTCCTCCGCCCTCTGAGGGGCTTTCGCTTGCTGCCGTCGCTCCCATCGTCGAGACGCGCATCCTCGTGGACACTGTCGAGATCTTCCGTGCCGGGGAGCCGGTTCTTGACCCGGACTCCGGCGAGTACCACCCCGGCCCGGATCAGATCCTCTACACGGGGGCCGGTGCGATCTTCTCTGCCGTGGTCCCGGCCTGGTCCTGTCTCTGGAAGGACAGGCGTACGCCGACGACACCCGTAACCGCTACCGGCTCCTGACTCCCCTGGACGTCCCGCTCGCGTCGCGTGAGGACCGGGTGCGCGTCACCGTGGCCACACAGGACCTGGGCCTGATCAACAGGGTGTGGCGGGTCATGGACATCTCCGACGCCAACAGCCTCGCCGTCGTCCGTACGACGTGGCTGGACGAGGTCACCCAGACGACCGGGGCGTGAGCCGGTGCCGCTTGATCTTTGCAGGCCAGGGCTGACCTGGAGGCGCAGCTGACCGACACGGTGCGGATCTCCCGTACCGCCGGGCAGCCCGTTCTGGACCCGGTGACCGGAGAGCCCGGCCAGACCCCGACCACCGTGGTGTACGACGGGCCGGGTGCGGTGCTGGCCACGCATTGCCAGATCGTCCTCGGGCAGGTCCTTGGCCAAGACTGGCTGTCCGAGGGCTCCGCCTGGTACCGGCTGGTGACGCCCGTGTCGGCGCCGGTCGCGCTGCTCGGCGCCCTGGTGGAGGTCGTCACCGAGACGGGTGGCCTGGCCGGACGCATCTGGCTCGCCGACGACGTCACCGAGGCGTCCACGGTAGAGATCTGCCGCTCCACCAGGCTGATGGAACGCATCACCACGGCGTGCAGCGCCGTAGTGCTCGGACTAGCGTCTCATCGACTGGGATCTCATTCTCGTGAAGCGTCACGTCGGAAGTCTCCTCGCCAGATGGAACGGGAAGCCAATGACTTTTCGTCCCGAACGAGGCAGGTTCACTGAGACGTAGGCGCGCCCGACTGGGAGGCCGAGCAGGCCGCAGAGCGGATTCAGTGAGATTACGCCTCAAGGGCCTCACCGGCACCGGAGTAGCTGGCGTGAGACGGGACAGCTGTCCGCGCCTCTTCGTAGGCTGAAGCCCGCCGGTGGCGGAGTACTCGGACAAGCCGCAATTGGTCAAGCAGCTGGTCACCACGGCCGGCCGGAAGGCAGCAAAGCCGGTGCAATGGCGTGAGGGCTCCCGGCCCGGCACCGGCCGCAGTGGCTTCGAGCGGTTTGTGGTCTCGCGGATTCGGCCTGCCGGACGCGAGACCCGGCAGGCGGCCGAGGGGCCGCAGTTACCGGAGTGCTGGCCGCGTGGCTGCGCGGGTGCGGGGAATGCCTCGGCCAACTCGGGAGGTCAGCATCGTTGCGCCTGCCCGGACGATGGCGGGCAGCCGTCCGTCGGTCTGTGCGCCTTGGATCGTGGCCCGCAGGCGCGCGGTGTGCAGGTACCACCCGTCAGACATCCTGCCGTAGCGGCGGTCCGTCCAGGAAGGGATTGCCCGCGTCCCTCGACTAACCCATCACCCATTCCGCGCTACAGGGAAGTGCTCGGCCCAGGACAGCAGCCGGGCACGCGGTAGCCCCGGGGGGACGAGTGCTCTCCCGGGGCCGGTTGCTGCTGTCAGAGACGGATGCCGTCGGTGGCGGAGTATTCCCAGCGTTCGTCTTCGTCGGCCTTCTCCGCACTGAGCATGAGGTGCCTTTCACGGAGCTGGCGGTGTCATAGCCCTCGGGACGGTCCAGAGCGGCTCGGTGCCGGCGGCTGGTAGCCGGGCTCGTGCCGCACGGATGCAGCGGCCTGCTGCTGCTTGTGCAGGTCCCTGCCTCTGGTCTCCGCGGTGTGAGTCGGTGTCGTACTACTCGTGTCGGCCCCGACGTTCGCGGAGGCCAACAGCAAGGCCAGTTCCGTTGAAACTCACCGATGTACCCGGAGCAAGGACTACTGCATCGTCATCAAATACACCGAGGCGTCGCCCCACCGGGTACCGCTGATCATCGCCCACAAGGTGTCGGGCAAGAAGGGGCACGCCTACTGGGCCCGGTGGACGTACAGGAAGTCCAGAGGGGGCTCGAAGGTCAGCGGTTGGAAGAAGTCCAGCTGGACCGGCGACAACGGCGGGGCACCCGGGGTTGCAGTGGAGACCCTGTGGGGCCATAGCGGACGGGCGGGCGGGCCGAAGCTGACCAAGGCGACGGTCTGTACCCAGTTCAAGGGCTCGAAGCAGAAGGCATGCTTCTGGCTCGACTGACGCGGCGACTTGCCAGTCGTTCGCCCTCCATGGACCGCCCGCACTACCGGTGCGGTGGTGCGGGCGGTCCAGCGATACGTGGATCTCCTCGCTCGGCGTAGAGATTCAGCGGCTCGGAGGCACGGTCATTTCCGCCGGGAAGCTGAAGGGGATCGACCGCGACCACGGGGTCAAGATCGACTTTCTGGTCGGACGCGGCGAGGGGAACCCCTACCGCCCGCACACCCACACGGTGCCGGTGGAGCCCGGGAAGATCGAGGAGTACGTACTGCGGCTCTACCCGTTCGCAGCCACCTTCCAGCCCGGTCACCGCCTGGTGGTGGAGTTGTCGAACAACGAGCCGCTGGCCGACGCGCACAACGCGCTGCTGCCGCCGGATGCCTTCCACCTGCCGGTGGGCCGCTCGGTTACCCACAAGATCTACCGCGACGCCGCGCAGCCCTCCCGGCTCGTGCTGCCGTTCACGACGGTCACGGCGACGGACGCGACACAGTCAGGCTCTGCGCGCGACCATGAAGGAGACCAGCTCAGCGGTTCCTGATGCGGCCATCACGACGCCTGCCGGGGGACCGCCGTGCCCTGGCGGCCGGCCCCGCCCTCCACTTGAGAGGTAACAGGTTGTGCCGGTATCCCGAAAGCGCCGCCGTATTGAATTGGCGCACAGAGAAGCGGTGAAAATTAGACTCACAGCCCGCCGCGCAGTCGAATGTGACGCGCCAGAAGAATGTTCGGTGGATTGTCGACTCATTCAGGGTGCTGACAAATGGTGCGCCGTCGTACTGGTTCACGGAGGGATGGAAGTCGCCGTTCGGCGGGAGCGGCTGCGGACGGGGTGGACGAGCTCGACCGCACCAGGTAGGACGGTTTACAGGCATTCAGACTGATGGTAGTAATTCGATTCCAATTCAGATATCTGCCGAATTGCTGCTGAGATCGGCTCAATGAGTGGCTTTCCCGGACCCAACCGGTGTGCTGCGGCAACGTTCCGAACCGGCCCTGTATCTGTTCAACGTCACGTGAGGCGATGGAAGGCTGGAGACGATGTTCGGGCGAAGGAAATTTCTCAAGGCCGGTGCTGTGGGAGGTGCGGTCATGCTTCCACAGGGTGTTCTGGGAGCGCGGGCGTATGCGGCGACGACTCAAGAGACAGGGTGTCCGGACATCCCGGTCACGCACACCCCTCCGCTGAAGAGGTATGTCGACCCGCTCCCCACGCCGTTGACAGCCGTCTCGGATCCTTCCGTCTATCCGGGCGCCGACTACTACGAGATCACGATGCGGCAGGGCTCGTGGAGCTTCCACCAGGATCTCGAGCCGGCAACCGTGTGGGGTTACTGGGCCAATAACCCGCACGATCCTGACAAGCCGACCGGCATGGGTTACCTCGGGCCGACCGTCAGCGTGACCACGGACCGCCCGACGGTCGTCAAGTACCGCAACGAGCTGCCGACCACCCACCTCTTCCAGTTCGTGATCGACGCCATTCGCAACGGGTGCTCCGAGCTCACGCCGACCCCTCCACCTCCCTACAAGCCGGTTCTGCCCTTTCCCCCGAATGTCAACGTGTGGAACGTCGTACACCAGCACGGCGGTTTCACAGCGCCACAGTCCGACGGCATGCCGATGCAGTCGTTTAGCCCGGACGGCATCCACGCCGAGCACTACACCACTCTGGAACCGGGCCGGGTCGAACGGAACGAAGCGATCTACGGCTACACGAACCACGACCGTTCGTGCATGCTCTGGTATCACGATCACGGCATGGGGATGACCAGCCTCAACGTCTATGCGGGCCTTGCCGGTCTCTGGCGGGTTAGTGACCCCGCCGACGAGCGGCTCGGGCTGCCGCGAGGCGAATTCGAGGTCCCCCTCATCCTGCAGGACCGGACCTTCAACCCGGACGGCTCGCTCGCCTACACCATGACCCTGAGGGAAGGCGAGGACACCCCGGTCGTCAACGGGAAGGCGTACCCTTTCCTGGACGTCGAGCAGCGACGCTACCGGCTGCGCGTTCTCAACGCTTCGAACGAGCGTTTCTGGCGGCTGAGGTTCGACGTCTATCCCAGGGACGTACTGCCTCAGCCGACACTGCCGTTCTGGCTGATCGGCACCGACGGCGGCTTCCGTGCTCCGTTGCAAATGCTGAACTTCCTGATCTCGCCGGCCGAGCGGTACGACCTGATCGTCGACTTCAGTCAGATGCCCGTGGGTACGAACGTCAGACTGACGAACTATCATGCGCCGGTCCACTACCCCGGTATGCCCGGCGAAGGACCGGAAATCCGGGAAATCATGGAGTTCCGGGTCACCGAACCCGGAGGCACGGACACGACGAGGCCGCCCAAGGAACTCAGGCTGCCGACGGTCGCGCCTGTCAAGCCGAAACCGCACACCCGTCGGCGGCAATGGGTTACGTACCAGCACAAGCTCTTCAGGACCATGACGTTCAACGCGATGCCGTTCGAGGCGCCGTCCCAGGACTTCATCGAGGAGGGTTCGTCCGAGATCTGGGAGTACATCAATCCCAACCATGACGCCCACCCGATGCATGTTCACCTCGTCAACTTCCAGGTGCTGGACAGGCAGCCGATCGACGCGGTCGAATACCAGGCGGATTACGAAAAATGGATTGACGATGGCCGCAAACCGGAGGATCTGCCGGTGCTGGAGAACTATTTCACCGGTCCACCGATTCCGCCGGACCCGGACGAAGCACGGTCCAACAAGGACACGTTCAAGTCCTATCCGGAGACGGTGACCAGGATCATCATTCAGGAATTCACTCCGCCGACGAGTACGATCGCGTCGATTCCGGGCAGTGGCACCGAGTTCCCGGCGACATACATCCACCACTGCCACATTCTCGAACACGAAGACGACGACCTGATGCGCCCGTGGACGATCCTCGATCACGGCGACCACGGCGGTGGCGACCACGGCGGTGGCCACGGCCACTGACGGGATCGATCGTCCCGCGTGTGCAACTTCCACGATGAAGGTGTGGCTGCCGCGGTTCTTCCGGGGCGCCTGCGTCTCGATGGTGACGGGCCGAACCCCATGATGTGCCTCCCGTTCGGGTGCGGGATGACTGAGTGCTCCGGACGCCGACCGTGGCCAGTGCCGCGCCTACGACACAGAGCGCGCCCGTGATGAGTACGACGCTGTGCACGCCGTTCATGAATGCGCGTCCGCTGCCCTCGATGACGGCCGCGCCGAGCTGTGCCGACATGCCGCTGGACTTGGGTCACCCCGTAAGGATGCCGGGAAGCGAGAGCGCGCCGATGAGGGTGGTGCCGGCCAGGAGCCAGACCACGTAGTCACCGATGTGTCCCGAGTGCATGCGCCGAAGCGGCGTCGTCCAGCTCTGAGCTTCCTGACGGGCGGGGCCATGTACGGCCGCTGCGGCCAAGCCCACGGCGAGTGCGGCAGAGAGGAACCCGAGGATCGTCCCGGCCGGAGTCCAGTGAGGTGCATGATGGGCGCCGAACGCGTCGCCCACGGACGTGGCAAGCCATGGGGCCAGGCCGGCCGCGACGGCTCCGATGAGCAGCGCGGTGGGGACCGCGGTCATCGTCATGGGCACGCGGTGGATACGTCCCTTGGTCTCCGGCTCCTCGTCCTCACCCTTCGTCTCGTGTGCCGGTTCGGCCTCGGGTCGCTTCCCGGCGCCGAGGAACACCCGTGCGGCGACCCGGAGCACCGCTCCCGCGGTGACCGCGGATACCACCACGAACACCACGGCGAGGAGTCCGCCCGCAGCTTCTTCCGTGACCGCTTTGCCGAGAGCCATGGCAAATGGGGGCAGCCCGGACAGAGCCAGCGCACCGGTCGCGAACAGGACGCCGACCCATCGCAACTCCTTTGCCCGACCGAACAGTTCGTGTTCGTCGACACTCCCGTACCGGTCGAGGAGGATGCCCACGCAAGCGAACAGGGCGGCCTTCGCCCCTGCGTGGCCCAGGATGTAGACCGCGATCCCACCGGTTGCCTCGGGGCGCAGGAGGCCGATTCCGATGAGGAAGAGTCCGGTGTGGGCGACCGTCGAATAGGCGAGGAGCCGCTTCACGTGCCGTTGCTGCCAGCACATCACCGCGCCGATCAGCGCGGTCAGCACGCCGAGCGTCACCAGGGCGCGTTCAGCGTCCGGTGCGGGGATGCCGCCGGGCCCGGCGAAGATCGTGTGGTACACCCGCCACACGCCGTACGCGCCGAGTTCGACCATGACTCCGGACAGCAGCATGCAGACCGGGGTCGGCGCGACGGCGTGTGCATCGGGCAGCCAGAAGTGGAACGGGACGGCGGCCGCCTTGGTGAGGAGACCCGTCAGCACCAGGACGAATGCGCACAGGGTCAGTGCGTCGGGCGCACCCTGTGCGTCGAGCCGCTGTCCGATCTGCCGCATGCCGAGCTCACCGGTGCGGGCGTACAGCAGGACGATCCCGGTCAACGTGGTGTACGCGCCGAGGGAGTTGATCACCCCGAATGTGAGCGCGCCCTGCACGGCCTTCGCTTCCTCCACGCGGTAGCCGGTCAGTGCGTACGCCACGACGCTCATGAGCTCGAAGAAGACGAAGGCGTTGAAGAGGTCACCCGTGAGCGCGAAGCCGCACATGCCCGCCTGGAAGAGCAGCACGAGAGCCGGAAAGGAGCCCGCGTGCCGATGCGGTGGCTCGTCGAAGTAGCGCCAGGAGTAGACGAGTACCGCGACGACCAGGAGAGAGACCAGTGCCGCCAGGCCCACCCCGGGAACGTCGCCGACCAGGACGATGCCAACACCTTCGCCGCCGCTCGGGCGCCAGCCGCCGACCCATTCGACAGCATTCGGCGAGGCGCTGATGAGGAGCGCCATGGCCAGGCCGGCGGTGGCCACGGCCACGCTGCAGCCGATCGACTCGGCGGCGATGCGCGGCAGACGCCGTCCGGCGGCCACCAGCACGGCGGCTCCCATCAGCGGCAGTGCGACGACCAGGGGCAGCAGATTGCTCATCCGCGCAGCTCGGTCAATTCGTCGGGGTTCACCGTGCCGTGGCGTTTGGCGACCTGTATCACCAGGGCCAGCAGCAGAGCGGTCACGGTGGCGCCGACCACCACGTCGGTCAGAGCCAGTGCCTGCACGACGGGGTCTACGAGCGGTCTCGATCCAGGCTTGAGGTCGGAGAAGACGGGTGCGGTGCCGCCATCGCGATAGCCCACGGCGAGCAGCAGCACATAGGTGGATGACTGGCAGACCGCCAGGCAGCCCACCGCATGAACGAGGTGGCGGCTGGTGGCGAGTCCGTAACACCCGGCCAGGAAGATCCAGCCGGCTACCAGATACGGCAATACCGACATCATGACGAGCTCGTCCCCCTACTCAATTCTCGCCTTCCTCCTCGATCTCCACGGCCTGGTCGAGGAAGCGGGCGAGCAGCACCACCACGGCGCACGCCACTTCCATGCCGACGGCCATGTTCAACAAGGGCACGGATCCGCCCGAGGCGAGCGTGTTGAACGTTCCGTACGGCAGCAGAGTGTTGGCCAGAAACGAAGAACCCGCGACGAGACCCGCCAGGCCCAGCACGAGATACGTCGCTTCGCCCACCGCGTCGCCGACCTCGTACACGCCGACCGGGCGGACCCGCTCCAGCGCGCGGTAGTCGGCCCCGATGTAGAGCAGGTGGACCGCGGTCGCCACGACGACCCCGCCCTGGAACCCGCCGCCCGGGCTGAGCTGGCCGTGCGCGACGACATAGAGACCGACGACGAGGGCGACGGGCAGCAGGATCAATGCGTACCGCCTCACGGGGAGCGCAACATGGACCGGCGCGGGAGGCACCTGACGCTCCTCGCGGGTCTGTCGCAGCAGCACAACGGTTCCGAGCACTGCCGCGAAGAGGATGGTCTCCTCGCCCAGGGTGTCGAAGGCCCGCTGGTCGAAGTTGACAGCCGAGATCACATTGGCGGTGCGGTGGGCGAGCGCGGCCCGGACGGCACGCTCGCCGTAGGGGTGGCTGTCACCGCCGAAGCCCGGCAGCCGCAGGCAGGCCGCCCCGAACATGGCGGCGAAGCCCAGGCAGCCCACGGCCAGGATCCACATCCGTAGTCTGCGGCTCATCGGCCGCCTTCGTCGCGCTGGCCACGGCGGCGTACTTTCCGGACGGACAGAAGGATCAGCAACGGGGTCAGTGCCGAGCCCACCGCCAGCTGTGACAGGGCGACGTCCGGCGCCTGGAGGACGGTGAACAGCACCGCGAGCGCCAGACCGAGCACCGAGAGAACCAGAGCCTGACGGGCCGGATCACGGACCGCCACGGCGGCCGTCGCGGTGGTCGCGACCAGGAACAGGGAGATCACGATGAGGCCGTCAGTCACGTCGGGCCTCGCTCGGCTCCACGTAGGCGCCGGACAGTGTCCGTGAGGAAATCACGTTTCCGGCGACGAGCAGAACTCCCACGACCACGAGTTTCACCGCCGCCCGCCCCGGGCCGGCGGCCACGCACGACGCGATCACGACCGGCACGGTCGCTGCGGCCGCCAGCACGGTCGGCAGCTGTGCCTTTGGCGGGGACTCGCCCAGTTCGTCGGCGAGCAGCCGTGCGTACACGAGCGTGCCGACGGGGCCCAGCACGGCGAGGACCAGAGCGAGATCTGTGTAGGCGGGGCGGTCGTATCCCTGGGCGAGCAGCAGCATGACCAGACAGACCACCGAGGTGCCGAAGTTCTGGGCGACGACCCTGCGCCCGAGCGATCCGGTCGCCACACCCCACACGACAGGGAAGAGACCTGCTACCAGGAGTACGGATGCGCACGCGAGCCATGCGTTCACCGGCCGCTCACAGCCCTGCGTGCAGCGACGGCGGCGACGGCCCCCAGCAGTGCGCATCCCAGACCGGCGAACACCTCCAGCGGTTCGAGCGTGCTGATGAGCACCAACCAAAGTGCCGACAGCGACACTTGCCACACGAGGATTTCGGCGACCAGGCCACCCAGCCGTCTTCCCGTCATGCGAGGGCCGGAGGGCGGGCCGCCGCAGGAAACTCTGTGATGCGCAAGGTGCCTCCTCGTGGTGGTCGTGCATGGCTCGTGTTCATCCGGTGCCCGGTGGGGCTGCACACATTCCCCGGCCGCAGGGGGAATCAACTGGAAGCAAAGCAGTTCCAGGCGGAGGGGAGCGGAGGAACGCCCGTGCCCACGCCTCGGATCGGGGATGAAAAGACCTGTCTGGCCCTGCGCAGCGAGGAGAAGGCGGCCAGGATCGCCAACAGCGCGACGGCTTCCTGACAGGTGCGGTCGCCGCCGGGCCGGCCAGGTAGGCGCGCAGGAGGAGCGCACCGAGGACGACCTCCCCGCAGAGGCGTAGAGAGGGTCGGGGGCGAGGGCGGTCGCGCACGACCGAGGGGGAGCCCCTCGACGTTGCGCAGCTGACCAGTCTCGGCGTAGGGGCTCCGATCGCCGGCATACTCGCGGGCCGCCCGGGTACTCGCGCCACACGCCACCCCCTGTGAGGAAGCGAGAACGCAGTGAGCGAGCACCGCCCGGAAGCCCCTGGGAACAGCGGGGGGCCGACACCGAAGCCGATACCGAGGGACCTGCCCGATCAGCAGGTCACCGCTGACGAGGACCCCTGGGACGTCCCAGGCGCCTCGATTCACTCCACCGCCGACGAGCAGCCCGACCCGAAGATTCCCGATACGGACGAGGCCGGCACCGGGCGGAGGGGCGCCCCGCGCTCCGGCAACCGTCCCGGACATCCCGTGCCCGACGAACCGTCCGCCTGAAGCTCCGCGCGCAGCAGGAGGCCCGGCGGGTGACGCTGGGAGGAACGCCCGCGACTGCCGGCAGGAGTCCGGCCGCCCGAGAGGACACGTGATGGGTGTGCGCACCTGGGTCAGCGACTGGCCCGTCTACCGACAGCTGACCGGAACCGACCCGCTGGGGCGTGGCCGGGCTGCCGTCTCCGCACACACACAGCGGCTCAGGCCGCGCACCGACACGGCCGAACGGGTGGTTCCTTCCATCTGTCCTTACTGCGCGGTCGGCTGTAGCCGCTCGGCGGTGGGAGCGACGTGCAAGTCCGTGGTCATTCCTCGGTGGCGGCATCGGCGAGGGCACGAATCAGGGGGTTGTGGTCGTCGGTGCGCCAGGCGAACGCCCAGCGGCAGGGCGTCGCATCGCGGACGGGGAGGTAGACCAGGTTGGGCCAGGGGTAGAAGCGGGCGGCCTCGGCGGCGGTGGCGGCGACGGCCTGCCCGGCGCTGACCACCTTGAGTATGTCGTCCCATTCGGCGACCTCCGGGCCGCGGGCGATGGGGCGTCCCGAGGGGGTGCGGAAGGGCTGGAAGACCTCCTCCATGGAGGCCGGGATCGGCGACCGGTGGGCCAGGAAGGTCAGCTCACCGTAGTCCTCCAGGCAGACCGACTCGCGGTCGGCGTACGGGTGGGTGGCGGCCATGAACAGCATGATCGGCGAGGTGTGGGTGATCGGGCCGACGGTGATGTCGGGCTCGCGCACCGGCAGCCACACGTGCGCCACGTCGATCTCGCCCGATCGCAGCGGCGTGAGCGGATCGACGGTGCTCAGCTCTCTGTGGACCAGCCGCACGGCCGGATGACGGGTCTGGAAGTGTTCGATGATCTCGCGGATCATCCAGCTCTGCGGGCCCATGGTACCGAGCGTGAGCGTGCCGCCCGAGCCCCGGACGGACACCGACACCTCCTCGATCCCGTCGATAAGCAGCCGATAGGCAGGCCGGAGGGCCAGGGAGAGTTGCTCACCGGCCGGGGTGAGGCGGACCGTGCGGGAGGTCCGCTCGAACAGAGGGGCGCCGATGCGGCGTTCTTGCTTCTTGATGGCGTGGCTGACCCGGGACGGGGTGACGTGCAGCCGCTCGGCGGTGCGCCCGAAGTGCAGCTCCTCCGCCAGCGTCAGGAAGATCTCGATATCACGCAGTTCCATGCTCACTCACCGCCGTCCGAGTCGGCGAGCTCGCGGAGCAGGTCGACGAACGCCGGAACGAGCGGCGCCTGCTTGTCGGCGTGCAACAGCACGCCGTAGTCCAAGGTCGGCCCGTCCCGGAAGGGGATGAAGGCGATGCCGGGCCGGTTGTGGTAGCGGGCGGCACGGGCCGCCACGATGGAGGCACCGAGACCCGCGGCGACCAGGGCGGGGACCTCGGGCCAGAAGGTGTAGGACGGGCCGCGAGGGACGGGGCGGCCCATCGGCGTACGAGGGGGAAAGTGGATGTCCGCCACGGGTTTCGGGAGCTTGTGGTCCAGGGTGATCAGCGGCACGTCGGCCAGGTCCTCCAGCGACACGCTCTCGCGGCGGGCCAGGGGGTGGGGGGCCGGGACCATCAGCGCCCGGCGCTCGCGGAACAGCACGGGCCCGGCCGCGGTGCCGGCTTCGTGCACGGGGAATTCAATGAGCTGCAGGTCGAGTTCGTCGCGGTGCAGCGAGCCGTACAGGTCGTTGAACTGAATCTCCCGGACACCCACGGTCCATCCGGCATGCCGGCCGCGGAAGATATCGGCGGCCCGCAGCAGCAGGTCGGCGCACCAGGGGGTGGTGCAGCCGGCGCGCAGCGTGCCGGAGCCGGTCCGCGCTTCGGCCGCGGCCCGGTCGACGGCCTGCTGGATCCGCTGGTGGGCAGGCAGCAGGTCGTCCCGGAGCTGCTGGCCGAGCGGGGTGAGGCGGACCGTGCGTGAGGTCCGCTCGAAGAGCGGGGCGCCGATGCGGCGTTCTTGCTTCTTGATGGCGTGGCTGACCCGGGACGGGGTGACGTGCAGTCGCTCGGCGGTGCGTCCGAAGTGCGGTTCCTCCGCCAGCGTCAGGAATATCCCGATGTCGCGCAGTTCCATGTCCCCTCCTGATCGTGAACCTATCGGTCATCGCTGCGTTGACACAATGCGTATCGATGACCCAGCGGGTAACGCAGCCTTGCCGACTTCGCCGTTGATCATCGATCGGCGACCGTTCACGCTGTTGCCAGCCGCGCCGCAGGCACGGCTGCGGCGTGGGACGGGAAGTGGGCATGACCAAGCGGGAGTTGACCTCGGGCGCGAGCGGGCCGGTCCGGTGCTGGCGTACCGGTCGGCCCGGAACGGCTGTGCGGTCACCGTGGCGGAGCGGGCGCCGGCGCCGTGAGCCGAGCGGATATGCGGTGAATTTCCGCACCGAGGCATTCGACGTGCTGGAGCAGTGCGCGACACCCCGTGAGTTCCCCTGAGCCCCGATGAACGTCTGCGCTGTGGCCAGCGAGTGTCAGAAACAACGAGCACAGGAGGAGAGCACGATGCAGAAGTTCGACACCCCCACCCCGATCTCAGCCGTCCTGGACATCCCTGCGGGACGCATCCGGCTCATCGCCGCCGATCGGGCCGACACCGTGGTCGAGGTGCTGCCTGCGGATGCCTCGAAGGGCCGCGACGTGAAGGCGGCGGAGCAGACCACGGTCGAATACGGCGACGGCGTGCTGCGGATCGCGGCCTCGGCGAAGAACCAGATACTCGGCCCCTCCGGATCCGTCGCGGTGGCTATCCAGCTGCCCGCCGGTTCCCGCGTCGAGGCGAAGGCGGCCGGCGCCGAACTGCGGGCTGTCGGACGGTTCGGCGATATCGCCTTTGAGGGCGCCCACGGCTCGGTCAAGATCGACGAGGCCGCGAGAGTCCGCCTGACTGCCGCCGCCGGTGACGTATCCATCGGCCGCCTGGGCGGCCCCGCTGAGATCAGCACCAAGAAGGGCGACATCCGGATCGCCGAGGCCGTGGGCGGCACGGTCGTGCTGCACACCGAGGTCGGCGAGATCTCGGTCGGTGCCGCCCACGGAGTCTCCGCCTCCCTCGATGCCGGCACCGCCTACGGCCGAATTCACAACGCGCTCGAGAACACCGACGGCGCCGCCGCCGGCCTGCACATCCGCGCGACCACCGCCCACGGCGACATCGTCGCCCGCAGCCTCTAAAGAGGAGCAACCCCCATGACCAACCCGGCCATCACGGCGAACGGGCTGCGCAAGTCCTACGGCGACAAGGTCGTGCTCGACGGCATCGACCTGACCGTCCCCGAAGGAACGATCTTCTCCCTGCTCGGCCCGAACGGCGCCGGCAAGACCACCGCCGTCAAGATCCTCTCCACTCTGATCAGCGCCGACGCCGGCTCCGGCGAGATCCGCGTCGGCGGCCACGACCTCACCGCCGACCCCCAGGCGGTCCGCGCCGCGATCGGCGTCACCGGACAGTTCTCCGCCGTCGACGGGCTGATCACCGGCGAGGAGAACATGCTCCTGATGGCGGACCTGCACCACCTGTCCAAGAGCGAGGGGCGGCGCACCGCCGCCGAACTCCTCGAGCGCTTCGACCTGGTGGAGGCGGCGAAGAAGCCCGCCTCCACCTACTCCGGCGGCATGAAGCGCCGCCTGGACATCGCGATGACGCTGGTCGGCAACCCGCGGATCATCTTCCTCGACGAGCCGACCACCGGCCTCGACCCGCGCAGCCGCCACAACATGTGGGGGATCATCCGTGAGCTGGTCTCCGACGGCGTCACGGTCTTCCTCACCACCCAGTACCTGGAGGAGGCCGACGAGCTCGCCGATCGTATCGCGGTCCTCAACAACGGCAGGATCGCCGCCGAGGGCACCGCCGAGGAGCTCAAGCGGATCGTCCCCGGCGGCCACGTGCGACTCCGGTTCACCGACCCGACCGCGTACCAGTCCGCCGCCGCCGCGCTGCGCGAGGCCACCAGGGACGACGAGGCGCTCGCGCTGCAGATCCCCAGCGGCGGCAGCCAGCGCGAACTGCGCTCCATCCTCGACTGGCTGGACGCGGCCGGAATCGAGGCGGACGAGCTGACCGTGCACACCCCCGACCTCGACGACGTGTTCTTCGCCCTGACCGGCGGCACCGACCCACAGCCCGGCCAGTCCAGCCTGCCCAGCCAGCCCAAGGAGGCTGTCCGATGAGCTCCCTGTCCCTCACCGTGCGCGACTCGTCCACGATGCTGCGCCGCAACCTCCTGCACGCGCGCCGCTACCCGTCCCTGACGCTGAACCTGCTGCTCACGCCGATCGTGCTGCTGCTGCTCTTCGTCTACATCTTCGGCGATGTGATGAGCGCGGGCATCGGCGGCGCCGACCGCTCCGCGTACATCGCCTACCTCGTGCCGGGCCTCCTGCTGATGACCATCGGCAGTACCACGATCGGGACCGCGGTGTCCGTCTCCAACGACATGACCGAGGGCATCATCGCCCGCTTCCGCACGATGGCGATCCACCGCGGGTCGGTGATCATCGGGCACGTCATCGGCAGCGTGCTGCAGTCGGTCGTGAGCGTGGTGCTCGTGGGCGCTGTCGGCGTGGCCATCGGCTTCCGCTCCACGGACGCCACGGCCTTGGAGTGGCTCGCGGCTTTCGGGCTGCTCGTGCTCTTCGCCCTGGCGCTCACCTGGATCGCGGTCGGGATGGGCATGGTCAGCCCGAACGCCGAGGCGGCCAGCAACAACGCGATGCCGCTGATCTTCCTCCCGCTCATCTCCAGCGCCTTCGTCCCGGTCGACGCGATGCCGGGCTGGTTCCAGCCGATCGCCGAGTACCAGCCCTTCACCCCGGCCATCGAGACCCTGCGCGGGCTGCTGCTCGGTAGCGAGATCGGCAACAATGGGTGGCTCGCGGTGGCCTGGTGCCTGGGTCTCGCGGTGCTCGGCTACTTCTGGTCGAAGGCGGTCTTCAACCGCGATTCGAAGTAGCCGCGACGACTGCGCGAACGGCCTCCCGCGGCTCGTCCTGCCAGAGGGAGCGGCGTACTCCGACATCGCGTCGGCGTACGCCGCTCCCTCGGCGCGGCTCGCCAAGTCGAGCCGCGCAGCAACCATTTGGACAGCCCCCGTTTCGCACAAGGCGCCATTCAGATGCGGCCTCCGGTGAGGCGAGTCACCGGCCCCAATTTCCGCTTGGCCGTGTGGCGCCCCGCGGCGAAGGCGACGCCTACGACGGTGGCACCGGCGCCCGCTACAACGGCGTTGCGATGCTTGACCGCGGTCCATATCGTGAGCGCCCCTGAAGTGACCTTGCCGCCGACGGATGCGGCGGCGCGCTTGCCGCTTTCCACCCCAGCGGTCGCGGCCCGGCTCACCTGCTGAGTGGCCGTTGAGATGGACCTCGTGCCGGCGGCGGTCGCCTCCTGAGCGTCGGAGGCCGACGACTTCGCGGCTTCGGCGGTGTGGATGTCTCCCTCTGTCGCACGTCCAGCGGCCGCGGTGGTCTTCTTGCCGGCTGCCTGGGACGTGCGACCCGCACCAGGTCCGGTGGCAGACGACGCGGAGTTGGACGTGCCTGTTGCCTTCTCGGAATTCTTGGCCTCTTCAGTCATGGTTCTCGCGTTTCCTTTGGGTGCCTGCCCAAACGTTCTGATGCACCGGGTGCCATTCCTCGCAGGTCGGGACATGCCCTTCTGCCGAGCTGCTCGGGCTCGGCTCCTTCACGGCAACTTCGGCGTACAGGAGCTTCGATGGCTGACTTTCCGCTGCGGCAGGGACAGCGGCGCCGCAGGCGCGGGCACGCTCGTTGACCTCGGAGCCGCCGAGAAACAGCTGTTCCCGCGGTACGAGGGACTCTTGCACCTACCCGGCTTATCTCCCGTCACAGAGGGCACCCCCCTGAGCAACGATGTCGCCGCTGCCCGTCCTGGGCGGCGGCGGCATCGTTGCGTCCGAGGCCAGAGCTACCGCGTCTCTACGGGCAGGTCTCCTCGAACTTGACTGCGGTGAACTTGACCGGCTGGCCGCGAAGGGCGACTCCGGGACTGGGGGACTGTGTGCAGACCTGCCAGTTGCTCTCCAGCAGCACCATGCGGTCACCTGCCGCATCGGTCACCGTGATTGAGGTACCCGAGTCGAGGGCCCCACGCGCGGCCTTCAGGGACTTGCCGACCAGATTCGGCATCTTGCCGCCCTCGACCCTCGGCTCCTTCTGATCCTTCGAGGGACAGGACTCTTCGAGTTTCACTGTGCCGAAGTCCAGCTCGGTGTCGACCGGGACGGTCCTCCCCGGCGGGTAGTTCTGCGAGCAGACCTTCCAGTTCCGGTCGAACGCCTGCAGCCGATCCCGGCCTGCACTGTCGTGGGACCGCAGGCTGTAGAAGCCGTCAGCCTGGGCCTTGTCCTGAGCGGACTGCAGGCCCATGCCGACGAAGTTCGCTACCGCCTTGCGCTCTGCAGGCTTGTCGTCCTTCGCCGACGGTGTCGTTTCCGCCGCGGTGACAGAAGGAGTCGGAGCGGCGGGCTGCTGGCTTGTGGTGGCCGGGTCACAGCCGACCAGGGTCACAGCGGCCAGACAGCCGAGCGCGGCCGTAAGTGTGCGGGTGTTCAAGTTGTCCCCCCAAGGTGCGGTTCATGAAGGAATGACCGTATGCGGGCGGGATGTGACGAGGGAGTGGGTTGTTCCGGCAGTGACGAAGCTGTGACTAAATGGTGCGGGGCGGGTGGAGTGGTGCGGGCGGGGTAGGGCGCCAACCGTCCGACCCGCGTGCTCTGTTGAACGGTGCGGGGCTAGAGGAACGGAACCGCTCATGCTCCAACGTTTTCTGGTCAGGTCTCTTCCGTAGTGGCTGATTCAGGTGCATCGTTGATCGCGCGGGACCCCGAAGCCCCTGGGCCGAGGCCTCGTTTCGGGGCCCGCCGCGCGCTGCGTACTTGGCGGGACCCACCGCCCCTCCCGACCTCCCCACGGGAGGGTCGGGGCACCCCCGGCGTCATGCCGCTTCGTGCCGGTGGACCGGGCCGCCGCACCATTCGATCCGCCTCACCGCAGCGAGGATCTCCTGCTCGGCGCCCCGATGGCCGCGGAGACCGCCCACGGGCCGCTGATCCCACCCGTCGCGTCCGGTACCTGACGCATCACGCCACCCCGGCGGCTCCGTCACTGAGCGTCTGCACTTCTACGCCGCCCACTACGATCCGGCGGACAACCCCACCGGGAGGACCGGAATCGCGGCCGAGGGCGAAGGCCTCTCCACCGTCGAACTCCCCTTCGCCGATGCACTCGATGGTGCGCGACGGCACGATCGTCGACGCCAAAACCATCATGCTGCTCCAATGGGCAGCCCTCGAAGGCCCGTTCCGGCAGGCCGGCCCGCTGGCCCATCGGAGCTGAGACAGGCTCAGCACCGGGATCACGACCGGTGGCGATGCGCTCTCATGTTTCCAGGATGGAGCGGCTCACTTCCCGGCGTCCTCGGCAAGGGTGTGCGCGACAAGGGCGTTTGCGTGACCGTGCCCGAGCCCGTGCCCGGTTTTGAGCCAGGAGACGAGTTCCATATGCCTGGTCAAGGGTGAGGAGCGGATGATGTCCTTCCACTCGGCTATCGGACGGCCGTACTTCTTCTCGATCGAAGGGAAGTAGCTGGCAGGGCCCTTCACGGCTTCAGTCATATCGCAGTGTCCCATCTCTCGGCGAAAAATGATCTTGAGGTGCTGATCTGCTTTGCTTGTATGACCGGAAGCGACAGGCGAAGTAATCGGTCGGATGAAAGTTACTTGTGCCATTGTCGATCTTGCGTGACCGTCCCGCCCCACACCGGCCGGAACGATCTGAACGTCGGGTCGTGACGCGATCCATCGGGCAGGCCCTGGTCGCAGACTTCGGTGACGGCGAACTGTGTGGTGTTCTCGTCGACCGGGGAATGCCGACGGCGAATGTGGCGACGATGGCTCGGCCAGTCAGTCGCGCGACCAGGCTTCTCGCCTTCGATCGCAGTGACTCCAGCCGGGCGGTCGACGCGGGATTCCGGCCAACGGAATCATGGCTGGCCCTGGCGATGCGTATGCGGCAGGATCCCGAGCTCATGACCCCACGGCAGTCCCGTCCCACACACCTCGCCAACCTCGACCTCAACCTCCTGGTCACGCTCCGCGCACTGCTGCGCGAGCGGAACGTCACCCGTGCCGCCCGCAACCTCGGCGTCACCCAGCCGGCCGTCAGCGCCTCGCTGTCCCGGCTGCGCCGGCACTTCGCGGACGAGTTGCTCGTCAGGGTCCAGGGCACCTACGTGCTGACGCCGCTCGCCGCGCAGCTCGCCGGTCAGGTCGAGACGGTGTGCGCTGCGGCGGAGCGGCTCTTCGCGACGGGCACGGCGTTCGATCCGGCCACCACACAGCGGGAGTTCACGCTGCTGATGGCCGACTATCCGGCAACCGTTCTCGGCCCCGCGCTCTCGCGGCTGTTCGACAGCGACGCACCGCACGCGGCGCTTCATCTCCAGCTCGTCCGGGAGACTCTGGGCAGCGGTGCGGGCGACACGATTCGCCTCGTCGACGGTCTGGTGTCCCCGTCTCTCGGCCACTTTCGCACCCCGGGGGTCGGGTCGGTTCCGCTCTTCCGCGACCGGTGGGTCTGCCTGGTGTCCACCGGTCATCCGCTGTGCGAGGCCGGGGCATTCGGCATCGAGGACCTGGCACGGCTGCCGTGGGTGGTGCCCTACCACCGGGACGACGGCTACCCCTCGGCCGCTCCGGCGACCCGGCAGCTGACCGCACTGGGCATCCGGCCGCGGATCGCCGTACGCGTGGAGAGCTATCGGGCCGTACCCGACTTCATCGCCGGCACGCGGAGGGTGGCGCTCATCCCGGAGCGGCTCACCGCGCGGCTGCCGTCGGCTCACGGACTGCGCACGCTCGACTGTCCGGTACCGCTCGATTCGCTCGAGGAGCACCTGTGGTGGGACGCGAGCCACGACGAGGACCCGGCGCACAGCTGGCTGCGTGAACTGGTGGCCCGGGCAGCGGACAGCCTCGGACCATAAACGCCATTGATGCCACCCAGCCGAACGCTCTATCGACCTGGGCATTCCCTCCGCGGAACAGGGCTTCCTAGTGTGCCGGGCAAGCAGTGAGCCGACTGCGGCACAGCCCCCTCGCACAGGAGATCTCCATGCCCCATGCCCTGACCGAGCTGAAAGTCCATACCGTCACCAAGCAGACCGGTACGGCGAGCCATCAACTCGACGCCGATGTCTGCGTGGTGGGGGCGGGGGTCTCCGGAATCTCCGCCGCGATCGAGAGCGCGCAGCTCGGGCGGGACGTCGTCCTCGTGGACAGTCTGCCCGTGCTCGGTGGGCAGATGGTGAACTCGCTGATCGGACTGTTCTGCGGGGTGTACGGAAACGGGCCCGGCTACCGGCAGCTCACCCACGGCATCTTCGACGGAATCTTCGCCGACCTGGATGCTTCCGGCGATCTGCACACCAACCGTGGCCACACCATCACCGTCACCTATGACGAGGTGGCGCTGGGCCGGTGGGTGGAGCGGCGGATCCGGGAACTGGGCATCCGTGTCGTCCTCGGGGCCTCGATCACCGGTGTGGAGCGGGACGGTCGGCGCATCGCGGCGGTGTCCTTCGCCACCCGGCACGGAACCGTGCGGGTCACCGCGCCCGGCTTCGTCGACGCCACCGGCGACGCGGCGCTTGCCTGGGAGGCTGGGCTGGCCTGCCGCGTGCCGGAACGAACCATCTACGGATCGCAGCAGATCGTCCTGGAGCACCTGCACGAGGAGCATCAGCCGGGCCGTGAGGAGCTTGCCGAGCAGGTCCACGCCAAGGCGCCCGAATGGGGACTGGTCCGCCGCGACGGGCTCGCCTTCTTCTTCCCCGGACGGAACACCGCCGTCCTCAACATGACCCACATACCGGCCCCGCTCGACCCGGTCGAGGCGTCTGCCGCCCAGCTCGACGGCCGTGAACAGGCCGACCGGGTGGTCGAGTTCCTGCGTGCGGAATTCCCGAAGGCCTTCGGCGAGGCGAAAGTCCGCTCGTACGGTCTCCCGGGAAGGCGGCAGACCCGCTGGATCAAGGGCAGCCACCAGCTGTCGCTCGACGAGGTGAGGGCCGGAACCCGCTTCGAGGACGCGGTCGCCCGCACCGCCTGGCCCATCGAGCTGCACGACCGTGCGGACGGGTACGTCTGGGAGACCTTCGACGCCGACCACGTCCACTACGTACCACTGCGCTCCCTGCTCTCCCCGGACTGCGACAACCTCGTGGCCGCCGGACGCTGCGCCGACGGCGATGCGGCGGCCCTCTCCAGCGTGCGCGTCATGGGTCCCTGCGCGGCCATGGGGGCGGGCGCCGCCCACGCCCTGGATCTCGCCGGACGCGATGGCAGCGTGCACGGGATCGACCTCGCAGCCCTCCGCGCCCGCCTCGCCGCAAACGTCGACGACTGAGGAGCCGATTCATGACCGCACTCCGCAGCAACTACACCCCCGGAACGTCTCCGTGGGCCGTCCGGCGCGCACAGTGGCGAGCCCTCGGCCTCACCGACGAGGACATGGCCAAGCCGAAGATCGCCATCGTCAACTCCTCGTCCCAGCTCGCCACCTGCTACAGCCACCTCGACGACATCGCGAGGGCCGCCAAGGAGGCGATCGCCGAGTCCGGCGGCATCGGCTTCGAAATCCGCACCGTTGCCCCGAGCGACTTCATCCACAGCGCGGGCGGCCGCGGTGGCTACATTCTCTCCGCTCGCGACCTGATCACCCATGACATCGAGGCCGCCGTCGAAGGCGCCCAGCTCGACGGCATGCTCACGCTCGCCTCCTGCGACAAGACCGCCCCAGGGCAGCTGATGGCGGCAGCGCGGCTCGATCTGCCGACCGTCGTCGTCGGCTGCGGCTATCAGGCCTGCGGCACCTTCGCCGGGCGCCACTGCGACATCGAGGACGTCTTCCTCGCCGCGGGCCACCACGCACAGGGCCGCATCAGCCTGGACGAACTGACCGGTATGAGCGAGAACGCCGTCGCGGGACCGGGCGTATGCGCCGGCATGGGCACCGCCAACTCCATGCACATCGCCTGCGAGGCGCTCGGTATGGCGCTGCCCGGCTCCACACCGGTGCTCGCCAACAGCCCGAGGATGTGGGCCGATGTGCGGGCTGCGGGGCGCCGGATCGTCGACGTCGTCCGCGAGGACCTGCGCCCCCGCGCCCTGCTCACCCGCGAGGCCTTCGAGAACGCGGTGACGGTCATGCTCGCCGTCAGCGCGTCCATCAATTCCGTCAAGCACCTGCAGGCGATCGCCGAGGAGGCGCACACCGGCATCGACGTGTACGGCATGTACGAGCGGCTCGCCGACCAGGTCCCGCTGCTGGCCGCCGTACGGCCGAACGGACCGTACTCCATCGACGAGTTCGAGGCGGCCGGCGGAGCGTCGGGAGTGCTGTGGCAGCTGCGCGAGCTGCTGCATACCGAGGCCCTGACCATCACGGGCCGCACTCTCGGTGAGGAGCTCAGGGAACGACAGCCCAAGGACCCCGAGGTGATCCGGCCGCCGGAGCGAGCGCTCGGCCGCAGGCCCACGATCGTCCTGGTCCGCGGCTCGCTCGCGCCGGCCACCGGAATCGTCAAGCTGGCGGTCGACGAGGAGCGCCCGCCGTCGTTCACCGGACCGGCCAAGGTGTACGACAGTCCGCAGGACGCGCTTGACGGGTTGCGTGCCGGAGATGTGCTGCCGGGACAGGTGCTGGTGCTGCGCGGTCTCGGGCCCAAGGGCACTCCCGGCATGGGCATGGCCTCGCGGCCCGTCTTCGCGCTCGACGGGGCCGGGCTGACCGGCAAGGTCGCCGTCGTCACCGACGGACAACTCTCCGGCCTGGTCAACAAGGGCATCGTCGTCGGCGAGGTCTCCCCGGAGGCCGCCGACGGCGGGCCGCTGGCCCTGGTCCGGGACGGCGACACGATCTCCATCGACCTCACGACCCGGCGCGCCGACCTCCTCGTACCGGACGAGGAACTGGCCACCCGCATCCCCTGGACCCCGTGCGCGGAGGCCGAGCGCGGATGGCTGTCCGTCTACCTGCGGACGGTCCGCCCGCTCCAGGAAGGCGCGGTACTCACCCCGCGCACGCCCAGGGAAGGAACCACGAGCGCATGAAGCTCAACGACACCGACAAGGCCATGCTCGACGGCGCCGAAGGACCCGCGGTCGCGGCAGCTATGGACCTCCTCGTCCGCTACGGGCAAGCGTTGGACGCCGAGGAGCTGTGCGACGTGCGGAACGTGGCGGGGACCATGACCCAGCCGTCGCCCGCCAAAGCACAGCTCGCACGGGAAGGTGGCTGGCACAAGGCGTACGCCGTGCTCAACCTCGACAGCGACGGCGACTTCACCATCCCCGACATGAAGGTACCCACCTGCCAGCTCCAGCAGAGCTTCGGTCCCGACGCCGAGGGCGTCGCCCCCTACCCGAAGGAGCTCGTCGCGCTGCAGTCCGACGCCGAGGCGTTCTACAGCCGCAAGGGCGTCAACATCCTCGCCACCTGCACGCCGTACCAAGTGGGCAACATCCCCGTACGTGGCGAACATCTGGCCTGGATGGAGTCCTCGGCGGTCGTCTACGCCAACTCGGTGGTGGGCGCACGCACCAACTGCGAAGGCACGGCCTCCACCGGAGCGGCCTCGCTCACCGGCCGCATCCCCTGCTGGGGCAACCACCGCACCGAGAACCGGATCGGCACCCACCACGTCGACGTCCGCACACCGGTGGCGGGGCCACTCGACTGGGGCATGCTCGGCTACTTCGCCGGAGGCCTCGTCCAGGAGGAACGCCCGGTCGTCACCGGCGCGCTGGCCCAGCCCGACCTGCTCGACCTCAAGCACTTCGGGGCGGCCGCCGCATCCTCCGGCGGGGTCGAGATCTACCACCTTCCCGGCATCACCCCCGAAGCCCCGAGTCTCGAGGCAGCCTTTGGCGGCCGGCGGATCCCCGAGGCCGTGCCGTACGGGGAACGCGAGCGCCGTGCCGTCTATGAGGACCTCAACTCCCAGGGCACAAGCCCGGACGTGGACTTCGTCCTGCTCGGCTGCCCGCACGCCTCGCTCGACCAGGTCCGCGACACCGCGCGGCTGCTGGAGGGGCGGCGGCTCAACTCCGGCACCCAATTGTGGCTGATGGTGCCACGAGCACTGCGCACGACCGCGGACCGCAACGGCTGGACGCAGACCATCGAGCGCGCCGGCGGCCGCGTGCTCACCGACTCCTGCCCCGCCATGTCCCGCTCCGCGCCACCCGGCACGAAGGTCTTCGCCACCGACTCGGCGAAGCAGGCCCACTACCTGCCCGCGATCCTCGGCATCGAGGCCTGGTTCGGCACGCTCGCCGACTGCATCGATGCCGCTGTCACCGGCATCTGGAAAGGAGACCTGCGATGAGCGACGCCGTGGTCCTGCGGGGGCGGACCGTCGTCCCCGGCCTAGTGGAGGGCGAGGCACTCGTATCGGCCGAGACCGTCTCCGGATGGGGCGGCATCGACCCGGCCCGCGGCGTCGTCATCGAACGCCGCCACCCGCTGTACGGCCAGTCCTTCGCCGGGAAGATCCTGGTGTTCCCGGGCGCCAAGGGTTCCTCCGGCTGGGCGGGCTTCTTCCAGGCGACCCGGCTCGCCGGCACCGCCCCCCTCGGCATGATCTTCGTGACGACGACCACCAAGGCCGCCCTCGGCGCGGTCGTCACCCGCGTACCCACCGTGACCGGCCTGGACCAGGACCCGCTGACCGTCATCCGCACAGGCGACCGGGTCCGCATCGACGCCGACCACGGCACCGTCACCGTGCACCCCGCACCGATCCCGCACACCTCAGCGACGAGGAGCTGTCCATGAGCGCCGCACCGCCCGTTGTGGAACTGGCCCCGATCGTCGAGCGGCAGCGCGCGAGCCGCTCATGGCTGCTGATGTACGCCGTCTGCTGCTTGATCACCTTCCTCGACGGCTTCGACTTCCAGATCCTGTCGTTCGCCGCCACCTACATCCGGAAGGATTTCGCGCTCACCGAGACCCAGCTCGGCACCCTCGGTACGGTCGGCCTGTTCGGCACCATGATCGGTGCTTTGATCATGGGCTATCTGGCCGACCGGATCGGCCGCCGTCCCATCATCGCTGTCTCGGTCGTCGGCTTCGGCCTCTTCATGCTCGGCTTCGCCTATGCGGGCACGTACGGACACCTGGTCGCCCTGCGGTTCGTCTCCGGGCTCTTCCTCGGCGGGGTGCTACCACTGACCTGGGCCCTGGCGGCCGAGTACGCGCCGAAGCGGTTCCGGGTGACCGCTGTGTCGATCATCATGGCCGGCTACACCCTCGGCGGCGCCGCGGGCGGCCCCGTCTCCAACTGGCTGATTCCGGAACACGGCTGGCGCTCGGTGTTCGTCGTCGGCGGTGTCTGCTCCCTGCTCACCGTCTTTGCGATGCTGGCGCTGTTGCCCGAGTCGGTGAAGTTCCTGGCGCTGAAGGCCCGCCCCGGCAGCGATGAGCGCATCGCCCGCATCCTGGCCCGCCTCCAGCCGGACCTGGCCATCGAGCCCGGGACCCGCTTCACCACCGGCGATCCGCAACAGGCCGATCACGGCAAGCGGTTCACCCCTGCCCAGCTCTTCCGCGGCCACCTCATGGGCATCACACCACTGCTGTGGTTGGTCTACCTGCTCTCCTCGGCGCTGATCTACTTCATGGTCTTCTGGACCCCGATGATCAACGAGCGGATGGGCTTCAGCGTGAGCGCCGCCGCCACCATCGCCGCGTGCGCGAGCGTCGCGGGCGCCGTCGGGCAGCTGTTCATCAGCCGGTTCGTCGATCGCAAGGGCGCGGGCACCATCCTGTGGATGCCGCTCGCAGCCGTCGTCTGCATGCTGGTTCTGGGCACCGGTGTGCTCGGTCCGGCCGTCTACGTCGCCTTCGTCATCGGCGCCAAGATGTTCATCAACAGCGGCCATGGTGGCATCACCAGCATCGCCGGCACCTTCTACCCCACGGCGATCCGAGCCAACGGTGCCGCCTGGGCGTCCTCCGTCGCCAAGGTCGGTGCCATGGCCGGACCCTGGCTCGGCGGCGTCATCCTCGACGCCGGTCTCGGGGCACGCGGGGCGTTCACCGTGTTCTCGGTCTGTCCGGCGGTGATGGTGCTCGTGCTGTTCGCGCTCGGCCGGGTCCAGCGCAGGCTGCCGGCCGAGGCCGAGGGCGCACTGTCCGCGGAGCTGCCCGCGACCGGCGTGACGACGGCAAGGCCGGCGGTCCAGACCTGACCGCAAGTCCGTTCTCCCTGGCCGGGGTCGGGCGCCGAAGCGCCATGGGCTGCGCTCCCGGCCGGCCCGGTGGGGTCCGACCCGCTGACCGGCGGCCTGCCGATCGCGGGGGCGGACGGACGTCATCGCGGCCGCGAAGGCCCCGAACCACCCGGCGCCGGACTTCCGTTCAACGGAAGGCGCCCTGTTCGCAGGCGCGTGCCTGCAGCACTCTGGGAAGCGCTCCGCCCCGGCCCGCAGGCAGCAGGGCAACGGTATCCAAATCCCGCAATCCGTCTACGCGTTCGGGCCCGCCCGAACGCAGGGGAGATGACGATGACGACGACGTCATTCGCGCGCAACCAGTGGTACGTGGCCGCCTACGGCAGCGAGATCGGGCGGGAGCTGTTCACCCGCACCATCTGTGGCGAGTCGATCCTTTTCTGGCGCACCGAGGCGGGCGAGGTCACCGCCATGGCGGATCGCTGCGTGCACCGCCGTTTCCCGCTCTCCGAGAAGCCGAGCCGACTGGACGGCGACACGGTCGTCTGCGGCTACCACGGCTTCACCTACGGTGCGGACGGTGTCTGCGTGAGCGTGCCCGGACAGAAGCGCGTGCCGCGCACCGCCCGGCTCACCTCCTACCCCGTCACGGAGCAGGACTCCTTCGTGTGGGTGTGGATCGGCGACCACGACCAGGCCGACAAGACCCTGATCCCGCGTGCCCCCTGGCTGGACTCGTCCGACTACACCACCGTCTGCGGCATGGAGCCGCTCGCGGCCCGCTACGGTCTTCTCGTCGACAACCTGCTCGACCTGTCCCACGAGACGTACCTGCACGGCGGCTACATCGGCACGCCCGAGGTCGCCGAGACCCCGATCACCACCGAGGTCGACGACAAGGCGGGCGTCGTCCACGTCAGTCGGCACATGGACGACGCGGCCTGCCCGCCGTTCTACTCCGAGTCCACCGGCATCACCGGCCGCATCACGCGATGGCAGGACATCGAGTACCACGCTCCCTGCCTCTACCTTCTGCACTCCCGCATCGCCCCGGTCGGAACGCCGGGCCCGCACGTCGACGGCAGCGATCCGGACGCCTTCCACGTCGAGGTCGTCTACGCCATCACCCCCGAGACCGAGCACAGCACCCACGACTTCTGGGCCGTGGCACGCGACTTCGCCCTGCAGGACCAGAAGGTCTCCGACTTCCTGCTGGAGAACAACCGCACCGTCGTCCTCCAGGACGTCGTCGCACTCGACAAACTGGAGCGGGTCATCGCCTCCGAGCCGGCCGGGACGCAGGAGCTCAGCATCAACATCGACACCGGTGGCCTGGCCGCCCGGCGCATCCTCAAGCGGATGGTCGAGGCCGGCACCGCCGGCTCCACGGTGGGCGTCCGATGAGCACGCAGCCCACGACGATGCTCGACGGGGAGACGGTCTACCGGATCGTGTGGGTCCCCGGCACGGACCGGCTGCGCGGCTGGTGCTGGTGCGGTGAGGACCGGGAGTCCGAGGACCCGGTGGAGTTGTGGGAGTGGCTGCTCGCCCACCCCGACGGGCACCCGGGCCAGGGGGCCGCCCCGCCCCCAGAAGTAACTCCCCACCCCCGCCGACTCGTCGGCGCCTGACCTCGCGTACTCAAGGATCCTCTGATGACCAGAAACACCACCGCGCCCGAGGCCGAACTCGAACTCGTCGTGGCCCGCCGTACCGACGAGGCGGACGGCGTCGTCTCGCTCGACCTGCGGCGGCCCGACGGCGCCTCCCTGCCCGCCTGGACGCCCGGCGCGCACATCGACCTCCTGCCGGCACCGAACCTTGTGCGGCAGTACTCGCTGTGTTCCTCGCCGGAAGAAGCGGAGGTGTGGCGCGTCGCCGTCCTCCTGGAGAAGGACGGCCGCGGCGGTTCACTCCACGTGCACGACACGCTGGCCGAAGGCGACGCGGTCAGGGTGCGCGGTCCGCGCAACCACTTCCCCCTGGAGCGCGCCGAACGGTACCTCTTCATCGCGGGCGGGATCGGCGTCACACCGATCATCCCGATGCTGGCTGAGGCCGAACGGCTCGGATCCGCATGGGAGATGGTGTACGGAGGGCGGACCCTGGCGTCGATGGCCTTCCGTGACGAACTCGTCAAGCGGTACGACGAGCGGGTGCGGGTCCGCCCCGAGGACGAGTACGGCCTCCTCGACCTGGACGCGCTCCTGGCTACCCCGCAGCCGGGCACACTCATCTACTGCTGCGGCCCGGAGCCGTTGCTCAAGGCCGTCGAGGAGCGGTGCGCCGACTGGCCCGACGGCGCCCTGCACCTCGAACGGTTCACGCCCAAGGAGCTGCAGGCGCCCCTGCGGGACGCGGCGTTCGCTGTCGAACTGGCGCAGTCCGGCATCACGGTGACCGTTCCGCCGGACAAGTCCGTGCTCCAGGCGGTCGAGGAGGCCGGTGTACAGGTCCTCTCCTCCTGTCAGGAGGGCACCTGTGGCACCTGCGAGACCGCGGTGCTGGACGGCACGGTCGACCACCGCGACTCGCTCCTCACCCCCGCCGAGCAGAGCAGCCATGACACGATGATGATCTGCGTTTCCCGGGCATCATGCCCAAGGCTCGTCCTGGATCTGTGACGGCTGCTGGGATCGGCGACGGCAGGGCATGTCGGCGTCCGGACGCCGGTGAATGTCCGCAGTCGCCCGAAGCCTCCGGTTCCCGCAGGGCACGCCACGGCGAATCGTTGACAGAGTGTTGACGGCCGGGAGATGTCTGCCTAGCTTCTCGGTGAAGTGCCCGGGTCCACGGTGGAGCGCAGGGCGTACGGCGAGGAGGCCGGCATGCAGCGCAAAGCCTCGACCGGCAACTGTTCGGTGACAGCCAGGGCTCTCCAGGTGTTGGAAGCCTTCGCTCCGGCTCGGCCCGTGCTGCGGCTCGCCGAGATCTCCCGCCACACCGGCCTGCCCCTCACCACCGCCCACCGGCTGGTGAAGGAACTGGCCGACTGGGGCGCGCTCGAACGCGAGCCGGGCGGCGGATATCGCATCGGGCTGAGGCTGTGGGAGATCGCCTCCCTCGCCCCGCGCGGCCTCGGCCTGCGCGAGGCGGCCCTGCCGCACCTCTCCGACCTCGGCCACATCACCCGCGAGAACGTGCAGCTCGCCGTCCGCGAGGAGCTGTCCGTCGTGTATGTGGAGCGCCTCGCGGGCCGCGACGCGGTCCGGGTCCTCACCCGCGTCGGCGGGCGATTCGACCTCGCGCCCACCGGCGTCGGCCTCGTCCTCCTCGCCCACGCCGGCCAGGATGTCCAGGAACAGGTGCTCTCCCGACCGTTTGTCCGGCACACGGAGAAGACTCTCTGCGCCCCGGCCGAGGTCCGCCGCGCCCTCGCCGAGGTGCGCCGTACCGGAGTCGCCGTCAGCGACCGGCAGGTGACGATGGATGCCGTGTCGGTCGCCGCCCCCGTGTACGGGCCGGAGAACACCGTCGTCGCCGCGGTATCGGTGGTCGCCCACGCGGATGCCGTGAACCCGCACGCCCTCGCCCCTCTGGTGCAGGTCGCGGCGCGCGGCATCTCCCGCTCCCTCGGCGCACGGCTCAGATCCTCGGTCGCCTGACGGAGCCGGCTGAACGGTAGTTGTCGACTGATCGCCCTGTGAGGCTGGGAGGCGTCGAACTGACTTCCCCTTTCGAAGGAGCAGTCCCATGAGCCCCACGTCCGAAACGGCCGTCACCGAACTGGACCGGCCCTACCCGCTCCCGCGGCGCGCCGTCGACGACTTCGCACGTGACGGCTTCGTCCAACTGCCGGCGGTGCTGACGGCGGAGACGGTTGCCACGTACGAGCCGGCGGTCACCAGCGAAGTCATCCGGCTGAACAGGCAGCACCGTCCGCTGGCGGAGCGCGACACCTATGGCAAGGCGTTCCTGCAGGTGGGCAATTTGTGGGAACACAGCGCGCAGGTGAGGGAACTCGTCTTCTCCCGACGGCTCGCCTCCATCGCCGCCGGCCTGCTCGGCGTGGCGTCGGTACGCCTGTACCACGACCAGGCGCTGTACAAGGAGCCGAGCGGCGGGATCACGCCCTGGCACGCGGACCAGTACTACTGGCCGCTGTCGACGGATCGGGTGGGCACGCTGTGGCTGCCGCTGCAGGAGACCCCGATGGAGATGGGGCCGCTGGCCTTCGCGCGGGGCAGCCATACCTTCTCGCTCGGCCGCGACCTGCCGATCAGCGACGAGTCGGAGGCCCGCGTCGCGCAGGCGCTGGCCGAGCATGACTTCGAGGACGTTGTGGAGCCGTTCGCACTGGGAGACGCCAGCTTCCATCGAGGGTGGACCTTCCACCACGCCGGGCCCAACAGAGGCTCCGTGCCGCGCCGCGTCATGACGGTGATCTACATGGACGCGGACATCAGGGTCGCCGATCCTGTCAACGACCACCAGGTGGCGGACCGCGGGTGGATGCCGGGTGCGGAGGTCGGCGCCATTCCCGACACCCCGCGCAACCCGGTCCTCTTCGACCGCCGTTCGCAGTAGGGGGTCGCGCAGGGCCGCCGGGGAGGCAGGCCATGGCCAGCGCGCCGTCAACGTCTCCCACACAAGATCCGAGCCCTCGGCGAGCAGGCCATGGCCACCCTCAAAACCTGGCGCCTCCTACGCAAACTCCGCTGCAGCACCACCCTCATCACCGGCATCGGCCAAGTCGTCCTGGCCCTCCATCTCGCCACGTCCGCCTGAGAGGACAGGGCTCAGTGCGGCTGCAGCTGCTCAAGGATGTGCTCTCGCCACGCCGGGTCCACTGCGCGCTCACCCATAGCCTTCCGCAGTAGGGGAAGATCGGCGCCGTGCAGCCGCATATGCTCCATCAACGGCTCATACCGATCGGGTCGGTCCCGGACAAGCTCAGTGACCAACCGCAGCTCGAGGCCGACCGCGGGAACGAGGTGCCTGCCCACCCCGACGCCGACGAAGTGCTCCCAGGGGCCACGCCCCACGCATTCGAGCGTGTCGGCGTCGGCCGATCTCTCGACGGTGCTGATCTCCACCTCGATGCCCGCAACCTCGAACCGTGCAAAATACTGCCGAGCGTCGGGAAGCCAGACCGGCGAATCCCGACACGGGAATCCAGACAAAGCAGCCGCAGCCCTGTCGACATCGCCGCGCCGGATCATCAGGATGTCCACATCGTTGACAGGAAGCTGGACGCCCTGCGCTAGAGCCGCGCCGGTGCCGACCAACCGATAATCAAGCCCCAGGGCGTCCGGATCGACCTGATCAAGGAGCAGTGAGAGGACGTTCTGTAGCTCCGCCGGGCCTGTCAGCGTTCTCGCCTTGCCATTGTGATCCATGGCTCGATCTTGCCCTTGAGGTCTGACAGATCGGGATTGCAGCTGATCCGGGATGGGGTCTCCCTTGCTCGAACGGAGTTGAGAGCTCGAGGAAGGACGGCACCGCCCCCACACGAACGGAGTGATCGTGCGGGCATCGGAACGTCCAGGACCTACCGGGCACCCGGGGGCGTGAGGGAACCCGCCCACCCACAACGGACCGGCCCCCTGAAGGGCCAGCGCCGAACGGGAAGCGAAAGCGTGGGACCAGCGCATCCAAAACCGTTCGGGATGCGCCCAGCACGCAGCAGTGGGTCCAAGACTCACTTACGGGCACTTGTCAGGAACGGTACGCGTGCCCGCGGCGAGGCCGTCCGCGTACCGCTGCAGGATGCCGTGCGGGTCGTCGCCCGCGGCTCCGGCGATGCGGAAGCCGGCGAGCAGGAAGGTGCGGGCATTGCCTTCGAGGCCGTCGGAGCGCGCCCCCGACCAACTGTGCCTGCCGGGCAGCAGGATGAGCCCGCGGCCCGGCGACGCGTGGCGGTCGACCGAGTCGAGCAGTCCGTCCGCCGTGGCCTCCCAGTGGGCTCGGGACCAGCCGGTGTACGGGCTCGCCGCGCGGTCCTCGGGCGGGAGCGGCCAGGGGACGGGGTGGGCTTCGGGGGCGCCTCCGGTGGGCTGAGAGGGGGAGGGGCGACCGCCGCCGTACAGATCGGTGCGGCGGCGGTGCACGGACACAGGTCAGACCACGGTCAGCGGGCAGTAGTCCCGCGTCGTCGAACTCGTACCCGTGTAGACGTCGGTGCGGCCGCGTTCGATGGTGAATGTCCCCGCCGGGTCGTTGGTCCAGAACCCGAGGTCCTGCGCACCGAGACGGAAGGACACGGTGGTGCTCCGGCCCGGCTCGAGGGTGACCCGCTCGAAGCTACGCAGTCGGCGCACCGGTTGGGCGATGCTGGCCGCCACATCGTGGACGTAGAGCTGGACGACCTCGTCGCCCGCCCGCTCGCCGGTGTTGGTGACCGTCAGCGACACCTCGACCGTCTCGCCTCGCTCCAGGGCTTCCCTTGCGATGCTCTCCTGGCTCAACTGCGGTTGTGAGACGGCGAAGGTCGTATAACTGAGGCCGTATCCGAAGGGGAAGCGCGGTCCGTCGGCCAGGTCCAGGTACTTCGAGACGAACTTCTCCTCCGGCCGTGCCGGGTTGTACGGACGGCCCGTGCTCTCGTGGTTGTAGTAGAGGGGGATCTGACCCACGGCCCGCGGGAAGGTGACGGGCAACTTGCCCCCCGGGTTGACCGCGCCGAAGAGCACATCCGCCACCGCGTGACCGGCCTCGATGCCGGGGTGCCAGGCCTCCAGTACCGCGGTCGCGGAGTCCAGCCAGTCGCCCAGCACCAGTGGCCTGCCGTTGACCAGTACCACCACGAAGGGCTTGCCGGTCGCGGCGACAGCCGCGATGAGTTCCTCCTGGCCCGCGGGCAGACCGATGTCGCTTCGCACGGCCGCCTCACCGCTGAGCTCGGGGTCCTCGCCGACCACCACGACGGTGACCTCGGCGGCCGCGGCGGCGGCGACCGCCTGGGTCAGGTCCTGACCGGCGTGCGTGACCTTCGCGCCGGGCGCCGCCTCGCGCACGGCGTCCAGAACGCTGACGGACGGGAACCTGGACGCACCGGGTCCCGCCCAGGTGCCGTGCAGGCGGGTGGAGTCGGCGAAGGGGCCGACGACCGCGATCGAGCCGGCGGCCGGGTTCAGCGGGAGGACGGAACCCTCGTTCCTGAGCAGGACCATCGACCGGGCGGCGCTCTCACGGGATGCGGCCCGTGCTGCGGCGGTGGGTTCGGCGACAGCCGCCGACTCGTCGGAGTACGGGTCGTCGAACAGTCCCAGGTCGAATTTCAGCTGCAGGATGCGCGTCACCGCATCGTCGAGGCGCTCCATCGTGATCAGGCCGTCGGACAGAAGTGCCTCGCCGTGGACGGCGACGTTCGTGGAGACCATCTCCATGTCGAGGCCGGAGGTCAGCGCGAGCCTGGCCGCCTCGGCGCCGTCCTCGGCGAAGCCGTGCGCGATCAGCTCCTCGACGCCTGTGTAGTCACTGACCACGAAGCCCTTGAAGCCCCACTCCTCCTTGAGGACGGAGTTCATCGTGTGCGCGTTGCCGTGCGCGGGTACCCCGCCGATGGTGTTGAACGCGGCCATGACGGTGGCCACCCCGGCGTCGACCGCCGCCTTGAAGGGTGGCAGGTAGAGGTTGCGCAGTCGCTGCTCGGAGACGTCGACCGTGTTGTAGTCGCGGCCGCCCTCGGCTCCCCCGTAGGCGACGAAGTGCTTGGCGCAGGCCGCGATCCGATCCATGCGCGACAGTTCGCTGCCGTCGGCCGGGCCCTGGTAACCCTGCACCTTGGCCACCGCGAAGGCTGCGCTGAGACAGGGGTCTTCGCCGCAGCTCTCCGCGATCCGGCCCCAGCGCGGTTCGTGGGTGACGTCCATCATGGGGGAGAAGGTCCAGCGCACACCCTCGGACCGGGCCTCCTTCGCCGACACCTCGGCGTCCCGTCGCGCCACCTCCGGGTCGAAGCTGGACGCCTGGGCCAGCGGGATCGGGAAGGCGGTCCAGAAGCCGTGGATGACGTCCAGGCCGAAGAGCAGCGGGATGCCGAGCCGGGACTCCTCGACAGCGATGCGCTGGAGGGAGTTGCTGCTGCGGGCGCCGTGGATGTTGAGCACCGAACCGAGCAGTCCCGCACGGGCCGCGGCCTCCGTCTGCTCGGTCTGACCGCCGCCCGGGCCGGTGTCACCGGTCCAGGTCAACTGCTGGATCTGCCCCAGCTTCTCCTGGACCGTCATCCGGCCGAGCAGGTCCTTCACCTTGTCCTCGTACGCTCGAAGCACGTCGTGACCTCTTTACCTGTTGCCGTATCGCTACCTGTGAAGTTAACGTTTTGCGCGGCATGAATGAAAGCGCATTCATCAACTGCGGACAAGCCCCCGGGCAGAGCTGTTTCGCGGATACCGAGGGAATTGCCGGACTCCACCCCGAAGTCGCTTCGGAGGCGAACGCATGACGGACAACGATCCGCCCTGGCTGCGGGTCATGAGTTTCAATCTGCATGTCGACTGGCCCGCGTCGCCCCGACCCTGGCGCGAACGGCGGGACGTGGTGGCTCACCTGCTGCGGATGGAGCGGCCCCATCTGATCGGCACTCAGGAGGGGCTCCACGGACCCCTGCGGGATCTCGAAGCCGACCTGGGGCCGGAGCACTACGGCTGGATCGGCCAGGGCAGGGAGGGCGGCAGCCGCGGAGAGTTCATGGCCATCGGCTACGACCGCACACGGCTCCGACCTCTGGAGTACGACCACTTCTGGCTCTCCGGCACCCCGCAGGAGCCCGGCTCCAACACCTGGGGCGGCGGCTGGACCCGGATGGTCACATGGGTGCGCTTCCATGACCTGTCCGGCGGCGGCGAGCTCTTCGCCGCCAACACCCACTTCGACGACGCGAGCGCACACGCTCGGGAGCGCTCCGCCGAACTCCTCGCCGAGCGACTCAACACGCTCGCGCCCGACGTTCCGCGCATCGTCACCGGTGACTTCAACACTCCCGCGGGCGACAGCACCGTCCACGCGGCGCTCCTGACCCAGGCGGATCTCGTGGACACCTGGGAAGCCGCAGACGAACGCGGCCCGGCCCACGGCACCTTCCACGACTACCGGCCGCCGGTCCCCGGCGGCGACCGCATCGACTGGATCCTCGCGTCCCGGGGCACCCGCGTGCGCCGGGCGATGCTCAACGACTTCGCACCGAACGGCCGTTACCCCAGCGACCATCTGCCCGTACAGGCAATCCTGCGCACTGCACGCTGATCCCCAACCCCCCCCGTCACCCCGACCCGCGAAGGACGCCACCGTCATGATGTCCCCCCGCCCCGCCACCGAATGGCTCGCCGACGCCATCCTGTACCAGATCTATCCGCAGAGCTTCGCCGACTCCAACGGCGACGGCATCGGAGACTTCGCCGGAATCGAGGCCAGGCTGGACCATCTCGCCTGGCTGGGCGTCAACACCGTCTGGTTCAACCCGTGCTTCGCCTCGCCGTTCCTCGACGCGGGCTACGACGTCAGCGACTACCTCACCGTCGCGCCGCGCTACGGCACCAACGACGACCTCGCCCGGCTCACCGATGCCGCGGCGCGCCGTGGCATCCGCGTACTGCTCGACCTGGTCGCAGGCCACACCTCGGACCAGCACCCCTGGTTCACCGCTTCGGCCGACGACCCGTCCGACGACCGCTACATCTGGGCCGACCCGACGGACCCTGCCGCACTGCCGGACGGATTCGTGGCCTCGCCGGGTACCCGGCCCGGCTACTACCTGCCGAACTTCTTCGAATCCCAGCCCGCCCTCAACTTCGGCTACGCCCGCATGAACGAGGCGGAACCCTGGCGCCTGCCCGTCGACGCCGAGGGGCCGCGCGCCAACCGCCAGGCTCTGCGCGAGATCATGGACCACTGGCTGACCCTCGGCCTGTCCGGATTCCGCGTCGACATGGCGGCCTCCCTCGTCAAGGACGACCCCGGCCAGGCACAGTCCGCCGCGGTCTGGCGGGAACTTCGCAGCTGGCTCGATGGCAAGCACCCGCAGGCGGCGCTGCTCTCCGAATGGGGGGACCCCGCAACGTCCGTCCCGGCCGGCTTCCACGCCGACTTCTTCCTGCAGTTCGGCCCCAAGGACGACGGGCTCGCACTGCGCTCCTTGTGGAACAACTTCGAGGGCACCGTCAGCGAGCAATGGGAGCCGCAGGCGCCCTACTTCGACGCCGAGGGCAAGGGCTCCCCGCGCACCTTCCTCGCCGACTGGCGCGACGCGACAGACGCCGTCGGTGACGCCGGCTTCATCTCCCTGCCCACGGCCAACCACGACTTCTCCCGCCTGGCCTGCGGTCCGCGCACCGCCGAACAGCTGCCCGCCGCCTTCGTCTTCCAGCTCACCTGGCCCACGCTGCCGGCGATCTACTACGGCGACGAGATCGGCATGCGCTACGTGCCCGGCCTGCCCGGACACGAAGGCAGCCGGCTGGGCCCCCGCTACAACCGCGCCGGCTCCCGCACCCCCATGCAGTGGGACGACTCGCCGAACGCGGGCTTCTCCACCGCCCCGGCCGACCGCCTCTACCTCCCCGTCGACCCGGACCCGGGCCGTCCGACGGTCGCGGCCCAGCGCGCCGACGACGGCTCCCTCCTGCACCTGGTGCGCCGCCTCATCGCACTGCGCAAGGACATCCGAGAGCTGGGCGCCGTCGGCAGCACGGAGATCCTGCACGCCGACTATCCACTGGTGTACATCCGCGGCGGCCGCTACCTCGTGGTGGTCAACCCGCGCCGCGACGCCGCCGAGACTGCTGCTCCCGCGGGCGGGGCCGCCCCTCTGGAGGCCCACGGCGTCACTGTGGCCGGCGACCGGATCCGGGCCGAAGGCTTCGGATACGGCATATTCGAGCTCTGAACGCGGCTCCTCACGCAGGGCATCCTCGTACCCCTGACCGAGGCTCCTCGCACGACGACGGGCTCTCCGTATCCGGCGGAGGGGCCCGTCGTCGTGGGGCAGGCCTCAGCCCTTGCGGACGGTGAACTCCGCGCGCCGCACGCTCAGCACCGTGCGCCCGGCCCTCGACGGCCACCACCACCGCCGCGTCGCCGAGCTGCCCGGGCTGTTCCAGCGTGGTCATTCCGTTGATGTGGCTGTATGTGCCGGTGAGCAGGGTCGCACGGGCCGGTGAGCAGGTCGAGTTGGTGCAGAAGGCGTTGTCGAATCGCATGCCTCGGCGGCGAGGCGGCCGACGGCCGGAGTCCTGTTGATGACACTGCCGTACGCGCCGATGGCCGGGACCGCATGGTTGTCGGTCATGGCCAGGGTTCGTGGTCCCGGCCCGGAGCACTTTTTGATGGTCAGCGGCCTGCAGGGGAGGCCGGCGCGGGGCCTGCGCCACGTGCGAGTGCGGGGCATGAGCGGTGGTCCGTGCGGGGGCGACTCCTGGGGCGAAAGGCGTGGATACGACTGTGGGTGCCGTGCGGGGCCGGCCGTCGTCAGGAAGGGCCGGCCCCGCACGGGCTCAGGGGAGGCAGGGCATCGTGGCCCGGGGACTACTTGAGACCCGCCGTGGCGATGCCCTGCGTGAAGAAACGCTGAAGGAGGACGAAGACGAGCAGCACCGGCAGCACCACCAGGAAGGCCCCCGCCATCAGGACGCCGTTGGAGCCGTCCGCCTTGGTCGGATCGGTGGCGAAGGTGGCCAGGGCCACCGGCAGCGTGTACTTGTCCGGGTCGTTGGTGGCGATCAGCGGCCACAGGAAGTTGTTCCAGGAGCCGAGGAACACGAAGATCGTCAGCGTCGCCAGGGCCGGCTTGACCAGAGGCAGCACGATCCGCCAGAAGATGAACCACTCGCGGGCTCCGTCGATGCGGGCCGCCTCGAGAAGCTCGTCCGGAATGGCCATCATGAACTGCCGCATCAGGAAGACCCCGAAGGCACCTGCCGCGAACGGCAGGATCAGCGCCGTGTAGGTGTCGAGCAGCCGCATCTGGCTCATCATCACGAACTGCGGGAGCAGCATGAGGTTGCCCGGCACCATGAGTGCGCCGAGGACGACGCCGAACACCGGCTTCCTCCCGACGAAGTTCAGCTTGGCCAGGGCATAACCCAGCATCGAGCAGAACAGCAGATTGCAGACCGTGACGAGTACCGCCACCAGCACCGAGCTGAAGAGGGCCCGGCCGACGTCCATCTTCGCCAGCAGATCCCTGAAGTTCTGCAGAGTCCACTCGGTCGGAATCCACGCCGGCGGGCTGGCCCCCAGCTCCTGGGGAGTCTTGAAGGCCGACAGCGCCATCCACAGGAACGGCGCGGCCATGGCCAGCAGACCGGCACTGAGCAGGACGTAGACGAGCGCCTTGCGGCCGCGGGCGCCCGAGGACTGCGGCGCGGCGCGGACCGTGGGTGCGGAATGGGCTCGGGTCTCGGTGGCGCTCATGCGGTCTTGTCCTTCAGCAGACGGAGCTGGAGCAGCGTGACCGCCAGGACGATCACGAACAGGACGTACGCCATGGCGCTGGCGTAACCCATGTGGAAGAAGTTGAAGCCCTCCCGGTACATGTGCAGGGAGATCGTCAGCGTGCTGTCCGACGGGCCGCCGTCGGTCATCACGAACGGCTCCTCGAAGACGTTGAGGAAGCCGATGGAGGTCATCACCGCGACGTAGAGCATGGTCGGCCGCAGAAGGGGGACCGTGATCCTGCGGAACTCCTGGAAGACCCCCGCACCGTCGATCCTTGCCGCCTCCCGGACGTCGGTCGGGATGGCTTGCAGCCCGGCGAGGAAGAGGACCATTGCGGTGCCCATGTTGCGCCAGACCGCCATCACGATCAGGGAGGGCATGGCAAGCGCCTCGGAGCCGAGGAAGTCCGGTGTGTCCAGGCCGATCTGGTGTCCGAGCCCTGCGATCAGTCCTTCGCCGGGGTCCAGGACGAAGCGCCAGATGACGGCGACCGCGACGATGGCGGTGACGACGGGCGCATAGAAGCCGACACGGAAGAAGGTGCGCATCCGGTCGATGCCGGAGTTGAGCAGCACCGCCGCCAGGAGTCCGCTGCCGATGGTCAGCGGCACGCCGAGCACCACGAAGTAGCCGGTGTTGAGCAGTGCCCGGACGAACTTCTCGTCCTCGAAGAGCTTCGTGTAGTTGTCGAAGCCGATGAAATTCACCGAGAGCGGGTCCGTGACATTGCGGAGGCCGAAGTCCGTGAAGCTCATCACCAGCGTGGCGACGATGGGAAACGCCATGAAGGTGAGGAAGAGCGACAGGAACGGCGTGGAGAAGAGCCAGCCGGCCAGATTCTGCCGGGACAGCCGGTCCCGGCGGGGCCGGGCCGCCCCTGGCTCCTCGGCCGGCGCGCCCTGGACGGCCGGGTGCTGTGCGGATCCCGGTGCCCGTTCCGGCGCGCCGGCCTCGGCGGCGGTGCTGTTCATGAGGTCAGCCCACCAGGCCCTCGGTGGACTTCTGGAGCTGCTTCGCCGTTGCGGCCGGGTCGGCACCACGCGCGATCTTCTCGAGGGCGCTCTCGATCTGGGCGGCGAATTCGTTCCACTTGGCCATCGGCGGGACCGCCTCGGCCGTGTCGAGGGACTGCTTGAAGGCGCTGAGGGACTCTCCGCCGCTCTTGAGGGCGGGCTCGTTCCATGCGGCCTTGTTCGCGGGGAGCGACTTGGCTATCTCGTACCAGTGCGCCTGCATCTTCGGCGTGCTGAGGAACTTGGTGAACTCCTCCGCGGCCGCCTTGTGTTCGCTGTCCTTGAAGGTGACCAGTGAGGCGCCGCCGACCCAGGACGTGGAGGTCTTGTCGGCCGGCACCGGCACCACCTTCCACTTCCCCTTCAGCTGGGGCGCCTGGTCCGCGATGTTCTGCACCATCCAGGGGCCGGACTGGAACATCGGCGTCTTGCCCGAGGCGAAGCCCTTGAGGACGTCCTCACCCGGCACGAAGTTCTTCTTGGCGAGCCCGGCGTCGAAGTAGTGGCCGAACTCCGTGAACGACTTGATGGCCTCGGGGGAGTCGAGGGCGGGCTTGCCGTCCTTGCCGAGCAGCTCGCCGCCCGCCGAGTAGAGGTACTGCAGCCAGCCCTGCCAGGCGCCGGTACTGCCGGGCTGGAGGGCCGTGCCCCAGTCGGCCCCGGCCTTGCGCTGGTACGCGGAGGCGAGGTCGCTCTGTTCCTTCCAGGTGGTCGGGGCCTTGGTGACGCCGGCCTTGTCGGCGAGGTCGGTGCGGTAGTAGAGCGCCCGGGTGTCGGCGTACCACGGCACTCCGTAGACCTTGCCGTCCTGGACGTTGCCGTTCCAGGCGGCAGGGAAGAAGTCGTCCTTGTCGAAGGTCTGGGTGTCCACCGGCTCGAGGGCGTCTAGGGAGATGAACTCGCCCATCATCGTGGAGCCCATCTGCGCCATGTCGGGCAGCTTGCCGGCAGCCGCGGCCGCCACCAGCTTCTGGTGGACGACGTCCCAGCCGACGGGGGTCACCTTGACAGTGATGTTGGGGTGCTCCTTGGTGAACTCCTTGGTGACGGACTGGAGTCGCGCACCTTCCTCGCCCATGGCCCAAACGGTGACGGTCTGCTTGGCGTCGGCCGCGACCCCGTTGCCGCCGCTGCTGCCGCAGGCGGTCAGACCGATGGCCGAGACCACTGTCATGGCCAGGCCGACGGACTTGGCGATGCGTGACATGTGACTCCTCCTCGAGTGCATGTGTGCGTTTCATGTATGCGCTTCATGTATGCGCTTACAGATTGGCGCACGGATGACCCTGCAGCATGCCTCGGGTGGCCTCAAGGGGCGCGTCGGTAACACTTTCGTAAACGTGCGGAATTCCGTGTGCTGCAAGGGTGTTCTGCACCGCTCGCTGTGCGGCCGGCTGCGGCGCTCACTGCGTCGCGCAGCCGCAACTGGCCCGCCGCATCAGCGTCACCGGCAACACCCGTGCTACGGAGACCCGTTGACGGTCCGCGATCCTGGCGACGAGCAGCTCGACCGCTTCCTGTCCGAGCCGGCCCATCGGCTGTCGTACGGTCGTCAGCGCGGGCCGCACCACGCGGCTCAGCGGGATCCCGTCGAAGCCGGTCACGGTCATGTCGCCCGGCACGCCGATGCCGTGCGACGCCAGCGCATGCAGCGCACCCACAGCCATCTGGTCATTGGCGAGCACCAGCCCCTGGGGGCGTTGCCCCGGTAGGTCGAGGAGCCCCTCGACGGCACGGCGGCCGGCATCCTGGGTCAGATCGCCCCGCGCATCGGGCTGTTGCGGAAGCGGTAGCCCCGCCTCGAGGTGGGCCGCCTGGAATCCGCGGAAGCGCGCCTCGCCGTCGGGGGAGTCCGCCGGGCCGCCGATGAAAGCCAGTCTGCGCAGGCGATGGTCGGCGATCAGATGTCGGGTGAGCTCCAACTGCCCGTCGAAGTTGGCCACTTCGATGTGGTCGTGGTCGGCGTCCCGGTCCCCGGCGAGCATGACGACGGGCAGCCGTCTCGAAATGACCTCCAGGTCCTCGCTCGCTATCCCGGTCTGGGCCAGCAGGGCGAGCCCGTCCACCCGCCCCGCGACCTCGGCGAGTTGCTCACTCGCGCGTTCCGCGTGCGCCGCGGCGATCAGGAGCGCGTAGCCGTGCTGCCGGGCGGCGCGTTCCATGCCACGGATCACCTGGTCGGAATAGAGCATCAGCTCGGTGTCGTCCACCGTCGGGACGCTCTCCGCGACGGCGTCGTGGATGTCGGGGAAGTAGAGGCCGAGGACTCCCGTCGTACGGCTGGCCAGTCCCCGAGCGCTACCGCTGGGCACGTATCCCAGCTCGCGACCGGCGGCCAGCACTCGTTCCCGGGTGGAGGCGCGTACGGAGTCGGGATTGCGGTACACGCGCGACACCGTCGCGATGGAGACGCCGGACTGCTCGGCGACGTCGTACACCGTCGGAGTACTCATGGTGCTGCCTTGCCTCTCCTGCATCCCTTGACCTGCGCATCCGGCAAGCCGTTTGACCTGCCCGAAAGCGCGCTCAGCCTAGGGGCGGACGCCGCACGGGGGAAGGGGGGCTGGGACGGGTGAGATCACGCACCTGAACGGGCGGACGTGACGGGTTTGTCGGCCGTGCGCGCCACCAAGTCGTGGAGGATGTGGCGCGCACGGTCACGGCGTCCCGTGCGGCGCGTACGGTCACGGGGTCCGGTGCGGGGCGAGCGGCCGGGAGCGGGAGGCGCACCGGGCGCTACCGTTCACGGCCGGATGGTCCCACACGCCCAGCGCTGCGCCGAGGAGCCCGGACCGCTCGCCGAGCTCGGCGTAGCGCATCGGGGGCCGGCCCGGGCGCGGGGAGCGCTCGGCGTAGGTGTCCCACGCCGCCTCGTGGAGCAGCCCTCCGGCGGTGCCGAGTCCGCCGCCGATGACGATCGCCTCGGGGTCGAGCAGCGACACCGCCCACCCCAGTGCGGCGCCCAGGGCCCTGCCTGCCGTGGTGAGCAGCGCGGCCGCCGCGCCGTCACCGGCCGCGGCCCGCAGCACGACCTGGCGGGCCTCGGTGACGTCGGCTCCGGTGGCCGCCGCGTACCGGGCGGCGATGCCGGCGCCGGAAACGTACTCCTCGAGGTTCGGCGTACGACCGTCGCGTACGGCAGCGGAGAATTCCGGGTCGACGGACGCGGGCACTTCCCAGTTGCCCAATGCCACCGCCTCCCCGCGATGCCCCTCCCACACCCGTCCGCCCTGTGTGAATGCGGCGGACAGTCCGGTGCCCAGGGAGACGTACAGGAACGAGCCGAGCCCGCGGCCGCGGCCGAACCGGGCCTCGGCCAGTGCCCCACAGCGCACGTCCGACTCCACGACCACCGGCCGTCCGGGTATCAGCGGGTCGAGCAGGTCTGCGGGCTGGACGGCCCGGTCGAGGACCTCGCGACTGGTCAACTTCCCTGTCGCATCCACATATTCGGGAAAACCGGCACCGATGCCGACCACTTGCGCGCGGATGGCTGCGGCCGCCTCGGTCATCTCCCGCGCCACGGTGACGGTGCCGACGAGATCCGGATCCCGCCTTCCGTCCCGCACGGCAGGGCGTGCGGCCGAGTGCAGCACGGTGCCGTCGGCGGTCACCAGACCGGAGACGAGCGTGGTGCCCCCGATGTCGAGGGCCACCACCACGCGCGCGCCTTCGGCCTCGGAGCCGGTCAGCAGCGTGCTCACGGCTGCCATCCCTCCGGTACGCGCCCGGCGCCCGCCCAGTAGCGGGCCCCGCTGCCGTCGACGTCCACCAGCCGGTACGCGGTCCCCTTCGGCAGGTAGGCGGCGTCGTCCGGTTCGACGCGATGCCATGCCGGGCCGTCGTGCGCGGGAAGATGGACATACAGCGTGCCGTCCGTGACGTACAGCACGGTCTCGTCGAGCGTGGTGTGCACCTCTCCCGTGTGCCCGGGTGAGAGCCGCCCGCGCGTGACGGTCAGATACTCGGTGTCGACCGCAGTCCCCGCCAGATGGCCGCCGTCCTCCTCGGGAAGCCAGTGCAACTGGTCCTCGTCGCGTACGACGTGAAGACGGGCGGCAGCGTCCCGCTCGGCCTGCGCGGCCGGCCACCGCCTGTCCCAACGGGCGTCGCGATAGTGCGTTTCCGCCAGGAGCGGCTTGCTGCGCGCATAGGGCGAAGCGGTGTTGCGTGACGGCGGCGGGGAGAAGAACTCCAGTACGCGTACGGGCTCGTGGCGGGGGTTCACCGCGTGGTTCCAGGTGTCGCGGCGGAAGAATCCGACGTCCCCCGCCGTGAGCGGACGAACCTCGCCGTGCTCCGGATCGATCAGGACGAGTTCCCCCTCGAGCACGACGTACGCCACGTCGGCGCCGAACACGGTGGGGTTCATCGCCGAGTGCACATACCGTCCGCGCGGGGTGAGCGTGAACTGCAGTACATGCAGGTCCGCTGAGGACACGTACACCTGGTCGCTGACATGGCCCGAACCGTTCGGGTCGCCCCACAGATGGCGCACCGCGTCCTGCTGCCGGATGACGGTGGGGTGGTCGTAGGTGGGGCGCGGTGTCGGTCGTCGGACGGCTTCGCTCATCGCATCTTTCCTCATCTTCCCGCTCCCTCCCGTTTCAGATGTCCGCCACGACCTCGCCGCCGTCGAGGAAACGTTCGACGGCTCCCTGCGGCGTGGCCGCGTCGTCCTTGGCGGTGATGATCTCCTTGGAGTACTGCGCGATGTACACCCGCCGGTTGCGGTCGGTGAAGTTGGGGCCGCTGCGGTGCATCACGACGCTCGAGAACACCACGATGGAGCCCGCCGGTGCGGTCATCGGGATGCCGGGGTCGGAGCCGAAGTAGCAGACCCGGTCGTTGGTCGAAGGGTCCGTGATGTGCTTCACGTACGACTTGATTCCGGAGCGCGAGTACGGCAGCAGATAGACCGGGCCGTTGTCCTCGGTGACGTCGTCGAGCGCGATCCACACGGTCACGTAGGGCTCGTGATCCTCATGCACGTAGCCGGAGTCCTGGTGCCAGGCGAACGCCGTCGCCGGATCGCCCGCCTTGATGACGTACTGCTCCCAGAAGAGGTAGGCGTCCTCGCCAAGGGTGGCCCTGCAGATCTCGGCGACGGTGTCGCTGAACAGGAACTGCCGAAGCTCCGGTCGTTGCTGGTAGATCATGTTGCTGAAGTAGCGCTTGCCTCGATGGTTGATGCCGATCCGGTCGACGCCGGCTGCGTCCATCTCGGCATCGAGCCGGTCGATCGAGTACTGCGCGCCGCTACGCAACAGCTGGAGCTGCTCGTCGGTGAGCGCCTTCTCAAGGACGAAGTAGCCCTCGTTCTCGTATTGTTCGCGCAGTTCGGGCGTCACCAGACCGCTGCGTACGGTGGGGGTCGCTGTCATGGGGGCCTCCTGGACCATGCGGGACGGGAGTGCTTCGGACGGGAGTGATCCCTACGCCCTCGACGCTAGGGCGACGGGCGAGGGCCGTGGAATGTACGTGGGCGGCACGGACATGAACGTTTTGGCGCCGGTACAGTCGCTCGCATGGGTGTGCGTACGGTCGTCGCGGTCGCGGAGGGGCCCGTGACACGGCTCGGTCAGGTGGTACTCGCGGGCGAGGTGGTCGACGACGAACCGATCATGCCCTCGACCCTGCGAGTCATGGACCAGTACGTTCTCTCAGTCGTCCTTGAGGGCGAGGGTACCTATCGAGACGCCGAAGGGCGCGAGGAGCGGCTCCTGCCCGGCGCGCACACGATCGTGCCGCCCGGCGTCCCGCACTGGTACGGAACCGACCCGGGGCGGCGCTGGACGGAGCTCTTCGTCGTCTTCACGGGTCCGCTGTTCGACTCCGTGGCCGAGCTGAGCGGTCTCACGGTCGCCGGGCCCCGCTACCCGCGCCCCGTGCCCTCGATCGAGGCGCTACGCAGTGTGCTGCGGACGCCGCCGCGCTCGCAGCGTGCCGCGGAGCACCAACTGTTCGCGCTGGTTGACTGGTTGCACGACGCCGCGGACTCGGGCGGAGCGCCCGACGGTTCCGCACCCGACCTCAGTCCAGAGGTCGCCCAGGGCGTGAGCCGGCTGTCCGACGACCTCACGGGCAGCGTGGATCTGGAGACCGTCGCGGCGGAGTCGGGCCTGACGTACGACACGTTCCGCCGCCGATTCACCACGGAGGTCGGTCAGACACCGTCCGCCTTCCGCAGCGTGCGGCGTCTGCAGGCAGCGGCGACGCTGCTGCGACTCACCGACATGACCCATCGTGAGATCGCCAGGACACTGGGCTTCGCCGACGAGTTTCACTTCTCCCGACGGTTCCGCGCGCACTTCGGCATGCCGCCGCGCGCGTACCGGGCGTCGTGAGCGGAGACGCTCCGGTGGGATCCGGGCTCGGGGCTCACGGGAACCCCAACTGCAGTTGCTCATAAGCCCCGTACGGTCCGACGGCCCCAAGGGATCACGGTCTTGACATGCGGCCTGGGGTGCTGTGAGCTGATCCTGAAACCGGTTTCACGACCGGACACCCACCCGTCCCGTGAGCGTCCGGGACCAGGGACATGTCTGCGAACGACGGCCTGGAGGACTGATGAGCACCGGCATCGAGCGCGTTGCGGAGAGCGGCTGCGAGAGCGGCGCGGGCCGCGATCTCACGGCTCGCCAGGACTGGGAACAGCGGATCACCACCCGGTCCGACACCCGTGTGACGGCCCCCGCCCCCGATCTGCCGCCCCCGGCCGGACTCACCCTCACGCAGGGCACCGGACACGTGCTGCTGCGCTGGCAGCCCGTCGAGCAAGCCATCGGCTACCTGGTGCACCGGGCCCCGGCCGGGGCACCGCGGGACGAACTCAAGCCGGTGGACCACCTCGGCCGCGACGTACTGGCCATTCCGGACGTCTGGTACGTCGACACCACCGGCGAGCCGGGAGTCGTCTACGACTACGCGGTCGCATCCGTTCCGACCGTGACCGAATGCGGCCGGCCGGGCGACGTGGTGACCGGCGGCTCGGCGAAGCCCGAAGGCGCAGTTCCCCAGGTCGCGTTGGCGGTGGACGCCGCGGCTGCCGGTGAGCCGCTGTCCCGACCATGGCAGCCGATGATCGGAAGCGAGCGGCTGAGCCAGCTGTTGTGCACCGAGACCTCCGGCGGCAGGACGATCGGCACCGAGCTGGAGGCCGCGCTGCGCCGGGTGCACGACGAGATCGGCGTCCATGCGGTGCGGGCGCACGCGATCCTCCATGACGACCTGGGCGTCTATCGCGAGGTCGACGGCGAACCCGTGTACGACTTCACCCTGGTCGACGAGGTCTACGACCGGATCACGGCGATCGGCCTGCGACCCTGTGTCGAACTCGGATTCATGCCGCAGGACTTGGCGAGCGACAACGGGAAGACCGTGTTCGAGTACGGCGCCATCGTCTCGCCGCCCAAGAGCTGGGACCGCTGGCACGACCTGATCAGCGCCCTGGTACGGCATCTGATGGACCGTTACGGCGAGGACGAGGTGCTCGGCTGGGACTTCGAGGTGTGGAACGAAGCCAACCTTGGGGTTTTCTGGTCCAGTACGCGCGACATGTGGATGCACCTGTACGACGTGACCGCATCCGCAGTGAAGTCGGTCGACCCGCGACTTGCCGTGGGCGGCCCGTCCTCGGCGGCCGCGGCCTGGGTGGACGAGCTCCTGGAGCACACCGCCCGCTCCGGTTCACCGGTCGACTTCGTCACCACCCACACCTACGGCAACGCGCCGCTGGACCTGCGCCCCACGCTGGAGCGATACGGCAGTACGGCGCGCATCGTGTGGACCGAGTGGGGCGTCACGCCATCCCACTTCAACCCGGTCAACGACACCGTCTCATCGGCTACGTTCCTGCTGCACGGGATGCGTTCCGCGGCGGGACGGATGGAGGCGCTCTCGTACTGGGTGGCCAGTGATCACTTCGAGGAGCTCGGCCGGCCGCCCAGGCTGTTGCACGGCGGGTTCGGCCTGATCACGGTGGGCGGAATCGCCAAGGCGCGCTACCACGCACTGTGGCTGCTCTCCCGCCTCGGCCGCACGCAGCTTCCGGTGACCGCACAGGGCGACGGCGCCGACGGACTCGTACAGTCGTGGGCTTCGCGGCACGACGACGGCTCGCTCGGTATCCTGCTCTGGAACCACACACTCGACCAGCAGAAGGCCCAGGGCGACGCCGCCCTGGCACGTACGGTCCGACTGCGCCTCGACGGCCTCGGCGAGGGTGCCACCGCGCGGATCACCCGCCTCGACGCGGAGCACGGCGATGTCACCACGCTGGCCGGGCGCCTCGGGGTGAGCGACTGGCCCACCGACGAGCAATGGGCCCAACTGCGTTCAGCGGACGCGCTGGTGGCCGAGCCCGCAGCGCTGAAGCACACCAGGGACGCGGTATTCCTCACGCTCGAACTGCCTCAGCCGTCCGCGGTCCTCGTGCAGGTGAGTCCTTGACGGTCGTGGTCTCCGCTCCGGTCCCGCCGGTCCGTGCGCACGGGGCCGGCGGGGCGACGAGGGGGCCACGCTGACGCGGTCGGCCGTCACCGCTCTCCCCGGGTACCGGCTGCGCCGCTCGTGCCCTGCCGCAAGCGCCACAAGGGGGGCTCACCGTTTCACGCGGTGAGCCCCCCTTGTCACGCCCCGACGGTCTCCGTTCGCGTTCTGCCCGGCCGGGGAATCGCCGCAAGCAGCTTGCGCGTATACGGATCCTTGGCCTCGCCGATCACGGTGAGCGTGGGCCCGTGCTCGACCAGGATGCCCTTGTTGAGCACGAGTACCTCGTCGGCGAGGAGCCGGGCGCTGAGCAGGTCGTGCGTTATGTAGAGCATCGCGATGCCCCGGTCGCGTACGAGCCGGTCGAGAAGTTCGACGATCTCGGCGCGGATGGACACGTCCAGCATCGAGATCGGCTCGTCGGCGACGAGCACCTCCGGCTCCGGTGCGAGTGCCCGCGCGATGACGACCCGCTGCCGCTGCCCGCCCGAGAGCTGATTGGGGAGCTTGTCCAGATACTGTTCGGCGGGGCTCATACCGACAGTCTCGAGGAGTTCCGCGGCGCGGGTACGGGCCTGTTGCCGGTCCATGCCCAGGTGGTTCCGCAGCGGCCGGCTGAGCGAGTAGGCGACCGTACGGGTGGGGTTGAGCGCGGAGAACGGGTCCTGAAAGACCAGCTGCACATGCCGTCGGTAGCCGCGTAGGGCCCGACGCCGCAGCTTGTCCACGCGCTCGTCCTTGAAGCGGACGGCTCCGGTGGTGGGCCGCTCCACCCCGGTGATAAGCCGGGCGATGGTGGTCTTGCCCGAGCCGCTCTGGCCGACGAGGGCGCTGACGCGCCCCGGCCGCAGTGCGAACGACACGTCGTCCACGGCCTGGACGGTCGTGGTCCGCAGGCCGCGTTTCGTCCTGTACGTCTTGCTAGCGTGCTCCACGACCAGCACCGGCTCGGCGTCGACGGCGCCCCGGTCGCGGGCACCCGCGGGGGCGGAGAACACCGAGGTGGGGCGATCGGCCGAGGCTGCCTGCCCCGGCGGCGCCCCGGCGCCCGCGGACTCTTCGACGAGCAGGCAGCGGGCCTGGCCGTGTGCGGCGGGCAGCAGCTCGGGGTGCCGGGTGCGGCAGGCGTCGACGGCGACTGCGCAGCGCGGCTCGAACAGACAGCCCGCGTGCTCGCGGGACAGGTCCGGCGGCCGGCCGGGTATGAAGGCGACGTGGACGACCTCGTCGCGGGGATCGGCGTACGAGCCGAGCAGGCCGGTGCTGTAGGGGTGCAGTTGGGCGGCGACCATGTCGGCGGCGGGTTGGTTCTCGACGATCTCGCCCGCGTACATCACCATCACGCGGTCGGCCATCTCCATGACCGTACCGAGGTCGTGGCTGATGAACAGCACGGCGAAGCCGAGCTGTCGCTGCAGCTCCCGGAGCCGGTCGAGGATGTCGCGCTGGACGACCACGTCGAGGCCGGTGGTCGGCTCGTCGAGAAGCACGAACCGGGGCCGGAGCGCGAGGGCGAGCGCGAGAGCGACACGCTGCTTCATACCGCCGGACAACTCGTGCGGGTAGCGCTTCAGCACGCCTCGCTCGAGCGACACCAACTCCATCAGCTCGCCCGCGCGTTCGTCCACGTCCAGGTTCTCGCCCGCAGCCTCGGGGTGCGCGGCAAAGGTGTCGGCGAACTGCTCTCGCACAGTGATCACCGGGTTGAGCGAGTTCATGCTGGACTGGAAGACGGTCGACAGGTCGGCCCAGCGCAGCGGCCGCAGCTCGTCCTCGCCCGCGTGCGTGATGTCGCGTCCGTCGAACGTGATGCTGCCGCTGGTGATCGAGGCGGGCTTCTCCAGGAGCCGCAGGATCGCGTTGCCGAGGGTCGACTTGCCGCAGCCCGACTCGCCGAGCAGGCCGACGAACTCGCCCTCGGCGACCTCGAAACCGACCCGGTTGACGGCCCGTACGGCGCGGGCGCCGCGCGGACTGTAGGTGACGGTGAGGTCTTTGACCTGGAGCAGAGCCATCTCAGTCCTCCCTCAGGTGGGGGTTGCTCAGTGCGTCGACGCCGAAGTTGATGAGTGAGAACGAGGTGACGAGGAGGGCGAGTACCAGCCCCGGCGCGATCAGCCACGCCCACTGGCCCGTTGTCATCGCGCCGCCCATGCTCGCCTGGTTGAGCATGGTGCCCCAGCTCGTCGTCGAGGGATCGCCCAGGCCGAGAAAGGCGAGTCCGGCCTCGGCACCGATCGCGCCGAGGGCCGATCCCATGAAGTCGACCACGATCAGCGAGATCATGTTGGGCGCGATCTCGAACGCGATGATCCGAGCGGTACTGTCGCCTGCGAACTTGGCGGCAGTCACGTAGTCGCGGGTCCGTAGTGTGACGATCTGGGCGCGCTTGACGCGGGCGCCGAACGCCCAGCCGGTGATGGTGATCACGATGATGATGAGCCCGAGGCCCTTGACCGGCGCGTAGGCCGCCAGAGTGATCATCAGGGGCAGCACCGGCACGACGAGGCCGAGGTTGATGAAGAACGACAGCACCTCGTCCACCACGCCCTGCAGATAGCCGGCGGTGAGCCCGACGACGACCGCGATCAGGGTGGACAGCGTGCCCGCCACCACGCCGACGATCAGTGAGGTCCGTGCTCCGTAGACGAGCTGCGAGAAGACGTCCTCGCCGCGTGCCGTGGTTCCCAGCCAGTGGGCGGCTGTCGGTCCCTCGGAGAGGGCAAAGGTGTCCGTGCGGGGTGCGAACGGGGCGATGACCGGAGCACACAGCGCGACCAGGACGAAGGCGGCAAGGAGCAGCAGACCGATGCGGCACTTGCCGTTGCGCCACAGGATGAGGAACCAGCCGGGCAGCCGCCGTGATCTGCCCGCGGTGATCGCGGCGATCTGTACGCCTTCGGTGTCCCCGGCGGTGGCCGCTGTCGTGGCGCTCGGGGTGTTCGCGATGGTCATGCCGCCTCCGTCCGCCGGACCCGCGGGTCCAGGAGCCCGTACGCCATATCGGCGAGGAAGTTGGCGATCAGCACCCCGACGGTGGTGAACAGGAACAGCGCCTGCATGAGCGGGAAGTCCTTGTTGGTGACCGCTTCGAGGAGAAGCCGCCCCAGGCCCGGATAGCTGAAGATGCTTTCCACGAGAACGGTGCCACCGAGGATGCTGCCGAGCGCGATCGCGAAGCCCGTGACGTTCGGCAGGATGGCGATCCGCGCGCCGTATGTCAGGGCGATCCGGCGCCGCGGCAGCCCCTTGGCGCGGGCGAGGCGCGCGTAGTCCTCGCCGAGGGTCTGCACCATGTTGTTGCGCATGCCGATGATCCAGCCGATCGGTCCGGTGATCAGCAGGGCGACCGCGGGCAGCACACTGTGCTGGAAGGCGTCGGAGAAGAACAGCCAGGTCCAGCCCGGACTGCTGCCGCCACCGTAACCACCGCCCTCGGGAAACCAGTTGAGACTGATCGCGAAGACGAACACCAGCAGCAGCGCGATCCAGAAGAACGGCAGCGTGCCCACGAAGGTCGAGCCCAGCGTGATCACCGTGTCGACCCGGCTGTTGCGCCGGTACGCGGCCCAGGCTCCGAGCAGCGTGCCGATCACGAACGACAGGATCTGCGTCACGCCGACCAGCATCAGGGTCCAGGGCACGGCCTGGGCGACGACGTCGCCCACGCTGTACGGGTAATAGGTGTACGAGATACCGAACTGCCCGTGAGCGAGCGCCCCGAGGTAGTCCCAGTACTGCGCGAGCAGGTTTCCGTCCGGGGCGCCGAGCATCTTGCGGACGGCTGCCAGCTGGTCCGGATCGATCACGCCGGTCTTGCCCACCAGACGGGACAGAAGCGCCTGGGCCGGATCCCCCGGCTGGAGCCGGGGGATCAGGAAGTTCAGCGTCACCGCGGCCCAGAGGGTGGCCAGGAGGAAGCCGGCACGGCGGATGAAGTAGATCATCCCGGTCAGCCCCTGGCCGGACGCAGATGCGTCAGCAGGATGAGGTTGTCGCCCCCGGCGGCGTACGGATTCTTCGCGTTCGGCCAGCCGACGGCCCTGGTGGTGTCGTACTGGAACCACTTGGCTCCGTACCAGATCGGGATCATCGGAACCTCGGTCTGCATGATCTCGACGAGGCCGGCGACGGCCTTCTTCTGGTCCCTCTTGCTGCTGGCGGTCCGCAGATCGGCAAGCAGGTCGTCGGTCTTCTTGTCCTTCCAGCGCACCTCGTTGCTGAAGGCCCGCTTGCCGATGGGGGCCGTGCCGTCACTGCCGAGCGGGTGGCCGAAACCGAGGGACATGTTGCAGTCGCCGCCGTGCGCTCCGAACATCATGTCGTAGCGGCCGTACGCACGGTCCTCGTCGTGGGCTTCGGGCGACGTGCGGTCCAGCTCGACCTGCAGTCCGAGCGCCTTGAGGTTCTTGACGAGGATCTCCGCCGCCGCCACCCAGTCCGTGTACGCGGTGGGGACCTTGAACTTGAACGAGATCGGCTTGCCGTCCTTGCCGAGCCGCCGCCCCTGGGAGTCCTTCTTGTACCCGGCCTCGGTGAGCGCCTTCTCGGCGGCCTTCGGGTCGAAGCCGACACGGCCGCCGTCCTTGGTGCCCGGCGGCAGCCAGTCGCTCTGGCCGGGGAGCACCAGACCCGTCTGGCTGGCCGTCTTGACATAGCCGAGCTGGGCCTTCCTTGCCACCGACCCTCGGTCGAAGGCGCTGGTCAGCGCGCGCCGGAATGCGACGTCCTCGAAGGGGGCCTTGGTGAGGTTCATGTAGACGCTCATCACCATGCCCGGCGCGTACCAGTAGTGGTGGTGCTTCGGATCGCGGTCCACGTACGACTTCTGGACGTTCGGTATGAACATTCCGTTGGTGTCGTACTCGCCCCGGCCCATCTTGAGCTGCTCGATCTCGGGGGTACCGGTGTTCGCCTTGAACCAGACCTCCTTGACCTTGACCTTGTCGGCCTGCCAGTAGCGCGGGTTGCGCTCGGTCACCACCTGCTGGGGGTTGAACGACTTCACTCTCATCGGGCCGGTGCCCACCGGGTTCTTGGCGTTGGCGAACTTCGTCGGGTCCTTGACCTTCGACCAGATGTGCTCGGGGACGATGCGCACGGAGTTGATGATCGTGAACGGTGAGGCGCCGGGTTCCTTGAGGGAGAAGGTGACTTGGTCGTCACCGGTGGCCTTCACCGAGTCGAGCAGGGGCCAGACCCCCTTGGTGTCCAGAACGTCGTGCTTCTTGATCATGTTGAAGGTGAAGGCGACGTCCTTCGCGGTGAAGGCCTGGCCGTCGTTCCACTGGACACCGTCACGGATGTCGAAGACAAGCGTCCTGGAGTCCCGCCAGCTGTAGGACTTCGCCAGCCAGGGGACCTCCTTGCAGCTGTTCTGCTCGATGACGTACAGGGTTTCGTACACGAAGTTCGTCGCCACCAGTTGGGAGGCGTCCAGGAACGGGTTGTAATTGGCCTGCGGCGCACTGCCGCCGCCGATGCCCGCGTAGCTGATATGGCTGATCATGCCATCCGTGCTGACGCTGCCGCCGGACTCCTCGGTGCCCGTGCACCCGGCGAGAAGGAGGCAGGAGCTCGTCAGCGTTGCCATGAGCGCGGTGATGTTGCGTGGTCGCCTCGTCATTGAGAAACCTCCGTCGAATTCATCCGCTGTGCCTGTCGGTGTTCGGTGGCCGGGCACGCGCGCCGGGTGCGTACGGGAAGCGCACGGCGGGGGTCCCGGGTTCGTAGAAGCGGTTCAGGTTGCGGCCCGGCCCGCGCCGCCCGCGCTGCAGCCGCACGACCCGCGCAGCACCAGTTCGGTGGCCAGGGTGATGTTGCCGCTCGGCCGTCTCTCCGGGTCGACGAGCAGCCGGGCCGTGGTCGTGGCCAGCTCGCGTACGGGCTGCCGCACCGTGGTCAGGCCGGGCTGGACAAGGGAGGCCATGTCCATGTCGTCGAAGCCGGTGACCGCGAGGTCTTCCGGTACCCGCAGGCCGCGGCCGAGTGCGCTGAGTATCACGCCCAGAGCGGTCTCGTCGTTGGCGCAGACCACGGCATCGGGCCGGTCGCCTCCGTCGAGAATCCGGCCGGCGGCGATCACCCCGTCGGACTGCTGGAGCCCGACGCGGACCGGCTGTTCGGGCGGGATCGCGCCCGCCGCGTGGTGCGCGGCGAGGAAGGCCTCCCAGCGTGACGTCACATCCGGTGAACCCTCCGGGTGCCCGACGAACACAAGCCGGCGGTACGCGTGGTCGACGAGCAGATGCCGGGTGAGGACGCCCATCGTGGTGTTGTCGGTGCTGACCGAAGCGTGTGTGGGGCTCGGCTGACCGCACATCACCACGACGCGCACCTGCTGTGCCACCTGCTCCACGACCGCGTCGGAGACGGTCCCTGCGTGGATCGCCATCCCGTCGACGCGGCCGGCGAGGTCGATCACCTTCGCGTCCGTGCCGGCGAGGTAGTGCGAGGCGAGCAGGAGCACACTGTCCCCGGTCTCCAGCGCCTCCGCCTCGAAGCCCTGGAGCAGTCCGGAGAAGTAGGGCCCGGACAGTCCGGGAAAGACCAGACCGAGTGAGCCGTGCCGGGTCTCGGCCAGCGCACGCCCCAGATAGCTCGGCCGGTAGCCGGACTCCTCGATGACCCGAAGGACCCGGTCACGCAGTTCGGGGGAGACCTGGGTGGAGCCCCGCGAGACACGTGAGACAGTCGCGGGCGAGACGCCCGCCTGCTGCGCCACCCATCGCAAACTCACACGGCTGTTGCCCATCTGCTCGTCTCCCGATAAGTTCGAGAAACCGGTTTCCAGAAACCGGTTTCAGAGCGATTTCACGACCTTAACCAGGGCCTCGCCAGGATGGCAATACCCGTGGCGAGTGCCCGGAGTTCGGACCTCAGACCCCGACGATCACCCGGTGAGGACGTATTCGTGAGCACTCCAGACACATCAGATTCCATGGCACCGGCCCGTGGTGTGCAGCATGCCGCACAGCCCGAACAGCAAGGCACGACCGTCAGGTTGGAGCGGCGCCGCCTCCTCGTAGGAGGTGTCCCGCGGATCCTGATGGCCGGCGAGGTGCATTACTTCCGGCTGCGCCGCGAGGACTGGGCCGACCGGCTCGACAAGCTCGTGGCCGCCGGATGCACGGCCGTGGCCAGTTACATGCCGTGGCTCGTGCACGAGACCGCCTCCGGCGAGACCGATCTGACCGGCGCCACGAGCGAGTACCGAGACCTGGTCGGTTTCTTGCAACTCGCCGCTGAGCGAGACCTGTTGGTGATCGCCCGTCCGGGCCCCTTCGTGATGGCCGAGCTCAAGAACGAGGGCATTCCGTTCCGTATCTACCGCGACCACCCGGAGGCAGTACCGGCCGGCTGGGACGGCGTACAGACGCCCACACGGACCCTCGACTACCTGGAGCCCGGATACCTCGCCCAGGCCGAGCGCTGGTACTCCGCGATCATGCCGGAACTGGCGGACCACCAGGTCACGCGCGGCGGCAACGTCGCAGCGGTACAACTGGACAACGAGGTCGGGATGCTGTCGTGGGTCACCGGCTCCCCCGAGCTGACGGACCGTACGCTCGCCGACCTGGCGAGGGGAGCCACGCAGCGGTGGGGCCGTGAGGGAGCCATCCTGCGCTACGGTGCCGACCCGAAGGACACCGAGGCGTGGGCGGCCCAGTGGCGATCCGGCGGCACCCGGGCAGGTACCGAGCCCCAGCAGCTGGCGCTCCATCACGACCTCGGAGACCACCACCGCGACCGCTACGCGACGTATCTGCTGCACCTGCGCGAGATCGCCCAAGGTCATGGCATCGACGTGCCCTTCTTCGTCAACGTGCACGGCACGGAGCAGGGCCGCGGCCGTTCGTTCCCGATCGGCATCAGCCAGCTGTCCCGGTCGTACGCGGGCATCCCGCAGACCACCTCCGGCTCCGACCACTATCTCGGTGAGCTGACCGTCGAGAACGTCCCGGACCTGTACGTCATCAACGCGTTCATGGCGGCTGTCCATGACGCCGATCAACCCCTCACCTCGCTGGAGTTCGAGTCGGGCACCGGCGACTACGGAGAGGACATGAGCCGGCAGGTCACCCCGGAAGCGCTGGAGCTCAAGACGCGGCTCTGTGTCGCCCAGGGCAACCGCCTGATCAACTACTACCTGTTCAGCGGCGGACACAACCCGCCGCTGGACGCGCCTGCCGGCGACGGCAACGACCGGATCGCCTTCACCGGTGAGCGGCACGGTTTCGCGGCCCCGGTCGACCCGGAGGGCGGGCTGAGCGAGGGCTATCCGGCACTGTGCAGCACAGTGCGGGCGGTCCGTGGCAGTGAGCACCTGCTGGCAGCCATGGACGAGGAACACGACGACGTCGCGCTCGGCTTCGTACCGGACCACTACCTGACCGAGTACGCCCACCCTGACGCCGCCCGCAGGCGCGAACTGGTGCGTGACACGGAATGGTTCCGGGGCATGGGCCCGCGAGACATCCTCGCCCGCGCCCTGCTGCTCGGCGGCCACTCCTTCGCGGCTCTCGACCTGTCCGGGGCACCGACGTCGGCCGGTGCCGAGCTCGATCCGGCGGGCCCCGCGCTCGCCCTGGGCACACCCCCCGTTCTGGGACGCGCGGTCCAGGAGCGGCTCGCCGCGTACGTGCGGGGCGGCGGGCGGCTGCTGCTGCACGGTCGACTCCCGGTCCTGGACGACGACGGCACCCCGTGCACGGTGCTCGCCGACACCCTTGGGCTCGCCGTCGATACGCGTGTGGAGAGCGCCCCCGACCACTTCACCTCGGTGCGCGCCACCGGCTGGGCGGGAGAACAGCCCGAGGTCCGGGTGGGGTACCTGGAACGCCTGCGCACCACGGGCGCGCCGGGCACCCGGGCCGAACCGCTCGCCCTGGACGTCGCCGACGGCTCGCCCGTCGCGGTCGACGTCACCGTGGAAGGTGGCGGCCGGGCGATCGTGATGGCCTGCGACTACCCGTGCCACCTCGATTTCTGGCGCGCGCTGTTCGCCCGCATCGGGGTGCACCGCCGCATCGTCGCGCACGGTGGCTCACCCGGCCTGGTCACCACGACCACGGCGGACGCCACGGGCCAGCGACTCGTCCATCTGGTCAATGTGGCGCCGGTGCCGCAGAAGTTCACCCTTGAGGTGGCGGGCGAGCCGTTCGCCGACGGCGCTTCCGTCGAACTGACCGCGCGCAGCGGGCTGATGCTGCCGGCGGACATTCGCCTGGACGGTGCCGTACTGCGCTGGGCGACGACCGAACTCGACGGCCCCGCAGACGGCTCGGCCGTGGTGCTGCGGCGCGGCGACGGGCCGGGAAGGGCGCTCATCGACACCGACCGGGAGGTTGTCGTGGACGGTGACGCCGAGGTGGTCCGCACGGAAGGCGGCGGCGTGCTGGTGACCTGGCCGGGCGGTGCGGGCGGTGAGTGCCTCCGGCTGCGGATCGTCTGACAGAGGCGGGGCGCCGAAGCGGTGGAAGAGGTGAAGGAGCGGTGCTGTGACGCACATTGACCACGGGGGCACCTGGCACGAGGCGTCGTTCCGGCTCGTCGAGACCTATGACGTGACCGTCGACGCGCAGTGGCGGATCGACCTCGACCACCAGCCGTACGGCGAGATCGTGCACGTTCTCTCCGGCTGCTGCCGGTTCGTCCAGGGGGACAGGACCGCCGACGTCGGACCGGGCGGCCTGGGCATCCTGCTGCCCGGGCAGGACCGGTCCACCCAGGCCGTCGGCGGGGGCCCCTTGAGGTTCACCGGATTCGGCTTCCGCGTCGAACTCCACGGCGCGGTCGAGCTGTCCGGACTGCTCGGGCTGCCGCTCCACCTGCCCACGCCCGACCCGACGACGCTCGGGCTCGTCACTCAGGCGGTGAGCAGCGGCAGACCGACGAGCCCGGGGGCCGCGCTGCGGGCCCGTGGCTACGCCGAGCTCGCCACGGCCGAACTGGTCGAGCGGCACGGCACCGTCGGCGCACTCGCCGGTGCAGGCGGCAGCGACCGTCGCCCGGAGATCGAGGCGGCGCTCGGACTGATGGAGCGTGACCTCGCCGGCGCCCTCGATGTCGCGACCCTGGCGCGCACGGCGAACCTCTCGCCCAAGCACTTCGCGCGCTGCTTCAAGGATGTCGTCGGGGTGCCGCCGATGACGTATCTGCAGGCGCTCCGGCTGGGCAGGGCTCGCGTGGCCCTCGCCACCACACGGCGTACGGCCCTGGCGATCGCCGTCGAGCACGGTTTCGCCGACGCCGCCCACTTCTCCCGTGCGTTCAAGCGCACTTACGGTCTGACGCCCACGTCGTTCCGTCGACTGTCGGCCGCGTCCGGCGGGGGAGCGGGCTCCGACCCGGGCGAGCGGCAGGCTCCGCACCTGTGGGCAACGGGATGAGCCTCCGGGACAAGGCCGCGAGGCCTTCGAACGACGACGATGAGATCCCGGCGGACACCCGGTACTGACAAGGAGCGGCCCATGAATCCGAGTGATGCCGAGGTGTTGACCGACGCACAGCGGGAGGAGTTCTACCGCCGGGGCTTTGTGGCCCTGGACCGGCTGACGTCCGCCGAGGAGGTGGAGGAGCTGCAGGCGGTCTACGACCGTCTCTTCGAGGACGATGCGGACATCGCCGAGCAGGACAGGCTCGAACTGGCCGGTGAGCTGGACGGCGAGCCGCTGCTGCCCCAGATCCTGAACCCGGACCACTACGCGCCCGAACTGCGCGACACCGAGGCCTACCGCAATGCGGGCGTCGTCGCCCGCCGGCTGCTCGGCCCCGAGGTCGTCCCGACAGGGATGCACGCGATCCGCAAGCCTGCCCACCACGGCGCCGAGACACCCTGGCACCAGGACGAGGCGTACTGGAACCCGGACCATGAGCACCGGGCGATCAGCATCTGGATGCCCCTGCAGGCGGCCACAACGGCCAACGGCTGCATGGAGTTCCAGCCCGGCAGCCAGCTGCTTCCGGTGCTGCCGCACCGGCGGATCAACCCGGCCGCGCAGGGTCTGGTCCTGGCCGACACGGGCGCAGTCTCCGGCAGTGTGGCCTGCCCACTGCCCGCCGGCGGCGCGACGGTGCACGGGTCCCGGACGCTGCACTACGCCGGGCCGAACACCACGAGCGAACCACGGCGGGCCCTGGTCATGTCCTTCGCATGCCCTTCAAGACCCCTCGCCGTACCGCGCCGGTTTCCCTGGCAGCGTCCCGAAAGGCCCTGACAGGCATAGCCGTCGACCGTTCTCCTACGGATCTTCTTACGGAAGGAATCTGAAACGATGACGTTGAACATCGGTGTCCTGGGACTCGGCAGTGTGTTCTCCGGCCCGTACGCCGCACTGATCACCCGGCTCGAACAAGAAGGACGCGTCAAGCTGGCCGCCGGCTACGACCCGGACCCCGGCAAGCGGTCAGCAGCCGCGGAGCGATTCGGGATCGATACGTCCTTCGAGCGTGCCCAAGACCTGATCGACCGCGACGGTCTCGACATCGTGCTGGTCCTCACCAGCATGAACGAGCACGGCTCCCTCGCCCGTGCGGCCCTTGAAGCCGGCAGGCACGTGCTCGTCGAGAAGCCGATGGCGACGTCGGTGCAGGAGGCGACCGAACTCCTCGAGGCAGCCGCCGTCGCGCCGGGGGAACTGGTCTGCGCGCCGCACGTCGCGCTGTCGCCGACGTACCGGGAGATGCACAAGCGGGTGCGCGAGGGGGAGATCGGCGAGCTCCACCTGGCCCGGTCGCGCTACGGCTGGTCGGGCCCCTGGTGGGGCCGCTGGTTCTACGAGCAGGGCGGCGGCGCGCTGTTCGACCTCGGCGTCTACAACCTGACCAGCCTGTGCGGCTTCTTCGGGTCCGTCGAGCGGGTCACCGCGATGGTCGGCGTCGCCGTTCCCAAGCGCGAGTCCGAGGGCGAACAGGTCACGGTCCGAGCCGACGACAACGCGCACATCGTGCTCGACTTCGGCAACTCCCGCTACGCCTCCATCGCCACGGGCTTCACGATGCAGAAGTACCGCTCGCCGGCGGTGGAACTGTACGGCAGTGCCGGCACGATGCAGTTGATGGGCGACGACTGGGCTCCCAACGGCTTCGAGCAGTGGACCAACGACCGGGGTTCGTGGGAGATCGTCGGTGAGACGGACCCGCAGTGGCCGTGGACCGACGGCCTGAGGCACCTCGTCGAGTGCGTGGAGAAGGGCATCCGGACCGTCACCCGGCCCGAACACGCCTTCCACGCACTCGAAGTGATGCTGGCCGCCAAGCGGTCGTCGGAGGAAGGCCGGGTCGTGGAGATACACAGCACGTTCCCCGACTTCGACTACGGCGTCCCCGCCGCGGCGGACGGCGACGGCCGCGGGGAGCACGACCCGCGCTCGTCGTGAGAGTGGCAGAGTGCAGTCAATCTTCACACGATCGGTCTCGCTGCTCGGGCACTCGGCGAACCAGGGGGAGAGTTCATCATCGAATCGCACGGGTGATCGACGGAGAACAGCGGGTGGTCTGAGCCGACGTCCAGGAGGCTGTCCAACAGTGCCTGTGAGTGGACGACGCAGTTTCCCTCATCAATGCTGCCCGGATCCCGAGGATGTCCCGGCCGGCGATGCGCGGCCGACCGGGACCTCAGGCTCAGCGCAGGTCGAACCGATCGAGGTTCATCACCTTGTCCCACGCTGCCACGAAATCACGGACGAACTTCTCTCCCGCGTCCCCGGATCCGTAGACTTCCGACACGGCCCGGAGCTGGGAGTCTGAACCGAAGACGAGGTCGACAGCGGTGGCGGTCCACTTGACTTCGCCCGTGGCGTGATCCCGACCTTCGAAGACGTTCGCGTCCGAAGTCGACGCCTTCCACTCCGTGCCCATGTCGAGCAGGTTGACGAAGAAGTCGTTGGTCAGCGCCTCCGGCCGGTCTGTGAAGACGCCATGTCGGGATCGCCCGAAACCGGTGTTCAAGGCCCGCATGCCGCCGATCAGGACCGTCATCTCCGGAGCGGTCAGATTCAACAGGTTGGCGCGGTCCAGGAGGAGAGTTTCCGGCGACAGCTTCTCGCCCGCCGGGAGGTAGTTGCGGAACCCATCCGCCCTGGGTTCGAGCACGGCGAACGCCTCCACGTCCGTCTGCTCCTGCGAGGCATCCGTGCGCCCCGGTGCGAACGGAACCGAGATGTCGTACCCGGCGTTCTTCGCGGCTTGCTCGACAGCCGCGCACCCGCCCAGGACGATCAGGTCGGCGAGTGAAATCTTCCTTCCGCCGGCCTGCGAGCGATTGAAGTCCTGCTGGATCTGCTCAAGGGTCTGCAGCGCCTCAGCCACCTCGGGCAGGTCGTTGACCTCCCAGTCCCTTTGCGGCGCGAGCCGAATCCGTGCCCCGTTGGCCCCGCCACGCTTGTCGGTGCCGCGGAAGCTCGCCGCCGATGCCCAAGCGGTGGTGACCAGCTGGGAGACGGACAGTCCCGAGGCGAGGATCCTGTCCTTGAGGGCGGCGCTGTCCTCGTCCCCGACCAGGTCGTGATCGACCTCGGGGACGGGGTCCTGCCACAGTTGCGGCTCGGGAATCCACGGGCCGAGGTAGCGCGAGCGGGGGCCCATGTCGCGGTGCAGCAGCTTGTACCACGCCTTGGCGAACGCTACTGCGAGCTTCTCCGGGTTCTCGTGGAAGCTCTTCGAGATCGGGCCGTAGATGGGGTCCAACTTCAGCGACAGGTCCGTCGTCAGCATCATGGGAGCGTGCCTCTTCGACGGATCGTGGGCATCAGGCACACTGTCCTTGGCCGAGGGATCCGTGGGAGTCCACTGCTTCGCACCGGCGGGGCTCGTCGTCAGCTCCCATTCGTACCCGAACAAGTTGTCCAGGTATCCGTTGTCCCACTTCGTCGGCTCGGAGGTCCATGCACCTTCAAGTCCACTGGTGAGCGCGTCTGCGCCTTTGCCGCTGCCGTAAGTGTTCCTCCAGCCGAGGCCCTGCTGCTCGATCGGGGCGGCCTCGGGTTCCGGGCCGATGTACTCGGGATCGACCGCACCGTGACACTTGCCGAACGTGTGGCCGCCGATGATGAGCGCGACCGTCTCCTCATCATTCATCGCCATACGCCCGAACGTCTCGCGAATGTCTCTGGCGGCAGCCATCGGATCCGGGTTGCCGTTGGGCCCCTCCGGATTGACGTAGATCAGTCCCATCTGCACGGCACCGAAAGGACCGGTGAGTTCCCTGTCGTCGGTGTAGCGCTCATCTCCGAGCCAGGTGTCCTCGGGGCCCCAGAAGATTTCCTCGGGTTCCCAGATGTCCTCTCGTCCGAAGCCGAACCCGAACGTCTTGAACCCCATCGATTCCATGGCGCAGTTGCCGGCGAAGACCAGAAGGTCGGCCCAGGAGATTTTCCGTCCGTACTTCTGCTTGATCGGCCAGAGCAAACGGCGCGCCTTGTCGAGGCTCGCGTTGTCGGGCCAGCTGTTGAGGGGGGCGAAGCGCTGAGCCCCGGAGCCGCCGCCGCCCCGGCCATCGGCGATCCGGTACGTGCCCGCGGCATGCCAACTCATCCGGATGAAGAGCGGGCCGTAGTGGCCGTAGTCGGCGGGCCACCAGTCCTGCGACGTCGTCATCACCTCGAAGACGTCCTGCTTGAGCGCGTCGGGGTCGAGGGTCGCGAACTCTTCTGCGTAGTCGAAATCCTCATCCAGTGGATTGGATTGAGGTGAGTGCTGGTGGAGCACTTGAAGATCCAGCTGATTCGGCCACCAGTCCCGGTTCGTCCTGGGGCCGGTCCGCGTGGGGGCCGGGGAGGGGATCGCTGGGTTCTCGCTTTCGCTGCCGGACACGTCCGTCCTTCTTCCTGTCTCGGTGTTCCATCTGCTGGTGACGCCCGCCCACCGGACGCCTGCCGGGCCCGCGGCCGGCCACGTGGGCTTTCGGCCGACAAGAATCTTTTCTCGTGTATGACGCCGATGATTGTGTGGATTCGGCGTCCGTATGGTCGCGCACCGCGGACCGCACTGCTACGAGAACACGCAGAGCATCCCTGGCAACAAGAAATCGAAAACCCAATTCGTCGGGTCCGATCAACGGCTAATGGCTGTCCCGGCCTTTGGGAAATGTGAGAGAGGCGGCCTTTTCTTATCATCCTGCTCACTCCGCCGACGTGACGAGCGGAATGGGAAGGTCATATGACGGCCTGACAAGTGAGGGAGAGGCGCCCTCGCCGCAACGCGTGTGACGCTGGCACGGCCGGCACCATCGCCGTTAAGGTCGAAGGCCCGGTCCAGAAGGTCACCTCATCCGCTTCCCGACAAGAGCCGGACATCGGCGGGTGAACTTCCGTTGTCCCACCGAACCCGAATAGGTGAACCGATATGAGTGGCCTACTGGAGCGACTGCGAGGGCGTGGTTGGCGGATGACGTCCCAGCGGCGTGTCGTTGCGGAGGTCCTCGATGGTGATCATGTGCATCTCACGGCCGACGAGGTGCTCGTCCGCGCGGCGGAGCGGTTGCCCGAGATCTCCCGGGCCACCGTCTACAACACCCTGGGCGAACTGGTCTCCCTCGGCGAGGTCATGGAGCTCTCCACCGACGGCCGTGCCAAACGCTACGACCCCAACGCTCACCGCCCCCACCAGCACTTGGTGTGCTCCGACTGCGGCACCATCCGCGATGTCCACCCGGCCGGCGACCCGTTGGCCGACTTCCCGGCGGAGGAGCGGTTCGGCTTCACGGTGTCCGAGGTCCAGATCACCTACCGTGGGCGGTGCCCCTCCTGTGTCGCCGATCGGCCGCGAGTGTGATCTCGGTCGGTGGTCATAGCCGGGCATCGACATGCGGCCCGGATGATGCCGGTGAGGTGCAGCGAGGCCGGTCCGGTCCAGCGCCCCTCTGCCGAACTCAGAGCCCGGTGACTTTGGCGCTCGCCGACAGCTCGTAGACCAGGGTGACCGTGCGGCGGCTGCCGGGCGGGAGGGTGACGTCCCAGCGGGCGATGCCCTCGGCGTCGACCACGTCGGGCGCCGGGGAGCACGAATCCTTATGCAGGCGTATCTCCACCGCCGAGACCTCGGAGACCGGGATCCGCTCCCGAAGGACGACCACCCGATCGCCGTGCTCCCCGGGGGCGGAGAACCGGGACAGGTGCAGCCGGACCGTGCGGGTGACCACGGTCCGCTGAGTGATACCGGCGGAGTCGCGTGACTCCTCGGCATGCCGGACCACCCTGTAGTCGTCGCAGCTGCCGAAGGCGAGCTCGACGGGGGCGCCGGGGGCGGTGAAGTCCAGCGTGCCGCGGCCGCTGAATCCGCTGCCGCGGACCAGGTCCACGGGCCCGGCGAGCAGCGCGTGGCCGGACAGATTGTCGAACCGCACCACCTGGGTGACCAGGGGGGACAACTCCGGTGAGCAGGCGTACTCACTGCGCGCGGCCGTGGTGAATGCGGAGAGCAGCACTCGGTGGGCGCGGCCGTCACCGGGCACCGAGACCGACGCGGAGGATCTCAACACCCGCGCCTCGCCGCCGTCGTCCACCCCCGGCAGGCCCAGCACCGGGACCGGGCCGAGGGCCTCGATCTCCTCCTCGCGCAGCTCGACGTCGACCGTGCGGCGCTCCGCTGCGGAGCGGTCCTTGAGCGTCAGCCGGTCCTCGCCCAGCCGTGGCGGATCGGTGGCCAGCGCCGAGCGGGCCGTCGACAATGTCAGCCGTACGTCCGACCAGTCCTCACCGGTGCGCTGCCAGACCATCGCGTCGGTTTCCAGTGTCAAGGAGTCCCCGTCGAGCACGGCCCGGTAGGCGGGCCGCCACAGTGCACACGGGGTGAGGTGGCTCAGGCGCAGCCCGACCGGCCCGGCGGCCGCGGCCTCCACGGTCAACTCGACGTGGCCGACCAGCTCGGCGGGCTCCTCCTCGGAGAGATACATGGCCCGCTGGGCTTCGCCGAGTTCGGCAGCGAGGGCAGCCAGCCGGGCGTCGACTGCGCGGAGTTGCTCGCCGTGCGCGTCGCGCTCGTCGTCCACCCGGTCCAGTTCGCGGGCCCACCGGGACCGCTCGGTCTCCCCGGAGCCGGCGCCTTCGCCGATCTCCCGCAGCAGATCGGCGGCGAGGCGGCCGAGCAGGTCAAGGCGCGCTTGCAGCCGGTCACGTCGCTGCCCCAGGGCCGACTGCTCGTCTTCGAGGGTGTGTACGCGGTGGCGCAGGGCGGAGTCGTCGCCGGTGGACGGCTGTGGCCCGCGCGGTGTCCAGCTGCGGACGATCCGCGCGTCGAGCACGGTCGCGGGGTGATCGGCGGTCAGCTCGGCATGGAGAGTCCGGTCGACGGCCAGCGCACTGACCGGACCGAGACGCAGCCGCTGGACCCCGGCCTCCAGGTCGAGCACGACGGCGCGCTCGATGTGGGCGCGATCCTCGAGGCACGTGACGGCGGTGACGGGGAGGGCGATCGCCTTCGGGGCCGTGGACATGGCGTGTGTCAGCTCCTGCGGTTGCCGCCGACCAGGGCCTTGCCGGTCGGGATGCGGATCTCGTAGCCGCCGTCGAGGGCGGCGGTGTCGCCTGCGGGCAGTTCCAGTCGCCACACGCGGGTTCCCGGCGCATGGCGATCGGGCCCCGCGCCTTCCTCGGGTGCTGTCCAGTCGGCCCGTTCCTCGATCCGGACGTCCGGATCGGAAGTGACCGGCACCCGCTCACGGACTTCCACGGCGACGGGCCTCGCGAGCCGGTTGGCCAGCTCCACGTGGACGCGGTGGTCGAGCACGGTGGTGTTGTTGCGCAGGCCCGAGGTCGACTCGTGCAGGTTCGTACGGCGGGTGACCCGGATGCCCTCGGCCGGCCCGAGCCCCACCCGGCGGACACCGCCGGGGGCAAGCGTGGGCAGTGCGGCGGTCAGCAGGAAGTCGTCGTCGACGGTGACCTCCACCGGGCCGGCCAGCAGTGCCTGGTCGGTGGCATTGGAGAGCACCAATGTCGCGTACACGGTCTGCTCCACGGACGGCACGCAGAGGTACTCGGTACGCAGGCCGACCGGGATCTCGCCGACGGTGACGGTGTGCCAGGTGCCGTCCGACGGAATGTCGGCGCGGGCAGTGGCATCGAAGCGGTGGTCGAAGGAACCCGCCGACTCGCGGGGCCGCACGGCCTGTCCGGGCAACGGCAGCGCGGCCACCGCCTCGGCGCGGCGCCGGTACTCGGCCGCCACCGGGTCGAACGGAGAGCCGGGAAACAACCGGCCTCTGCGACCGGCCTGTTCGTCGGGGCCGCAGAGGACCAGGGCGGCATAGTCGAGCTCGGCGCCGCTCGGCTGCGGCGGACCGGCCACCGGTGCCGGAGGGGGTGGCGGCGCAGCCCGGCCAGGAGCCGCGGGCGCCATGGGTTCACCCGCGAAGGACCTGCCGCCGGCACGCGGCCTGTTGCCCGGTACCGACCCGGCCGGCTGCGCGAGGGCGGGCATCCCGCCACCGAGGACTTCCGGGGGAGCGCCACCGGGCGCCGGGAGCGCGGCCGGCGGACCGCCGTAGCTCTGCGGTGCAGGGGGCGGGGGAGGCGGGGGTGGCGGAACCGGCCCGGATGCGGAGCCGCCCGCGACACCCATGGGTGCGACGGTCGTGGCTGGGCCGGGGCCCGCCGCGTCGTATCCGAAGAACAGGTCGACGAGCCCGGCCGGGGGCTCGCGCCAGCCAGAAGGCGCGGGGGCGGGCTGGCTGCGTCCGATCCGGATCGAGCGGAGCCTCGGCAGGTCGGCGCGGCGACGAAGATCGGCGGTGGCCAGGGCGATACGCACGCCGGTCCAGTCCTCGCCGGTCCGCTGCGCGACCGAGGCGCGCAGCACCAGACGGCCGCTGCCGTCGCCCTGACGGTGAGTGAGACGGTAGGCCGGTACCCAGACGGCGCCCGGCACCCCGTATTCCAGCTCCAGCTCCACCTCCGCATCACCGGTGCCGTCGAGGGCCAGGACCGCGCAGACCGTGGTCTCCACGTGCGCTGACGGCGCGTCGGTGGAGGCGCGGGCGAGCCTGTCGGTGGCGACGGTGAGCTCGTGCTCGACGTTGCGCAGCGCCTCCTCCAGCTCGACGAGGCGGTTGTGCAGTCCCGTCAGCCGCTCGTCGACGAAGTCGGCGAGCTCCAGCCACGCGTCGACCGGAGTGCGGCGGTGCGGGTCCTCGCGCCTGCGGGCAGGTGGGACCGGGTGGAGAGCCCCGACCTCCTCGATCAGCATCAGCTGTCGGTCCCGGCGTCCCTGCGCCGCCGCGTACTCGTCGCGCAGCCGCTCGACCTCGCGCCGCAACTCGTCGGGCGTGCCCGTGCCGAGCGGCTCGGCCTCGACCTCCACCCGGGCCTCGGTGACGCGTACCCCGGGGGCACCCAGGACACGGGCCCGCAGCGAGCCCGGGTCCAGCGAGCGGGGCAGTCCCGTCACCCGCACCCGGCCGTCAGGCGACACGCTGCCCCGGGCCAGGCGTCGGCAGACCGCGCCCTGTGCGTACACCACGACCGAATCGAGGGTCGACCCCCACCTCGGTGTTGTCTCAGCCGTCATGCGCTCCGCCCCCCGCCGCGTCCATGCTGAGCGAAGCCTACGCCCGGGCGGTCTGCACGCGCGATCACCGGTCGTTGCGGGACTCTCGGCTGTCCACCAGAATGCGGGCATGACGGGTGAACTCAGTCCGGCTGACGACTCTTCCGGGCATGGTCCAACGCCCGAGTTCAGGGCCTCCGACCGGGAACGGGACCAAGTCGTGGAGATTCTGCAGGTTGCCGCAGGCGACGGCCGGCTCACCGCGGCCGAACTGGACGAGCGCTTGGACGCCGCGTTGTCCGCGCGCACCACCGGCGACCTGGCTCGACTGACCGCCGACCTGCCGTCGGATGGAATGCCCCCACAAGCCAGAGATGTGATCCGGATCGACCACCGTTTCGGCGACATCACACGCACCGACCGTTGGCTGGTTCCACGGCGCATGGAAATCCGCCTGATGTTCGGCGAAGCGAAGCTCGACTTCACCCACGCGGTGATCACTCACCACACCCTTCACATCGATGTGGACCTGCGTATCGGAGGAAACCTCACCCTGGTGACCAGGCCAGGAATCGTCGTCGACACGGACGACCTGGAGCGCGGCAGCGGCGACATCAAGATCCGGCCCGCATCCGGCCCGGACACCGCCACTCTCCTCCGTGTGCAACTGACCGGACGGTCCCGCGGAGGCGACATCATCGCTCGACCCCCGCGACGGAAGCTCTCGGAGTGGCTGCGCCGTAAACCGAGCAGCAGCGGCAGCTGAGCGGTCCACCTCGCCGCCCGGCCACGCGCCGGCCGCGCCTGCACGATGCTCAGCCCTGGGCCGACCGCTGGAGGACGAATGGAACTCTTCCTCGATCTCCTCACGCCTCGCCAGGTCTTGTTCGTCGTCCTTACACCGGGCATCGAGGTCTGCCAGTACCGCAACACCATCAGGGATCCACGTGACCGGTTCGGCTTCGACGGCTACGAGGCCCTCGACGCCGACATGAAGCGCGATTTCGGCGATGTCGGCTGGTGGTTCGACACAGCGGGCCTCACCCCCGACCAGACCGCCGATCGCATCGTCCGCGAAGCAAGCCGCCGGGGGGCGCGACGGAGTGACCCTCGAACGGGTTGCCCGGCCGTTCAAGGGGCGTCAGGGGGCTGTGCTGTATGTGACGAACCCTGTCGTCAGGTCGCGGGCTGCCGCAGTACGGCGACGTCCCTGGGAGACAGAACGAGGGCGCCGTCATCGTCTGACCGACCGATCAGGAGATCCCCGGCGAGTCCCGTCACCGGCACCGTCTCGTCGGTCCGGTTGACCAGGAAGAGGTAGCGGCTGTCGCCGTCGCGGCGTACGACCAACTCGATACTTCCCCTTGCCTCGTCGGGCAGTTCACTGCTGACATCGGCAGAGGCGAGAAGCCTCGGCAGCAGAGCGGTGAGACCCTCAGCCCCCAGCCGGGTGGAGACGTACGCGGCTGAACCCGGGCCCACGGCGCGGCGGGTGACGGCGGGGCGGCCGGCGTACGCACCGCTGAGGTACTCGGCCAGTACCTCCACCTCGTGGTCGGTGACGGTGATCCGATCGGTCCACAGGGTGCCCAACCTGGTTCCGTCCAGGGCCACTTCGACCGTGTCGCCGTCGAGCAGGGGGCCGAACTCCTCGATGCGGATACCGAGCAGATCGCGCAGGGCTCCCGGGTAGCCGCCGAGCCAGATGTGGTCGTTCTCGTCGACGACGCCGGAGAAATACGTGGTGACCAGGTGGCCGCCGTTCTCGGCGTACCGGGTGAGTTCCTTGGCCAGCGCGGCGGGGACGACGTGCAGCACCGGCGCGATCAGGAGCTGGTATCGGCCGAGGTCGGCCTGTGCGGTGACGACGTCTGCCCGTACGCCGAGGGTGAGGAGGGCGGAGTACCAGTCGAGCGCCTCCTTGCGGTAATCGAGGAGGGAAGTGGGGTGGGAGTCCTGCTCACTCGCCCACCACGACTCCCAGTCGAAGACGATCCCGACGCGTGCTGTTTCGCGCTCGGACCCGGCGACCGGAGCCAGCGTCCTGAGGGTTTGGCCGAGGTCGGTCACCGCGCGGAAGGCGTCACTGTCGGGCCCGGCGTGCGGCAGCATCGCCGAGTGGTATTTTTCGGCGCCGGCCGCCGACTGTCGCCACTGGAAGAAGCACACGGCGTCGGCGCCGTGCGCGACGTGCAGCAGCGAGTCCCGGGCGAGGTCGCCCGGACGTTTGGCCAGGTTGACGGCTTGCCAGTTGACTGCGCTGGTGGAGTGCTCCATGAGGAACCACGGGCGTCCGCCTGAGATGCCGCTGACGAGGTTGGCGGAGAAGGACAGTTCGTCGCGGTCCTGGGGGCCTGGCGTGACGTAGTGGTCGTTGGAGACGAAGTCGATCTCGTCAGCCCAATCGGCGTAGTTCATCCCCTTGGTGCCGCCCATGACCATGAAGTTCGTGGTGACGGGAACATCGGGCGTGATCTCCCGCAGCACGTCCCGCTCGGCGCGCAGATACTCCTTCAGCGCATCGGAGGAGAAGCGCTTGAAGTCCAGCTGCTGCGTCGGGTTCGGGTGCGAAGCGGCCAGCCGGGGCGGCAGGATCTGCTCCCAGTCGGTGTACCTCTGGGACCAGAACGCGGTGCCCCAGGCGTGGTTGAGTCCGTCGAGCGTGGTGTACCGGGTGCGCAGCCAGTCGCGGAAGGCGTGGGCGGCGTCGTCGGAGTAGTCGTAGATGTTGTGGCAGCCCAGCTCGTTGGAGACGTGCCAGGCCACCAGCGCGGGATGGTTCGCGTACCGCTCGGCCATCGTCCGCACCAGGCGCAGCGCGTGCTTGCGGAATACGGGCGAGGTGGGACGCCAGTGCTGCCGCGCCCCCGGCCACACCGTCTCACCGGATGCGGTCACCGGGAGGATCTCCGGGTGTGCCGTGGTGAGCCAGGGCGGCGGAGACGCGGTGGCGGTGGCCAGGTCGACTCCGATGCCTCCCGTGTGCAGGAGGTCCATGACCTCGTCGAGCCAGGAGAAGTTCCACTCGTGCTCGGCCGGCTGGATACGGGCCCAGGAGAAGATCCCCACGGAGACGATGTTGACGCCGGCCTCACGCATCAGCCGTACGTCCTCCTCCCACACCTCGCGTGGCCACTGCTCCGGGTTGTAGTCGGCTCCGTAGGCGAGGCGCGGAGTGGGATCACCGTCCGGCCCGTGCTGCAACTGGGACAGGAGGGTGGAGATCATGGTGGTCCTTCCGGTGTACCGCACGGGGTGGTGCGAGGTGGTGCGTGGTTGCTTCCGGGAGGCCGCCGCTGCGAGCTCGCTCCTCAGCGGCAGCCTCCGGGCGGCTGCTTCCGAGCGGTTACTTCTGGACGGTGAAGCCCTGCTCGTTTCCGTACTTGACGGAGGCGTCCTGCCAGTTCTTGAGACCGTCGGTCAGCTTGGTGCCGGATATGTAGGCCTTGCCGACGGTGTCGTTGAAGATCGAGTTGGCGTAGACCTGGTACGGCAGGTACGACCAGTCGGGGGCGACGTTCGCGGCCGACTCGGCGAATATCTTGTTGGCCTGCTGTCCGCCGAAGTACGGGAACGCGGTGTTCTGGAAGGAGCTGGACCGGAGATCGGCGGTGGTCGCCGGGAAGGCGCCCGCCTCGAGCCGGGTCTGCACGCCCTTGCCGGCGTTCGCGTACTCGGTGAAGGCGTACGCGAGTTCCTTGTTCTTGCCCAGTGTGGGCAGGGCCAGGGAGCTGCCGCCGTTCTCCGCGCTGGCCTTGTCACCGGCGGTCCACGCGGGCAGCGGTGCGGCGCGCCAGTCGCCGGAGGCACCCTGCACGCCCGTGGCGAAGTTGGCGGGCATCCAGGCTCCGGTGGCCAGGGTCGCGATGGTGCCGTCGCCCAGCCCCTTGTACCAGTCGTCGCTCCAGCCCGTGATGGGCGCGAGGAGCTTCTCGGCGAGGAGCTTCTGCCAGACGGCGGTGTACTTCTGGGCGCCGGCGTCGGAGAAATCGATCTTCACGTTCGTGCCGTCGACCTTGTACGGGCGCGAACCGGCCTGCCACAGCAGGCTGGTGGTCTCACCGGCGTCGCCGGTGTCATTGGCGATGTACGCCTTGGGGTCGGCCTTGTGCAGGGTGCGGGCCGCCGTGAGGTACTCGTCCCACGTCGTCGGCACCTTGATCTTGTACTTGTCGAAGACCTTCTTGTTGTAGAAGAGGGCCATGGGCCCGGAGTCCATCGGCAGCGCGTAGACGTTCTTGCTGCCGGACTTCACGGAGTTCCACGGGCCGGGGGAGTACTTGCTCGCGAGCTTGTCGGCGCCGTACGGGGTCAGGTCGTCCAGCCCCTTCGTCAGCGCGTACTGCCCCAGTGCGTAGTACTCGATCTGCGCGACGTCGGGGACGCCCTTCTTCGCGGAGATGGCATTCTGCAGGGCCTTGTACTGGTCGTTGCCGGTGCCCGAGTTGACGAGCTTGACGCGGACGGCCGGGTGTTCCTTCTGGAAGTCGGCGGCGACCTGCTTCAGCGTGGGCTCCCAGGCCCACACCGTGAGGGTGCCGCCCTTCTTCAGAGCCGCGTCGATGTCCTTGGAGGAGACCGGCTTCGTGCTGGAGCTGTTCTCCTCGGAGCCGCCGCAGGCGGTCGCCCCCAAGGCGAGGGCCGAGACCAGGGCGAGGCCGCGCAGCAGGCGGCGGGGGTTCATGTGCATGGGAGTGCTTCCACTTCGTCGTGGCCGAAACCGTGCCTGATGAGGGTTGAAAATCTGGGGGAGAGACCAGGTGTGGGGGAGGTGCTGCGGTGCGGGGCCCGGGGTTACTCCTTGACGCTTCCGGCGGCGAGCCCGGACTGCCAGTACTTCTGCAGCAGGAGGAACGCGGCGATCAGCGGCAGGATGGTGATCAGCGAGCCAGTGATCACCAGGTTGAAGACGGGCGTGCCGCCGGCGGTTGCGGCCTGGGCGTTCCAGCTGTTCAGGCCCAGGGTCAGCGGATACCAGTCCGGGTCCTTGAGCATGATCAGCGGCAGGAAGTAGTTGTTCCAGGTCGCGACCATCGTGAACAGCGAGACGGTCACGATGCCGGGTGCGAGCAGCGGCAGGACGACCTGGAAGAAGGTGCGCAGTTCGCCCGCGCCGTCGATGCGGGCGGCCTCCAGCAGTTCGTCGGGGACTGCCTCGGAGGCGAAGACCCACATCAGATAGAGGCCGAACGGCGAGATGAGGGACGGGATGATCACCGACCACGGGGTGTCGGTCAGCCCCATCTTGCTGAACATCAGGAAGGTGGGGACGGCCAGTGCGGTGCCCGGCACCGCGACGGCACCGATGACGACGGCGAAGACGGCGCGTTTGCCGGGGAACTGGAACTTCGCCAGGGCGTAGCCGCCCAGGACCGCCAGCAAGGTGGCGCCACCGGCCCCGACCACGACGTACAGCACGGTGTTCAGCAGCCAGCGGGTGAAGACGCCGTCGCTGTAGGTGAACGTCTCACGGACGTTGTCCCACAGGGCGAAGTCGCCGTTGAACCACAGCCCGAAGGAATGGGCCAGCCCCTCCTGGGTCTTGGTGGCGCTGATGATCAGCCATGCCAGCGGCACCAGGGAGTAGAGGAGGACCAGGCCGGTGAGCACGGTCAGCAGCACGCTGCGCCGGGGGCGCCCGGGGCCGTGCCGGCGCGGCGTGCGCAGGCGGGGCGCGGAGCCGGCCGAAGCAACTGATGGCTGGGCGAGGGTGGTGACGGGGCTGCTCATCGCTTCACGCTCCCTTGCGCATGCCGCGCAGCTGGACGACGTAGGCGATGACCATGGTGATCAGGCCCATGACGATGGCGACCGTCGCGGAGTAGTTGTGCTGCTGGCCCGAGAAGGACAGCGAGTACGTGTAGTAGTTCGGGGTGTAGTCGGTGGTGATGGAATTCGGCGCCAGCTTCTGCAGGATGCTCGGCTCGTTGAACAGCTGGAAGGTGCCGATGATCGAGAAGATCGTCGCGATGACCAGGGCACCGCGGATGGCGGGGAGCTTGATGGCGGTGATCACGCGGATCTGCCCGGCGCCGTCGATCTGCGCGGCCTCGTACAGCGATGCCGGGATGACGCGGAGCGCGGAGTAGAAGATCAGCATGTTGTAGCCGACGAACTCCCAGGTCACGATGTTGCCGATCGACGCCAGGATCAGATTGGGCCCGAGCGGGTTGGGCAGCGATACGCCGAGGGCGTTGTTGATGTCGCTCACCAGACCGAAGCGGGTGCCGTACATGAAGCCCCACATGAGCGTGGCGACCACGGCGGGCACCGCATACGGCAGGAAGATCGAGATCCGGAAGAAGTCCCTGCCGTACAGCCGCCCGCTGTCCAGGGCGAGCGCCACGAGCAGGGCGATGCCCAGCATGATCGGCACCTGAATCAGCAGGAACAGCGACACCCGCCCCAGGGAGTCCCAGAACTGGCTGTCGTGCAGGGCCTGTTGGTAGTTGTCCAGGCCCACGAAGGACGTGCCGCCGATGAGCTTGCTGCGGAAGAGGCTGAGGTGGATCGAATAGGCGATCGGAGCCAGGAAGACGAAGGCGAAGACCGCCGCGAAGGGCCCGATGAACCCCCACCCTGTCCAGGAACGGCGGTCCCGTTTCGCCGCAGGCCGGGCCGGATGCCCGGGTGTGGCCGCAGGGGGTTGTAGCGTCGTCATGTCGTTCCTCGCTCGTCCTTCTCGGAACCGGCGTCGCCCGCCGCCGCGATGTTTACGTAAACATGCCGCGCCGGAGAGGGCCCCGGGCTGTTATGTTTACGTAAACATCCGATGGCGGCATGTCTACACTGCGCCAATGTTGGTGGTCAAGGGTCGCCTGCTGAAACTGCGACTCAGGTAATGAAGGAGACGGGTGGACACGGCGGACAGCGCCTCGACGGGCGAGGATCGGGCACGCACGCGAACGGGCAAGCGGACCGCGCGTCGCACACAGCGCGCGTCCATGGCGGACGTCGCCCGCCTGGCCGGCGTCTCTTCGCAGACCGTCTCCCGGGTGTCCAACGGATACGAAGGCGTCACCGAGGAGACCCGGCAGCAGGTGCTGGCGGCCATGAACGAACTGGGCTACCGGCCCAACAGCGCCGCCCGGGCCCTCAAGCGCGGTGAATTCCGCACCATCGGAGTCATCACCTTCAACCTCTCCACCACGGGCAATATGCGCACCCTGGAGGCGATCGCCACGTCCGCGGCGCAGGAGGGCTACGCCGTCACGCTCCTGCCCGTCGCCGTTCCCACCCAGGACGAGGTGCGTGGCGCCTTCTCCCGGCTGGGAGAGCTCGCCGTCGACGCAGTCATCGTCATCATGGAAGTGCATCTGCTCGATGCGGCGACCATCTCCCTGCCCCCTCATGTCCAGGTCGTCGTCGCCGACTCGGACGCGGGCGACCGTTACACCGTGGTCGACACCGACCAGGCCGGGGGAGCCCGTGCTGCTGTGCGGCACCTGCTGGATCTCGGCCATCGCACGGTCTGGCATCTGGCCGGTCCCGAGGAGTCCTTTGCGGCACAACGCCGTGCCGATGCCTGGCGCGCCGAACTCGCCGGGGCGGGCTGCGTCCTGCCGCGCGTCGTGCGAGGCGACTGGTCGGCGGAGTCCGGCTATCGGGCAGGTGTGCAACTTGCCGACGAGAAGGACTGTACGGCTGTGTTCGCCGCCAACGACCAGATGGCGCTGGGGCTTTTGCGGGCCTTGCACGAGCGAGGACGGAAGATTCCCGACGACGTCAGCGTCATCGGCTTCGACGACATCCCCGAGGCCGGCTCCTTCCTGCCTCCCCTGACCACGGTTCACCAGGACTTCGCCGAAGTGGGGCGCCTGTGTGTCGAGGGTGTCCTGCGGCGGATGCGCCATGACGGGGTGGAACACGGCACAACGCTCGTACCCACGAAACTCGTGGTCCGCGACAGCACTGCCCCGCCGCCTGCTGCTGCGGACGAGCAGTCCGGTCGCCGCCTTGATCGTCACAGGCGGTGACAGAACCGGATCGGGAGCCCGAGTGGTTCCTGCGGCCGCCGCGATCGAGCGAGCAGCGGTTCGCCCCCCGGCTGGAGCCGTCAGCCCCTACGACGCCCCGCATTCAACCTCAGTGGCGGCGGCGGGCCCAGAACAGAGCGTGCCCGCCATCGCCTTCAGGTACGAACTCTTCCTGCTCGACGACCAGGCCGGCTTGAGTGATCCAGGCTCGGTTGGTGGCGGCGTCCGCGTGGCTCCACCACATGGCCGTGCCGGCACCCAGCCAGTCCTCGTCGATGCCGGTCCAGGCCTGGTTGCCGGTGGTGCCCAGGAACCAACCGCCGGGACGCAACCATCCGGCGATCTTCTCCAGCAGCGGTAGCTGTTCATCAAGGGGGATGTGGATCAGTGCGTAGAAGGAGACGATCGCGTCGAACGAGGACGGTTCGAAGTCCACGGCCGTAGCATCGGCGCGGATGAAATCGGCCTGTGGCACGAGCTCTTGTGCCCTGCGGATCTGCACCTCGCTGATATCGATGCCCGTAACGCGATGACCTGCGGTCGTCAGGGTCCGGGCGACGGGTACCCCACTCCCGCACCCCAGATCCAGCACCGTGCCTCCAGCCGGGATCCGACCGATCAGTTCGCTGATCCACGGCTGGTATTTCGTCTCGGAGCCGTACGCCTGGTCATAGCGGAGCGAGAGCGCGTCGTACCCGCGCCGGACCAGGTCTTTGGGATCTTCGAAGTCCACGTCGACGAACGTTAGCCACCCGCGCCGAGAGGTTGCGAACGATTTTCCCGACCCAGATCAAGACATCGCCCGGCTGCTGGGCCGCCTCACGGAATCCCTGGAGCGGGGAGTGCTGACGAGCTCCCCCGCGATCGGGAGGGGGTGTGAAGCTGGCGATGGTGTGGTGCCGGCTCGCCCGATCGCCGTCCTGGCAAGATAGCGGCATGGAACGTGTGCTTGGAATCGGTGGGTACTTCATGCGGGCGGCCGACCCGGTGTCCCTGGGCGCGTGGTATCGCGATTGCCTCGGCCTGGACGCCGATGAGAACGGTCTGTGGCGTCAGGGGGCCGGGCCGACGGTGTTCGCGACGTTCGAGTCCGAGACCGACTACTTCGGGTCCCGCGCCCAGCAGACCATGCTCAACTTCCGGGTCCGCGACCTGGATGCGATGCTCGCGCAATTGCGCGCCAAGGGAGCGGACGTGGCCGAAGAGACGCAGGACATGGACGGTGTCGGTCGATTCGGCTGGGTCACCGATCCTGAGGGCAATCGGGTCGAGCTGTGGCAACCCGCGTGACCGCGTCACGGTGACGTGCTGGTGACCGACGAGGTTGTCGAGGCATGAACCTTGGTCAGGCCCGCGTGGCCATGCCCCAATTGCGCAAACGACCACGGGGAGGTCGCAAGCGGACCGTGCCGGCCATCCGGTACCGATCGCGGCGGCTCACCACCGGTCGCCGACACGCACCTTGTCCCACCGGGCCTTGGCGATGCACAGCTCGTGTGCGTCGTCGTCCAGTTCGATCTGCCAGCACGCGGGATGGCGGTGCGGGACGCGATGGGTACCGGTCTGCACCGTGTGGCACGACCTCTTGGTCTTGCCCCCGCTACGAGACGTGGTGCACTGCTTCTTCGTGACCGACTCGGTGGTCCACGTGGTGCGGGCGGGCTTGTACTCCTTCTCGGTTATGGTGCCGTGCACCTTGCTGCTCCCACATGCAACCAGGAGCAGTAGGGTCGCGGGCATCGCGGCCAGAGTGGCGATCCGGCGGATGGGCATGGGCAGGTCCTCTGCATGGATGAACGCGGCGATGCCGGGCCGGATCGGGTATTCGGCGGCGGCGTAGGTCAGCGCACCATCATAGGGAAGGCCACGCCCCGTCGAGCCTCACGTGCGGGTCCACCGGCGGAACAGGGCGTAGACGGTCCGCTGTGGCGGGAAGTCAGCCAGGCGTCCTTCACCTTCCGGGCGAACCGCCCACCGATCGAGCGCGCGGGGGCCGTTCACATCGTCCGGAGTTTCCGCCCGGCACCCGACACCTTTTGCCGACGCCGTCGACGAAGGCGCGTCAGTGGTGGTGGCCATGGCGGCCGAGGGTCTCCACAGGGGTCGCGCCGGGGCGGGTCCACTGCGGCACGGGCCGGCTGGTCGGCCCCCAGGTGGCGACGCCGTCGGCGTCCGAGCGCCAGTACCAGCAGGCCTGGCGGCCCTCGGCCGGGTGCCCCTCACGGACATCGCCGATCACGGGCCGGCCCTCGGGGTTGTCCTCCCACGCCTCGCCGCGGCCGTAGGGCGTCATGTCGAGCAGGCTGAGGGACCCGTTGACCGGCTCGTTGCCACGGCCCGTCGTGGAGTAGGTGAGGAACACGCGGTCACCGTCGCGCAGGAAGCAGACGATGTGCCCCATGTCCCCGCCGACCGGCGCCTCCACGCCCCGCACCGAGTACCAGGGCTGGGTGTAACCCATGAACTCGACGTAGGGAGCCACCTCGTCCCACGGGCCCGAGGTCAGGACGGCGAACGAGACACCCCGGGCGTTGAGGTAGACGGCGTCCTTCACGTGCCAGGCCGTGGTGGTGCAGCCCTCGCACTGCCCCTGGTGCGGCGCGCCGTCGTACCACATGTGCTTGTAGACCACGAGCTCGTCGCGGCCCTGGAACAGGTCGAAGAAGGGGACCGGACCGTCAACACCGGTGACCTCGACCGCGCCGTCGAGCTCGACCATCGGCAGCCGCCGCCGGGCCGCGGCGATCGCGTCGCCCTCACGGGTGTGCGCCTTCTCGCGGACCAGCAGCTTGTCGCGTGCCGCCTGCCAGGTGGCCAGGTCGACGACTGGCGGCTTGCCGGGGAAGTTGCTGCTCGCGTTGTCAGGCGTGGTCGTCATGGTGTCCTCCGTGGTGTCTCGTGCCGGACAGCGTCGTACGACGCTCACCAGAACAGACTCGCGATCCGGCCGGAACTCATCGCGGCAGGGGGCGCCCTCTGCCGAGCCTGCACGGGCCACGTCGGGCCGGCACGTTCACAGTCACTCTCAGAGCGCTGCGACTCAGTTCGCCCAGCATGATCCGAACGAGAGGCACTGGTTACGGAGACACGGGACCACCACCCCGGACGCCCGCATGCACAAGCCGACCCACCTCCGGAGGCGCCGGGACCGCCATACCGAACGCATCCTGCGCCGCGGTGATCTCCTACGCTCCCGCCCCGGGCCGCAGCGCGGCGACCGAGGCGGGAGCGGGCTTGCGTCCGGGGGACTCGCTAGTGGGTCAGTTCGCCGTCCTTGGCGATGATCCGTCCGGCGCGCACCACCATGTCTCGCGCGGGCAGGTCCACCACGACCTGGGGCAGGCACTCGCCGCGCACGAGGAAGAAGTCGGCCGGGGAGCCGGGCTTGAAGTCGACCCGGGGCAGGCCAAGGAGCTGGGCGCCGCCGTCGGCGCCCGCCTGGAAGGCGGCTTCCAGCTCTTCGTCCAGGCGCACGTCCTGGACCCAGGCCAGCAGGTGGGAACGGTGCAGCATGTCCGCGTTGCCGAAGGGGCTCCACGCGTCGCGTACGCCGTCGGTACCGAGGCCGACGTGGACTCCGTGGTCCCGCAGCCGGTCGAGGGGAAGGACCAGCTTCGAGTCGGGCGCCACCGTCGTCAGGGAGATACCCGCCTCGGCCAAGTCATCTGCGATCCGGCCGAGTTCGAGGGCCGTCAGCTGCGGCAGGCAGAAGACATGGCTGACGGTGACCTTGCCCTGAAGCGACAGCGCGCGGGTGCGCGCGATGATCTCGCGGAGCGACTTCAGACCATTTCCGCCCCGCTCGTGAAGGTGGATGTCGAGGCCGACGCCGTGCCGGTCGGCGATGCCGAAGACCACGTCGAGCTGCTCGTCGAGCGCCTCGTCGAACTCGATCGGGTCGATGCCGCCGACCCGGTCGATGGCACCGGTGCGCGCTGCCTCTTCCAGGAGTTCCTTCGTGCCAGGGGTGCGAATGACCCCGTGCTGCGGGAACGCCACGATCTCTACGTCGAGGGCGTGCCGCAGAGCCTTGCGGGCGGCCCCGACGCCTTCGACACCCGCCAGGTCGTACGCGGGGGCGACGTCGGCATGCGCGCGCATGGCCCGGGTTCCCTGGGCTGCCGCGTGCGCCATCAGATGCTGGGCACGATCCTTCAGCGGTGTGCGCAGCGCGTGGTACAGCTTCACGTCCTCGGCGGTGTACTCCGCGATGGAGTGTGCGGGGTTGCGCGTCACCCACGGCTCGCCCCACGTCGTCTTGTCCGGGTGGACGTGAGAGTTGACCAGGGTGGGCAGGGCTATCCGGCCCTTGCAGTCGACGACCGTCGCGTCCTTCGGCGCCGGACCGCTCACGACGAGGCCGTCCACGACAGTGAGGTCGACGGGGGTCTTCGCGCCGTACGGCTTCACGTTCTTGAAGACCGTGGCCTTCGCATGCTGTCCCGCGTGCTCGGAGATCCGGTCGGCGGCACGGGGCGCGGCTCCCGGGTGCGGGACTGCGGCGGCGGGCTCAGGAGCGCTCACGGACAGCGCGGCGACGCTGCCGCCGAGGGCGGCGGCACCGGCCAGCACGCCCCGCCGGGAGAGGCTGCCGGAAGTGGATGGGGAGGACTCGGCATGCATCGAATGCTCCTTCAGAGCTGTGATCGGAGGAAGGTAGAGCGGCGCGCAGGGCATGCACGCCCTGAGAAGAGGCAGCGCGGACCTTGAACGGCCTTCACTGCAGCGCAAGGCCCGCCCGCACCACGCACGCCGGCTTCTTGAGAACAGTGACGTCGGCGAGCGGATCGCCATCCAGTACCAGCATGTCTCCGGTGAAGCCGGGCCGCAGGCGGCCAACCGTTCCTTCAAGGCCGAGCAGCTTGGCCGCGCCGGTCGTCGCCGTGCGGATCGCGTCCAGGGCGGGCAGCCCCGCAGCACGCATCAACTCCACTTCACGGCCGATGGGCTGCACCTTGCCGCCCGAGGAATCCGTGCCGGCCGCAAGCTGAACTCCCAGTCCGTGCGCGGCCAGCACCGCCCGCTTGAGCACAGGAAGGTACGTACGGCCACGCTCAGCCAGAATCGGGTCCGAGGATTCGATGAGTCCGGCGATGGCGGTGAGCGTCGGCGTGAAGTATGTTCCCCGGCGCCGCATTTCGTGCAGCGTGTGCTCGCCGACGAATGCTCCGTGTTCCAGCGAGCGGATTCCGGCCCTCACCGCGTCGTGGCAGCCCTTCTCGCTGTAGCTGTGACACAGCACGCTCTTGCCGCCGCGCCGGGCGGCCGCGACGATCGTGGACAGTTGCTCGTGGGTGTACACCTGGACCAGCGGGTCCTGCTCGGGCAGCCCGGCGCGCTCGTTCACCCGGGTCTTTATGGTGTCGACGCCGCGCGCCAGATTCACCTCGACCACGCGGCGCAGGGCCTCCGCCGAGCGCACACCGTCCCGCAGCCGGGCAAGGGGAGCCAGGTCCGGGTCGGCGAGAATGGTGTCGCCCAGGTCCGGCGTCACGAAGATGCCCGCGGCCCGGAGACGGGGCGCCTGCTGTGGCATCTGTCGGGCCAACTCCCGTACCGCGATGTCCTGGTAGAAGTTCGTCGAGCCGCTGCGCGCGGTGGTCGCACCTCTGAGCACCGCGTCGCGGGCTTCGGCCGCCGTGTTGAGGTGGATGTGCGCGTCGACCAGGCCAGGCAGGATCCATCGGCCGTGCGCCTGCAGGACGGGTGCGTCGGCGGGGACATGCGCGGCGACCTGCTCCCGGGACCCGGCTGCGCGGACGACGCCTCCCTTGATGACGACGACCGCGTCCTCGATGACGTCGCCGGTGGCTGGGTCGAGCAGGGCGCCGCCATCTACGACCAGGTCGCCGCCCGACGACAGGTCCCGGCGCGCAGCCGCCGCATCAGGCGTTGCCGTGGCAAGGAGAGCCGAGGTCCCCGCCAGCGCTGCGGCTCCCGCGATGACGCCTCGCCGGGTCAGCCGGCTCGATGGGGGAGGGGCGGGCTCTACGCACATGGGGGCTCCTTGGATCAAGTTTCAGCGACCGTGGAGCCTTTTGTATACCAGAACACGCGGATGGCAGGGAAGGGGTGATTCTCTTTCCGAAAAATGCTCTCAATTCGTCACGAAATGCGCGACGGAGACAGAGCGATAATGCTCAAGAAGGAGGTTTGTATACCAATCTCAGTCTTCGAACAGCGCTTTGATGGCCACTGCCCGGCTGTCGCGCACATGCAGCAGCGTGCTCGCCGCTGCCGCCTCCTCGTCGCCCTGCGCGATGTGCCGGAACATCACCTCGTGCTGTGCCCGCATGTGCTCGGGCTCCTTGCGCATCCCGAACAACAGCTGAAGCTGCCAGCTCAGCTGCTCCATGGTGCGGGCGAGCAGTGGGTTGCCGGTCAGTGTCACGATGTCCTCGTGGAAAGCGGTGTGAGCCGCCACCTCGCGCGCTCCGTCGCCGTCGCCGGCAGCCCGCTCGGCCCGGTCAAGGGACGCCTGCAGCGGGGCCAGGGGTGACAGCTCACCCGGCACGGCCCGGGCCACGCGGCGGGCCGCGAGACGCGACGCCTGTACCGCGAGCGGCTCCCACACCTCGTACAGGTGCTCCACGTCGACTCGCTCCAACCGACGTACCCGCACACCGCTGTGCGGCAGCAGCTCGAGCAGACCCTCGGTGACGAGTGCGCGCAAGGCCTCACGCACGGGGACCCGGGACATGCGCAGCTCCTCGGCGACTTCACGCTCCACGAGGCGCGCCCCCTGCGGGTAGCGACCGTCGACGATCCGCTGCCGGACGGCATCCCGCGCCCGGACGCCGAGCGAGATGCGCTCCGGCGCCTCCACACCCGAACGGCCGGGGAACGTGCGGCCGTGATCCTTGCTGCTGTCCACCACGTGCGCCGTCCTTCGCTCGATGTGCTCCGGGCGACAATACGTGGCAGCGCGCGGACGCTGCGGAAAATCGCACGTGGCCTCAGGGGCTGGCGGCGACCTGGACGGAGGCCGTGGCCGCGGTGGTCTCCGCGCGGCCCACGGCCACTCGGAGCGTGATGGCAGTCGCGACTCCTGCCACCAGGCCGCAGGTCAGGGCGGCCGGGACGCCGTCACCAATGCCGGCGAACAGGGACGGCAGTCCCCAGCGCGGGTCCGCCCCATCCAGCGTGACCCTCAGCAGTTGGCTCGCCAGCAGACCGAGGACGGTCGCGCAGACTGCGCCGATCGCCATCGTCGGGACAGTGGCTCGCGTGAGGAGTCCGGGCAACCGCCGCAGTGCCCACCACACGATGGCGAGCAGCAGCACGTCGCCGGCTCGATGCAGGAGCCAGCCGCCGAGCGGCGCGCCCGCCGGGCCCGCCCAGGCGCCGAGCAGCAGCCACTGGCGCAGGAGTTCGCCAGGTTCGGCGAACAGCCCGCCGTCCGACGAGACCGTCTGGAGGGCGGCGGCGACCGGCTGGTACGAGAGGACCACCAGGGACAGCGCGATCGTCGCGGTCCCGGCGGTGGCTGCCAGGCGGGCGGCGCGAGCCGGGACGACGGCCTGCGGGAGCGGACCGGCGCCCTTGGCGGTGACCCGCGCTGCGAGCACTGTCCCTGCCGCCGCGACCAGCGCGGTCGCCACCAGAACCTGTCGCCCGGAGGAGATCGTGCTCGCCAGCTGCGGCAGGAAGCGATAACCGCCGCGCCCGTGCGAGGCGATCAGCCACGGCGCTGAGACGGTCACCGCCAGGGTCCCCGCGACAAGGCCCCAGGCCCACACCGCGAGCAGCGCGGCCGTCGTCCGGCCGTGCACCGGCGGCAGCCTGCGGACCAGGAGCAGCGCAACGGGCACGAAGAAGGCGAAGACCGCGAAGAACCGGATCTGCAGCGCGGTGGCGTACAGCGCGAGGTAGCGGGTGCTGTCGGCCTCGGCCGTGTCCCCGATCCCGCCGGGCACTTCGGCGCCGACCTGAACCGACGCCGGAGGGTCGTACGACCAGGGGGTGAGCCAGCGTTCGAGGTCAGCAGCGGCCTGGCTGCCGATCACGCCGGTGGTGCCCGGCAGGTGCAGTGCCTGCGTACTCGCCCCTGCCCACCACAGAAGCGCCGTGAGCAGCAGCCCTCCGACCAGTGCCGGTATCGCCGCGCGCCGGTATGTCATCACTGTCCCCGCCTTGACCGCTCATCCCGCGAATCCCCTGGGCATGGAGAGTACGAGGCGCTGATCACATACGGATCACGGTCGTACGGTGATGATCTGCGCAGTGCCGGGTGCCACCGTGATGGGCGCATCGGAGGGCAGGCGGGTGCTCTGCGGGGCCCGGTCGGCGGTGCCCGCCGGGGTGACCGAGGCCCCGCCGAGGGTGATGGCCGAAGCGTCCAGTGAGGACAGACCACCCGCCGCCGAGGAGGCGAGGGTTGTCTGCCGGCCGCCTCGGAAGCCATGGGGAAGTTTGAGAGTGACGGTGTCGTCGGTGGCGTCCGCGGCCGCGGGGTCCTGGATGTTGATGAGCACCACATGCAGGTTCCCGTCCTCGCCCCGGATGCCGTACGCGCGCAGCTTGCCCAGGGCCTCGTCCGGCAGGCCGAGGTCGACGAAGCGACCCTCGGGCAACTGGCGGAAGGCCCACAGGCCGTAGTAGAGCGGGGCGGCGGAGAGCTGGTGCGAGTCGAGCTGTGACTGATCGGCGGCGCAGAAGGCGCCGTAGTAGCGGTAGGAGATCGGGTAGTCGACCGAGTCGCGGGGCTTGAAGTCGCCGCAGATCGCAGCGGTGTTGGTGTGGAACAGCAGGCGGCTGACGCCGTTCTGGGCGGTCTCCAGCAGGTGGTCGAGCGCCCACAGGGAGGAACCGTAGGCGTCGCTCACGCCCGGCTGGCCGCTGCACGAGGCGCTGTTGGACTCGTTGAGGGTCATCGGCACGGTGTGGCGCAGCTTGTCGCCGACCGCCCTGATGCCCTGCAGTTTGGTGCGGGCCTTGATGTACGTGTCCGGCGACAGCAGCTGGGGCATCGTGGCGTTCGAGGTGCCGCAGTGGCTGCCCGCGTACAGGTGCGAGGCCATCTCGGCGAGGGTGCGCTTGGGGGCGTTGGCGCCGTCGGCGAGGGCGGCGTCGGCGAAGCCGTCGATGACGGAATTGGTGAGCGCGGTGTTGGCCGAGGGGCCGGTCATCTTCAGATGGGCGTGCGGAAGCGCGTCGTCGACGGCTGCCTGGTAGCGCTTGACGGTGTTCCACATTTCGGCCGGGGTGAGGGTGGTGACGTTGTCGTACTCGTTGCCGACCTCGACAGAGAGCAGGTCGTTGCCGAGGGTGTCGTGCGCGGCCTTCACCTCTTCGACCACTTGGTCCATGGTGACCTGTGGTGCCGGGTCCTTGGCCGGGTTCTTCAACTTCGCCTGGTCGATGAGGGACTTCAGCGGCACGCCGAGGGTGACCTTCCAGCCGGTCGCGTCGAGCAGCTTCTTGAGGCCGTCCAGGTCCGCCTGGTCCACGGTGCCGCCGATGGCCTGGGCCGGTGCGGGGGCGTCGGCGTACGGTCCGAAAGCCGGCCAGACCAGGTCCATGGAGTAGCCGCCAAGACGCAGCACGCCGTGCGGGCCGAGGGCCTTCAGGCGCTCGGCGAGCAGCTCCTTGGTCAAGTAGCCGTGGCCGAAGTCCGCGGACTCGACGGAGAAGCCCTGCATGCCGGGGTCGAGCTTGGCGCCGGCCGGGGAGCCGTGGGCGTCGAGTGTGAAGGCGGTCTGTGCCCGGGCCGTCTCGCCGGTCGCGGGCTCGGCGAGCGCAACGCCGCTGCAGGCGAGCAAGGCGACGGCGGTGGCGAGGGCGGCGGGTGTGGCGATTCTTGCGGACTTGGGGCGAGTACGCATGGCTGGGCTCCTTGAGCGGGGCTGAGTACGCCTCGATGAGCAAGATCGATGTGGTAAACGTTTTCTCGATCGGTGGACACTGCAGCGCCACAGCGGTGCTTGTCAACGCCCGTGACAGAAATGCGCGGTCACGGTGTGGCGGGCGCGGGCCCTGTCGACCCGCGCACCACGAGCTCGGTCGGCAGGCGCACCGTGCCGTGCCGGCCGGCCCGCTGCAGCTGCTCGCGCAGCAGCTCCCACGCCTGCCGCCCGACCTCTTCGGTCGGGAGCCGTACGGTGGTCAGCGGCGGGGCGAGGAACTGTGCGACGGGGATGTCGTCGAACCCGGCCAATGAGACGTCCCCCGGCACGTCGAGCCCCTGCTCGCGCAGCCCGGCCAGCAAGCCGATGGCCACCAGGTCGTTGAAGGCCACGACCGCACTCACCCCGGCTGCCAGCAGCGCGGGCAGCGCCCGGTGGCCGTCGTCACTGGTGGATCCGGCCTGCACGACCGTCACTTGGAGCCGCAGCGCCGCCGCCGAGTCGCCCAGGGCCCGCTGGCGCTCCGCGTTCGACCAGGAGTCGGGCGGACCGGCGAGGTAGCCGATGTGGCGGTGGCCCAGCGTGGCGAGGTGGCGGACGACCTCGGTCATCCCGGCGTATGAGTCGACCCCGGCCGAGCTCATCGACAGGCCGCCGACCTCGCGGTTGGTGCACACCAGCGGGCCGACGGCGAACCGCGCCAGCTCCTCCAGCGGCAACCGCGGCGAGCAGAGGACCAAACCGTCGCAGTGCAGGGCGAGTTCGTGGATCAGGGCCCGCTCCTCTTCCTGGCTCTCCTTGGAGTCGGCCACCAGCAGCCGGTGGCCGTGTGCGCCGGTGGCGTCGGCGAGCCCGCGCAGCAGCTCGGAGAAGGACGGGTTGCCCAGGTCGGGCACGAGGACGCCGATGAGCCGGGTGGTGCCGGCCTGCAGGTTGCGTGCGGTGCCATTGGGCCGGTAGTGCAGCTCCGCCGCGGCCGCCCGCACCCGGCGGACGAGTTCGGGGTCCACACGGCGGCCGTTGAGCACTCGGGAGACGGTCGCGGTCGACACCCGTGCCGCGCGCGCCACATCGACGATGGTCGGCTTGCGTATCACCTCGTACATGGCGAGGACCTTAAGGCACGTGCAAGGGGGTTGACCCGGTCGGGAACAAGTCCCTACAGTCCACGCTCAGTTCGCGGACATAATTTGCGTTCACATATCTGTTCTGCTGAGTCCGAGGAGCTCTGACGTGCAGAATCTCGACGGTGTGCTGTTCTTCCCTGTGACGCCCTTCGATGCCGTCGGTGCGGTCGATACGGCCGTGCTCGCCAAGCACGTCGACGCCGGCGTCGCGGCGGGCCCCGGCGGCGTGTTCAGCGCCTGCGGGACCGGCGAGTTCCACGCTCTGGAGCCCGGTGAGTACGCCGACGTCGTTCGCACCACCGTCGAGGTCACCGCCGGTCGCGTACCCGTCTACGCCGGAACCGGCGGACCCCTGCCGCTTGCCCGGCAGTTCGCCCGCGCGGCCCGGGACGCGGGTGCGGACGGGCTGCTCCTGCTGCCGCCGTACCTGGTGCGCACCCCCGCCGCGGGCCTGGTGGCCTACGTCGAGGCGGTGGCGGCCGTCACCGACCTGCCGCTGGTCGTCTACCACCGGGACAACGCCCGCTTCGACCCCGCATCGGCCGCTGCCGTCGCCCGCCTGCCCCAGGTCACCGGCCTCAAGGACGGCATCGGCGACCTCGACCTGCTATCCCGGGTCGTCAGTGCGGTCCGCGGGGCGCTGGACGGGGAACCGTTCCAGTTCTTCAACGGGCTGCCGACGGCGGAGACCACTGTCCCGGCGTACCGCGGTATCGGAGTCGAGCTGTACTCCTCGGCGGTCTTCTGCTTCGTGCCGGAGATCTCCCTGGCCTTCCACACGGCCGTACGCGAAGGGAACGACGGCCTCGTCGACGCGCTGCTGACCCGGTTCTTCCACCCCCTCGTCGCCCTGCGCGAGCAGGTGCCGGGCTACGCGGTCGCGCTCATCAAGGCCGCCGTACGCCGGCGCGGACTGGACGTCGGTGGGGTGCGGCCGCCGCTCGTCGACCCGACGCCGGAGCACCTCGACGAGCTGGACCGGATCACCGAAGCCGGCCTCGCCGTGTGCGCAGAAGCGGGTGCGCCGCGATGACGGAAGCGCTCCGGATCAACCACGTCACGGTCAACCCGGTCGCGTTGCGCGACCCGCCGCTGCTGACGTGCGGGCTGCGCAACCGGGACGACACCGGATACCTGCAACGCCCCCACCCCGAATACTGGCTCCGCTCCCCGCGCTGGTAGGCGGCCCCCCTCAACTGAGTCCCCTCGTAAGGAGTTCTCATGGCCTGGCTCGACTGGGTAGCCCTCGGCGGCTACTTCCTGGTGATGCTGCTGATAGGCCTGTGGTCCCACCGCCGGGTGAGCAGCGTCGGCGACTACTTCACCGGCGGCGGCAAGATGCCGTGGTGGCTGTCCGGCATCTCCCACCACATGTCCGGGTACAGCGCTGCTGTGTTCGTGGCGTACGCGGCCGTCGCCTACAGCTACGGCGTGACGGTGTACTTCTGGGCCTTCGTGCCGCTCGCCCTGGGCACTGGCGTGGGCGCCTTCCTGTTCGCCCCGCGCTGGAACCGCCTGCGCTCCCGCTTCAACGTGATCTCGCCGCTGGAGTATCTGGCGAAGCGCTACAACGTCCCGACCCAGCAGGCGCTCGCCTGGAGCGGGGCACTGCTCAAGGTCTTCGATGTCGCGGCGAAGTGGGCGTCGGTGGCGATCCTGCTCAACGTCTTCACCGGCATGTCGATGAACACCGGCATCGTCATCACGGGCGTCGTCACTCTGCTGTACTGCACCGTGGGCGGGCTGTGGGCGGACGCGCTCACGGACTTCGGGCAGTTCGTGATCCAAGGCGTCGCGGCGCTGGCCATGCTCATCGCCGTGATCGTCAAGCTGGGCGGCTTCTCCGGGCTCGCCACGATGTGGGACAAGCTGCCCGAGGACCATGGGCAGCCGCTGGTCGGCCCGTACACCGCGGGCTTCCTGACCGCGTACATCGTCATCAAGCTCTTCGAGTACAACGGCGGCATGTGGAACCTGGCCCAGCGCTACATGGCCACCGACTCCGCGCACTCCGCCCGCCGCTCGGCCCTGCTGTCCGCGGTGCTCTACCTGATCTGGCCGCCCGTGCTGCTCTTCCCGTCCGTCGCCGCCGGTGTGCTGATGCCGCACGTCGTGGACGCGCAGCAGGTGTACGCGCTTATGGCGGAGAAGTACCTGCCCGCCGGGCTCATCGGCCTCACGCTCGCCGGGATGTTCTCGCACACCATGGCGATGGCCTCGTCCGACGCCAACGCGATCTCGGCGGTGGTCACTCGGGACATCATGCCGGTGGTGTGGCGCAACGCGCGCACATGGAGCACCGAGGCGGGGCTGATGGCGGCACGGGTGTGCACGGTCCTGTTCATCGCGGTCAGCATGATCGTGGCGGTCGAGGCCGATCACTTCGGCGGCGTCCTCGGGATCATCGTTGCGCTGGTCGCCGCCGTGATGGGGCCGATCTCCATCCCGATGCTGCTCGGCCTGCTGCCGGCCTTCCGACGCTGCGGACCGGTCGCGGCGCTCGGCTCGTGGGCGCTGGGACTCGGGGCCTACTTCCTGCTGAAGTACGGCATCGAGCCGCCGAGCCAGACCTGGCTGGTGGCCACACCGCTGGTGACGTCGCTCGTCGTCTACGTGGCCGTCGGCCTGCTGAAGCCGGAGCCGTCCGGCGAGGCGGACGCAATCGTCGCGGCGGTCGGCTCGGACGGGCCGCGGAGTGGGGCGACTCCGGCGGCCGTACCGGTGGCTTCCGACTGACACGGGCTCGCCCGGGCCCGGGTCGCTTCCCGGGACCCGCGGCGGCGCAGCCGGCCCGCGCCGATGCCCGCACGGGCCGGTTAACGTCGCCCGCTGCCGTGCTCTCGCCCACGTGCTCGTGCGCACCACGCCTCCGACTCGGCCCCATCCGGAAGGAGCCCTCATGAAACGCCTCAGCGCACGCGCTCTCGCCTGCGCTCTCGCCCTGTCCGCCACCTTCGCCACAGTGCCCCCGAGCGCCGCCGACGCCACCGTCGGACCGCCCGAGCAGTCCGCACCCCACGTCCAAGGCGGCCGAATTCCGCGCCACTTCGTCGGCCTCAGCATCGAGTGGTCGCTGGTCGAGCGGTACATGAATCCCTCCGCCCGGCCGGCCTTCGTCAACCTGCTGCGCAATCTGCAAACAGGCGTGCTACGCATCGGTGGATCGTCCCAGGACCAGATGCCGTTCGACGCGACGGCGCCCAACACCAACCGCGTGATCACGCCGGAGGACCTGGCGTACATCCGTGCCACCCTCGACGAGGCCGGGGACGCCGACGAGCGTGGCAAGCCCCGCTGGGGCGCCGTCCTAGGCACCGCCATGTCCCCGCCCGGCGACACCAAGCCCTGGGTCGGTCCGCAGCACGCAAAAACCTTCGTCACGCAGGGAGTCGAGCCTGCCTTCCCGGGCCAGGCCGCGAAGCAGATCGCGGGCATCGAACTCGGCAACGAGCCGGACCTGTCGTACGGATCGAACCTCGACCGCTACCTCGGCGACCTGGCCGCGTACGCGGATCCGGCCGTGACCGGCTCGTTCCCGGTCATCGCGCCCAACACCAGCGAGGACATCCTCCCCTGGACCACCCTCGCCGATCCGACGGCCGCCACCCGCTACTTCCACGACTGGCCGCTGATCCTGAACACCGGCGCCCCGTACATGAGGCCCCGCGCCGGCGAGTTCGGCGCGTACGCCTCCGACCACTTCTACCCGCTGGCCCGCACCTGCGTGAACAAGCCCTACCGCTGTGCCAGCACCACCGCCCTGCTCTCCGACGAGCACCTGGCGAGCCTCGACTACGAGGTCTACACCCACGCCACCGAGGCCGCTCGGCACAAGCTGGGCTACCGGCTGGAGGAGACCAGCACCGCGGCCAACCGCGGAGCGGACGGCGTCAGCAATGTGGCCGCGTCCGCCACGTACGCACTGTCCGCCATGTTCCACACCGCCTGCCCGCAGCCCCCGGACCGGCCCGGCGCCAACACGGCCTGCACCACCGGCGCCCAGGGACTGAACTTCCACAACGCCGAAGTCCGTGCATTCTTCTCACCCGAGGAGGGCAACGCGTACTACAACGCGGTCGACTACGACCCCACCGAGGCCATGGGCTCCCCGGCCGCCGCCCCGCTCTACTACGCGCTGCTCCTGTTCGCCCGCTTCGCCCAGAACACCGACGGCCTGCGCCCGGCGTACGTCACCACGGACGCCGAGCGCAAACCCGAGGCTTGGCAGGTCGAGGCGAAGGGCCGTGAGCACCGCCTCTTCGTCATCAACAAGGCCGATCGCCCGGCAACCGTCACCGTGCCCGTTCAGGGGACGACGGTGTCCGTCGACCGCATGACCCCGTACGACCCGGACGGCAGCCGCACCCTCGACGCCCCTCAAGTCCGCATCGACGGCCGCCAGGTCGCCGCCGACGGCGGCTGGCCGGGGTTCCGCCCCAGCATCGTCCACGCTTCTGGACATCGAACGACGCTCACCCTGGCCGCCGGCGAAGCCGCCGTCGTGACCTCGGCGAGTCGGCCCTGACGCCCCCACATACGCAGGAGAACTCATGGGAACGACACGGAACACCCGGTCACGCCGCAGAAGGGCACTGACAGCCGTGCTGGCGGCGGTGGCCGCGGGACTCGCCGTCCCGGCCACCGGCGGCACCCCTACCGCGCACGCCGCCGTGCGCAAGCACGTCGACACCGACTACACCCTCCTGCGCCGCGCCCCCGCCTCGTACGTCATCGGCACCGCCTACCGCGACTGGACCGCCGACATCCACGGCGACCAGCAGGACGGCTACCGCTGGGCCCGGGTCTACGGCAACCTCAACAAGTGCCTGTGGATCTACAGCGGAGCCGTCTCCGGCGACGAAGCGATCGCCGCCAGCTGCGGTGACCCGGTGACGATGCCGACCTCCGAGTTCACGAACGGGCAGATCGGTGGCGGCACGTCGGACGGCGCGACGGTGACGACGGTCGCCGGCTCCGGCTGTGCCACGTACGACGGCAGTCACATCACCGCGTACGGCAACGTCCGCCCGTGGGAGGTGCCCGCCACCCCGAGTGCGCCGCTGAACAGCCAGGTTGCCATCGGCCAGACCGTGCTGTGGCGGTATGTGACCAGGGACGGCAACTACGTGATGGTCCGTGATCCGCGCGCCGGCGGCACCGACGGCACGGGGCTGCAGAGCTGGTACTTCATCCCGCGCGGTTGCCTGCCGACGACGCTGCCCTGAGACGCGGGACCGCCCCGGCCCGAGCGCGCGGAGGGCACCGTGGACAACGGTCGCGGCGGCACCGTCGCAGGCGGGGCGCCAAGGTTGCCGCACGGTCGTCGCTGCTGCTGACCGCCTGACCATGCATGCCCTTGTTCCCTGAGCGTCGGCATAGGCACCCTGCCGGCCCGCCTACCTCACGGTCGGCGGGCCGCCACGGTGCTGTGCACCCGCCCTCTCTCAACCTTCAACTCCCTCAGACGGCGCTGTTGCGCAGTTCTGCCAGGGTGTCCATGGTCAGGTGCCGGGGCGTTTGGTCGGGCCCGATGAGGGCGACCGTACAGGTGGCGGCGTGGGTGAGGGCACTGGTGAAGCTGCCGTCGGCGAACTGGGTGAGCGGGCCGCGTGGTGAGTGTCCGACTGCGACGGCGCGGGCGTGAACGTCTGCGGCGTGCTGGGCGAGGACGCGGCCGGCGGCGGCGTGGTTGCCGATGCTGGTGAGGACCAGGCCGGTGGCGGCGATGCCGTGGGCGGCGAGCCGGTCGAGGTGCGCGGTGACGGCGGCGCGTGCCTGGTCGGTGGTCTCGGTGTCGACGGCCAGTTCCTCGACCACGGCGGTCTGCTGGACGTGGACGACCTCGAGAGGGCTGCCCGTGTCGCGAGCGAGCCGGGCAGCGGCGTCGACGATGGCAGGGGCCTTGTCGTGGGAGCTCACGGCGACGATGACGGGAGGCGCCTCGCTCGCGGGGGCCGGGATGCCCACGGGGATGAGCGACGGCGTCGCGGCCTCGGCGTCGCCGGTGTGCGCCTCGGCCTGGCGCAGCAGGCCGTGGCCACTGGCCAGGACCGGGATCGCGACGAGGAAGGTGGCAGCGCCGAGCCAGAAGGGGACGCTCAGATCGGTGGCGTCGGCGAGCTTTCCGGCGGCGAAGGGGGCCAGGCCGCCGCCGATGAAGCGCAGGAAGCCGTAGGCGGAGGAGGCGACGGGACGCTCGACGGGGGAGACGAGCATGACGGCCTGGGTGGTGAGGGTGTTGTTGATGCCTATGAAGGCGCCGCTGACGATGACGGCGACGATCACCACGGTGGGCGTGCTGACGCCGGCGGCAATGATGGCCATCACGATGCCGAGGCCGAGCAGGTTGGCGTACAGCACCGGAGCGGTGCCGAACCGCGCCTGCAGACGCGGGGCGAAGAATACGCTGAAGGCGGCCACGAGCAGGCCCCAGCCGGTGAACACCAGGCCGAGCTCATGGGCGTTGAGTTCCATGGGGTAGGGGGCGTAGCCAAGCATGGTGAAGAAGCCCCAGTTGTACAGCAGGGCCATGATGCCCATGGTCAGCAGCCCGCGGTGACGGAGCGCCTTGAGCGGAGCGATGGGCGAGACGGGGCGCTTCGGCTTGGGGAGCGAGGGCACGAAGGCGAGTGTGGCGACCAGCGCGACGGCCATCAGCACGGCGACGCCGAAGAACGGACCGCGCCAGCTGATGCCGCCCAACTCGCCGCCCAGCAGCGGGCCGACGGCGATGCCGAGTCCGAGCGCGGTCTCGTACAGGATGATCGCGCCACCGAAGCCGCCGCTGGCGGAGGCGACGATGACGGCCAGCGAGGTCGCGATGAACAGCGCGTTGCCCAGACCCCAGCCGGCGCGGAAGCCGACGATGCCGTTGATGGAGCCGCTCGTGCCCGCGAGGGCCGCGAAGACGACGATGATGGCCAGACCTATGACCAAAGTGCGCTTGGCGCCGAGATGGCTGGAGACCCAGCCGACGAACAGCATGGCGACCGCGGTCACGATGAGGTAGCTGCTGAACAGCAGGGAGACCTGGCTCGGTGAGGCGTGCAGGCTGTCGGCCAGGGCGGGCAGGATCGGGTCGACCAGACCGATGCCCATGAACGAGATCACGCAGGCGAACGCCACGGCCCAGACGGCCTTGGGCTGCTTGAAGGGACTGGCGGCCTTTCCAAGCGATGCACTCATGTGCGGGTCTCTCCAAAGGGTCGAGGAAGAGGTGATGGGGGAGAGCGGACAGGCTTGCGGGCGGGTCAGGAGCGGGCCTGGCTGTCCTGGATGGCGCGTGCCAGGGCGGGCAGCGCGATCCTCACGGCCTGCTGCTCCGGATCGGTGAGCTCCTCGACGAGCCGGTCGAGGGCTTGAGCGCGTTCGGCGCGTCGCTGCCGGAAGACTTCCAGCCCGGTGCCTGTGGCTTCCACCAGAACGGCCCGGCCGTCGTGGCGGTCGGCGACGCGACGTACGAGGCGCGCGCGCTCCATGCGGGTGACCAGCTGGGTCATGTTCGGCTGGGAGACGCCTTCGGCCCGCGCCAGTTCGGTCAGACGGTGCGCGCCCTCGCGGCCCAGCCGGGCCAGCGCGGAAGAGGCCGCCGTGCTCAGACCACCCGTGATGGCGTTCTGGCGCACGTAGCGAACCACCTGCTCCACGGCGATCATCAAGCTCTCGACCGGGGCATCGATATCCATAACGCGCTTATTCATAAGCCTATTATGCACAAACGTGTACCGTGCAGCAATAGTTGACTCCGGCGAGTTCGGCGACGGGCCATCGATGGGTCCGTGGCGCCTGCTGGGGTCCGGGACCGGTCACGCAGCCCGCGCCGAGCTGCTCGCAGGACCTGCCTGCGCGCCGTGGTGGCCGATGCACTTACGCCTCTGGCAGGGACATCGGCAACGGGAGCAGTGCCAAGCGCAGCGTCGGCATGCTTCGCAGCGAGCGGTTCCAATTCGGCGCGCTCACGAACCGCTGCGTAACGCGTCCAGGTGCTTGTTGTCCACCTCCGGTGGACGCAGCAAGCCAACGATCCCGGCGCTCATGCCGTGACCAGGTGTGTCGCGATTCAATCCGCCATTGGGCGTGGATATATCGGGTCGACCTGATCTGTCCGAACTAGGCTGTTAGCGGCCTCCGAGATGAATCCGGGCCCGGCCTACCGTGTTTGCCACTATCGGGAGCAGTGACCATGGGTAAGTTGCAGGGAAAAGTAGCGGTCATTACCGGCGGCACCACGGGGATCGGGCTGGCCACAGCGAAGCTCTTCGCCAGAGAGGGTGCCTATGTCTTCATCACGGGTCGCCGGCAGAAAGAACTCGATGAAGGCGTGAAGGAAATCGGCGTCAACGTATCCGGCATTCAGGGTGACGTGACCGAGCTGGCCGACCTTGACCGTCTCTACGAGACCGTAAAGACCAAGGGGCGAATCGATGTCGTTTTCGCCAATGCTGGTCTAGCCGAGTTCGCTTCACTGGAAGATGTCACGGAGGAGCACTTCGACAAAGTTTTCAACATCAACGTGAAGGGGGCGCTGTTCACGGTACAAAAGGCCCTGCCGCTATTGAATGATGGCGCGTCCATCATCCTCACGGGCTCCGTTGCGAGCGTCAAGGGAACCCCTGCGTTCTCGGTCTACGGCGCGAGCAAGGCCGCGATCCGGAACTTCGTTCGAGGATGGACGGTGGAGCTGAAGGACCGCCGTATCCGGTCCAATGTCCTCAGCCCTGGCCCGGTCGAAACGCCACTTGTGGCGACGCAACCTCAGGACGCCATCGCGCGGATTGCGTCCACCATTCCAATGGGCCGCATGGGGGAGCCCGACGAAATCGCCAAGGCGGCGCTCTTTCTGGCCTCGGACGACTCCAGCTTCGTCACCGGAATCGAATTGTTCGTCGACGGTGGCAGAGCGCAAATCTAATAATCCTACGGCGCATCCGACAGTGTTGTTCAGTTCACGAGGTCCGTGGTGATCACATGCCAGCGTAGAGCATCAGACAGACCCATTTCTCCTCTCCAAGGAGCCTGACCATTGGACGTGTCCTGCCAGTTCGCCACATCGCTGCACTCTCCCGAACACATCGCCGTCGCTGAGCAGCTGGGCTACTGTCGCGCCTGGCTCCACGACACCCCCGCCCAGAGCCCAGACGTCTGGGCGATGCTTGCGCTGGCCGCCCAACGCACCCACCGCATCGGCCTGGCGCCCGGTGTCCTCGTCCCGACGCTGCGCCATCCGATGGTCAACGCCTCCGGCGCCGCAACCCTCGCCGCTCTCGCACCCGGCCGAGTGGCCCTCGCCTTCGGTACCGGGTTCAATGGCACGCGCACCCCCGGCAACCTGGTCGTACCTCAGCGCCTACGTCCGGACGCTACGCGGTCTGCTGCGCGGTGACACTGTGGAATGGGACGGCGCCCCCATGCGCATGATGCATCCCGGCACGAACGCGCCGCAGCGACCCGTCGATATGCCGGTGCTGGTATCCGCCCTTGGCCCCAAAGGTCTCGCCGTCACCCACGAGATCGCTGACGGCCTGTTCAGCGTCAACGGCGAAACCGCTCACGCCCACGAATTCACCTGGGCCGCCCTGGGCATCCACGGCACCGTCCTGGGAGAGGACGAACCACTCGACTCCCCGCGCGTCCGCGCCGCCGCCGGGCCCGGCAGTGCTCTGGCCTACCACGCCGCCTACGAATTCGGCGGCGACCCCACCGCCCTGCCCGGCGGCCAAACCTGGCTGGACGCCATCACCGCCCACCCCCGCACCCAGCGACACCTCGCCGTACACGACCAGCACCTCACCGACCTCAACGTGGCCGACTCCGCTGCCTGGAACGCGGGAAGCTGGCAGGCAATCACCTCCACCACCGTCACCGGAACCCCTCACCGTATCCGCGAGCAGCTCAGCGTCTACGCACGAGACGGCATCACCGAAATCGTCTACCAGCTCACCGGCCCCGACATCCCCGGCGAACTCGAACGCTTCATCGCCATCGCCATCGCCATCGCCAGTGGCCCATAGGTGAGTTGACGATCGCTGTGGGCAAAGTGATCCGGGCCTCGCGACGAAGCGGGTGAGTTCCTCGGCGGTGCCGCACGGCAGGTGGGCGACCGTCGCCTCGTAGTGGAGCGGGGCGCGAGGGACAGCGGATGCGGCCCGTTGTCTGTCTTTCGTTCGAGGTGTGTGAGGCGCGGGGGACAGTACCGCATGCCCATATCGATGAATAAGAAACACATAAAGATTGGATGCATGGCCGGGTCGTGCCAGGGCACACGATGTTCTGGAGGTTGATAACTATGGTTCCCCTGCTTCTCGTTCTCCTGCTCGCCCTGCTTCTCTTCGGTGCCGGCTTCGCACTGAAGGCCTTGTGGATCGTCGCCGTAATCGTGCTGGCTGTCTGGCTGCTCGGATTTGCCATGCGTTCCGTCGGAGCCGGTGGTCGTCGTGGCCGCTGGTACCGCTGGTAGAGATGCAGTCCTCGCCCGGTAATGCGGGGCGGCTCCAGACATTCAGATCTGGAGCCGCCCCGCATTTTTCTGCCTCTTCCAGACAATCGCCCCGGTGTGCAGGTCTGGTTCGACACCCGCGAATGGGTCGCCCTGAACCCACAGACGGGGCTTCAACGGCTGGTATTCCACCTGGCTGGAGCCCAGTGACCGACCTCATGCGTCCGAACAGGGCGTTGTCGTTGCCCAGTTGAACGCGTACGGGGTGCGTTTCCATCCCTGTTCTTGCGTGGGTATCCCCGGCTTCAGCCGGGGAGGGAAACGCATCCTAAGCCCGGAGGCGCGAAGCGCCGGAGTTCGCTCCGCCTCTGTCGTTACGGTCAGATAGGCCGCTTCTGGCCTTCGATGTACTGGCGGATCACGGTCAGCGGTGCACCGCCGCATGATCCTGCGAAGTAGGAGCGGGACCAGAACACTGACCCCATGCGGATCCGGTTGATGCGGCCGGTGTACTCGGCCCGCAGGTACCGGGAGCTGACGCCTTTGAGGGAGTTGATCAGTTTGGACAGAGCGACTTTTGGCGGGTAGTGCACCAACAGGTGCACGTGATCCGCCTCGCCGTGGAACTCGCGTAGCTCTGTCTCGAAGCTGGCGCAGACCTCTCGCATGATCTCCTCGCACCGTTTGAGCATGGCGTCATCGAAAACGTCACGCCGATACTTGGTGACAAACACCAAGTGTGCGTGGAGGTCGTAGGTGACGTGGCGTCCGGTGCGGATATCGGGGTTTGGCTTCCAGCGTGGTGACATACGCCAAGGGTAGTATGATCAAGCGAGCCGACGTGGAAGGGGGTGGGTCGGATGATTCGTGCGTATAAGTTCCTTATGCGGCCCACCGTAGGTCAGACGATCGCACTGGGCGAGATGGTGCGCGATCACTGCTCCCTCTACAACGGTGCCTTGCAGGAGCGCCGTGACGCCTACCGGCACGTGTCGAAGACGAGCATCAAGTACGCGATGCAGTCCGCGCAGCTCAAGGAGATCCGGGCGCACGACCCGGAGCGGCAGGGCCGGTGGTCCTTCTCCTCCCAGCAGGCGACGCTGCGCCGGCTCGACAAGGCATTCGCCGCGTTCTTCCGCCGCGTCAAGGCCGGGCTACCCGCGCTTTCGTGGCGTGAACTGGTTCGACACGGTCGACTTCCCCAAGGACGGGGACGGCTGCCGCTGGGACTCCACCCCGCACGACCCGGTCACCCGCGTCCGCTTCCAAGGTGTCGGGCACGTCAAGGTCAACCAGCACCGGCCGGTGGTCGGCAAGGTTAAGACCGTGTCCCTCAAGCGTGAGGGCAAGCGCTGGTACGTGATCCTGACCGCCGAGCAGACCGCGCCCAAGCCGCTTCCCGCGACCGGCTCAGTGGTCGGCATCGACATGGGCATAGCGAACTTTCTTGCCGACTCGGGCGGCGAGTTCATCGAGAATCCCCGGCACGGGCGGAAGGCCGCCGCGAAGCTCGAAGCAGCACAGCAGGGGCTCGCTCGGTGCAAGCGCCGCAGCAACCGGCGTAAGAAGGCCGTCCAGAAGGTTGCTGACCTACACCGCAAGGTCCGCCGTCAGCGCCTCGATCACGCACACAAGACCGCGTTGGGCCTGGTCCGCGAACACGACTTCATCGCGCACGAAGACCTTAAGATCCGCAACATGGTCAAGGCCCCCGCACCGAGGCCCGACCCCGACCAGCTTCCTGCCCAACAGGGCCGCCGCAAAGGCCGGACTCAACCACTCGATCTCGGATGCCGGATGGGGGGTGTTCCTGACGATCCTGCACGCCAAGGCTGAAAGTGCCGGACGAGACGTGATCGCTGTGGACCCCCGCAACACCTCCCGGACCTGCCCCGAATGCGGGCACGTCGCAGCGGAGAACCGGCCCACACAGGAGAAGTTCCACTGCGTCTCGTGCGACCACAGCGCGCACGCGGACACGGTGGGCGCCCTGAACGTTCTACGGGCCGGGCTGGTCCGTCGCGAAGCCGTACCGGCATAGCGAGAAGCCCCCTCGTTCACGAGGGGGAGGAGTCACATCATCGTCCGGTGTCTCGGCCAGGTACGGGAATCCCAACCGTTTGGCCACGCAGCCCCCGCTGCTGGGAGCTGTCAGACCCGTACGACGTCAGGGAGCAGCCGGTCGCGCGGCACCCCGGCAGCACATGCCCGTGCAGCTTGAGGCCTTCTGTGCGGCTGGGGGGAGCGTCCTGAAACGGGGACAGGCCGAGCCTGCCGGCTGTGAACACTGGTCGTCCCCTGTGTGTTCCGAGCGCCGGCGGGTACCAGAAATCACATGACTGTTGCAAAGACAAGCTTTCTCGTTCTGGATTGCGCGGAACCCGAAGCCCTTGCGGAGTTCTACGCCTCACTGCTCGATGCGGAAATCCAGGTGATGAGCGATCCTGATTTCGTGGAACTCGTCGGCCACAAAGGCGTACACCTGGCGATCCGTAGGGATCACGGCTACGCCCCTCCCAGCTGGCCGCGGCCGGAAGACGCCCAGCAGGCGCATCTTCGGATACTTGTTGCGCTCGGTGATTTGGATGAGGCGGAACGCGAGGCGGTGAGCCTCGGCGCAATGCCGATAGAGACCAAGGACAGCAGTGGGCCACGCGGCGTACGCCTCTACTCCGACCCCGCGGGGCACTCCTTCTCCCTCGCGGTGTCCCCACGAAATGGACCGGTGGACCAAGGAGAGAAAGCACCGTGAAACGCCGGACCACCTGGGGGTTCGAGCTCAACTCCCGTATCTCTGACTCGTTTTGGAGCGTGCACTTCCGGGCGCGCTCGGCGGCCTTCGGTGCCTGACCGCGGCCGGCTGTGGACGGCGGTGGACCGCCCTGCGTCGTTCGGGGAGGGGGTTTGTCACGGGCTTCCGGGGCAGGTGACGTGTGGCAGTCAATCGAGGATTGGTGGCGACGTGACGAGATCCATCCAGGCCCAAGAAGTGTCCGTAGCACTGGAGCAGGCGACATCGTCGGCGCGCAGCGAGCGGATCGTGGGTGACCTGCCGTGGGTCGAGGACGCGGGCAAAGTGGCGCCGAAGGATGCCCGGGCCTTGTCCAAGTTGTTCTTGGACCAGCTTCAGGTCCTCGAAGAAGGCACACGCGAATACCAGTACGCCCGCAACACTCTGATCGAGATGAACCAGAGCTTGGTCGTCTTCGCCGCGCGCAGGTTCCGTAACCGCGGCAGCGGCGAGATGGAGGACATTCTTCAGGTCGGCACGGTCGGCCTGATCAAGGCCATCGACCGCTTCGACCTGTCACGTGAGGTCGAATTCACCTCCTTCGCCATCCCCTACATCGTCGGGGAGATCAAGCGGTTCTTCCGTGACACCAGCTGGGCCGTCCATGTCCCCCGCCGTCTGCAGGAACTCCGCTTGGAACTGGCCAAGGCCAAAGAGCGGCTGGCCGTAGTGCTGGGCTGTCAGCCCAGCGTTCACGAGCTGGCCGAGTACCTCGACCTGAGTGACGAAGAGGTCATCGAGGGCCTGGTGGCGTCCAACGGCTACACGGCCGGCTCGCTCGACACCCCCGGCGGGAACGACGACGGACCCGCCGCCGGCCCCACCTATGCCGAGATCCTCGGCGACCGCGATCCCGCCATGGACCTCGTGGAAGACCTCCATGCTCTGGCTCCGCTCCTGGAAGAGCTCGACGACCGGGAGCGCCACATCGTCGAGATGCGCTTCGGCCAGGAGATGACCCAGTCCCAGATAGGCGCGGAACTGGGCGTTTCCCAGATGCACGTATCCCGGCTCCTGGCCCGCACCCTGACCAAGCTCCGCACCGGGATGCTCACTGACGACTGAACCGACCGTCAGAGACCGCAGGGAGGCCCGCCCGTGCGGGAAGAAAATGGACAGACATATCCGAGAGAAGGACTGTTGTGCTGCTGGCCCACCCCGCGATACTGCGGGATCTTGTCGAACAGTACGAGACGCTGCAGGTCCTGCACGCGGAACAGGGATCGGTCGAGACGCGACGCCGGCTGGAAGACATCACCTACACGCTGTGTGTCTCCACAGGCACGCACACGCCGGCTGCGGCCCTCACTGTGGCAGAGCAGCAGTTGAACTCTGCCCTCACCGAAGTGGCGACGCCCATGGCTCCGGCAGCGGCGTCCGGCGGCTGATGAACGAAACCGAGGAGGCCGGTCAGGGATGCAGGACCCTGTAGTAGCCGCCCATCTGCTCGCGATGACACGCGTTGGCGTCCGAGTCTGCGGAAGGCGGCCTGTGCCTTATCGCTACGGTGTGGATCACCCAGGCTCGATGCCCCGTGCCCTGGGCCGGTGTGGGGAGCAGGGCACCTCGACCTTGCCGGCCGAGTGGTTCAGGCGTGATCCACGAGCTGGGACCGGGACAAGCCCTTCTCACGCGCGCAGTGGGCGCAGCAGAAGAACTGTCCATCAGCCTGCATGCCGTGGCCGAGGATGCGGCACTGGCAGTTGACACACGTCGGTGCCATCTTCTGGGCGGCGCACTCGATGCTGTCGAAGACGTGGACCGCCCCTCCCGCGACACGCACCTCGAACGCCAGCTCGTAGTCGTTGTGGCATACCTCGCACACGGCCATGGACGGTCCTTCCTGCTGCTGAATCGAAGAGCTGGGGCGTCGCCTCTTTACCCGTGAAGGCGCGGCGTCCTGGACACTAGCGAGAAAGCGCCCCCGGCCCTCTGGCGGCGCGTGGACAGAGACCCGACCGCCCCGCGGGAATCACTCCCATAGCGTCGCGCTCCCGCTCGAGCCCGATCCGGCTTGCTCGGCCGGGGTTGTCGGCGTACACCTGAACGTCCCCACCCACGTACGGGCGAACGCGGCCACTTCCTGATGCGTTGAGGAGGGCTGGTCGGCACTCTGCTGCGTAGTCGGTGTGCTGCGGCAGGGGGTGGTCGGCGATGGTCTTGGATCCGCGTCGCTGGTCGGAACTACGGCGATTTCGGGGGCTGTTGGAGTCCGGGGCAATGAGCCTGTCGGAGATCGCCCGAGCTACCGGCTCAAGAACCGTCTCCAGGCCATCGAGCGCGAGAACCAAGTGGCCTAACAGCTGACGACGTTCGCCCGTACACATCTGGGGAGAGAACCTCGTACGCCGACAGCCGGGGCACCGCGCCTGGACCGCGCCCTGGCCAAGGCCGCCAGACGCGGCGGGGAGGCCGTGCTGATCGACGGCACCCTCATCCCCACCCGCCGCCGCACCGGCAAGGACAACCGCAAGAACTATTCGGGGAAGCACAAGCGCCACGGCCTGCACTTCCTCGCGCTCACCGACGAACGCGGACGCCTGATCTGGATCTCCGCCGCGAGGCCCGGGCGCACCCACGACATCACCGCCGCCCGCCACGACCACATCGTCGAGCACCTGAAAGCCGCCGGCCGCGCCCCCGTCGAGCACGGCTTCGCGCACCTGAAGACCTGGCGCATCCTCACCAAACTCCGCACGAGCCCCGCCCGCGCCACCAACCTGCTCCGCGCCCTGCTCGTCCTGACGAACCTCGAACTCGACCGCTGACAGACGATCAAGACCGAAGACAGCCGCCCACGACCAGCACGAGCACCCACGAACCCCGCCACACCAGCAGCCGCACCAGCGAAAACCAAGATGGTGGATCTTCAGTGAAGATCCGACTGGACCTCGGTCAGTCGATGCCTTCGACGATGCGGAAGTCGCGCTCGACGCCGTCGGAGAGGGCGACCAGCGCCTCCTGGTAGGCCGCACTCTCGTGCGCCGCGACGGCCTGCTCGAAGCTGTCGAACTCGATCAGGACGGTGCGCTCGGCGATTCCGGCGTCATGCGCCACGACCCGACTGCCACGGGCGAGGATCCGACCGCCCCCGGCCTCGACGGCCGGACCGGCCAGCTTGTTGTAAGCAGCCAGCTTCTCAGGGTCTGAAATGGTGCGGTAGGCGCTGACCCAGTAGCCCTTGGGCATGGAACCTCCAGTGTTGGGATGAGTGCATCTGACTTACGGGTTGGTCTCGGACGAGCGTCGGCGGGCGAGAGCGAGGCTTGTCAGCGTCGTGATCGCCATGGCGCCGATGCCGACCAGCGCCGCGGTGGTGTAGGCGCTGTCGTCGGGGAAGAGGTGGCCGGGGCCGGAGCCCGCGGCGAGGATCAGGCCGCCGATGGCGCTGCCCAGGGAGTACCCGACGCTGCGGACGACGTAGTTGAAGCTCATGGCGCTCGACGTCTCGCTCTTGGGGGTGACGGCCAGGATGACGCCGGGCATCGCGGCCGAGAAGCCGCCGACGCCGAAGCCGAGCACGCCCATCGCCGCGAACAGTTCGGCCAGGTCCGACCGGGCCGCCGCGAACAGGGCGAACCCGCCGCCGACCACGACGGCGCTGCCGGCCAGGAGCAGGGGGTCGGCGATCCGCGTCCGGACCCGCGGCGTGAGCTTGCCGGCGACGAACCCCAGCACCGAGAACGGGATGAGGACCAGCCCGGCGACGAAGGTCGTCAGCCCGAAGCCGTAGCCGGCGCCGTGCGGCGTCTGCGCGTACCGGGTGATGAGCGTGAGCAGGAGGTACATGCCGATCCCGCCGACGAACATGGCGAGGTTCGCCCCGGCGACCGCCGGGTGCCGCACCGCCCGCACATCGACCAGGGGCGTCGTGCTGCGCAGCTCGATGACGGCCCAGACGCAGAGCAGCACCACCGCGACGACGGCGAGTCCCGCCGCCACGGCGAGGTGCCGGCTCCATAGATTCCGTTCGCCGGCGAGGAACAGCACCAGGAGCAGCGCAGCGGCCAGGACGACCGCGCCTGCCACGTCCACGTGGGCGGAGCGGCCTTCGGGGGCTTCGGGCATGGAGCGCCACGCGGTCAGGAGGGCGGCGGCGGTGACGACCAGGCCGAGGCCGTAGGCGGCCCGTACCCCGCCGAGCTCGGCGAGCAGTGCGGCCAGCGGGTAGCCGACGCCGGCCCCGATGATCGAGACCACCGAGATCAGGGCGATCACGGCCGCGCTGCGCTCCTCGGGGAGGTGGTCCCGGGCCACGCCCATCATCAGCGCCGTCAGCCCGAGCCCGACGCCCTGGGCCGCCCTGCCGGCCAGCAGCCACGCGAACGGCAGCGGCAGCACGGTGAGCGCGCTGCCGGCGACGACGACCGCCAGCGTGGCGAGGATCGTGGCCCGCCGGCGCGGGCCGGCTCCGAGCCGGCCCAGGACCGGCGTGGCGACGGCGCCGCTGAGCAGCGCGACGGTCAGCGTCCACTGCGCGCTGCCGAGCGAGACGTGGAACGAGGTCGCCACGCTGGTGATGAGCGGCGTCCCGAGGCTGGCGACCGCCGCCACGACCAGAGCGATGAACGTCAGGGCGGGGACCAGCAGCCGCGCCTCGGAACGCGCCACCGGGAACGCCTTCACCGCGACCCCGCCGACCGGCTGCCCGGTCACTGCTTCGGCCCTTCGCGGTCCTGGCTTTCGAGCTCTGCCAGATGCTTCAGCGCCGGAAGGGCCGCTACCAGCGCCTCGACCTCGTCGCCGGTGAGCTCGCCGATCAACCGCTCGAACGCGTGGACGCCCGCCTGGCGCCGCGTCCGGGCATAGGAGGCGCCGGCCTCGGTCAGGCACACCAGCGTGACCCGCTTGTCGGACGCGTCGCCCCGCCGCTCGACCAGGCCGGACTCCTCCATCACCCGGACCAGGGCGGTCATCGCGGGCTGGGTGACGCCCTCGACCGCGGCCAGATCGGTGATGCGCCGCGGGCCGGTCCGGTCCAGGGTGGCCAGGGTGGCGGCGGACGTCAGGCTCATGTCCCGGGGCAGGCGTCTCGCGGCTCTGGTGGCCAGGCCGTAGAGGGCTGCCCCGATGGCGGCGGACGCGCCAGGAGCGGTGTCTTGACGACTCATGCTCGAAGCATAGCATTTTTATATTCATAGTTTATGGAAATGGTCGGCCAGCCGGTTCAGCTTCGCCCGCAGCGGCTCCAGCTTGCCCCGCGCCTCGACCGGCAGACCGAGCACCTCGCCGGCGGCCCGGACCGTGACCGGCCCGGCCGCCTCCCGCACGATGGCCACCAGCCGCTGATAGTCCTGCGGCAGCACGTCGGGGTCGATACCGGCGGCGCGGGCCGGGATCAGCAGCACCGACCGGCCGTCCACCTGGACCTCCGGCGCCGGCGGCGCGAGCGACAGGTACTCCCCGAAGCCCTGCTCGCTGATCCGCTGCACGACCCGCCCGGCCACCACCAGCTCATCACGCTCGACCCGCACATCGGCCAGCTGCTTGACCAGCTCCTCTTCCAGCAGGTCCAGCTCGGCACGTCGCGTGGCGATCCGCTCCAGCATCCCCTCATCCGTCATGACACTCCAGCGAGCGCGAGAACCAAGTGGCCTAACACCTGGGGACGTTCGCCCGTACACATCTGGGGAGAGAACCTCGTACGCCGACAGGGGTTGACGGAGGTTGTGCAGGAGGGCGATGCCGATCACCGCATGCTGGACGATCCGGTGGTCCGAGGCGTCCCGCTGGTGCCGGAACTGCCGACGCCGTCCGCGCCGGTCCAGGGGTCTGCGGCGACGCCGTCGGCCCGGCGCCTCAGTGGGTGCGTCGTCCTGCGATGAGTCGGTAGATGGCCAGAACGATGACGGATCCGACTACGGCGGCGATCCAGGTGGAGAGATGGAAGAAGCCCTTGATCGAGTGCACGCCGAAGATGACTTTGCCCAGCCAGCCGCCCAGAAGACCGCCGGCGATGCCGATCAGCATCGTGATCAGGCAGCCTCCCGGGTCCCTACCCGGCATCAACGCCTTGGCGATCGCACCGGCCAGCAGGCCGATCAGGATCCACGCAATGATGCTCATACACACGCACCTTTCACCCAAACGCCGTTGCTCATCGTCCTTCGTGCCCCACTTCGGCCACAACGAACGGTTGGCCACACCAGTCGGACAACTTCCAGCATCCGTCAGCGGCTGCCCCGCATCACTTCAACGCGCGGGGGGATGTTGATCCTGTTGAGTGCGGCCATGCCCGAGGCCCGGACGCTTTGACGACTCGAAGAGCACAGTGCTGAGCCCTTCGTCGAGGGCGACGTTCTAGGCCCTGTGGTTCCAGGGCGACTGCAGCGCCGGCTCCGGTCGACGGACGGTCCAGTTGGATGTCGTCACATGGCTTGATGACTGGGGATGTGGATGCCTGCGCCGTTCCGGCGTTGCTGGTCGGCGGATCGGCGGATCGTGCGAGGGTGTCGTCATGCTGATCGCGATGGTGGGGCTGCCCGGTGCGGGGAAGAGTTCGGTCGCCGAGGCATTGGGGCGCAAGCTCAATGCTCCGGTCGTGTCCGTGGACCCGATCGAGGCGGCGATGTGGCGTGCGGGGGTGACTCGTGACCAGCCAACGGGCCTGGCGGCGTATGTCGTGGCCGAGGCCGTGGCCGATGGTGTGCTCGGCATGGACCAAACCGTGATCGTCGATGCGGTCAACGCCGTGGCGGCGGCGCGGGGACAGTGGCGGTCGCTGGCGGATCGTCATGGTGTGCCGGCGGTGTTCGTCGAGGTGGTGTGTTCGGATCCGGTGGTGCACCGCCGTCGGCTTGAGCGCCGGTCCCGGGGGATCGAGGGCTTCGCTGAGCCGACGTGGGAGGTGGTGGAACGTCTGCGGGAGGAGTTCGCCTCATGGACCGATCACCGGTTGGTGCTGGATACGATGACCGGTCTGTCGGCGAACGTTGCCACGACCCTAGGGTTCCTCTCCGCCCCGGCCTGATCCTCGAGAGATGCGAGATCGGTAGTCAAGTTCGCTGGATTGTCGGGTAGTTCAGGTTGCGTGGGCTTCGGGGCGTTCGACTCCATAGCCGTGTTCGAAGCGGGCTCCGGGCGCGGACGGGAGCGACGAGGCGGGGTGTGTTCACGGCCCGCAAGCGAGTCCGGGCGGATTCGGCGGCCGTGAAGACCATGGCCAGGGCGGACTTCTGCTTTGCCAGGCCGCGGTGCCCTGGACGAGCCCGACGATCTCGATCTCGTGGTCGCGCCGGGCGGGGTTCATCGCGTCGACGGTCCCGGAGTACTTCGGGTCGCCCCGTCCCATCGACCATCACAGCTGTTCGTTACGCGGAGTAGCCCACTGGCGAGAGGCCCTGGCTAGGGTCAGGGCGCCATTTCACCCGAAAGGGGGGAGTGGGTGGTTGGAGGCTGTTGAGCGTGAGTGTCTGGGGTGGACATTGTCGAGGTCGCGGAGCTGCTGCGCCATGGAGCGGGCCGGTCAATCCCAATCCCACGGATAGTACTAACAGCTATTCGTACGAGCGCCGCTAACGCTCCGTATATCACCTCTGAGCGCTCGACTGAATGGCTGGCATCTTGTCGCAGACCTTGTGGCCATGCCACCCGAATGGGTTACTCGAAGTGTCCGTTTCGACGGATGTATGACTCTTCGAGCGGGTGCGAGCAGGTTGTTGATCCGGCGCCGGATCAACGGTGTTCGTCGATGGCCCTGCGCATCAGGCAGGCGGCCCATACCGCCAAGCAAACAGCTGTGCAGGGCCATCGAACTACGACCTGGCCAGTGGACACGAGAGCCGAGTCGCAACCACTCGAGACGTACGCGAACCCGAACGTCCCATCACTGCTCGCAATGTACCGCATTGCGAGCGAGGAGGAACCTCTCATGCCAATCAGCCCGAATCAAGGATCAAGTGGCGGCGGCACACTCGTCACCATCACCGGCACCGGTCTCAGCGGCACCACCGCGGTGCGCTTCGGTACCCGGTCCGCCACCGCCGTCACCAACGTCTCGCCCACTCAGGTCACCGCAGTCTCCCCGTCCGGCAACGGGTCGGTCGGCGTCACCGTGATCACCCCGGGAGGGACGAGCAACCCCATCCCCTTCTACTACGTCGGAGCGCCGTTCAAGCAGTCCCTCAGCCCGGCATCCGGGTCCACGGCAGGCGGCGGGACCGTGACCATCAACGGCACCGGCCTGTCCACTGCCAGCAGCGTCGCCTTCGGCGCCAACACGGCGGTGCCGACGATCGTGTCCGACGGCCAGATCACGGTTACCGCACCGGCCGGTGCCGCGGGCTCCGTGGGAGTCAGCGTCACCACTGCGGGCGGCACCAACAACGGGCTCTCGTACACCTACGTCGCCGCCCCGACGGTGACGACGGTCACCCCCGCGTCGGGGCCGGCGACGGGCGGCACGACCGTGACCGTGGCCGGTACCGGTCTCACCAGTACGAGCGAGGTCACCTTCGACGGGAACCCGGCGCCCTTCACCGTGCTCTCCGACACCGCGGTGTCGGCCGTCACGCCCCCTGGAACGGCCGGTGCCGTCGACGTCGTCGTGACCAACGATGCGGGCAGCGCGACTGCCGTCGACGGTTACACCTACATCGCAGGACCTGGTATCTGACCGCCCCTCAGGGGTCGGCCACCGCCGGTGACCGTCGTCCCACCCCGGAGCGGACGCGCTGACCACACTGGTACCGCGCCCGTCTCCCTGGCCCCCGGTCCGGAAGTCATCCCGGGCCGGGGTCCCGACCCTCCTGACCAGTCGCCCCGACCCGACCGCGAGCGTTCTCTCGGCCCGGTCGGAATGGGTGGTGGCAGGCGGCGTCACATTGAACGGCAGCAGCTTCACCGGAGCCGTCGGTCAACTTCGGTGCCCCGCCCTCAGCTACCCGGTCGACCGCTCCGCTGCTCGGCTCCTGCCATGCAGGCCGTACATCGCATCAAGCGCCAGGCGGCACCACGAAGCCTGCACCCCAACCACGACGGCATGCCAATTGTCAGACCGGCTGTCAGTAGCAGCGGACTGATCAGAGGGGTGGTTGTTGCGGAGGACTTGTACGCCGCCGTCGTGATCGGAACGAGGTCCGCCGAACCAGCGGCTTAATCGGCGGTCAGAGGATCCTCAAGGGGACCTTAAGGATCACGGATATGCCTCTGAACAGCCCTTTTCCTCGCCCTGCGCCTCTAGTCTCGCCGCGTGACGATCGAAGCCACTGACGATCCCCGGCTTGCGGGCCACCCGGCGCTCGCGGCGTATCTGGCGACGCAGCAACCGAAGGAACAGGTTCCGGCGCGCATCAGCGTGCCGGACCCGCGCGCCTGTCGCCACGCGGTCTGAAGGCGACGCTCGGCAGCGGTGCCGCGGGCGTCGTCGCGCTCTGGGGCGCCCAAGTAAGGCCGTCGGCGCGGCTCGACGCACTCTTCGCGACCGCCGCCCATCTGACCGGTACGGCGTGCTCGCCATGCTGCTGCTCATGGCGCGCGTGCCCGCTATCGAACACGGCATCGGCGCCGACCGGCTCGCGAGGTGGCACGGTCGCGGCGGACGGCATGTCCTCACGCTGTGCCTGGCACACATGGTTTTCGCTCTGTGCGGATACGCCGCCCACACCGGCACCGATCTCTTCTCCGCCGCCAGGGACCTTCTCGGATACGGCGCGATCGCTGCAGCCGCTCTCGGCACCGCACTCCTGGTCGCCGTCGGAGTCACCTCCGCGCCTGCCGTGCGCGGGCGGGTCAGGCATGAGATCTGGCGGGCCGTGCACCTGCTCGCTTATTCGGCGGCCGCGCTCGCCTTCGCGCATCAGCTCGTGGGACCCGACATCGCGGGCAGTGTCGTCGCCGTCTGGGTGTGGGCGATGCTGCACGCCACCGTCGCCGTGTTGCGCTCTGGTACCGAGGCGTCGTGCCCGTACGCCAGGCGTTGCGCCACAGCCTGCGCGTCCTCGATGTACGCCGTGAGGGGCCGGATGTCGTCTCCGTCGTTGTGCAGGGCATCGGCCTGGACGAACTCCGTGCCGAATCCGGCCAGTTCTTCCGCTGGCGCTTCATCCAGGGCAGGCTCTGGCGCACCGCACTGTTCGTTGGCCTGCAGCCACATCTGCTGGAGGCGCCTCAAGAAGGCCGGATCGTGATCGTGTGACGAGTTCTACAGAGCCCCGTGCTACGAGCTCTTGGTAGAACTAGCGTGATCAGGCTCGGCGACGGCTGCTCTGGCAGCTCGCTCGATCTTCGCTCGGTGGGCATCCCAGAAGGCTGCGTCGTGCTGCTGAGTCGCATATTCGGCTGTTGTCCCTGTCGAGTTGTCGAGCTGTTCGCGCAGGATGTCGGCGTGCCCGGCGTGCCGGCTGGTCTCGGTGAGCATGTGGACCAGGATGTTGAACAGCTTCACGTTGGGGCGTGGCCACCAGGGCACGTAGCCGGGGGAGTCGATGGCGAGGGCGGTGATTGTCGCGTCTGAGTGCTCCCACACGCGACGGTAGCGGTCGATGATCTCGTTCCTCGTCTCCTGTTCGGTCGCCCACATGTCGGCGCCACGTTCTCCGGTGTTGTCCCACTGGGGCAGGGGTTCCGGGAACGGTCGGCCGAAGACCTCGCCGAAGTACCTGGACTCCCAGATCGACAAGTGCTTGACCAGGCCGAGAAGATTGGTTCCAGTCGAGGTCAGGGGGCGTCGGATGTCGTACTCAACGAGCCCATCGAGCTTCCAGAGGACCGCCTCGCGCATCTCTCGCAGATCGCCGTGCAGGTACTCTTTCGCGAAATCATCGATCATGTGAGACGACTCTGCCATCACGGGCGACGGACCGGCGCCGGAACCCCTCACCCACCCAACCGGGCCATCCCTACAAGATCTTGTTATGAACCCAACATTCTCGGCGCGCGCAGCCCGATAGATCGGTTGCGATATGCGGCAAGGATCATAATTAGACATAAGGTGCGCCTGTAATGAACCTCCGCCAATAAGATCAAATGCTGACAAGGGGTCGATTGTCCGATGGCGAAGCTACTTTTCGTGATGACCGGCGCGGCGTACTGGACGCTCAAGGATGGGACCAGGCACGCGACGGGTTACTGGGCCGAGGAATTCGCGGCCCCGTACAAGGCGCTCACCGAGGCCGGCCACCAGGTTGTGGTTGCCACCCCCAACGGGGTGGTCCCGACCGTGGACATGATGAGCCTGCGCCCCGAGATGGCCGGAAGCGCTCAGATCGCTCTCGATCTGGAGGCGATCATCCGCTCTGCAGAGGTGATGCGGCGGCCGCTCCAATTGGCGGACGTCCGCCTGGAAGACTACGACGCCGTCTACTTCCCGGGCGGCCACGGCCCCATGGAAGACCTGTGCGTCGACGCGGACGCCGGGCGGTTGCTGACCGAGGCCCTAGCCGCCGGCAAGCCCCTCGCCATCGTCTGCCACGCCCCGGCCGCGATGCTGGCGACCAGGATCCACGGCGCATCGCCCTTTGCCGGCTACCGGGTCACGGCGTTCACCAACGAGGAGGAGAACGCGGTCGGGCTCGGCCCGAAAGCGCGCTGGTTGTTGGAGGACGAGCTCATCGACCTGGGAGTCGACTTCACCAAGGGAGAGATGTGGAAGCCCTACACGGTTGTTGACCGCAACCTGTTCACCGGGCAGAACCCCGCCTCGGCAGCCGTCCTGGCCGAACGGCTGCTCAAGGTCCTCTGAGCGGCGTGGCCGCGGTCTGCGTACCGACAGGGGGCCTCCCTGCGATGTGGCCTGCGCCGCCGGGTGGTGGCCGTTGCTGTCCAGCAGGGCTCAGCGGTCGCCGTTGACGGATTCTTGGAGACTTCAGCGGTTCGGGTGAGCCGTGTCGCGGAGCAGGGCGGCCGCGTCGGCTGCCTGGGTCGCGACCTGGGCGGCTGCGCGAGCGGCTCGCCCGGTCATCCGCCATGCGAGCATGCGCAGGGCGGTGGCCGGGGCCGGGGGGAACACGCCGAGTTGGCCGAGCATGGTGATGTCGTCGCGTACTGCTTCGTGCCTGATCACCTTGCCGTCGCGGAGGTCGAGTACGTGTATCTGCTCGAAATCGATTCTGCGTCCGGTGGGAGGGATGGCCTGGTCGAGGGATTCGTCCTTGAAGCGTACGAACGGGCCGGTGTGCCGTCCTTGCATGCGCAGCCGCACCCAGATCTGGTGGTCGTTGCGGGCGAGGCCGAGGATGGGAAACCGTAGGTCGCTGAAGGCCGACCGCATCCACGCGCCCGATGCCAGAACGCCTGCGGGGCCGGGGATCGCGCAGGCCGGGGGCGAAACGGCCGCTTCGCGGTTGCGGAAGTCTTCGCCCACCACGTCGGCGGCCAGGACCGGATCCCCTGTCTCGAGTATCCGGAAAAGCCCGTGGGCCAGTTCCGTGGTGTCCATTCCCATGACGTCCATCGCCTTCGCTCGCTGTGTGATCCGTCGGAACACATATTAGGGTTACAAGCGACCTAATGAATAGTGCGTCCATGTGGCCATGTTGATTACGATGACGTCATGTCGTCCAAGCGTGTCTACGTCTCCCCCTTGCGTGAGCAGGCCGCCGCGCAGACCCGCGCACTGATCCTCCAGCGGGCGGCCGAACTGTTCGCCGACCGCGGCTATGGCCGGGTGACCGTCGCGGACATCGCGGCGGCGGCCGGCGTCGCGCCGAAGACCGTCTTCGCGAGTGTCGGAAGCAAGGGCGACATCCTGGACCGGATCGTTGGGCAGGGCGTGGCCGCGTCCGGTTACGAGCAGGCCATGCGACAGGTGCTCGCCCTGCGGACACCGAAGTCGGTCCTGGAAGCGCTGGCGCGCGGCACGCGGGCGGGCAACGAGGGGCAGTTCACAGTGCACGAGGCGATCCGCAAGGCTCTGCCCGTCCATGAGGACGGCGAGGTGCTGTGGGAGCGCGCCACGGCGGCTTACCGGGACGCGCTCCGCACCGCCGCCCGCCATCTGCACACCCTGACGCCGCCGCCTCCTTGCCCGGTGGAGGAGACGGCCGACCTCCTGTGGTTCTGGTTCGGCCCGACGGGCTGGCGCACGATCGTGGTGGAAAACGGCTGGTCATGGGACCGGGCCGAGGATTTCCTTCGCCACACCGCAGTCACCACTCTTTGCTGAGCACGCCGGGCTGCCAGGTGCGATGAGTGGAGCCCCTTTCTCGGCGGCTTCAGTCGTCACTCTGCGACAGCCGACAGGTCGGTTACTCGTTGTAACGGCTGTCGCGCCACCGCCCGCCCCGCTCAGCTGTCTCGTCCGGCGACAACTCTGTCCGCGCCCTCTGCGCGGCAGTCGACGACAGACCGGACCACCGATCTGATGGTCGGTATCCGAGGTAGCTCGATATGTGCTCTGAGCCCCTCACATCTGGACATGATCGACAGTGCTGACCCAACCCGGTCATAGGGTTCGGGTCATGAATTCCTCCTCGTCCGCCAGTCCTTCGTCTCCTACGGCGAACAGAACGACGCGTCCGGTAATTGGCCCGAGTTGGTTCGCGGCCGTTATGGGCACTGGCATCGTCGCAAACGCGGCGGTCACCCTGCCCCGGAGCTTCGACGGACTGCGGACTGCGGCCACGGTGGTCTGGCTGGGCGCAGCGCTCCTGCTGATGCTGCTGGCCGTCCGCTACCTCAGGCAACGGACACTGCGCGTACACGCGGCTGATCCGATGGTGGTCCAGTTCTTCGGCGCACCGCCGATGGCGCTGCTCACGGTGGGTGCCGGGGCGCTGCTGCTCGGCCGATGGGTGATCGGGCTCGAGGCAGCGCTGGCTGTGGACTGGGTTCTCTGGTCGCTCGGTACCGTGCTCGGTCTTGTCACTGCCTGTGCGGTGCCTTATCGGATGGTCACCCGCCACCGCTTTGCGCCGGACGCGGCGTTCGGCGGCTGGCTGATGCCGGTGGTGCCGCCGATGGTCTCCGCGGCGACGGGCGCGCTGCTCGTCCCGTACACACCCACCGGGCAGCTGCGGCTCGCCCTGCTACTGGGCTGCTACGCGATGCTCGGGCTCGGCCTCGTTGCGACGCTGCTGGTGCTGGCCATGATCTACAGCCGCCTGGTGCACCATGACGCACCCACCGGAACGGTGGTGCCCACGGTGTGGATCGGCCTAGGGGCGTTGGGTCAGTCGGTGACGGCGCTCGGCGCGCTGGCCGTGGTGGCGCCGAGCGCGCTGCCCGCGCCCTACGCGCGGGGCACCGCGGTTTTCGCACTGCTCGGCGGAATCGTGGTGTGGGGCTTCGCCATGCTGTGGCTGGCGCTCGCCATAGGGCTGACTGCGCGGACAATCCGTGCCGGGCTGTCCTTCGCGCCCACTTGGTGGTCTTTCATCTTCCCGGTCGGCGCCTGCGTGACTGCTACCGGCGCCCTTGCTGCGCGGACCGGCTCGGAGCCGTTCATCTGGACGGCCGTCGTGCTCTATGCGCTGCTCGTCATCGCCTGGGTGGTGGTGGCCGGCCACTCCCTGCGCCACGCCGCCAAACATGTGCGCCGCCGGCCTGTCGCCGGGCACGAGCGCCGGCGGCCCGTCGACCGGCCAGGACGCCTTCGATCCGAGACCGGCACACGGCGAGGGATGAACAACTCCTGTCACTGACAGGGCGTTTGAGGCGGACCCCGTCGTGGCTTTCGCCTGATCACCGGCGCAGTGGCTTTGGCGAGGTCACCCGCCCCGGCATCTGCCGTTCGCCACCAAGAGGGCGCTGTTCCGCGACGCGCTCACGGCCAGCGCCGAGCGCGTCGCGGAACCTGCTCACCAACACGAGGCTCCACAGCCACCAGCACGCCGCCTGCCAGGCGCTGCGCACGTGTTCGTATGGCCACACAGCCATATCCGCCGGGGGCGAGCCACGTTCCAGCAGCCGTATGCGGCGTCACATCAGCTGCTGATCCCGCCCATTGCGCAACACTGCGAGTCGGGCCATCTGCTCACCCATGCCGCGTGTCCCGGCCAGCGGCGTGCGGGCGTGCGGCCAGATGCTGCGGACGAGGCTGACATGTCGTGCGCCACCGAGTGCCACAACGGGGTCGAGGCGCACGATGTCACGCAGAGTCGCCTGCTTCAGGAGGACTTGGTCCGTTATGGCGTCGGCAGCGCCATGGGCTGTGTCGTACGGCTCGATGACGTCGTCGAGGTCGAGCAGGCCGTAGCGTGCAGAGAGGATGAGCAGCTGGTCGGGCTGCAGTGCATCAGCCGCCTTACGGCACGCACGGTGATAGGAGCCGACATACATGTCTGCCGCTCGTGTGCGCCGGCCCAGTTTGCGGCTACCGCACGGGATGACGACGAGTTCTGGTTTGAAGCAGTCGAGATGGTCGTTCGCTGTCATGCCTGTCGTCCTGCCTGTTCGCGTGTGACGTGAGCGGTACTCGTGCTGTACTCACCCGGTACGAGTCCCATCCGAGGCCGGCGTCGCCGGATTGCCGACCGGGGACCGGGCATGCGAGACCGGCAGTGGGGTCGACCGGGCGGCGCCGTGAGGTCGCGACTCATCACTAACAACCAGGCTCTGGACCGCAGTGATGTCGGGTCGCGCGGACTACAAGCCCTCGGATCAGGACGCTCGGCAATAAGGCCTCAGCTGTGCGCCGGCGGCATTCCACACGGAGGGCACCTCGCTGCTGCAATGTCCTGATGTGACGCCGTTATGGCATTCCTGGGTATCTCCTTCAGCTCCCGCGATGGCATAGCGTCGGTGGTCCGACAAGGTCGGATGGTTTCGGATGGTTTCGCCTTCACGACGGATGCTCAGTGGAAGCGAAGTCCGCGGGCACGATGAGCGATGACCGGGAAGTCCGGGCGTGTCCACATCGGTAGTTCTGAATGAGGAAAGAAGGCGATCCACACAGTGGCGTCGCAATCACGCTTCGGCATCAACGAATGGCTCGTGGACGAGCAGTACGAGCGATACCTGCACGACCCCGGCTCGGTCGACCCGACCTGGAGGGAGTTCTTCGGCTCCCAGGTCCCCGTGGTCGGCCGACAGGCACGCAACGGCGCGACGACCACGCATGACAGTACGGACGAGTCGGCGATCAAGGCGGTCCGCGTTGCCGCGCTCATCGAGGCGTATCGAGTCCGTGGACACCTGGTGGCCGATACCGACCCGCTCACGACACGGCAGATGGTCGGCCACCCGGAGCTCGACATCATGGCATTCGGGCTCCGAGACGACGACCTGCAAAGAGAGTTCGTCGTCGACGGATTTACCGGGCAGACCACCATGACTCTTCGCAACGTGCTGAATGCCCTGCAGGAATTCTACTGCCGTACCGTCGGCACCGAGTACATGCACATCCAAAGCTCCCAGGAACGTTGCTGGCTCCAGCAGCGGATCGAGTCGCCTCAGCCCCGGCCGGACGTCGCCGAACAATTGCAGATTCTCTACCGGTTGGGCGCGGCGGAGGCCTTCGAGACGTTCCTGCAGACCAAGTATGTGGGCCACAAACGGTATTCGCTCGAAGGCGGCGAGTCGGCGATCGTGCTGCTCGACGCCCTACTGCTCCGCTCCATCAGGCAAGGGGTGAGGGAAGCTGTCATCGGTATGGCTCACCGAGGCCGGCTCAATGTTCTGGCCAACACCATCGGCAAGTCCTACGCAGAGATCTTCCATGAGTTCGAGGATGCAGTGGACATTCGCTCGGTCCAGGGAACCGGCGACGTGAAGTACCACCTCGGTGCGGAAGGGACCTACCGTGCCCTGGACGGCGGCACCATCGCCGTCTCCGTCGTGGCGAACCCCTCGCATCTGGAGATCGTAGGGCCGGTGGCCCAGGGGGTGGTGCGCGCCAAGCAGGAGTCGGCCGCCGAAGGTGGCGAAGCCTTCCCCGTATTGCCGATCGTCGTCCACGGCGATGCCGCATTCGCCGGCCAGGGCGTGGTCTCCGAGACGCTGAACATGTCACAGCTGCCCGGCTACCGCACCGGCGGGACGGTCCACATCGTCATCAACAACCAGGTCGGCTTCACGACCTCACCCGCCAGCGGCCGTTCGAGCACCTACGCCACCGACGTGGCAAGGTCGGTCGAGGCCCCGATCTTCCACGTCAACGGAGACGACCCCGAGGCCGTTGTCCGGGTCGCACGCCTGGCCTTCGACTATCGCCGGACGTTCCACAAGGACGTCGTCGTCGATCTGATCTGCTACCGGCGCCACGGGCACAGCGAGGTCGATGATCCATCCATCACTCAGCCGGCGATGTACGACCGCATCGACGTCAGGGCTTCGGTCCGCAAGCTGTACGCCGAGGCACTGGTCCACCGAGGGGACATCGGCGAGCGGCAGGTGGAAGGCGCATTGCGGGACTATCAGGGACACCTCGAGCGCGCCTTCACCGAGACCCGGGCGCCGGCGGTGCCCCACTCCCCGAAGCCTGCGAACCCCGTGGACGCTCAGAATGCAGCCGCCCCCCAGGTGGCGACCGCGATCACGGAGGCGACCGCCCGGCACGTCATCGCTTCCCAGACCGGTATGCCGGGAGGGTTCACCGTGCACGCGCGTGTTCTTCCGCAGCTCCGGAGGCGTACCACGATGCTGGATGCGGGAACGATCGACTGGGCCACCGCGGAAACACTGTCCATCGGGTCCCTGCTGCTGGACGGAGTCCCCGTGCGGCTCGCCGGGCAGGATTCCCGCCGCGGCACGTTCGGCCAACGGCACGCCGTGCTCATCGACCGGCGCACCGGCGTGGAACACACGCCGCTGAGCTCCCTCGGCTCGCGGGCCGCGAGCTTTGCACCCTACGACTCGATGTTGTCCGAACTGGGAGCGCTGGCCTTCGAGTACGGCTACTCACTGGCGCGGCCCGACGCTCTGGTGCTGTGGGAGGCCCAGTTCGGCGACTTCGCCAACGGGGCCCAGACAGTCATCGACGAGTACATCTCGTCGTCCGAACAGAAATGGGGTCAGCGCTCCGGTGTGACTCTGCTGCTGCCGCACGGCTTGGAAGGGCAGGGGCCCGACCACTCCTCCGGCAGGATCGAGCGATTCCTTCAACTCTGCGCGCAGGGGAACATGACCGTCGCCATGCCCTCCCTGCCGGGCAACTACTTCCATCTGCTCAGGCAGCAAGCGCTCGGCGAGCACAGAAGGCCACTGGTCGTCTTCACTCCGAAGTCGATGCTGCGGTCGAAGGCAGCAACCTCCAGGCTGACGGAGCTCACCACGGGCGCGTTCCGTCCAGTCATACCGGACGAGACGGTGGACACCGCTCGGATCAGGCGTGTGCTGGTGTGCTCGGGCAAGGTCTTCTACGACCTGGATGCCTATCGGCGAAGCGCTGACCTGTCGGACACGGCGATCGTCCGCCTGGAGCGGCTCTACCCGTTCCCGGAGGAGGAGATCAGCGCGGTACTCGCCGGTTTCCCCGCCGCAGCCGAGGTGCGATGGGTGCAAGAGGAGCCGGAGAACCAAGGAGCATGGTCCTTCGTGGGGCCCTACGTGCACCGGCTGGCGGGTCGTCCCGTCGAATGCGTCAGCCGACCGCAGGCACCGGCCCCCGCCGTGGGGTCTGCCCGGCGGCATGCCGGGGAACAGAAGGACCTCGTGAAGTCAGCCTTCCACTGACGCTGCCGCCTACAACAGCGCCGAAGACGGGCCCCACGCACCACGGCCCTTTTGTCCCGGACACCCCTCGGACCGGATCCGAGGGGTGTCCGGCTGCATGGGGCCTGTACGTCAGCACCATGCCGGCACAGCACCACTGCCTGGGCGCCCGACGGCCGTCAAGACGTCCGGCCGCGGCTGCAAGGAGGGAGGGGTGGTGCGTGTGAGGTCCTTGATCCATGCGGGAGCCGGGCCCATGGTCCTGCCCATCACGCGCACAACAAGCCGAAACGGCCCGCCGGAAGAACCGGCGGGCCGTCACGCAGGATCGAGGCCGGACACTCCCATGAGAGATGGGCCTCCGCCGACCGTCGACATGCCCCGGCCGCAGGCTCGGTCTTTCGCCGGTGGCGGCGAGTCAGGCCGCGCGCTGCCCGGTGTTCTCCCGTACTTCCCGGGCCTCGGCTGCCGTACGGTGAATCCCAAGGAAGCCGACCAACGCGCCGAAGGCCGTCACACCGGCGGCGACGGCGAAGCTGAAGGCGTAGCCGCGCGCGGTGGCGGTCATCGGGTCGACGCCTGCGTGTTGCAGGACGGTGGCGTGGCTGGTGCCCATGGAGACCAGGGCGGCCAGGCCGAAGGCGCTGCCGATCTGCATGGACGCATTGTTCATGCTGGTGGCGATGCCTGCGTCCTCACCCGTGGCGCCGTCCACTCCGGCAACGGTGGATCCGACGAGGACCAGCCCGCCTCCCAGCGGCACGAGGATCAGCCCGGGCAGCACATCGGCCATATACGTGCCGTGGGCGCTCAGTCCGGCAAGGAGAACGTAGCCGACCGTGGAGATCGCAAGTCCTCCTCCATTCAATGTCCGCAGCCCGAACCGGGGGAGGAGACGCGGCGCGATCACAGTGGCGCTGAACAGAATGACCAACCCGAACGGTACGAAGGCGAATCCGGTCGCCAGCGCGGAGAAATGCAGTGTGTGCTGCACGTACAGGCTCAGCGAGAAGAAGAAGGTGGCGAATCCGACGTAGTAGCAGACGCGGACCACGTTGGCGATGCTCCGGTTGCGCGAGCGTAGGAACGCGAGGGGCATCAAGGGCTGTGCCACCCGGGCCTCCACCAGCACGAAGCCGATCAGGAGGAGAACGCCGATCCCCACGCGACCGAGGACGGGGAACGAGAGCCACGCGCGATCGCTCTTCTCCAACAAGCCGAATACGACCAGCAGCAGGCCGAGGGTGACCAGGATCGCTCCGAGGACGTCAGGCCGGCCACGCTTGACGGCCCGGCTCTCGGAGACGAGGTGGGGGGTGGCGAGAAACGCGAAGGCGGCAACGGGCAGGTTGATGAAAAATATCCAGCGCCAGGAGACGAGGTCGGTGAGGATGCCTGAGAGCACGACGCCCAGGGCCACGCCAACTCCGGCCAGGCCGCTCCAGATGGCCATCGCCCGCGCCCTTTCCTGCGGCCGGGTGAACAGCAGCGTCACCAGGGACAGGGCTGCCGGACTGACGAGTGCCGCGCCGATGCCCTGCACGAAGCGACTGGCGACGAGCACACCGGCCTGCTGGGCCACTCCGGCGCTCGCCGACGAAAGCGCGAAGATCGCCAGACCGATGAGGAACAGGCGTCTGCGGCCCACCAGATCGCCCAGGCGCCCACCAAGCATCAGCAGGCCGCCGTAGGTGACGGTGTAACTGTTGACGACCCACGCCAGGCCGGTGCTCGTAAAGCCGAGATCCTTTTGGATGGGGGGAAGCGCGACATTGACCACGGTCACGTCGAGCAGCAGCATCACCTGCACCAGGCAGATGATGCCGAGCGCGCGCCACCTGCGCGGATCGGGTTCGAGAGTGGAACCGATCGAAGCCATTGTTGATCGCCTTCTGTTCGGGTGGGGCCGCCGCCGTGCGCCTCAAACGCCTTCGTACGAGGCGAGGCTTCAGGCCGGCCCGGGGGTCGGACATTTCCTGACCCGTTCAACCGGCATGGTCCGCCTACGCATGGCCGCAGCTACGGACAGCAAAGGCGCAGATTCAGCCCTTCGACGGTGGCCTCGTCCGAGGACGGCTCGCAGTCCGGTGTACGCGAGCCCCCTGCGGCGCACCGGGGTGCAGGGCAAAGAGGGAGGACAGCACACGACGCGGCGCCTCGATGTCCCTCCCTGCAGGCGTCGACTGCTCATGAGGACATGGAAAAACCTGTGCAGCGCGCCCCGTTGACGGATGTCCAGAGGTTCGGGCTGTCGGAAAAGACCGCAGCATCGCGAAGCCGGCCAAGTACGGCAGACGACCGAGGAACGCCCCGAGTCAGTGGTGAGCGATCTGATCACGAGCGCGATCCAGTACGGCAAGGAACCTGTCCGGCTGCGCCCGATCCGGGACCACGAACCGGCGTCCGAGGCGTTCGACGGGAGTAACGGTCTCGGGGGAAATTGAGCTTCGGGCGTGCTGGCCTGGCAGCTCGGCTGGTGGGTGATCAGCGGGCGGTATCGCGGACGAGGGCCAGTTCGGTGCTTGTGCGGCGGTGGGTGGCCCGCTGCGCGGATCGGTCGGAGACGAGTGAGGCGATCGCGAGATGAGTCTCAGCATAGGTATCGCGGCGTCCGGTGAATCGGCGCAAGGGCGCCCACTGGCGGAGCTCGGCGTTGGTGTGCTCCACACAGATCCTCGCCGAGGACTGCCGCCGCCGTGTCTCGCGCCAGGCGCGCTTGTCACCGTCGCACGCCTCGTCCTTGGGCTTCTTCGGCGGGGCGCTGACCTGGCCGGGGAACTCCTTGGCCAGCCCGAGGTAGCCGGAATCGACCTTCGCCTTCACACCGGGACGGGTACGGAACTGCTCGGCGATGCCCTCGGTGCGCCGGGCGGTCTGGTCGTGCATCCGGCCTGGGCGGACCAGGCCGGACAGCAGCAGGCGGCCCTGGCCGTCGCTGAACGTGGTGGTCTTGACGGTGTTCTGCTTACGTTTTCCGGAAACGAATGCCCGGCGCCCGGGGCGGCCGGCCTGCGGGCGGCGGACCTGGGTCTCGACCCCATCGATCCGCAGCTCAACGCCCTCCGCCTCGGCATAGGCGAAGACGTCCTCCAGCGTCTTCAGCCGCAGGCCCGGCCGGTCGGGCACGGCGAAACCACGGGCCGCCAGCAGCGGGCGGACCTGCCGGATGGCCGCGGAGACGGTGGAGCGATCCACCTCGAAGAGCTCGGCGAGCACCACGTGCGGCAACTGATGACGCAGATGGACCAGGGTGACCAGCAGCCGATCGAGGAAGACCAGCTTGGGCTTTCGGCCGGCACCCTCCGCCCGCCGACGTTTCCCGCCCCGGGCCTCGCGGAGCGCGGACTGCCGGGCGGCCTCCCACGCACCGGCGAGACCGGCGAACAACTCACCGAAATGTGCGCGTGAGACACCCGTCAGGGCAGGATGGGAACAGGCCGCACGTGCCCAGGTCAGCTTCACAACTCACCCAACCCGTGCGGCTCTTCTCATGTCACGGCCCGAACGGAACGATCACCATGTCCGCCAAGGCCGCAAAACTACTCGGCCTGAAGCGCGCCTGCCGGGACCTCGAAGACGACCGTGAGCCCGTCGCGCTCGTTCCCCTGCTCGCCGACGCGCGTGAATCCGAAGCCCGCGATGGTTGCCAAGGAGGCGCTGTTGTCGGATCCGATACGAGCTCGCACGGTCCTGACACCGGGTTCGGCGGCGGCCCTGGTAAGCAACGCCGTCAGTATGGCGCGGGCATAGCCCTGGCGGCGGTACCCGGGCACGACGGTGTAGCCGACCTCGACCATGCCAGCCTCATCCGGCGGCCCGTGGAACCCGGCGTCGCCGACGACGGCCCCGTCCGGCTCGGACACCACGGCCCGCGTGATCCAGGGCGCGGCAGACGGGTCCTCGGCGAGCTGGTCAGCGCGATGGCCGAAGATCCAGCGGGCCCGGTCGCAGACGAAGTGTTCGTCAAGGTCGACCCCGGCCTCGGCACTGCCGCCAGCGAGGTCACCGTCGGCAAGAGCCCGCAGCGCCTTTGCGTTGAGCTCGACGAAGCGGACACGATTGGGGATGGGAATGGGGACAGGTTCGCTATTCATCGCGGAGATGGTCGCCCAGCGCCGGAGAGCTGTCCACCGCTTTACGGCCTTGGCGGACATCGTGATCGTCCCGTTCGGGCCGTGACATGAGAAGGGCTGTACGGACGCCGCGATACCTATGCTGAGACTCATCTCGCGATCGCCTCACTCGTCTCCGACCGATCCGCGCAGCGGGCCACCCACCGCCGCACAAGCACCGAACTGGCCCTCGTCCGCGATACCGCCCGCTGATCACCCACCAGCCGAGCTGCCAGGCCAGCACGCCCGAAGCTCAATTTCCCCCGAGACCGTAATACCCGCCCCCGTCTCAGCTGTGCTCGGACTACGCGGTGAGGGCGGTCGCGGCCTGTCTCTGGTCTCCCAGTTCGGTCAGGGGTGCAGACCCGCGATCGCGCCGAGGGCATGAGCATGCGGATGCAACGCTGTCTGTATCCCATGTACGGGATCTCGCCGACGAGCGGACCTCAGGCAGCGGACAGCTCATCGTCATCGGGCTGTGCCTCGACCACGGCACCGCCGGGAACACCAGATCCCTCGTGTCCACGTCCGGCCGTCCGGAAACTGGCCCTGAAGGCACCAGGTGTCACACCCACGTGTCGCACGAACGCTCTGCGGAGCGACTCGGGTGAGCCGAACCCTGTGCGCCGCGCTACGACCGGCATGGGGTCATCACCCGTCTCCAGCAGCCCCTGGGCAGCTTCCAGCCTGACCTGTTCGACGTACCGGGCCGGCGTGGTTCCCACCTCTTCGTAGAAGAGCCGGGTCACGTGACGGACGCTGATGCCGGCCCTGCGAGCCATGGCCGTGAGCGTGTGGTTGGCCCCGGGGTTCTCGGCGACGGCATCGAGGACCCGGCGGAGCATCTGCTGGTGGGTGTGCGGCGCCCGGGAGCGGACGCTGAATTGGGACTGGCCACCCGGCCGCTGCATGAAGACGACCATGTCCTTGGCAACCGATCGAGCGACCTCCGCACCGTAGTGATCTTCGACCAGGGCCAAGGACAGGTCGATACCGGCGCTGACACCCGCCGAAGTCATCATCTGCCCGTCCCGCACGAAGATGGCGTCCGGATCGACCCGCACGGACGGGAAACGAGATGCCAGTTCCCGTGAATGCCGCCAGTGCGTCGCAGCGCGACGGCCATTCAGAAGTCCCGCCGCGGCCAGCAGAAACGCTCCCGTGCACACCGATGCGGTGCAGCGGCTCTTCTCGTTCAGTTGCCGGACGACATCCAGAAGAGCGTCGTCCTTGATCAGCGATTCCCATTCCGGACCGCCCGGGATCACCAGAACGTCGCACGGCTCCTGCACATCGTCGACGGAAAGGTCAGCGCTGAGTCGGGTCCCGGCGGAGGTGATCACCTCCGTGCCGTCCTCGGACGCGATCTGTACCCGATAGCGCCCGCCGAACTCGTTCGCCGTCGAGAACACCTCGATGGGACCGGTCACATCGAGCAGCCGCACCCCCGGAAAGACGAACACCGTCACAGTGTGCGGACCCGTACCAGGGTGCTTGCGCTTCATCGGATACCTCCGGGCCGTGCATGGTGCGGACACTGGATCGATGGAATGCCGGCGACTGCGTGCCGCCGCCACTTCGCCTCAGGGTCGAGACGAACGAATGGCCCGAGTGCCGAAGTGCTTGACCTCGATTGCCCGGTGCGCACTGTCGAACGTCCCTGCAGAACGCGGCACGGAGTGTCCTGATGGGTGCCGCGGGCTGCAGGACCCTGGTCCAAGGGCTGTAACCGACCCTCGATGCGCTGATCAGCGACTGCGCCCCAGAGGATCAGAGCCCCTGCGTCGGAATTCCGTGTGCTCATCATGCGCGCGTGATCCGTACCGAAGCCAGGATCGGCTTACTACCTGCTGGGAGGCACAGCCTCCCAATCGGCTCATCGGGAGTCGCGCGAAGCTGCTGCTTCGACACCCCACCGGGATCGCGGTGGGGATGCCGAGCCGTAGACCGTCAAGGAGCGGCAGTACCGACTGACCGGCGTCGACGAGATGTCCCTTTCCTGTTCGCGCGGGGACTGACGCACGACGACATCTCCGCGCACCTGTCCGAGGTCGACCACGCGAGCGTGTCCGAGCAGACGAACCGGGACGGCCGAATGGCAGACCGAGCTTCTGCCTCGGTCACCCGGCCGTTCGTTCGGCGGAGGCCGCCACCACCACGCCCGGGGCGTCCCCGAGCCAGCCTCGTTCGCGTGCCATCAGCGCGATCTGGAAGCGGGTCCGCGCGCCGAGGAGTTCTGCGGTCTCGCTGATGTGTTTCTGGATCGTCCGTCGGCTCAGCCCCAGGACCCGGGCGATCGCGTCGTCCGTCAGACCCGCGCGCAACAGAGTGAGGATGTCGCGCATCCGCCCCGGAGGCTGGCCATCCGGTTCCGCCGCAGTGATCGGCGGTCGACCGGGGCCGCTGTTCAGCGACACCGGGGTCGCCCGTTCCCAGACGCTTTCGAAGAGCGCGGTGAGTACTCCGAGAAGTGTGGTCGAGTGCACGATGAGCGAACCCGCAGACGGGTCCTCCTGTCGCAGCGGCATGATGCCGACCGTCGCATCGAACACCACCAGTTTCATCGGGAGCCCGGCCAACAGCCGCAGCTCCCCGCCCCGGGCCGTGCCGCTCACGGCGGTGCGCAGCGAAACGGTGTCGGTCATCCCATCGGTGTCGTACACCGACCGGAGCCGCACTCCGTCGGGCACGGGCACCTCCGGAGTCGGTGCGTCCGCAACGGCTGCGGGGACAGTCGGAACCGAGGTGTCCTCGAGCCGCGCGGACCGGGTGATGTACGGAGGTTTGGCGAGGTGGAGCACCTCCTGCCGGCTGGACGCGAGCAACTGCGCGTAACGCAGCCCGACCTGCTCGGCGCTCTCCACCACCTCGAACAGGTCGGAGGTGACCCGACGATGCGACGCCGAGCGGTATGCCTCATGCAACTGCTCCATGTACAGCTCCGCCCGCGCCAGTTCCTGCCGCCTCTGGGCCAGCAGCGAACCGAGGGTGGAGCGGGGCGGGCCCGCGCTCCAGCGCGTGGGCCGGTCACCTACGCGGACGACCAGGTGTTCGTTCTCCAGGGCCTGCAGGGCGCGTTCGGCGGCTGCCGAGGTGACCCCGAGCGCTTCGGCGACCGCCTCGCTGCTCAGCTCCGGCTGCGTGACCAGGCATTCGAGTACCCGGCCGGCCAAGAGGCCCAGACCGGTCCCGGCCCACGGCAAATCCGACGGCACCGCCACAACTGTCCCCCTTTCGGCGCGCTGGCGAGGCCGATCGTACGCGGTGGAGTCGGCCGGAGCGATCACGTGCTCGTTACATCCCCGTACGGCCGGGGCGGACCCGTTCCGTTCCTGTCTGTTCCTGTTCACATCTGCGCAGTTGCGCGGACCCGCACTCCGGACCTCCTTGCCCGGCGGATCGCGCCCCGGACAGGGTGATCACGAGCCGCCGACGCGAAGTGCGTCGAAACCCGTTCGGTCACTCAGGACCCAGTCGAGACATGTCGGCACGTTGGAGACGTTCATGCCACAGCTCAACCCCGCACCGCTGCGCGGGAGACGGACCTCCGGGGTAGTCGCAATGCTTGCCGCAGCCACCGATCCGGTGACACGGTCCCGCGCCGCCGGGAACTGCGGCTGAGCCGCACCACCTACGGCGGCCGCCGGATCTCCCCCCCGTCGGCCGCCCCCGACTTCGACCGTCCGACCTTTCGTCGGAACAAGTGGGTGGGTGCCACAGCGACACAAGAGTCCATGTCTTTCGCCGCATCGCCAAGAGGCCGCACGCAGCCTCGTCCGACAGCAGGAAGGCCGGAAGGCCGACAGCGTCGGCGATGTCCTGGGGCAGCTGGAGCCGCTTCAGCCGACAGCCGGCCGCGGCCCCGCCTCTCGCGGCCCTCGCAGAGGGCGGTGAGAGGCGGGGCCGCACCACCGCAGGCGCGACCACGTGAACCCACGACTCGCGCCGCATCGCACCCCTTCTCGCCGGAGGCACACCCAGCCTCCGGTTCCCCACCCCACCGGTCGTCACCGCACGTCCGGACAGAAGGAGTTACAGCAGTGCCCAACAACTTTCGTACCAACAAGGCCACGTCGCCTCACAAACCCCATCGATCCGATCACGGAGTCTCCGGTTACGGGCGCGTCGCGGCAATTGCGGCCGTCGCCATGGCCACGCTCTTCGTTTCGGTCCTCCCCGCCTCGGGCGCTGTCTCTGCCCCGGTCGGCACGGATCAAGCACCACGGCAGATGGCGGCGGAACCCAGACCCGGTGCCAGGGCCGTCCCGCTCTCCACCGGGCAGCGCAAGGAACTGCTCGAGGCCGCGACCGAAACACGCGCCACCACCGCCCGTTCGCTGAAGCTGAGCGATCGGGAGAAGCTGATACCCAAGGATGTCGTCAAGGACGCGGACGGCACCGTGCACACCCGCTACGAGCGCACCTACGCCGGCCTGCCCGTCATCGGCGGCGACCTGGTGGTCCACGAGCGGGGCGCGTCCCGTACCGTCACCGAGGCTTCGGACGCCAAGGTGTCGCTGCCGACCACCAAGGCCGCTGTCACGGCCGCGACGGCGAAGAAGTCCGCCCTGGCCGCCGCGAAGACCGAGAAGACCGTCGACGCGGCCACGGACGCATCGCCGAAGCTGGTCGTCTGGCTCGGGGGCGGGAAGCCCACGCTCGCCTGGCAGACCGTCGTCAGCGGTGTGCAGGAGGACGGAACCCCGAGCAGCCTGAGCGTGGTGACCGACGCCACGACCGGCAAGCAGCTCCAGAGCGTCGAACAGGTCCACTCAGGCACCGGCCACAGCCAGTACAGCGGTCAGGTGCAGATCGGCACCACGCGCAACGGCAGCCTCTATGAGCTGACCGACCCCGAGCGCGGCGGCCACAAGACGTACGACCTGACCGGCGTCGGCGGCAACGGTGTCCTGGTCACCGACGACGACGACGTCTGGGGCGACGGAACGGCGGCCAACCTCCAGACCGCGGCCGTGGACGCCGCCTACGGCCAGCGGCAGACGTGGGACTTCTACCACGACCGGTTCGGCCGCAACGGCATCGCTGACGACGGCGTCGGCGCCTACTCCCGGGTCCACTACGGCGACGGGTATGCCAATGCCTTCTGGGACAACGGCTGCTTCTGCATGACCTACGGCGACGGCCTGAACAACGCCAGGCCGCTCACCGAACTCGACATCGCCGCGCACGAGATGACCCACGGCGTCACCTATGCCACCGCGAACCTGAACTACTCCGGTGAGTCCGGCGGCCTGAACGAGGCCACCAGCGACATCATGGGCACCTCCGTGGAGTTCTCCGCGAACAACCCCGCAGATGTCCCCGACTACATGATCGGCGAACTCGCCGACGTCCGGGGCACCGGCAAGCCGCTGCGCTACATGGACCAGCCCTCGAAGGACGCCTCCGCCAAGGGCACCTCTCAGGACTACTGGACCCCCGAGACCAGGAAGCTCGACCCGCACTTCAGCTCGGGCGTGGCCAACCACTTCTTCTACCTCCTCTCCGAGGGCAGCGGGAAGAAGACCATCAACGGCGTCGCGTACGACAGCCCCACATACGACGGCCTGCCGGTCGTCGGTCTCGGCCGGCGCGACGCGACCGCCGTCTGGTACCGGGCGCTGACTGTCTACATGACCACCAGCACCGACTACGCGGGCGCCCGCGCCGCAACTCTCCGGGCCGCCGCCGACCTGTTCGGTCCGACCAGCGACGCCTACGAGGCCGTCGGCAACGCCTGGGCGGCTGTCAACGTCGGCGCCCGCTATGTGAACCACATCGCCGTGATCGGCCCCTCCACGCGGAAGTCGGCGGTCGGCCAGCCGACCAGCCGGCAGATCGAGGCGACGAGTTCCCGGCCGGGCCCCCTGTCGTATTCCGCGCACGGGCTGCCCAAGGGCCTGTCCATCAACGCGCAAACGGGCCTGATCAGCGGCACTCCGAAGAAGGCAGGCGACTTCAAGGCCGCCATCACCATCAAGAACTCCCCGAAGGTCAAGCGCACGGTGCGCTTCGTGTGGACCGTCCTGGCCTCCGGTGGTGACTTCTTCGTCAACCCGGCCCGGTTCGACATCCCCAACTGGAAGACCATCGAGTCCCCGCTCATCGTCAGCGGCCGCAAGGGCAACGCCTCCGGTGACCTCAAGGTCACGATCGACCTGTACCACCCGTGGATCGGCGGTCAGGTGGTCAGCCTGGTCAGCGAGAACGGCACGGAGATTCCGGTCAAGAACTGGTACTGGGACACCGGCGAAGGCCAGCTGCACACCACCTACACCGTCGACGCGTCGGCGGTCCCCGCCAACGGCACCTGGAAGCTCCGGGTCCAGGACAATACCCCCGGCATCTTCACCGTCGACCCCGGCTACCTCGACAGCTGGAGCCTCACCTTCTGACCTTCTTCTCCACCGCACCACGCACACCCGCCGCGCCCGGCACAACGGGCGCGGCGGTACGTGCTGCCTTCTGCCGGCGGCCGGTCGGCGAAGCTGGGTGGTGGTGATCAGTCTCGGGAGCGGCGGTCTGCCGGTGTGACAGCCCGGTGCTGTCGATGCGCCCACACGCGGGGGCGAGCATCTCCCTCGCCAGGAACTCCCCTTTGACGTATCCGTCCTTGCCGACGACGGCCACCGTCGTGTCAGCTGCGGCGGTGCGGCCGACGAGCAGCTGCCAGAGCCGGGTGAGGTGTCACGCAGCGCTTGTCCTTACGAATCCCTCGAACGCTGCGCAATGGGTCGGTGTGTGGCCCCACCGGACCAAGTCGTGCCAACAGAACGGTGATTGAAACTGCGGCCTCCCGAGTCCGGGCGGGTCCGCATTGCGGCGACCTTCTGCAGCAGAACTTGTGGCAAGCCTGTCCGGTGCGCCGTTGCTGTCGCCCGCCCACGTCGGACCGTTCACGGCGAAGCGGTGGGTCCCGGGCCGGTCCGACTCCCGCGGCCGGGCGGGGACTGCCCGCCGCCGACCTGACGTGCGGTTTCCGGGCGATCCATCCCGGTGGCGACATGTCATAACTGCGCCATGGCCAAACGGCGCCAGCCTGAGCCTATTGCTCAGGGCAGAAGGTCAACCGCATGCTCCGGATGGTCTCCCACTCTTCGCAGCCCTTTAGGGGTCTCCTTGTCCATTGTTCCCAACCCCAGGCTTGCGCCGATCGCGCTCGGCGTGGTCGCCGCACTGGCAATCGGGGTCATACCAGCCATCGCCGCGGCACCCGCGGACCCGCCCGACGCGGTGCCGCCCGTCGGTGCCGCGTCGCAGCCACCCACAAGCGGCGGCACCCACAGCGTCACCCTGATCACCGGTGACAAGGTCACGATCGGCACCGCCGCCGACGGCACCGTCATCCGGTCCGTCGAAAGCCCGAACGGAACCGCCGCCGGCTTCCACCGCGCAGTCATGGACGGTTCGACGTACGTCTACCCCGATGCGGCCCTGCCCTATGTCGGCGCGGGGTTGCTGGACAAGCAGTTGTTCAACGTGACCCGGCTGATCGCCGACGGGTACGACGACGCGCACGCCAAACGGTTGCCGCTCATCGTCCGTTACACCGACGCCGCCGCCAAGTTGCGGACCGCGCCGAATGTGACCGGCTCGACCGTCGTCCGTCGGCTGGACAGCATGCAGGGCGCGGCGGTCGCGCAGAAGCGCGACAAGGCCCCGGCGTTCTGGTCCGCGCTCACCGGCGGTTCCACGGCAGCAAAGACACGCCGCGGATCTGCACGCCCCACCTTGGCGGGCGGCATCGCCAAAGTCTGGCTCGACGGCAAGGTGAAAGCCGACCTGGCCGAGTCCACCGCACAGATCGGCGCGCAGCAGGTCTGGGCGGAGGGCAACACCGCCAAGGGCGTGAAGGTCGCTGTCCTCGACACCGGGGTGGACACCGAACACCCTGACCTCGTCGGACAGATCGACGCCAGTACCAGCTTCGTTCCGTACGAGGAGGACATCGCCGACTTCAACGGCCATGGCACCCACGTCGCCTCGACCATTGCCGGCACCGGCAGCGCCTCCGACGCGAAGGAGCGGGGTGTCGCGCCCGGGGCCCGGCTGGAGATCGGCAAGGTGCTCGACAGCGAGGGCGGGGGACAGGAGTCCTGGATCATCGCGGGCATGGAATGGGCCGCCCGGGACGCACAGGCAAAGGTCATCAGCATGAGCCTGGGCGGTGGCGGCGACGCGACCGACCCGATGAGCCAGGCGGTCGACCGGCTCAGCGCCGAAACCGGTGCGTTGTTCGTGGTGGCGGCCGGTAACGGCGGGCCGCGCAGCATCAGCAGTCCCGGGGCCGCGGATTCCGCGCTGACCGTCGGTGCCGTCGACGCCGCGGACAAGCTCGCCGAGTTCTCCAGCCAGGGCCCGCGGGACGGCGACGCCGGGCTGAAGCCGGAACTCACCGCGCCCGGTGTCGACATCCTCGCGGCCCGCTCCCACTACCGGCGGGGCGGCTCGGGCTACTACACCACGATGAGCGGCACGTCGATGGCGACACCGCACGTCGCCGGCGCCGTCGCACTGCTCGCCGCCACGCACCCCGACTGGAGCGGTCCGCAGCTGAAGGAGGCACTGGTTAGCAGCACCAAGGCCACCCCGTCGTACACCCCGTACGAGGCGGGCAGTGGGCGGCTCGACGCCTCGGCGGCCGTGCACGCGTCGGTCTTTGCGACCGCCAGCGCCTTCTCCGGCTTCCACACGTGGCCCGCGAAGCCGGGAGAGACCGACGTCCGGAAGGTGACATACACCAACGTCGGCGACGCTCCGGTCAGCCTGGACCTTGCGATCGATGCCGACGCCCCGGCGGGCTTGTTCACACTCTCCGCCGACCGGGTCACCGTTCCCGCGCACGGCACCACCTCGGTCACCCTGACCGCGGCACTGGACCTGCTCCCCGGCGACCGGCAGATCAGCGGCGTGATCACCGGCTCGGACAGCGCCGAAGTGGTGCGGGCCCGGACTCTGATCGGCGTCGCCAAGGAAGGGCGTAGGCAGAATCTGACCGTCGTAGCGAAGGACCGGTCGGGCAAGCCGCTCTCCGGGCGGGTCGTGCTCACCGCGGAGAACCTCTTCACGACGATCGAGCTCGACGAGTCCGGCACCGGCACCGGGCGGCTGCCCGTCGGTAGCTACAGCGGATGGCTCACCGCCGATGTGCGGGGGGCCAACGGGCCGCACTCGCTCGGCATGGCGCTGATGAGCTTCAACGACGTTCAGTTGGACCAGGACCGCACCGTGACCCTGGACGGCCGCAAGACCCGCCAGATCCTGGCGCACGTACCGCAGCAGACCACGGCGGTCGCGCCGCGGCTGGACGTCCACCGGTCGTTCACGGACAGCCTCGTCGAGAGCTCGATGCTGCCCAACGAGACGTACGACAGCATCTGGGCGCTCCCGACCGGCAAGAAGGTCACCGACGGCGAGTTCGAGTTCGGTGCCCGCTTCCGTCTCGAGGAGCCGGCGCTGACTGTGGGCACGAAGTCGGAAACCTACGACCTGCTGGTCAAGCGCGCGGCCACGCCGCTGCCTGCGGGGTCACGGAAGCTGACAGCGGTCTTCGCCGGCGAGGGTTCCGCCGACGCGCTGGCGCAGCAGAACGTCCGCGGCAAGGCCGTGGTGGTACGGCGTAGCGACACCGTGGCGATCGAGGAACAGGCGAAAGCCGCCGCAGCAGCTGGCGCGCGGGTACTCGTGATCGCCAACGACGGCATCGGCCGACTGCGGCCGTGGGACGAGACTCCCTGGAGCCCGCAGAGCCCGGCCCCGCTGACGGTGGCCACACTCAACGCCGACCAGGGCGGTGACCTGATCGACTCGCTCCAGCGGGGCAGCGTCGAGCTGAAGGTCACCTCCCACCCCACGACCGACTACCTCTACGACGTGGTGCGTCACTGGTCCGGCGCCGTCCCGGCGGACCCGACCTGGCAGGTGAAGCCGAGCGATCTGGCCCGGGTGGACGTCTCGTTCCGCAACTACCGGCCGGGCAAGGCGCTGGAGTACCGCTCCGATGTCTGGCGGGGCTGGGCTGTCGGTAACCAGCTCACCGCTCCCGCGCAGGGCGAGCGGACCGACTGGGTCACCCCCGACGCCGACTGGCTGGACGATGCCTTCATCGTCGGCGAGACCGGGCAGCACTCGATCGATGCCCTTCGCTACCGGGCAGGGAAGACCGGCAAGGTCAGCTGGTTCGGGCCGATCCAGCGGCCCCGGATGGGTCCGATCGGCTACCAGCCGGTGCGCTATCTCGACACCGTCTACATTCCCGCACCCGGCTGGGGCGACTCCGGCGCCGGCCATGTCGGAGAAGCCCACGGCAACTTCGACGTCAAGGACTGGATGTCGCTGTACCAAGGTGACCGGCAGCTCAACTGGGGCAACGCGGAATTTCTGCCGGTTCCGGGGCTCGCGGCGGAGCGGCTGCCCTACCGGCTGGTGGTCGACAACGACCGGGCAGCCTGGTCCAACCCGTACTCGACGCACACCCTCACCGAGTGGAACTTCACCTCCGCGGCCACCGGAGCCGACGCGGCCGAGTCCCTGCCTCTGATCCAGCTCGACTACGGCGTGGACACCGACAAGGCGGGCCGGGCGGACCGGCGTGCCGAGCTGACGGTGGCGGCATCCCACCTGCCCGGTACGACGGCGAGCATCCGGAAGCCCTCTCTCGAAGTTTCGTACGACGACGGGGCGACCTGGCAGCGGTCCGAGTTGAACCGGCAGGGTGACGCATGGCGGACGGCCCTGAAGGCGCCGAAGTCCGCGGACTTCGTCACGCTTCGGGTCACTGCCCGGGACAGCGCCGACAACAGCGTCTCCCAGACGATCACCCGGGCCTTCGGTCTGCGCTGACGTCATCGACGGAGCACCTACCGGGTGGGGCCGCAGCCGGCGGCCCACCCGGCGGCGTTCCGCCCGTTACGCGCGACGGGGCCAGTCGCCGTGTCCGGCCATCGCCGCCGTGAGATCCACCGTCAGGACCAAGCGGCCGTCACCCACCCCCGGCAACGGCAGCCCGGCCAGGGTCCGGCGGAGCGGGTCGACGTCGATATGGCCTTCGTCGAGGGCGCCCCGCAACGAGCCATGAAATCAGCAGTGTTGAGGAGCCGAGGCGAGATCGACGAGGGACCGGAATCGACCGCACTTCCGTGCACAGCCCAGCACAGCACAGCGTCGGTCAGGCACTCGTACGACCCCATTCGGAAGCGTGAACTTCCGCGAGCGAAGCCCGCAGAACGCGCTGATCCCACACTCATGGCAGGACGCCTTCACGTCCGCTGAACTGGGCGATGACGCCACGGCCGGTGACCAGGAGATCCGATGGGCAACTGCGCACGCCTCGCCGGTAGTCCGCGAGTTTGTGCGGCAGATGCCGGTTCGCAGTCCTGGTCGTAGTCGGCTGGACGTGTTCAACCCCAGCTCGACGCAGCCCGCCGCTGATCGGCGAGGCATGCCGCCTCTCCGGCCTCCGACGGAACGCCAAAGCCCGTCAGCGAACGGACTTGCCGGCAACCCGCTTCGGTCGCGTCCGTACAACGTCGGCTGCCGCACGCTCACGCATCAATCAGCCCCTCCTCGCGGTCAGCCAACGGCACGGCCCCCTGGGCGAAGCAACGGGGTCTCATAAAAACCATTCTAACGAGCAAATGGTCCGATCCGGTGGAAAAGGCCAAGAAAGCGATCATGAATGCGGTCTTCTGCCGATAGCAGGCGGGAGGTGACTTACACCTGCACCTGTGACCCCCGATTTGAGGATCAAGATGCGCAGAAGTATCGCGGCCGCTTCGCTCGTTGTCGGCCTGGTGGCGGCTCTGTCCGTCCCCCTGCCGGCTTCGGCCGATCAGAGCGGGACAACGCCGGTGACGCTCTCGATCACCACCGGCACCATCGACATCACTGTGCCGACGGGGCCGGTGAGCCTGGGCACCGTAGCCGCCAGCAGTACCCCCCAGACGGTCAGCGCGCAGCTGGGGAACGTCACCGTGGCAGACAACCGGGGTGGTACGACCGGCTGGGTCGTCACCGCGAACGGGACCGACTTCACGGGACCGCAGAACATCTCGGTCTCCGCCCCTGGCTCCAGCAGCTACAACACGCCCTCCGCCACGGTCACCGGCAACGCCATCGTCACCGCCAGCAACCTGTCACCCCTGTACCCGCCAGGTCCTGTCCAGACCGCCACCAGCGTGTCCGGGATCAACAGCGCTGTGTGGAACCCGACCATCTCCGTCACCGTCCCGGCAGACGCCCTGGCCGGCACTTACAGCTCGACGATCACCCATTCCGTGGCCTGACCAGCACACCGAAATCACTGGGGGGTTCTCCACCTTGCGGAGTTTCGTTCCCGTTCTGGCTCTGGTGGCCGCGGCACTCATCGCGGTCACCGGCGCCGCCTCACCTGCGACCAATGCAGCAGCGGCGCCACGTTCGTCGGACTCCGGCCAGGGAAGCGTCGGCGTACGCCTCGTCGACATCCCGGTCGACCTTGCCGACGATCCACGAGCACGGCACTACATCATCGACAACCTGAGACCGGGCACGACCGTGCACCGCCGCATCGAAGTACTGAACACCACTGATTCCACCCTGCACGTCGAGGTGTACCCGGCCGCCGCCAGGATCACCCACGGCTCGTTCGTGGGGGCAGCCGGCAGGAAGCGGAACGAACTTTCGTCCTGGACAAGGCTGCGACGCAGGACATTGGATGTTCCCGCCCACGACACCCTCCGCGACACCGTGACGATCGCGGTGCCCAGGGACGCGGCGCCCGGCGAGAGCTATGCCGTGATCTGGGCGCAGGTCAGGGGCGGGCGAGGTGGCGGTATCGCCCTGGTGAGCCGCACCGGCATCCGGATGTATCTCTCAGTCGGCGGCCACAACCCCCCGGCCCCGAACTTCACCGCGCGCACGATGACGGCTCAACGCGGCCGGGACGGGCGCGCGATCGTGCGCGCCCAGATCATCAACACGGGGGGCCGCGCTCTGGACCTGTCCGGGACCCTGAAGCTCGCCTCGGTGTCGGGAAGCCTGAGCGCGGGCCCCTACCAGGTACAGCTGGGTACGAGCCTGGCACCCCATCAGTCCGAGCCGGTGATCATTCCCGTAACCGACGAAGTGGCCGACGGCCCTTGGCGCGCCACCCTTGAACTGAGAAGCGGGCTGCTCGTCAAGAAGTTCCACGCGAAGATCAGATTCCCGCACACCCAGGGCATGACCCCGGCGGCCGCGGTGGACGCCGAAGCGTCCGGCGGTGGCGCACTCAAGGGGCTGGTCGCGGGGATCCTCCTACTGGGTACCGCCCTTCTGATCGTCACCAACCGCGTCCGCCGGCGGCACGAAAGAACGGCAGACGCCGGCTCAGGCACCACCACCGGTTGACCTGTCGAGCCCACGGCTCCGTGACGCTCGACGAGCCCCTGCCCCGTAGGAGCTGCGCATGGGCGAGCCCGGCAGCGTCCAGCCCACCAATGGCGCGCCCAGACCATGGTGTTGGAACTGCTGGGCGGGGCCGCCCTGCGCCCGAAAGCGAGTCCTGCTGTCGGGACTCGGGCCGTGCGATTGGACAGGGCTCCAGAAAGTCGCGCGAAATCGACAAGCCCCCGGCCGCCCCCGTGCTACCCGACCCGCCTCCTCCGCCACTCCACTTCCTCGGCGGCCATGGGGGCCTGGATCTGGTACACGTCGCCGACCCGCAGATTGTCCGGCGTGCTGTACTCGCCGTAGGTGCCTATGACGGAGACGGCCACATGGGAATCGGGCTGCCAGAAAGTACGGAAGTAGGGGGCGTTTGCCGGGATTTCCGGGATCTCCAGCAAGGGGACCCCGCGCCGCTCCAGTAGGCGTTGCAGCTTTCCGAACCGAAGCCTGGGAGTGAATCGTCCGTACCGGGCGCGAAGTGTCTCGTTGACGAGGGTGCGGTCCCGGTACGCGAGCCTGTGCACCTGCAGTGTGAAGTGGTGGCCCGACCAAGGGTGGTGGGCGGATTCGCGGTCCCAGAAGAACTCGGCGAGGCCGTAGTCACGGCACATGCTGCGGTTGCCGAAGGTGTTCTCACCGAAGTCCGACCCCAGGGCCCGGGTGACGCGGTCGGGGGAGGCCGCGGGGCCCACGCCGAGCACGGTGCCGGTGGTGACGACGTCCATGTAGAACGCCAGGGAGTACGGGGTCAAAGGCTGATCCTCGATGCGATGTGGTCCGACGTGATGCGGGAGACGTCCCTATCGGGGGTGTGCGTCACCCGGGCCCACCTGCATGGGAACCGCCGACTGGCAGACGGTCAGCGTGCGTCCGGCCTTCAGGACCGTCCCGACCGCCTCGATGTACTCACCGACTGCGGGCGCGAGGAGGTTGATCTTGTACTCGACGGTGAGCACCTCGGTGTCCTCGGGGAACAGCGTGTAGGCGGCGTAGCCGCCGGCGGTGTCGGCGATGGCGCTGGTGGCGCCGGCGTGGAAGTAGCCGTGCTGCTGGGTCACTTCGGGCCGACTTGGGAGCACGATGTGCACGCGTCCCGGTGCGATGTGGGTCATCCGTGCACCGAGGTGGGCCATCAGCCCCTGGCGGTCGAAGCTGTCCTGGATGCGCTTTTGCACCTCGGGGCTCGCCTGTTCCTGCTGTGTCTGGTCTTCCACGTGCTCTCCTTCGACGGACATCACGGTCTGTGAACCGGGCGGGGGCGGGTTCCTCAGCCGGCCAGGCGTTCCATCAGCAGGAAACCACCGATGACGATCATCATGGCACCGGAGATGCGGCTGACCGCCCGGGGGGCCGACGGCCGGGTCTTCGGGACGCTGCGGGCGAACACGCCGACAGCGAGGTGCGCGAGGGCACAAGCCGCGCTCCGCAAGCCCCTCAGGCACGCGGTTCAACGCCCGGTCGACATGACATCGCCTGAGCGGGCGCGCAGGCTGGAAGAGGCGGACGAGAAGGCACCGTGGCGGCCGACTGCCGGGCTGGGACAGGCCAACAAGGCTACGGGCAGTACCTGAGGACCACTCCCAGTCTCTACAGCCAGGGCTACGCGGTTGGTTACGGCAGTGGGCATAGCAGTGGCTTCGGACGGGCCGAGAAGCGGTATTGCTAAGGCGTCTCGTACCATTCATCCCCAGCGACCACGGGTGTGCACGCATTGACCTCGGGCGGTCACACGCTCCTGCGGCGGTACAGCGTCTCAACATGGCTCCGGAGCGGTCGCGGCTGTGCGCAGGGGCGGCCGGCGCAGATGAGGAACTGGCTGCCGTGCGGGCCCGCTTCGAGTTCCGTTGTGCCGGTGCCCTGTTCGAGGACGGCGAGCCCGGAGGCTCCGAGCTGTACGTGGTCGTTCGGGTTACGGCGACTACAACTGCTGACGAAGCCCGGTCACATACTTTCCTCTGTCTCCACGGTCTCCAAGCTGCTGTCCCACGCATTGGGCTTCGACTTCCGGGCCTGCCCGAGTTACGGCCGGGCAGTGCCACAAGCCGGCATCCGTAACTCAGCGGAAAGTTGCAGATATGACTGCCTTCACCGATGCTCAGCGCGTCTACCTGGCCGGCCAGCGGCTGGGTCGCATGGCCACCGTCGACCCCAGCGGCCAGCCGCAAGCCAACCCGGTCGGATTCTTTCTCCAGGACGACGACACCGTTCTCATCGGCGGACACCGCATGGGCGCCTCGAAGAAATGGCGCAACCTGCAGGCCAACCCGAAGATCTCTCTGGTCGTCGACGACCTCGCGAGCGTGACGCCATGGAAGCCCCGCTTCGTGGAGATCCGCGGAACAGCTGAGCTACTCACCAGCTCCGACGCCCTGGGCCCGGGCTTCAGCCCCGAGGTGATCTGCATCCACCCCCGTACCGTTCACAGCTGGGGCCTGGACGACTGACCCCGCCCGGCCGGCCCGGCCGGCCCCTTTCGTTCGTATTCCCGGTCGTACTGGTGACTGGAAGGCGGGGGCGAGAGGCCGGCAGGGCGGTGCCGTCGCCGGTGTGCTGCCGCGCCACGGGCGGTCCGAACGAGCCCTATGCGGCCCTCAGGCCCGTTTCCGGATGGCAGATCCGGCATGCCTCGATGTCGGGTTCGTTCAACGCGATGATCGCCTCTTCGCGGTTGATGAACCCGAGCTGGGGTGACAGGGAGCAGCCCCCGCGGTGCAGCTTCGCCGTGTCCCTGGAGCGCTTCGGTTGGATCTTCCACGACTGCTCCGCCTGTGCCCGCTCGTGGGCACGCTGCTCCTGCCGTTCTTTGACCTCCAGCTCACGGATCCGGTTCCGGGTCCGACCCAGCTGCCACTCCAGCCAGTCGGCCAGAGCCCGGTTCTTGTCCAGGTCGGATATGCCGCCGGAGTCGGACACCGCTACGCCTCCGTCGGCTGTTCGTGGACGTGCTTCAGCGCCATACGGGCATCGACGAGGCCACTCTCCACGCTGCTCCAGAACGGGTGCGTGGACACGAAGATGCCGAGTTCGAGGATGCGGGCCTTGAGATGGGCGATCTCCGCGGCCTGCTCGTCGGTGTAGCCAGGGCTGTCCGATTTTCCGGAGCGGAAGCTGGTGTAGGGCTGCTTCTCGCTCTCCCAGCCGGGCATCGGCTCAGCCGACCACGGCAGCGTCCGGGCGTACTGCTCGTACCGAGCACGGGTTTCGTGCAGCGCAAGCTGGGCGTCGCGCAGGTCCTGGGGGAAGTCGTACGTGGGCACACGCGAATGGTACGCGTGTTCGATTTTTACATGCGAGCGGCGCGACGGGCGGCTCCGCCGATTCCCTCGGACGGAGCATGGCGAGCACTCCCCGGCGTCGATGCCGAGCCACTCGGAGCGCAGCGCCGTTCGTCGGCGACGGCGGCTGTTTCCCGGCGGGCGGACAGAGCGATCTTCCCGCGCTGGGAGCCCGGTACCGAGGGGGACCGACGCTGTCGGGGCCTGCGCCGACCTCCCGCCTGAGGTTGCGTGCTGGTCGTGGAGGGCGCGTGGAGGGCGGCTATCGGGCGGGGGAGGGAAGGAGGAGACGCCCGTCTTGGACTTCGGCGACCTGGTCGACGGCGGTGAGGTGGGTGCGGTCGTGAGTGACCAGGACAGTCGCGGTGGCCTGTTGGTGAGTGAGGCGGGTGATCAGGTCGATGACGGCGGCGCCAAGTTCGTGATCGAGGGAGCTGGTGGGTTCGTCGACCAGGAGAACGGTGGGGTCGTTCATCAGGGCGCGGGCGATGTTGATGCGCTGGCGCTGGCCGCCGGAGAGCTGGTGGGGGCGCCGGCCGGCCTGGTCGGCCAGGCCGACGGCTTCGAGCAGTTCCATGGCCCGGTTGTGGGCGGTGCGCGGGTTGCGGCCGTCGATCTGTGCCATGACCTGGAGCTGTTCGGCGGCGGTGAGGGAGGGCAGCAGGTTGGGCTGCTGAAAGACGAGGCCGATCTTGTGGCGGCGCAGGTCGGTGAGTTCACCGCGGGTCAGGCCGGTGGTGGGCGTGCCGTCGATGGTGACGGTACCGGAATCGGGGGCCATGAGGGTGGCGGCGACGGCGAGAAGGCTGGACTTGCCGGAGCCGGAGGGGCCGACGACGGCGGTCAGGTTGCCCTCGGGCACCTGAAGGGTGACCTGGTCCAGTGCGGTCAGGCGGGATACGCCGTCGGGGTAGGTGAGGGTGATGTCGGTCAGGTCGAGGCTCAACGGGTGCTCCCCAGGGCGGTCAGTGGGTCGACAGAGGTGATGCGGCGGATGGACAGGCCGGCCCCGAGAGCGCCGAGCGCGATTGTCACGGCGGCCGGGACGAGGACGGTAGTGGGGGTGAGGAGGAACGGTGTCGCGCTGCCGGCGACGAGGGCGCCGAGGCCCGCGGCGGTGCCGGTGCCGATCAGGGTGCCGCCGGCCAGCAGGACGACGGCCTGGCCGAGCGCGTCCGTGAGCAGGTTCGCGGTGGAGGCGCCCAGAGCCTTGAGGACGGCGACGTCGCCGCTTCGCTGGATGGTCCACACGGTGAAGAAGGCGCCGATGACCAGGGCGGAGATCGCGTAGAGGAAGCCACGTATCAGTTGCAGGGAACCGTTTTCGGAGGTGTAGGAGCCGATCGCGGACAGCGAGTCGTCCTTGGAGACCGTCTTGGTGCCCGCCGCCTGGTCGGCGGCCTTGAGGTCGGTGCCGGGGGTGGTGTTCAGGGCGATGACGGTGGCGGTGGGCCCGTCTGCGTCGCCCGTGGGAGGTGCGCTCCTCTGCCAGGTGTCGAGGCTGGTCCAGATGACGGGGGTGTGGCTGAAGGAGGCGTCACCGGTCACCGCGGCGACGGTCAGTTTCTGACCGGACAGCGTGATGGTGTCGCCCGCGGCGACGCCCAGGTCGTCAGCGGCTGCGGTCGAGAGGACCACCGCGTGACGGTCGATCTTGTTGCTGTCGGGGGCGAGTGTGGAGCTGGGCTTCACGCCGAAGGCGGATACGCCTGTGCTCTTGTTCCCGGCGGTCGCCTTCGTGGTGGTGATGCCCAGCGGTTCGGCGCTGCTCACGCCGGGCGTCCTGGCCCACTGTTGCCACTGCTTCTCGGTGACGGTGGAGTTCGAGTACGACGGGTCCTCGCCCGGCGTGCCGAAGGCGATCTTGTCAGCGGGCAGGGACGTGATCGCGGAGATGTTCTGCTGACCCAGTCCGGCGGTCAGTCCGGACAGCAGCCCGACCAGCAGGGTGATCAGCACGATGACGGTGCCCATCAGGGCGAAGCGCCCTTTGGCGAATTTCAGGTCTCTCCAGGCGACGAACACGGCTTGGACCTGCTCTTTCATGGGCGGAATCGGTAGGTCCCCACCGTCGCTGCCAACCCTCCCCAGGGGCATCCGGCCCAGGACAGCACTTGGCGCATCGAAAGGCGGCAGACCGGTTGTAACTTTCGATGGAAGCCGCGCAGAGGGTTTCTCCTTAGGGTGGAAGGACTGTGAACACCACCGCCCCCGCATTGACCCCCACCACCAGAGCCCTGGCCTGGTGCCTGCACCTGCTGGTCATCGGCTTGCTCGCCCTGGCCGCCGGCCGGGCCGTGGCCGATGACCGCCCGCACGCCGGATGGATCGTCGCCGCGGCCGCGGCATGCGGCCTCGTCTACGCGGCCGGCCCGCTCCTGCCACGCGTCAGCCGCTCGCGGCCGGCCGCCGCCCTGTGGCTGGGCGCCGTAGGCACCGTCTGGTTGGTGCTGCTGGCGCTGTCCGCCGACGGGGTGTGGGTGGCCTTCCCGCTGTACTTTCTCCAGCTCCACCTGCTGGCCCGCCGCGCCGCACTGGCCGCCGTGGCGGCCACCGGACTGGCCGCTGTCGCAGGCTTCGCCGCCCATCAAGGCACTTTCAGCGCTGCGATGGCGATCGGTCCGGCCCTCGGCGCCGCCGTGGCGGTGGCGGTGGTGTGGGGGTATCAGGCCTTGTACCTGGAGAGCGAACAACGCCGGCACCTGATCGAGGAGCTCACTGCCACCCGCGCCGATTTGGCTGCCGCCCAGCACACCGCCGGCGTGCTGTCCGAGCGCGAACGTCTGGCCCGCGAGATCCACGACACCCTGGCCCAGGGTCTCACCAGCATCCAGCTGCTGCTGCGCGCTGCCGAACGAGCCCTGCCCGGCACCCCTGAAAGCGCCGCCCGCTACGTCGACCAGGCGCGCCAGGCCGCCGTCGACAACCTCGCCGAGGCCCGCCGCTTCGTCGCCGCCCTCGCCCCGCCCGCCCTGGAAGGCGCCACCCTGGCCGATGCTCTGGAGCGCCTGTGCGCCACCACCAGTGCCCGCCATCGGATCGCCGCCCGCTTCCACCTCACCGGCGACCCGCTACCGCTGCCGACCGCGCACGAGGTCGCACTACTGCGCATCACGCAGTCGGCCCTCGGGAACACCGTTCGCCACGCCAAGGCCACCGCAGCCGAGGTCACCCTCAGCTACCTCGGCGATCACGTCGCCGTGGACATCGTCGACGACGGGCGCGGCTTCGACCCCTACCACCTGCCCGTCCCCGACCCGGAGACCGGCGGGTTCGGGCTGGCCGCCATGCGCACCCGCGTCCACGCTCTGAGTGGCACCCTCATCATCGAGTCCACGCCAGGCCACGGCACCGCCCTGGCCGCCCAGCTCCCCTTGACCCCCTCCGTCGAGACCGAGTCCGAGGCCCGCCCGTGACCGACACCCCCATCCGCCTGCTCCTGGCTGACGACCACCCCGTCGTGCGGGCAGGGCTGCGCGCCGTGCTGGAGACCGAAGCCGGCATCGAAGTGGTGGCCGAAGCCCCAACCGGTGAGGACGCCGTCGCCCGCGCCGCCCAGGGCGACATCGACGTAGTCCTCATGGACCTTCAGTTCGGCAAGGGAATGAACGGTGCCGAGGCCACGGCCGCCATCACCGCACGCCCCCAAGCCCCTCGCGTGCTGATCGTCACCACTTACGACACCGACGCCGACACCCTCCGCGCCATCGAAGCCGGCGCCACCGGCTACCTCCTCAAGGACGCGCCACCCGAGGACTTGGCCGCCGGCGTACGCACCGCCGCGGCAGGCCGCACCACGCTGGCACCCACCGTTGCGGATCGGCTGATGAACCGGCTGCGTACTCCCGGTACCACCCTGACCCGGCGCGAGACCGAGGTTCTCGCACTGGTCGCCGCGGGCCTGTCCAACCAGGCCATCGGCAACCGGCTCCACCTCACCGAAGGAACGGTCAAGTCTCACCTGGCCCGTATCTACGTCAAACTCGGCGTCGACTCCCGCACCGCTGCCGTCGCCACCGCCACCGAACTCGGCCTCATCCGGCGATAACGACCCAAGGCGGTTCGCCCGGCGCACCCGTGCGCCCACCGGCCACACCTCTTGAGCGCGAACCCCGAGCCGGACAGCGTCAATGCCGCCGAAATCACCGTCCGCGGCGACACGGCGACCGTCCGACCTTGATGAGGATCTGTGGTGTGGCTTTCCCCGGGGGCGCTCAGACTTCTCGGTTGGTTGTGCGCTCAACGCCCCTCACGTCGTTCGCAGGTTTCCCGAACCGTTTCGGGCGGGTTCGGCAGCACCGAACCACCGCTGCGTGGCGGTCCGCAGGGCGTCCAGGTCGGCCGGGTCAGGACGGGGTGAGGCTGATGCCCATGCCACATAGCAGTCCGGGCGAAGCAGTAGCGCAGTGGCCACAGCGGGGGACCGGGGTTGTGCGATGACGATGTCCACCTGGTCGTGCCACTGAGCGAGCTCCCCGGCAATCGATGCTCGTAGCAAAACTTGCCGAATGTGCAAGATTGACATGACGGCAAGATTTCGTATGCGATCACCTCACTGCGCCGCTCGTCCTCGCCCATGGGACAGACGAGTCATGCTCCTCGGTGACGCCGGCGGCGCGACCGGTTGTCAAGCGGCAGACGCCGGCGGCGGCTGCCGCCCAGGTACCGGCTGCGCAGGTCACCGGCCAACGGGGTTGCCGTCCGAGATCACGCTGTCCGGTGCCGCCCCACCGGTGGTCTCGACCGCAGATGTGGCCCGCGACAGCTCGTTGCCCGCCAGGGCGATGTCCGCGGAGCGGACCCCACTGACCTTGAGGTAGACATCGGTGCCGTGCGGCGCCCGCGAGCCGCTGAGGAAGGCGTCCCGGGTGTCCCGCAGATCCAGCAGGGAGGTACCGGGGCCGGGGCCCGTACCGTCCAGCGTGTCCACCGAAAGACCCACCACGTCGTCCGCGACCAGCAGCGGACGCGGATCGAGCACCGTGGAGCGGATCTCGGTCCCGGAGAGCCGTATCCCGCGGGCGTGACGGACGTAGAGGCCGTAGGCGGGCAGGCGGCCGAACATCCGGGCTTCCGGATACTCGGCAATCTCCTCGGGGATGTCCCGCTCCACCCACTCGCGCCGGCCACCCTCGTCGGTGTCGATGCGAATCCCCGAGAGGACGACGTCCTCGACGGGCTGCTCTGCGAGCCCGGTGATCGAGGAGGTGAGGATCGCTCCGGTGGCGTCGATCCCTGAGATGCGGACCCTGCGCAGCCGGCCCGGTACCGGGTCCGGCTGCCCCCACCCCCGGTTGCCGAGCCGAATGAAGACAGGGGTGCGGGTGTTGCGCATCCGGATGTCGCTGACGGTGACGCCGTCCACCCAGCCCCCGTCGACCATTTCGATGGCGATGCCGGAGATTACGCGCTCGTTGAGCGGCACATCGCGGTTGTAGATCACTGAGTTGGTGAACGTGATGTCCTCGAAACCGCCCCGGGTCGCGGTGCCCAGCTTGAAGGCGTTGCAGCAGCAGGACAGTACGCAGTTGGTGACGACGACGTTCCGGGTGACCCGGAGATCACCGTAGGGGTTCTCACTCTTCAGACAGATCGCGTCGTCCCCGGTCTCGATGTCGCAGTCGGCGATGAACACGTTCTGGCAGGCGGTCGGGTCGATGCCGTCGGTGTTGATGCCGTCGATCGGGTTACGGATGACGATGCCGCGGATCAGTACGGTGTCACAGGCGATCGGGCGCAGGGTCCAGCCCGGCGAGTTGCGCAGGGTGACGCCTTCGATGCGCACGTTCCGGCACTCCGCGAGCTCGACCATGGGCGAGGGGCGGTCATTGTTACCGACCGGCTTCCAGTTGTGGGTGACGACATCGGCCCAGAACCGGTCCGGCGGAGTGGGCGGCCGCCCGGACGGCTCCCAGAAGGCCGGGCCCTGACCGTCGATGGTGCCTGCACCCGTGATGGCGATGTCGGTCGCGCCCCGGGCGAACACCAGGTGCCGCTGACCCGCGTCGCAGTCTGCGGGCGGTCCTTCGTGCGGTGGGTAGTCCGCGAGGTCCGTACTGCCGAGGAGGACCGCCCCGGCCTCCAGGTGCAGGGTGACCCGGCTCCTGAGTTCGATGCCGCCGGACAGGTACGTGCCGGGCGGGAGGTGGGCGACGCCGCCGCCCGCGGCGTGCGCCGCGTCGATCGCTGCCTGGATCGCCCCGGTGTCCTTGTTACGGCCGTCGGCCACGGCCCCGAAGCGGCCCACGGAGAACACCGGCTGTCCCCACTCCTCCCGGTGTTCCCGGACCGCTGCAGTCGCCGGCCGGGCCGTGGCGGCGATTCGCTGTGACCCGGTCACGAAGCCACCGCCCGTGCCACCACAGCCCCGAACGGCTCCAGCACGACCTGCTCAGTGAGGTCCCGGCCGTCCAGTACGTCCTCCAGCCGGTAGCCGGCCCCGTCCGGCTCCGGGTGCACGGTGACCATGTCGCCGGACACATTGACCAGCCATACGTACCGCTGTCCCGAGGCGTGCACCAGGCCGTCGACATGGATCCGGGGATCGTCCACGGTGAGGAAGGGGCGCACGCCCGCCTGTGCCGCCAGGGCGCGGTAGAGGCGGTGCACCTCGTCGTCGCGGTGCGCGTCGGGCGTCGCGGACCCGAAGAACTCCACGGGGTACGTGGCGAGATGCACCGCGCCCCTTCCGTGGTCGCGCCGCACCAGCGCCGGGCGGCCCCGGCTGTCGCGGGCGACCACCACACAGTCGGCGGTCTCCTCGTCCAGGGGCAACATGGCCTGGGCGTCGATCGGTCCGGAGACCCGGAAGCGCAGTGTGTCACCGGCCTTGAGGTCACCCAGCGGCTCGGTGAACTCCCAGGTGACGACCGGATCGACCTGTTCGTTCAGACCGTACCGGAGTGTGTGCGAAGCGCCGATCAGCCGCTCGAGGGGCGGCCACCAGGCACCGCGGTGGGAACCGCCCGCGCCTGCGAACCAGGACAGGTAGACATGGCTGCCCTCGTGTGCCCAGTCCAGCAGCAGATCGAAAGTCGGTGCGGTCAGCAGCTTGTTGGAGGGGACGAGCACCAGACCGGAGCGACGCGGCGCGTCCAGTTCGCGGCTCAGGGCCGGGGTGAGACCGGCGGCCTTCGCCGCGAGGTACGCGTGGTGGCTCACCCTCGCGATCGCGGTCCGTTCCACGACCGACACCCGGGGGTGCTCCTCCAGGTGGGACGGGATCAGGATCGAGGTCTCGGTGTCCGGCCGGGCGCAGTTGTCGAAGTCGACCGCGTCGAGGAGGCGCCGGAAGGCGCCGATCTCGACCAGGGCGGGCTTCGGCGTGCCGTCGGAGCGGGTGATGCCGAAGCCCAACTCGAAGGGGCGGTGTCGGTAGGGGTCGACCGACTCCAGAGCGAAATCGGTGTTGTTCCAGGCGAGCCAGCCGGTGGTCCCGGCGAGCAGCGTGTGGTGCAGCACCTGCCGGTAGTAGTGGGCGGCGTTCCGCTCCGAGGACAACGACGCGGAGACGCCGAACTCCTCCATCACCACCGGCTTGCCGAAATGGCTCATCTCGCAGGCCCATGCCGCTGCGGTGTGCACCCGTACCTGGTCATCGCCCATCGGATAGGTGTGCGGGCCGACGAAGTCGACCAGGTCGTCCTGGCGCCGGATCCGGAAGCCGTTGTCCTTGCCGGTGGTTTCCATGGTCCAGGCGCCGTCACCCAGCGACACCGGCAGCCGCGAGCCCCCCGCGCGTACGGCCTGGGTGCATATCAGGCCCCAGGCCCGGACCTCGTCGGGAGTGGCCGGTCCCGCGAAGATCGGGAACTCGTTGCTGATCAGCCAGCCGGCGACCGCGGGGTCCGTGCCGATCCGCCGGACGATCTCCCGGATGAAGAACGCCTGCTGGCCCAGCATGAAGCCGTTCGTGTAGAGGTTGCGGCCCTCCCGCCATGGCACGTCCCAGTCCTCTCCGGACATGTGCCCGACCAGAAAGGTGGGGATGGTGGGCAGACCCACCTCCGCGCTGGTCCGCAGGAATTGCCGGTACCGCTCGACGAAGTCCTCGTCGATCCGGTCGGGGGCCGGGTGGAAGTCCGGCCAGAACAGGAACGACCGGGTGACGTTGGTTCCGTGCTCGCGCAGGGTGCGCAGTTCCTCGCGGACGACCTCGTCGTCGTAGTCCCGCCACATGAAGAGACTGCCGTGCCGTGACCAGTAGTTCGCTCCGAGCCAGGGTCCGGAGTCGAGTCTGGGAGCCGGCCGTGGCACAGCGGTGCTGCTGCCGGTCTCGGGGGTGGGGCGGGAACTGGAGTCGGTCATCTGCTCTCCGTTTCGTTCACTGGGTGACCGGCCCGGGTCGTGGCGGAGGCGGCCGCCACGGCCCGGGCCGGGTGGACGGGGCCGGGGGTCAGGCGGGCGGCGCCTGGAGGTGGACCGCCTCGATGCCGCGGTTCACCTCCCGCATGATGTCGAGCATGTGGTAGTAGGGCTGGTCCTGTTGGTTGGTCAGACCGACGTTGAACGCCTCGGTGGCCCCCGGCTTGCGGGTCACCGCCTGGTCGTAGGCGGAGAACCACGCGAAGCCGACGAAGGCCCGGCTCCCGGCCTGTGCCTCGACGAAGGCCCGGTACTTCTCCCCCCGGTCCTGCTGGCTGGTCGCCGTGGTCGCCGCGTTGGCCGCGGTCATCCCCCTCTCGGGGAACATGAAGGAGAACTCCAGGGTCAGGATCGGCTTGCCGTATCCCTCGTACTGCCGCAGGTAGTCGACGCTGGTCGAGTACCAGTCGAAGGAGATGGCGTCGAGGTGGTCGCGCCCGCCGACGTTCCACTCCGGGCTGGTACGCCAGGTGGGGACCAGGGAGCCGCCGAGGAACAGGTGGTGGGGGTCCTGCTTGTGGATCGCCTTGCGTACCTTCCTGAAGTACGTCTTCGAGGCCAGCGTGATGAACGCCGTGACGTCCGCGGCGGGTACCCGGGCGATGTTGATCGGTGTGTCCCTCAGGGCGTGGAAGGACTTCGCGTCGGTGCCGAGAACGACGTTGACCCGGTCCACGTCGTCGCCGTAGGTGTCGGCCAGGTAGCGCACGAAGGCGTTCTTGGCCGCGAGAGTGGAGTCGCGCTTGACCACCTCGGCGACCACGTCACGGCTCCAGCCGCGCTCGTTCTCGAAGAAGTACCCGATGAGCCACGGGTCCTTGCGGTTCGGGCGCAGATCGAAGGTGCGGTCGAGCTTGGCCGAGAAGTCGGGGTCGAACGGATCGATTCCCCACAGCACTCGGATCACGTCGGTGGGTGTCGGCGCCTGGGCGAGGTACGGCATGACGACTTCCGTGTCGAGAGTCCACTTGCCCTGGGCGTTGAACCCCCAGTCGATCATGCGCTTGGCGACCGTCTCGCGCCACTTCGGCCGGTAGTCGTCCCCGTACTTCCGTGCGAGGTTGGCCCTGAGGAAGCTCACGACGTGCCCCTTGTCGTCCTCGGTGTAGCAGGACGCGAACTGCACCGGGTCCGGCAGTTCCTCGAAGAGGTCGATGAGCGTGCCGTCCGGATTCTTCCACCAGGTGCCGTAGCCCCATTCCTGGGGGGAGAAGGCGTCGACGGCCTTGAGGATGAACAGGTGGCCGTCCGGGGTGACGAACCACCATCGGCCGTCGACCTGCTCCAGCCGGAAGTAGCCGGTTGCCTTGTGTCGTCCGAGCTCCTTCAGGCCGCCGTACCGGTCGTACCGGATCCGGTCCGGTGCGACATCGGCCAGCCGGGCGGCCTCCTCTGCGTACTCACTGCGCAGCTGCTCGTCCGAGACGACCTTGCCGGGCCAGTCCTGGTGGAGGTACTGCCCGTAGCGGTCGACCAGCCAGGTGTCGCCTGCGAGCTGAGCCGGCGCCTCCGCGTACGCGGGCGAGGCGAAGCGCAGGGCGAGCGATCCGGCGAGCGCGGCGGGAGCGCTGCTTAGGAGGGTGCGTCGCGAGATCATCGATCGGGCTCCTTTGCTCAGTCCGGGCACACGGACTGGGTGCCGGTGATGGGGAGGGGCGCATCATCGTGTCGCTGTTCCAGCTGCTGGTGGGTCTGCGCCATGACGTCGGTCATCGCGGTGTAGGGCTGGTCCTGCTGGTTGACCAGGCCGAAGTTGAAGTTCTCGCCGTCGGCCGCGCGACCGGTGATGGCCTGGTCGTAGTAGCTGAACCAGCCGGACCCCACGAAGACCGGGCTCTCGGCCTGTGCCCAGCTGAACTGCTGGTGCATGGTGCCGCGGTCGGCGATGTCGTCGGCGCGGACGGAGCCGTTGATGCTGCGCAGGCCCCGGCCGTGGACGTTGAACGAGTGCTCCAGGTTCAGCACAGGCGTGTCGTACGGTTCGTACGTGTCCAGGTAGTCCGCGCTGTTGCGGTAGACGTCGAGGGAGATCGCGTCCACGTACTCGCGCCCGCAGACCTCCCACGCCAGGCTGGAACGCCAGCCCGGCACCAGGGCGGAGCCGAGGAACAGGTGGTTGTCGTCGTACTTGCTGATGGCCGCCTGGACGGTCGAGTAGTAGGCCTTCGAAGCCTCGCCGATGAACTCGGTGCGCAGCGCGCTGTCACTGGGAACTTTTTCCGAGAGGTTCCAGGTCTCCAGGTCGTGTTGTGTGGCGCCCGGGGTCCCCAGCTTGTTGTTGGTCTCCGTCAGGCCGTAGGTGTCGATCATGTAGGCGACGAAGGCTGACTTGGCCGGATACCGGCCGAGAGTGTCTTTCAGTATCGCGGTCATGACGTCGTCGTCCCAGCCCCGTTCGTTGTCGAAGAAGTAGCCGATCAGCCAGGGACTGTTGACGTTCGTCCGGACGATGCTGGTTGTCGGACTCAGCTGCTTGTCGAGCTCCGTGGCGAATGCCGGGTCGAACGGGTCGATGGCGTACGGGGTGATGCGCTTCACATTGGCCGGCGCCGTGATCTGGCCGATCCAGGGCATCTGGAGGCCCCCGTCGCGGGACCACTTGGACTGCGCGTTGAAGCCCCACTTGATCAGGCGCTTCTTGGTGATGTCGCGCCATGGGGTCTCCCAGCCCGTGACGCCGTACTTGCGCATCAGGTTTGCCTTGACGAAGCTCATCTCCGTGCGGTCACTGCTGTAAGCAGCGGCGTAGGTTGCCTCGTCGGGCAGGGCAGAGAACTTCCCGAGCGGGTCGCCTTCGGTGTCCTTCACAACCGTGGCGTAGCCCCAGTCGGTGGCCGAGGTGGAGTCGACTCCCTTGAGGATGAACTTGTAGTCGTCGGGGGTGATGAACCACCACTTGCCCTGGACGTCCTTCTCCAGACGGAAGAAGCCGGTGTGGGTGGTACTTCTGCCCAGCGCCTTCACGCCGCCGTACTGGTCGTACGTGGTCGTGTCCAGCGTGACGCCGGCCAGCGCCGCGGCCTCGTCCGTGGCGTCCTGCTGCAGCTGCTGGTCAGAGGTCAGCTTGCCGGACCAGGTCCCGTAGAGGTACTGGCCGTGGACGTCGACCAGCCGGGTGGGGACGGATACCTCCGCATCCATCTCCTCCTGGGTGTACGGGTCCGGAGTCGGGTCGACGGTGCCGCTGCCGACGGTGAAGGTGACCTCGGAGAGCGGGAAGTGCAGGTACTGGTTGACGCGCGTCAGCTTGATGCGCACGAACCGGGCCTGCGCGTTGTTCATCGCGACCGTGCGCTGGTAGTCCAGCCGGCTGCGGTCCCAGGCTTCGCTGTGCGCGACGCGGTAGGCGGTGCCCGCTTCGGGCCGATAGGTGATCTCGATCTCGTCGAAGCCCCAGAATGTGTTCTTCGCCGTACTCGTGATCGAGATGCTGCTGAGCGGGCGGTCGTACAGCAGGTCGAAGACAACGGTCACGCTCTTGGGCGCGCTCGAGGAACCCTCCCATCCGACGCAGTCGGCGGTGTTGCCGTTGAAGAGCTTGCTGTCCTGGAAGGCGACCAGACGGTTTCCGACCGTGTCCAGGCACCCCGACGTGGGTGGGCTGCTGGAGTAGTAGTTCCCGTCGGTGACTGTTTCGGCCCGGGCGCGCTCAGCGCCCAGCAACTGTACGGAGAGGAGCGTCAGCAGCACCGCCAGCACCATGCGTAGCAGCCGGTGCTGCCGCAAGGTCATGCGTGCGGTCATGGGATCATCCCTTCAGACCGGTGAAACTGATTCCGCGGACGATGTGGCGCTGGAACACCAGGTACAGCAGCAGCGGGGGGATGATCGTGATGAGCATCCCGGCAATGACCTGGTTCTGTTGCGTCGTCTCGGCGAGTCGAGGCAGTGCGACCGACAGTGGCTGTGCGTCGGGGTCCGAGATGACGATCATGGGCCAGAGGAATTCCTTCCATGCGCTCATGACCGCCAGCAGGGACACGACCGCTACGATCGGGCCGGACATCGGCATGATGATCTGCCAGAACAGTCGCCAGGGTCCGGCTCCGTCGACCTGCGCCGCCTCGTGGAGTTCGCGGGGCAGACTGTCGAAGAACTGCTTCATGATCAGTACGTTGAAGGCGTGCGCTCCGGCCGGCAGCCACACCGCCCACGGGGTGTTGGCGATCGACCCTCCCGTGAGCGGCAGGTGGAGCACCACCAGGTAGAGCGCAACCAGTGAAGTGGTACCGGGTATGAAGAGCGTGGCGAGCACGGCGTAGTAGACGACGCGGCCGTACCGGGGGCGCAGCACCGACAGGGCATACGCGCCGCAGGTCGCCACCAGCAGTTGGAAGAACCAGGAGCCCCCCACCAGGACCGCCGTGTTGAGCAGATAACGGCCGAGCCTCAGATTTTCCCAGGCGGTGACGAGGTTGCCCCACTGGAAGACGGAGGGCCACAGCCGCAGTGGATCCTTGAGGACCTCCTGAGTGGGGGACAGGGCGCCCTTGACCGTCCACAGGATCGGCCCGAGTCCTGCGATTGCGACAGCTGTCAGAATGACGGGCTGGGAGATCCTCAGGATCCAGCGCACGGAAGGGCGGCGCCGGTCGGCCGCCGAGATCACGCCGCGGGATCCGTCGTCGTCGCTCATGATGTGCTCCACTTGCGGGTCAGGCGCAGGTAGACGGCGGACAGTACGGCCAACACCAGGGCGAGCAGCACGCTGAGGGCGGCGGCGGTCCCGTAGTCACCGTTGAGGAACGCGTACCGGTAGATCAGCAGAAGGATGCTCACGGTGGAGTCCTCCGGTCCGCCGTCGGTGAGGATGAAAGGCTCGGTGAAGACCTGGAAGGTGCCGATGATCTGGAGCAGCAGCATGATCAGGATGACTCCGCGCAGCTGCGGCAGGGTCACGTGCCATATACGCCGCCGGATCGATGCGCCGTCCAGCTCGGCGGCTTCGTACAGATCGGCCGGCACGCTGGACAGCGCAGCCATGTAGATCAGCGTGGTGCTGCCGGCGTTCGCCCATGTGGCTGCCAGCACCAGGCTCGGCATCGCGGAGGTCGCCGACTGCAGCCAGGGGTAGGGGCCGAGGCCGATGTAGCCGAGTACCTGGTTGAAGAGCCCGAAATCCGGGTCGTAGAACCAGCGCCAGAGCATCAGCGCAACAACCGGCGGGACCACCACGGGCAGGTAGATCAGCACCCGGAAGACCCCGCCCAGCCGCCTGAGTTCGGTGACCAGCATCGCCAGCATGATGGGTACCGGAAACCCGATCACCAGGGCCAGGACGACGAACCACGCGGTGTTGCGCAGCGTGGTCCACAGCAGCGGGTCGGTGAACAGGAAGTGGAAGTTGTCCAGGCCGACCCAGGTGGGCTGGTTCACCAGGTCGGTCTCCTGGAAGCCGAGGATGACGCTGCGGCCGATCGGCCACCAGGCGAAGCAGCCGAAGAGCAGCAGCAGCGGCAGCAGGAAGAGCAGCGAGGCAAGCCCGAAGCCGCGGCGGCGCGGCCTGCGGAGCGAGGCGGTGCCCAGGCCGCGACCGTCCGTCCGGGTGTCCGGCTGCTCCGTCTGCGGTGGGGCCGTGGCGCCACCGGCCGGCTGGACGATGGTCATCGCTGGGCCCGCTCCAGCGCGGGCACGGCCTTCTTCTCCGCCTTGTCCAACTCGGCCTGGGGGTCGGCGCTCTTGCGGGTGAGCACGGCCGCCACGGCGGTGTCCAGCGCGGCGTACACGTCCTGCGCGGCCACCGAGGGCTCGACGACGAACTCCTGCTGCTTCACACCGTTGATGAAGGGATCGAAGTTCTTGAGCGGGACCGTGGCGTGCTCGTTCCTGGCCGCGTCGACGGGTCCGCTGACGGCGGGCCGGTAGAGGGGAACGGTCGGCGTGCCCACCGGGATGCCGTCGGCGGCCTCCGCTTTCGCACGCGCGCCGGCTTCCGTCGGGTCGTGCTTGACCCTGAGGTAGTAGTAGTCGATCCACTTCACCGCAGCTTCGCGCTGGGCGGCACTGGCCTTCGGATTGATCACTGCCATCTTGCCGCCCAGCATGGTGGCCGACCGGCTCGCGGAGGGCAGAGCGGCGACACCGTAGATCTTTGGGTCACCGTTGTATTTGGTGATGTGTTCGACGTACGTGCTGGGTGTTGCCATCATCATGCCGATACGGCCGGCCGAGAACGACTTCTGGATCTCGCCCGCGTCCCGAAGCTGCTGGGTGCCCATGGAATCGTCCTCCCAGCGCAGCGCCTTGAGCCAGTCCAGGGCCTGTCGCACCGGTGTGTCATTGAAGGCCGCGACCTGCTTGCCGCCCTGCTCCTTCTCGATCTGGCCGCCGTACGTGTACGACATGGCGGTCAGCGTCCAGCCGCCCGTGTTGTTCGTCGTGGGCTGCGCGTATCCCGGCAGGCCGGTCTTCTCCGAGATCGCCTTCGCCGCCTGCCGGACCTCTTCCCAGGTCTTCGGCGGGTTGTCCGGATCGAGTCCGGCCTTCTTGAACAGCTCCCGGTTGTAGACCAGGGAGAGGGCGAACTCGCTGGTGGGCAGACCGTAGTTGTGCCCCTTGGTGTCCGTGCCCGGTGCCAGGGCGCGCTTGTCGAACTGGTCGGCACGCGGTAGCGCGTTCACCTGGTCGGTGATGTCCGCGATCTGGTGTCGGTTGATGAGGCCCTGAGGTTCGGTGAGTGGCACGATGAACGCCGTCTCGAGCTGGCCGCCGGCCAGTCGGGCGGCGAAGGTCTTGGCATCCCACACCGCCTCACTCGGCTTGACAACGATGTCCGGATTCGCCCGCTCGAAGGCAGCCACCTGGTCGGTGAACTGCTTGCGCAAGGTCATCTGGGTGGTCGGGGGCATGTCCGTCACCGTGATGGTCACTTTGCCGCCGGCGGCATCGCTGCTGGAGTCCGACGACGAGCAGGCCCCCGCGGTGACCGCGAGTATCCCCGCGGTACAGCAGGCGGCAAGTCTGGACCATGGTGTTCTCATCTTGATGACTCCTTGTCCTCGGCGCGCGGAATTTCGGCAAAGGGGTGCCCGCGGCGCGGATGCGCAGCGGGTGTGGTGAAGGAGTGGTAAGTCGGCCGCGATCTCGTCGGACACGACTCGTTGCCCGTCTGCCGGGTGGCTGACCGGGCGCTGCCAGTGGTGCGGCTCCAACTCACGCCGAAGTAAATCGGTTGAGTTGGGAGAGTAGTAAGCGGGTTGGGAAGGGTCAAGGCTTCCAACTCTGCGAATCTGTAATGTAGTTGACGGACCATTATGACTGGTATTGTCCAAATTGAACTGTGGAATCAAGGACTTGACGAAGCGTCAACGGTCTTCCCCTAGGGAAACCGGTATACCTGGAGGGGTCGCAATCGTTCGATGGGCGCTAACCTGAGCACGTGACCGAAGAGCAGCAGGACTCACGTCGGCGGCCGACGATCTCCGATGTCGCCACTCGTGCCGGGGTGTCCAAAGGCGCCGTGTCCCGGACGTTCAACGGGGGCAAGGGCATCAGCCCAGGCACCATGGCCAGGATTCGGGCCGCTGCCGCCGAACTCAACTGGACGCCGAGCACTGCGGCCCGCGCCGTCGGTGGTGGCCCCGCGCACGCCGTGGGGATGGTGCTCCGCCGGCCCACGGAACTCCTCGAACTCGACCCGTTCTTCCCCGCGTTCCTGTCCGGTGCGGAGAGCGCGCTCACCTCGGTGGGGTACGCGGCGGTGCTGCGGTTCGTCGACGACTCCCACACCGAGCGCGAGTGCTACGAACAGATGGTCGGAGAACGCCGAGTCGACGGATTCCTGCTGACCGACCTGCGCCACCGCGACCCCCGCTTCGAGTGGCTCAGCCAGCTGGGCACCCGGGCGGTGGTCGCCGGATCACCCGGCCGAACCTGTCCGTTCCCCTGGGTCAGCACCGGCGGCGCCGACCAGGTCCGCGAACTGACCCGCCACCTCATCGCCCAGGGCCACCGGAACATCGCCCATGTTTCGGGACTCCCGAGCCTGCGCCACGCCCGGAGCCGCCGTCAGCTGTGGGAGGACACCCTGGTGGAAGCGGGGCTCCAGCCCGGTCCCGTGGTGACGGGCGACTTCACCACCGAAGGCGGTGCGCAGGCCACCCGCGAACTGCTCGACAGGTCACCGCGCCCCACGGCGATCTTCTACGCCAACGACCTCATGGCCATCGCCGGGCTGTCCGTCCTTTCGGAGAACGGAGTGAAGGTCCCCGAGGAGATGGCCGTGGCCGGGTTCGACGACATCAGCCTGGCCAGCTACGTAACCCCCGCCCTGACCACGGTCCGCTGCGACTACCGCCGGATGGGGCAGATCGCCGCGCACACGCTGCTGGCGCAACTGCGGAACGAGGACGTGGCACCCCAGATCACCATCGGCGGCGAACTGCGGCTGCGGCGCTCCACCGGCGCGTGACCACTCCGGTCCGGGCCCGCCCGATCCGCCCACCCATCCGGCTCGGCAGAGGAGCAACACCTCATGCACACAGGAACCACGGGCTTGGACCGATCCGTCGAAGGGGGACCGCGATGACCGGTGACGGCCACTCCCTCCCACCGTGGCCGGCCCGGCGGCCACCCGTCGACGGGCCGCTGTCTCCCGGCGCCACAGGCCGAGTCACCGACGCTCCGGGCAGCCGGCACGTTGCCGTGGGCACCGAAGCCTCTCTGCTGCCCCCCGACGGGGGGAACGGCGGGCTCTCACGCCCGAAGGCGGCGCTGCGGTGGCGGGCCAGATGAACCATGACCGCACTGCCGATGCCCCCGCCGCCACGGACGCTCCCGCACTGTGCGCCGCCGCCCCCGATCCCGACGGGCCCGGGCACCAGATCCCCGCCGGGCGACACACCACCGACCTCGGCGGGATCTGGGATTTCACGACCGACCCCGAGGCGCCCGAGTGGGACGGACTGCCCGTACCGGGCAGCTGGGACGTGCACGACAGGTACGCCGACCACAAGGGCGACGCCTGGTACCGGCGGACCTTCGACACACCCCGACTCGGCGACACGCAGGTCGTCCGGCTCCACTTCGGAGCCGTCTGCCACACCGCGACGGTCTGGCTGGGCGGCACCCGGCTCGGCACCCACATCGGCGGATACACACCGTTCGAGTACGACGTCACCGAGCTGCTGACCACCGACGGCAGTCCCAACACCCTCACCGTCAGGGTCAACAACGACGAGGCCGTCGGCGCCGGCTGGATCTGGGGAGGAATATCCCGCCCCGTCGCCCTCACCGTCGACCCGGCGGTACGCATCGAACGGCAGCAGGTCACCGCCCACCCCGCACTCGTGGAGGGCACCGCCGAGGTGACCACCGAGGTCACCGTGTCCAATGCCCTCGACCACGACCGGACCGTACGCCTCGGCGGCACACTCACCGGTACGGAGGGCGGCGCGCTGAACTGCGGAACACTGCACCCCGAGCCGTCCGTCGGCCGGGACGTGACCGTGCCGGCCCGCTCCACGACGGCCGTCCGCCTGACGGCCGTCCTGCCCGCGGGTTCGTACGAACTGTGGTCCCTGGACCACCCGACGCTCTACCGTTCCACCGTCACCCTCAGCGAGGGCGACGAGCTTTCCTACGCCCTCTCCGACCGCTTCGGCATCCGCAGGATCGACATACTGCCGGACGGCCTGATGCTCAATGGCGAACGCATCCGCACCGTGGGTTTCAACCGCGTCCCCGGCGACCGCGTACACGGCGCCACGGAGCCGCCGGCCGTCATCCGCGCCGAGATCGGCCACATGAAGCGGGCCGGGGCGGGCATGACCCGCATCCACCACGTCCCGCAGTCGCCCGATCTCCTCGACCACCTCGACGAGGTCGGGATGCTCAACATCGCCGAGATCTCCCTCTGGGGACAGGGAGCCTGCCTCGACCCCGAGCGCTGGATCCCCGAGCTGCGTGAGATGGTGCAGCGAGACGCCAACCATCCCTCCATATTCGCGTGGTCCGTGGCGAACGAGATCAAGGGCACCGAGGAAGCGGGCCGGAACTTCGTCAGGGCGTTGATCGATCACACCCGCGCAGAGCTCGACGACTCACGCCCCCTGACGTATGTAAGCAACACCTTCGGCGAGATCAAGGGTCCGCAGGACGAAGCCCTTCAGTACACCGACTTCATCGCGGTCAACATGTACCGGGACTACACCGAGCGGCTGCAACAGCTGCGCATTCACTACCCGGACAAGCCGGTCTTCGTCAGCGAGTTCAGCAGCGACGGCTACACGTTCACCCCCGACCGGGAGAGCCTCGAGCACACCTCACGCCACGACGGCGGGATCCCGGCGGAGCTGTCCCGCCTGCCGTGGGTGATCGGGGCCTCCCGGTGGACCTTCGACGACTACCGCAGCCGCTTCCAGGGCAGCTCCGTCAACCAGCTCCGCGGGTGGGGCGTGCAGACCGAATGGGGTGGGCTGAAGCGCAGCTACGACCAGATGCGCGTCGCCTTCGCCCCGGTCGGAGCACTGTTCCTGACCACGGCGGACGGCGGCACCCGGATCACGGTCGTCCCACGGCGCGGGGGCGAGTTGCCAAGCCGCGTTCTGCGTGGCCACCGTCTGCACTGGCGTGCGGTGGACGCCTGCGGCGAGATCGTCGTCGAGCGGCGCGTCCCGCTGCCGGACATCATCCCAGGCGCCGCGCCCTTCAGCCAGGACATCGGATGGCGGACGGACGGGTGGCAGGGCGAGGAGGCCGTCACCGAGCACGTGGGGCTGATCGACCCGCAGGGGTACGAAGTCGCCGCCGCGGACAACCCTCTGGCCGCACCGGGCACCCCCCGCGTCGCCCAGATCGTTGCGGCTGACGGCGCCCTACGGGTGGTCTTCGACCATGTGACGGGAGCCGACTCCTACCGTGCCGAGGCGACGCAGGGGGGAACCGGCACGGCGACCCGTTCCCGCACCGTCCACAAGGATGGTCACGCGGACATCACGGGGCTGCTGAACGGAACCCCGTACCGGGTGCGCGTCTTAGCCGTCTGCGCGGCGGGCGAGACCGCCTCCGCGTGGAGGGCCGGGCTCACCCCCCGGGCGGACGCCGGGCCGCTGCCGCCGGATGCGCAGGTACTGAAACCCGTGCCCGGCGGCGCCGTTCTCCACTGGCGCGGAGCGGACGCGGACCGGGCCTATGCCATCGGGGCCGTCGACGCCCGCAGCGGTGAGCTGATCCGCACCTGGCCCACCACGCTCCGCGGCTTCAGCCGAATCGAGGAGCTGGGCTCCGGGCGCCAGGTGCGGGTCCGCATCCGCGCACTGCGCGCCGACGGTGTGGCCAGCGCCTGGTCGGAGTGGATGGAGGCAAGGACCCTGTAGGAACAGGTTCGCTGCGGCCGTGCCCAGAAAACCCTCCGGGCACGGCCACGCCTGCGCCCGACCGCTTGCGCGCGACCGGGCGAAGGCCGGCGGCGGATCAGGCATAGGCACGCAGCGCCACAATGCGTGCCTCCGGTGCGCCGTTCGTCGCCTCCACCACCACCCGCAGCGCGGTGGTCCGGGACGGGGCGAACCGGTGTATCCGGTGCCGGCGGCGGTTGCCGGTCTCCCCGGCGACCGGCGTCCAGCCGCCGTCGTCCGCCAGCGTCTCGATGCGGTAGTCACGGACCAGCTCCGGCATGACCTCGAACTCCGTACGATGCCGGTGGAGATTGTTGAGGTACTCGTCCACGTCGTCGTCGAAGACGAGATGCACCGCGCTGATCTCCACCGGGGCGTCCCAGTCGAGCCGCAGCCACGCCTCGCCCCGCTCGCCCGCGTGCCACATCTGGGGTCCACCGAAGGGCCGCTGGTAGCCGCCGACGGTCTTGTCCGGGGCATACGCCCGGGTCGGCCCGGCGCGGAAGCAGAAGCTGCGTCGGCGCAGGCCCCGAGCGACCCACTCGGCGACCGCCTGGTCGCTCTCCTCGGGAATGTCGTGGTCCACTCCCGACTCACCGACGCGCTTGCGGGCCAGGCACAGCACGCCGGTGCGCCGTTCGTCGACGAGGTGCAGATGTGCCCGCGGATCGGCCCGTACGATCACGACGGCGTTGCGCGGCTCATCCGGTTGCCAGGGCAGATGGGCGGACACCCACTGCTCCTTACCCTCAGGGACGGGCACCGTGCGGGAGATCAGATGTCGGGCAGGTACGGCGTTCTCGCCGCGCAGTGTGTCCCAGAGCTCGATGGTCAACTCGGTGCCGGTGCGCACGTCGACGAGCAGTTCCACGTCGTCCAGCCGCGGATCGACGGGGAGCACGAAGGCCAGGTCACGGTCCAGCGGCAACGGCGTGGTGGTCGTGTCGGGCCCCGGCTCCACGACGAGCCGGGTGAGCGTGCTGGAGGCGCAGGCGCGTGCCGCACGGGCCAGGTCGTCCGGGTCGGTGTTCCGCACGCCCATCAGCGAGGCGTCCTGCCGGAGCAGGGTCTGCTGAAGGAGCGTGAGCTGTCCGCCGTGCAGCTCGCGGGGTGTCACGCCGAGCGCGGCACACAGAGCCGCGCCTGTGCCCGCGGCCTCCCCGATGGTGGCGCAGGTGGCCATGACCCGGGTGGAACCGAACGCGATGTGGGTGGCGGAGATATTGCGCCCGGCGAAGAGGAGGTTGCCGACGTTCCGTGAATAGATGCTGCGGAAGGGGATGTGGTAGACGCCGTCGGAGTAGCGCTGACGGGCACCGGGTTCCTCGGCGTACATGCCCTCGACCGGATGCAGGTCCACCGACCAGCCGCCGAACGCGATCCTGTCGTCGAAAGGATTCTGGGCCATCACCTCGGTCTGGGTCAGCACGTGATCGCCGAGGAAGCGCCGGTACTCACGCTTGCCGGGGATGGCTCCGACCCACTCCAGAGTGAGATTGCCGGCATCGAATCTGCCGCTGTTCTTGATGTGGTCCCAGATACCGTGGATGACGGACCACAGCTCGTCGCGGATGCGCTCGTTGTCGTCGACCGTGTCGAGTCGGCCGCCCCATTCCACCCACCAGTAGTCGCAGCCGTTGTCGCCGGTACGGATCAACCGGTGCTCGGGAATGGGCGTGTCCAGGATGTTCTTGGCGAAGGACGGAGGCACGTACTTCACCGGGTGTCCGGCGTTCTTCGTATAGAACAGGATGGTGCTGCCGAGCAGTTGCCGGTCGGGCTCCGGCGGCGCCCACTCCTCGCCGTGCTCCGCGCGGGACTCGCGTCCGATGCGATGGTCGGCTCCCGCGAGATGGCCGATCAAGCCGTCGCCGGTACAGTCTACGAAGACCGGAGAAGTGAACGTGGTCAGCCTCTCGGCGCCCATGGTCCAACCGGTGACCGACTCGATCCGCTTCCCGTGTTCCGCGGTGATGTCACGGACATCCGTGTTGAGGAAGAGCCGCAGATTCGACTCGGCGAGCACGGCGTCCAGCACGACCTGGTCCCAGTAATAGGGATTGCCCTCCGGATTCCGGTACTGATTCTCCAGGTACAGCTCACCCATGATGCCGGTCTCGCGGGCCCAGCGGTGCACCCCGTGGGCAGTCGCCCCGCATACCCACACCCGCACCTCGCTGCTCGAATTGCCACCCAGCACCGGTCGGTTGTGTACCAGCGCGACGGTACGGCCCAGCCGGGCGACAGCGATCGCGGCACACACTCCGGCCAGGCCGCCGCCCACGACGGTGACGTCGCTGTGAACGCCTTCCTTACGCATGAGGCGCTGGTTCCCTTCTGTCCGGAAAACTCACATGCTTGTGCAGCCGGGCCAGTGCGTCACGGTCGAGTTCCACGCCCAGCCCCGGCCCCTTGGGGACCTGCACCGATCCGTCCGCGAACGACTGGGCCGCGGGCTGATGGAGGTCCTTGGTCTTCCACGGCCAGTGCGTGTCGATGGTGGGTGCCGCCGCATCCACCCGCTCGGGGACGGGAGCGCGCTCAAGAGAGAGTGGTTCACATTCATGAATCGAGAACACACTTAAGAACATGTCGAAAATGTAGGACCTATTGCGAGTTGAGGTCAAGGGGCCGCGAAGGCCGAGCGGCGAGCCGTCCGGCACCCGTAGGCGGACGGTGTCATATGGGGTATGAATTCCCTGCTGTCCAGGGTGAGTTGCTGGACCAGTTCGGTTGTGTCGGCGACGAGGATGACGGCTGGGTGCGAGGCGTGGTCGATCGCGAACCCGCACAAGGGAATCCGTCGCGCGCAAATCGGCCCCGCCGACAGGGGCTCGATCCGTCGCTACAAGACGGTCGCCGGGTACTCGCAGGAGGCTCCGGCGTGCGGCTGGGGACGCTGATTCCCCGAACGTCGCACTCTTCTGCTACCACCCTGCTACCTTGGCCGTATGAGCAGCTCGAAGAAGCAGACACAGCTGCGGCTGGAGCCGGATGTGCTCGCCGCCGGCAAGGATGCCGCGGCCGCACGTGGGCTGGACTTCAACCGCTACGTGGAGCGCCTCATCGCCGAGGACACCAGTGGTGCCCGCGCGGCGGGCATGGCTGCGGCCCAGCGCCTCATCGACCACCACGGCGACTTCCTCGCCGACCTGGAAGCCGACCTCGACGCGCAGTACGCCGCCGCCCCGAGCCCCCGGGGCGCCGCTGCGTGAGCATGTCGCTGCATGTCGACCTGTCCTGGATCCTGGAAGTCGCCGAACGGGCCGGTCATCGCGATCCCGCACCCGATGACCTCGGCGTCCCGATTGCGGCCGTCTCTCGCCACCGTGCCGAACTGCTCGAACAGCCGGTGTACGGCGGGCCCTACGCCCGTGCCGCCGCTCTGGTTCACACCCTCGGCTGTTGCCGCTGGCTGGAGCGCTCCAACCTCACCGCCGCCTGCGCCGTAGCCGTGATGTACCTGAACGCCAGCGGCATACCTGTCGACCCCGCGCGCGAGCAGCTGGCCGGCCTGGCCCGCGAGCTGTACGACCCCCGCTGTACCGCCGGCCGCATCGCCGAACTGCTGCGCACCTGGCGCCCGTAGCCCCGCCGCCCGAGCTCATCCCGCCCGAGGCCGAGCGGCTGGGCTGTACCGCCGTCACCCACCGCGGCACCGTCGCGATCGCGGAGGCCCAGCCGCATGCCCGCCGGGCATCGGCGTCGATGGTGTGTTCTCCTTCGGGCCCGGGTGCTCGTACCGCACCCGGGACCGCCCCCTGCCCGTTCGTGCCCACACATGCCCGAGTCTGTTTACATCGTCGAACTATGGGCGTAACGTGACCGCGAATCCACACAGTCGGGCATGGAACGGATCCAAAACAACATGTATGCACCGGAGCGGCAGCAAGCAATCCTGCGCCTGGCCCGCGAGAGCGGCCGGGTCGATGTGCTGTCCCTGGCCGAGGAGTTCCAGGTCACTGCCGAGACCGTGCGGCGTGATCTGAAGACGCTGGATCGGGCCGGACTGCTGCGGCGCGTCCATGGCGGTGCGATTCCGGCCGGGCGGCTCGACTTCGAGCCCGATCTCGCCGAGCGCGATGCGGTGGCCATCGATGAGAAGGAGCGCATCGCGGCCGCCGCGCTCGGTGAGCTCCCCTCCGACGGCAGCGTGATCATCGACGCGGGGAGCACGGCCGTTCGGCTGGCCGCGGTCATCCCGCTCGACGCCCACCTCACCGTGGTCACCCATGCGTTGCCGGTCGCCGCCCGGCTCGCCGACCACCCTGGCATCGCGCTGCACCTTGTCGGCGGCCGTGTCCGGCACCGTACCCGCGCCGCCGTCGACGCCTGGGCGTTGAACGCCTACAGCGAGATCAACGCCGATGTCGTCTTCCTCGCCACCAACGGCTTCTCGCCGAAGGGAGGCCTGACCACGCCGGACCTGGCCGAGGCCGCCGTCAAGCGCGCCATGATCTCTGCCGCCCGGCGGGTCGTGCTCCTGGCAGACTCCGCCAAGTTCGGCCAGGAACACTTCGCGCGCTTCGGTGATCTCGCGCAGGTCGATCTGCTCATCACCGACACCGGACTCGGTTCGGACGACGCCCTCGCCGTCGAGGGCCAGGGCACGGAAGTAGTACGCGCATGATCCTCACCGTCACCCCCAATCCCAGCCTGGACCGTACGTACGAGCTGCCCGGGCTGACCCGCGGCGCCGTGCTCCGGGCCACCTACGACCGAGTCGACCCCGGCGGCAAAGGCATCAACGTCTCGCGCGCGGTTGCGGCAGCCGGCCACCGTACGGTCGCTGTCGCACCGCTCGGCGGGCCTGAGGGCGCACTGCTCGCCCGGCTGCTCGGTGAGCACGGCATCGAGGCGGCCGGAGTGCCGATCGTCGGCAGCACGCGTATCAACATCACGCTCGTCGAACCCGATGGAACGCTGACCAAGGTCAACGCGGTGGGCCCGGAGATCACTGCGGCCGAGGCAGAGGCTTTGCTGGATGCCGTACGAGCCCGGTCGGCGACCACGGACTGGATCGTCTGCTGTGGCAGTCTGCCGCGCGGGCTGTCCCCGCAGTGGTACGCCGAGTTGGTGGCGCGGAGCCACCGTGCCGGGGCCCGGATCGCCCTTGACACCTCCGGCGCGGCGCTGATCGAGGCGCTGCGGGAGCGCCCCGATGTGATCAAGCCGAACGCGGAGGAGCTCGCCGAGGCCGTGGGCCGCCCACTGGAGACGGTGGGCGACGCCGTGAAGGCGGCGGAGGAGCTCCGCGAGCGCGGTGCCCGGTCGGTTCTGGCCAGCCTCGGGGCCGACGGGCAGCTGCTGGTCGACGGTACGGGTACGTACTTCGGCAGCGCCCGGGTGGACGCAGTCCGCAGCAATGTCGGAGCCGGCGACGCCTCCCTCGCGGGCTTCCTCACCGCGGGTGGACGAGGCCCGGCCGCGCTCGCCGCGGCGGTCGCCCACGGCGCGGCGGCCGTGCAGCTGCCGGGCAGCGTCATGCCGACCCCCGCGGAACTCGACCTGTCGGCGGTCACCACGACCACCGACATAGCCCTGGACCGACCCCTGACGGAGCCGGCTTCATGACTGCCGTGCATCCGCTACCCAGCCCACACCGCCCCGAGTCCCCCGAGCCGCCCGCAGGACGGTCCACGAGCAAGGAGCCCCGCGATGAGTGAACTGATCACCGCGGCACTGGTCGATCTCGATCTGTCTGCCGAGACGAAGGACGACGCCGCCCGGTCGCTCGCCGAGCGGATGGTCACCGAGGGCCGCGTCAGCGACCTCGACGGCTTCCTCGCCGACGTCGCCGCCCGTGAGGCACAGATGCCGACCGGTCTGGACGGCGGCATCGGCATCCCGCACTGCCGCAGCGAGCATGTCACCGCGCCCACGCTCGCCTTCGGCCGCAGCGACCGGGGCATCGACTTCGGTGCGGCGGACGGTCCAGCGGATCTGATCTTCCTGATAGCGGCGCCGGCCGGGGCCGACGACGACCACCTCACCATCCTTTCTGCCCTGGCACGGCGGCTGATGGACCCCGACTTCACGAGCGCACTGCGCGCGGAGCGTGCCCCGGCCGCGGCCGCGGCCTTGATCCGAGGCGAGGAGGCCACGTCGGCCGACTCGACTTCGGACGCCTCGCCTTCGGAGGGTGCAGCAGCGGACGGTCCTGCCGGGGACAGTGCCGCGCCGGCCGACGAACCCTTCCGTATCGTCGCCGTCACGTCATGTCCGACCGGCATCGCGCACACCTACATGGCCGCCGAGTCGCTGGCAGCCGCGGCCCGCGCCGAAGGCGTGGTGCTCGATGTCGAGACGCAGGGCTCAGCCGGGTTCGAAAGGCTCGATCCAGGGCTCATCGCCGCTGCCGACGCGGTCATCTGGGCGCATGACGTCGAGGTGCGCGAGAAGGCACGGTTCGACGGCAAGCCCATCGTCGACACCGGGGTCAAGGCCGGTATCAACCGACCCGCCGCTCTGATCGCCGAAGCCAAGCGGCAGGCGGAGCGCGGCGCGACCAGCACGGTCACGGGTGGCTCCGCTCAGCCGGACGACGGAGTCACGACCGGCGGTGACCACGCACACTTCGGGATCCGGTTGCGGACCTACCTGATGTCCGGCGTCGGTTACATGGTGCCGTTCGTCGCCGCAGGCGGCCTCCTCATCGCGCTGTCGTTCGCCATCGGCGGCTACGAGATCGCCAGTGCCAAATCCGTCGCGGACCACTTCGTCTGGGGAGAGGCCGACAGCTGGGCCGCTCTGCTCAACCAGATCGGCACCGCCGCATTCGCCTTCCTGGTGCCGGTACTGGCCGGGTACATCGCGTACGGCATGGCGGACCGGCCCGCGCTCGTCCCCGGGTTCGTCGGCGGTGCCATCGCCCTCACCATCAACGCGGGCTTCCTCGGCGGCCTCGCGGCGGGTCTGCTGGCCGGCGCGGTGGTGATGGCGATCCAACGGGTGAAAGTCCATCCCACGCTGCGCGGCATCATGCCGGTGCTGGTGATTCCCCTGATCGCCTCGGTGGTCGTCGGTTTCCTGATGTTCATCGTTGTCGGCAAGCCGATCGCCTCGCTCCAACGGGCCCTGACCGACGGCCTCAACGGGCTCTCCGGCTCGAACGCGATCATTCTCGGAGTCGTCCTCGGCCTGATGATGTGCTTCGACATGGGCGGGCCGCTCAACAAGGTGGCTTACGCCTTCGCGGTCGGAGGCCTGGCCGACCCGACGCCGGGCAGCCTCAAGGTGATGGCCGCAGTGATGGCAGCGGGCATGGTGCCGCCGCTGGCCATGGCACTGGCTACCACCGTGCGCGGCAGGCTGTTCACCAAGACCGAGCGGGAGAACGGCAGGGCGGCCTGGGTCCTGGGCGCATCCTTCATCAGCGAGGGCGCGATTCCGTTCGCGGCGGCCGACCCTCTCCGTGTGATCCCGTCGGTCATGGCCGGCGGCGCGGTGACCGGTGCGCTGTCGATGGCCTTCGGCTGCACTCTACGAGCCCCGCACGGTGGCATCTTCGTCGTACCCCTCATCGGCGATCCGTTCCTCTATCTGCTGGCCATCGCTGCCGGCACGGCCGTCGCGACAGCACTGGTTGTGCTCCTCAAGGGGATGCGCAGGACCGCTGAGGCGCCGGTTCCGGCCCCGGCGATCGAAGAGTCCAAGATCTCCTTCGCCGCCTGACGGTCTGCCCCGTAACTCCGTTCCCCCATCACCAAACAGGAGAGTTCACCATGCATCAGCGCACTGTCGTCGTGGGTTCCCGCAGCGGTCTGCACGCCCGCCCGGCCTCGTTGTTCGTCCGGGCAGCGACTCGGCAGCCGGTCAAGGTGACTATCGGCCGGGACGGTCAGAGCGGGGTCGACGCCCGGAGTCTGCTCTCCGTGCTCGCCCTCGCGGCCCAATACGGCGACTCAGTGGTCCTGGCCGCGGAGGGCGACGGCGCGGAAGCCGCGGTCGAGGAGCTGGCCATACTCCTCGCCCGCGACCTTGATGCCACTCCGTGACGTCAGCGGCCCCCGCCGTCTTCCGAGCGCGCAACGGCCCGGGGGACGGCGGGCGTTGTGCCGGCACCCGGGGCTGCGACGGCAAACGGTGGCTGTGGTGGCCCAGAACATGGCGGGGACCGTGACGGGCCGGCGGAAAGGTCCGTTTCCTGATGGGCTGCTCGGCCCGCTTCGGTAGGAAGTACCGGTATCTGCGCGCGGTGCCGTGCAGTGGCGGAACTGCTCGGCGATGCACTCTCCACAACTCACCCAACCCGTGCCGCCCATCTCACGTCATGGGCCGAGCGCACCCCACCGATCGCCATCCCAAGGTCGTAAGCCTTTCGCGGCAGCGGGCAGCCGATCGACCGCGTACGTCAGAAGCTCTTGTGGAACCCGGCGTCGACGGCGAAGTCGGCACCGATCGTGCTCGCCGACCGCGGTGAAGCCAGGAGCAGGATGACGTCAGCTACCTCCTGCGGATCGATCAGACGGCCTGTCACCTGCCCCATCATCTGCGGGGCCATGGTTTCCATGACGGTGTCACGGTCGGCGCCGGCCATTGCGGCGATGACGTCCGCAGCTCCCCCCTTCTCGGTCCACCACGCGGTCCGCACCGCACCCGGGGAAACCGTGTTGACCCGAATCCCCTGGGGTCCGAACTCCTCCGACAGTGCCTTGGTGAGATTGGACAGCCCCGCCTTGGCGGCTCCGTACTCGATGTTGGCGCTCGCGGGCTGGCGGGCCATACCGGTGGAGACGTTGACGATGGAACCGCCACCGCGCTCGATCATCCGGGGAATGGCGGCGCGGGTCATACGGACGGTGGAGAACAGATTGAACTCGAAGATGGCCTGCCACTCGGCGTCGTCACCGTCGAAGAAACCAGTGCGAGGCATGGTGATGCCGGGAGGCGGGCCGCCCGCGTTGTTCACCAGGATGTCAAGGGCACCGAAGTGCCCGATCGCGCGATCGACGATCCGGGCCGGCGCATCCGGGTCCATCAAGTCGGCCGACACATGGAGGAGGCCGACTCCCTCAAGATCCTTAAGTTCCGGTGTCATCCGGCGAGAGGCGGCCACCACTTTCGCGCCCTCTTCCAGCAGCGAACGGGTGACGGCCAGCCCGATGCCCTTCGACGCGCCGGTAACGATGGCGACTCGGTCCAGAAGCTTCAGATCCACGATTTTCCCTCTTTTTGAGACCGGATTCCCGTCCCGCACAACACAGGAAGATGTCCTGGTAGTCACACTGTTCCGAGCGGGTTCGAAGACCATGCTGCTCCGTCTCCAAGGGCCGGGCTGGCGCGATTCCGACATCGCCTTCCGGGCAGTCCCAGGGGTCGGGAACGCGAAGCCGTGCGCTGCGGGCAGCAGGCCTCGCCGCGTTGTCGGAGCGCCCGAATACATCCAGTACGCGGACGTCCCTCCGCCTCACGATGCACCGCAGTTGACGCCGTGCGCTGATCCACCAGGGATTACGGGGCAGTTCCTGGCGTTCTCAGCGGCCGGTCGCGCCCAGGAACACCACCGCGCCGGCGATGACGAGTAAGGCGGAGAGGAAGATGTGCCGCCGCGCCTTGCGCAGCTTCTCCCGCACGATCCAGGCGTGGGCGGTCGCCAGCAGCCATCGCAGATACGGGTCGGTCCGTGCGATGTTGCGGTGGGCCGTGGCCAGTCCGCGTTCCAGCGCCGCCCGTTCCGCCGTTCCGGCGGTCGGCATCCGTCGGGAGATCTCCGCGCGGTGTGCGAGGCGACCGGCTACACCGAGGCCATCGCCAAGTGCCACGAAGACCTCGGGCTCGTGAACCTGGAGACCCGCCACCTGGAGGCTGCCGAGCGGAGCTATCGGGCGGCGCTCACGATCTTCGAGCAGATGGGTAACCACACCAACCGGGCCATCGTGCTCCACCAGCTGGGCCGGGTCTGCCAGGACCGGCGCGCCTACGGGGAGGCGGAGGAGTACTTCCGCGCCTCGGTTGCTGTGAAGAGACAGCTGGGCAATCAGGCGGGGGTCTCCAACAGCACGTTCCACCTGGGCCGGGTGGCTCAGTTACGGGGCGATCTGGAGCTGGCCGAGCAGTGCTACCTGGAGTGCCTCGCCATCGACGAGGCGGAGGGTGCGTGGACGGAGGTGGCGCTCGACTACGGCGAGCTGGGCAACGTGCGTGCGGAACAGGGGCTTCCCGAAGAGGCGGTGCCGCTGATGGTGCGGGCGCTCTCCCTCAACGAGCAGGTCAAGTCGGACAACGCGGTCCTCAACATCACGGCCCTGCGCCAACAGCGCGCCGCGCTCGGCGACGAGGAGTTCACCCGTCTGCTCGGCCGCCACTTCGACGAGGCGTCGGTCTCGGCCGCCCTCTCCCTCACCGCGATGGTGCCGACGACGGGGGGTCGCTCGGGGCAGGCGCGCTGCGCCCTGCGCGACGCCCCATGGGGAATCAGAGGTCAGCCGCCGCGCTTCAGGCGTACGAGGACGGGGGCTCCGAAGGGGGCGCCCGACTGGTTGACCTGGACGTGTCCGGCGCCCAGCCACTCGTCGGTGCCGGGCACCCGATGGATCTCCTTCAGCCACAGCGACTGGTTCGAACCTTTGCGGGCACCGGTCGACACGGGCAGGCGGTGGCGCTTGATCTTCACGCACCGGCCGTCGTCGGTCAGGTACCAGTTGCCGTCGAGGAACAGGCCCTCGTCGTCCTGGCCCACCGGGGTCCGCAGAGCGCACCCGCCGGGCACGCGCTCCTGCTGGACCCATGTGGAGCCGTCCCAGCGCAGCCGGATGGACTCGTCAGCGGGTTCGTTCTCGACCTCGCCGTGGTTGAAGGTGTTGTTGCCGTACGCGCGCACCTCACCGCTGTCGAGCGCGAAGACCTGGCCCAGACCGGCGCTGGGCTCCGGCGGGATCGGCTCCTCGAAGCGGGCCTGCGGAGTCTCCACCGACTTCCAGGAGGTGCCGTCCCAGTGCATCGAGACTGGCTGGCTGTACCGCTCGCCGTAGCTCAGCTCGGTGCCCGGCCCGGTCGAGCGGCTGCCGACCGCCCACACGTCGTCCGGTCCGACCACCGCGAGGTCGGAGGCGCCGTACGGCAGCCGGGTCGTGGTCCAGCGGGTGCCGTCCCAGTGCTCGGCGGTCTGCTCGCCGCTGAGGGCCCAGATGTCCTCCGGGTCCGAGGCCTCGAAGTCCCCGACAGATCCCGGCGGGGGGCTCGGCACCGCGGACCAGCGGGTGCCGTCCCACCTCGCCCAGGGGGTCACGCCGCTGCCCTTCTCATAGGTCTGCGGTCGCAGCCACAGGGCTTCCTCGCCGACCTCTTCGAGCACGGGCGGGTAGTCGGTGGGGCCGAGAGCTTCGGGAAGGGGCTCGCGCTTCCACTGCGTACCGTCGTAGTGCAGCAGGTGGGCGTTGGGCGCGCCGTTGTTCTCGGTTCCGACCGCCCAGATGTCGTCCGCGGCCAGGACGGCGACATCGGTGAGGTCTCCGCTGAATTCCGCGATGTGCTCGAACTCCCAAGTGAGGGTGCTCGCAGGGGCCCTCGGCGCCATGTCCTTGCCGCCGGGGCCCGTCGTATCGGCGGAGCCGGCGGTCCGGGAGTCGGCCGACTCGGAGTCCGTGCCGCACCCCGCAGCCGTGAGCACAGTGGCCAGTACGGCGACGGCCGCTATGCCCCTCCGCCTGATTCCCGCAGCTCTGCGCACGATCGCACCCCCTTGTTGCTCCTCCCGGAGCGGTTCTCAGCGAGCGGGCAGCGTACCCGGTCAGTACCGGACTGGGGGCGACACTAAGATCCATGCGTGACGATCAAGTACGAGTGGCGGGGCGACTTCGACAATGCGCCCCTCAACGCGCTGCACGCCGACGGCTTCGGCACCCCGGTCGTCCAGACCGACTGGCGAGCACGACTTGAACGCCACAGCCTCGGCTGGGTCTGCGCGTGGGAAGACGGCGCTCTGAGCGGCTTCGTCAACGTTGCCTGGGACGGCGGAGCTCACGCCTTCATCCTGGATACGGTGGTCGCCCGGCATCGCCGTTCGCGGGGGGTCGGCGCCGCGCTTGTCGCAGTCGCGGCCAAGGAAGCCCGTGCGGCGAAGTGCGAGTGGCTTCACGTCGACTTCGAGGAACATGTGCGTTCGTTCTATTTCGATGCCTGTGGCTTCAGGGAGACGCCGGCCGGGCTGATCGCCCTCTGACGCCTTGGCTCGAGCCCTCGTCGCCTGGTACACACGGCTCCACTCAATCTCAGTTGGCACGGGGGGAGTGGCTCAACCAAGCAAGTTGAGCCAGAACCACGATGGTTGATCGAGTCACGCCCCTCCATCCCACGAACCGCGGCGTGGAGCCGCCTGCCACCCGTTCAGGCCAGGCAGTTGCGGGGGAAGAACGCCCAGGCGATGCCGCCCGCCAGGCGTTGGCCGTTCCATTTCGCCATCACCCACTGACGGCTCTTGGCGACATAGCGCACGTCTACCTGCTGGCCGGGCGGCACGGTGCCGAGCGGGTGCGCGGGCACCGCCGCGCCGGAGCCGTAGGCCGCGGCGGCGCCGATGTTGCCGTAGACGGTGCAGGAGGTGATGGAGGAGGTGACCTTCAGGCCGCCGCCCTTGTTCTCGCTCCACACGCCCCACGGACTACACAGTGCATCGGCGGCTGTGTCCGTGCAGAACACGTTCTCGGAATGCCACCAGTTCAGCTGGTCGGGCCTGCCGTCGGCGTTGCTGGAGCCGATGACGTTCGGCCCGCCGGCGCAGCTGCCGGACGTGAAGCCGCCGTGCTCGAAGGCGAATTTGCTGGTGCCGTACGCGTAGGCGCAGCCATCGAAGCTGCCGCCCGCATAGCCCCAGGGCCAGCGGTCGATGCCCTCGGTGTTGCCGGCGGTGGCGTCGCCGGTGTCGCGGATGTCCATGTGGTCGGGGCCGGGCTTGACGCTGCCGTCGGCGAAGGCGAAGTCCTGGCCGAACAGGTAGCCGACCATCGGGCCGTTGGCCTTGTAGCTCAGCAGCACCCACCCAGGGCCCATCCCGGTCTGGGCGTGGCTGTCCTCGGCGGCACTTTGGATCCGGTTGACGCCGTAGCCCCAGGCCTCGGCGGGATTGGGGGTCAGCGCCATGAGCAGCCCCGCAAGGGCGGCGGCGATCGCGGCGATGAGCGCCGGGCGGTGGGCAGAGTGGGGGTGCATGCACACTCCTCGTGTCGATGGGGCCCACTCGGGCGGCAGGCCGACGCGAAGAGAGGCTCCCAGGTCATGAACACGCCAACAAGAGCGCGTGCGGTGCCCGTGGCCTGGACCCGTCACGTTTTGCGGAACGCGTACATGGGATCATTCGTGATCGCCGGTCGAGGTACGGGAGTTCGTCCGGCGATCAGGTCCGTCGGTGCCGATCCGGCACCAGGGGCCTACGCGTCGGCCCCGTAGGTCCCGTACTCCGGAAGCCCCGTCGATTCGAAGGTGTGCACCGAGAGGCCGCCCGGTGTCGTCACATGACTGACGAGCCGCAGGCCGGCCGGTGCTCCGCCGTCCGGGAACAGGCGTCGGCCCTGGCCCACCACGACCGGGGCGATGACGAGCCGCAATGTGTCGATCAGCCCGGCGGCCAGCAGGGACTGGGCCAGCTCGGCGCTGCCGTGCATCTGCAGTTCCCGGCCGGGCCGCCGCTTCAGTTCGGCGACGTGGGCGGGGATGTCGTCCGACAGGATCGTGGTCGGGTTCCACTCCGCCTTGGTCAGGCTGCGGGAGGCCACGTACTTCGGCAGGCCGTTCAAGATGCCGGCGAAGGGATGGTCGGTCATCTTCGGCCAGTCCCGGGCGAAGTTCTGGTACGTACGGCGGCCGAACAGAAGTGCGTCAGCCTGGCCGAGCCAGGTGCCGACGAGCCGGTCGAACTCCTCGTCCAGGTGTGGCACGAACCAGCCACCCCGCGTGAACCCGTCGCTGGTGTCCTCGTCCGGGGACCCCGGCCCCTGGGAGACACCGTCGAGCGTCAGGAACTCCTGCACAACCAGCTTCATCACGCACCACTCTCTCTTCGACCTCGAGGCCCTGTTCAGCCGCTTCGGCGGGGAGACGCGACCGTCTCCACTCCTTGGACGCCGTGGCGCGCGGAGACTCATCGGTCCAAACTCTGATGACCGTGGCGGCCTGCGCGAGCCCGCGCGGCTCCGTCAACAGACTTGCAGGTCGGATGACCGGCGAGGAGTACATAAGGCCTGCCCCTCAGCCAGACGAGGGATTCGGGCCGGAGACGCGGGTACGCGGGTACGCGGGAACGCGGGAACGCGGGAACGCGGGAACACCACGACCGTTGCCGCGCCCCAGGGCTGTTCTTGGTGCGGGAGGCCCAGCAGTCCCACGAGGGAGGGGGCCGATCCGAAGCGGCTTCGTGAACCGTCGACAAAGCTGCGGGGAGGGTCCGCCCATGGGAACTGGGTAGGCAGGATGCCCGGTGGTTTCGGTCTGGGAGGATGTGCCGCATGGATGTACGGAGCAGGAACCATGTGACGGTGACCGGGCGCTCCGGGGCGCCGGTGGTGATGCTGGCGCACGGGTTCGGGTGTGACCAGAACATGTGGCGTCTTGTGGTGCCGGCATTGGAGCGCGAATTCACCGTGGTCCTCTTCGACCACGTCGGCGCGGGGCGTTCGGACCTGTCGGCGTGGAGCCAGGAGCGCTATGCGACGTTGGACGGATACGTCGACGATGTGCTGGAGATCTGCAACGAGTTGACGCTCGGCCCGGTGATCTTCGTGGGGCATTCGGTGAGCGCAATGATGGGCGTGCTGGCCGCCGCGCGGGAGCCGGAGGCGTTCGCCGGTCTGGTGCTGCTCGCCCCGTCACCGTGCTTCGTCGACGATCCGGCCACTGGCTACCGGGGCGGGTTCAGTGCCGCGGACATCGATGAGCTGCTGGAGTCGCTGGAGGCGAACTATCTGGGATGGTCAGGTGCGATGGCGCCGGTCATCATGGGTAACCCGGAACGGCCGGAGCTGGGCGAGGAGCTGACCAACAGTTTCTGCCGCACCGATCCGGACATCGCACGCATCTTCGCGCGGGTGACTTTCCTGTCCGACAACCGCGCGGACCTTGCCCGGGTGCGTGTTCCCACGCTGGTCGCTCAGTGCTCCAGCGACGCGATCGCGCCGCCGGAGGTGGGCGCGTTCGTCCACGCCCAGATACCCGGCAGTCGACTGGTCACGTTGAACGCGACGGGGCACTGTCCCCAGCTCGCCGCGCCGCAGGAGACCGCTGCCGCGATCGCCACGTTCGTGGGAACCGCCAGATGATGCGCAGGTCCGGCGATGGGGGAGAGGGCCGGGGCCTGGAAGGGGACGTGAAGCCGGTCGACGGGCAGGCGCAGTTCTCCGTGCTGCTGGAGGACAGTGCCGAGGACCTGTACGAGCATGCCCCGTGCGGCTACCTGTCCACTCTGCTGGACGGCCAGATCGCCAAGGTCAACACCACATTGCTGGACTGGCTCGGCTACGAGCGCGGCGAGCTGGTGGGCCGCAAGCACTTCTCCGACTTGTTGAGCGTCGGCGGGCGGCTCTATCACGAGACGCATTTCGCGCCGCTGCTGCGCATGCAGGGTGAGATCAGCGGTATCGCCCTGGAGCTCAAGGCCGCCGACGGCTCCCGTCTTCCGGTCCTGGTCACCTCTACGGTGAAGACGGGCAGCGGCGGGCAGCCGTTGCTGATCCGCACCACCCTCTTCGACGCCCGTGAGCGTCGTGCCTACGAAACCGAGCTGCTGCGCGCCCGCCAGGAAGCCGAGCGGGAACGCGAACGCCTCAAGCGCCTGAACACCACCTTGCAGAAGACTCTGCTGCCGCCGGCCCTGGCGAACGTGCCCGGTTTGGACGTCGCCGCGCACTATCACATCGCTTCCGCCGACGAGGTCGGTGGCGACTTCTACGACCTCTTCCCGCTGGCCGCCGGCACCTGGGGGTTGTTCCTGGGCGACGTGTGCGGCAAAGGTGCAACCGCCGCGGCCGTCACCTCTCTCGCCCGCTACACGCTGCGTGCCGCCGCGGTCTACGACCCGGACCCCGCAGCCGTGCTCGGCAACCTCAACACCGTCTTGAACCACGAGTACAGCGGGACCGACCCCCGGTTCTGCACCGTGATCTTCGGCCTGCTCACCCCTTACGGCGACCAGGGCGGTTTCCGCCTCACCCTGGCCAGCGGCGGACATCCCGCCGCCCTGCTGATGCGTGCCGACGGCACCGCCGACTACCTGCCCACCCCCGGCGGCCAGCTCATCGGCGTCCTGCCCGACGCTCACATCGCCACCACCACGATCCACCTGAACCCCGGTGACACCCTTCTGCTGCACACCGACGGCCTCACCGAAGCCCACACCGCGAGTACCGGAGCCGGCGACCGCTACGGCGACGAAGCCCTCCTCGACTTCGCCCGCACCCTCGCACCCACCACTGCCACGGACACGATCGTCGCGATCCGCGACCTGCTCGACACCTTCGGCACCGGCGTGGACGACGACACCGCCGTCCTGGCCATCAACGTGCCCCGACCGACCAGTGAAGAGCAGCAGTGACCCAGCAACTGACCCTCCATACCCGTGCCACTCACGCCGGACCGATCATCGAACTGGCCGGGGAACTCGACCGCCACACCGCCTCCGACTTCCGCGCCGCGCTACTGGATCTCGACCTGCGAGCGGGGCAACAGTTGGTCCTCGATCTCGGACGCCTCACCTTCTGCGACTCCACCGGGATCACTGTCCTGATAGCTGCCCGCAACCACGCCCTGGCAGCGGACGCGGCCATCGTCCTGGCGGCGGTCCCCGACCGCGTCAGCCGCATCTTCCGCATCGTGGGCCTGGAACAGGTTTTCCCCACGCACCCCACCGCCCAGGCCGCCGAAGCCGCCTGGCGGCCAACACCGAGCTGACTCCGTGCACGCCGTCCGGGCCGGCCTCCCCGGCCCACTCCGCGATCGTTCAGCAGTGTGTGCGTGGCAGGTCCGACAGCAACTCGAGCACGAAGTACTTCACCCGGCGCCGGGGCTCGACCCGCGCGAACCGGCCCGCTATCCGGCCCGCCAGGCCCTCGAACGCCCCTGCCGGCAGGCAGGGACCACGCGGTGACCTGTGGCCAGCGCAAGATCGTCAGCCATCACACACCGGTGATCAGCGGTGGCCGCGGTCCTCCCGCAGCCGGTCCCCAGGCAAGATCGCGCTGTATGGCTGGACCACCAGGTCGCGCTGATACCAAGTGCCTGCCTTACCGCCGATGTGGGCTGGGTCGGCGGGGCCGACGGGGACGAACCTGGCTTTGGTCAGCACCTTTTGGGACGCGATATTCTGGTGGGCCGTGGCCGCTCGCAATGTGCGCAGCCGGTGTTGGGCCACCGCCAGTCGGCACACTTCCCGGACAGTCGCGGTCGCCACGCCGTGGCCGGCGACGTGCTGCGCGACCCGGTAGCCGAGTTCCGCAGTGTGGTCCTCGATGTCGACCAGGTTGAACCTGCCGAGTACCGAGCTGTCCTCGGCGACGAGCACGTAGAAGGCGCAGATGCCCGCCTCCTGCTCAGCCAGCAAGGCGTTGTACCTGTCGGTGAACTGGGCGAAGAAGTCGTCGCCGCGGTCGGAGACCGAGGCAGCGAAGTAGGCGCGATTCGCCAACTCGAAGGCCAAGACCGCCGGGACATGGCTGACATGCAGCCGCTTCAGCTCGGGCATTGCCCAACCTTACCCAGGTGGTACGCCGAGGTCACCTGGTTTCCGCCGGCGGCAGACAGCCCCAAGCCCAAGGCATATCACCGATCGGCCAGGAGGAACGGCTCGATTTCCTCGTCACCCAGATCGCCGGCACCCCAGCGGGCTGACCACGCAACGAAGGGCAATTGAAAGGCCAAGGAGCCCCAGCCACTCTGTCTCACGGGACAGTCGCTCGGGATGTTCTGGCGGAAAATTCGAATGCTCCGGCGGCAAGGGGCGCGTTATGGTCATCCGCATGAACGTCACCGGCCCAAGCACCATCGCGACCGCGCGAGCGACCAGCTCGCCGGTTGCCGCCGCCTGACTTTCCCCTTTCCCCCTTCCCCGGCGACCGGAAACGGTCCGTCGGTAGTGCCGTGGCGCCATTGGCCCCGGCCGGACGACTGAACGGTCCCGTCTCCGGTGCCTCCCCGCTGTGATGCGAAGGAGTCATCCCATGAATACAGAACAGCTGGTCAGTACGTTCATCGAGCACTTCGAAGAGCGCGCCCATCGCCGGATCGTCGGCTCGACGCTGCTGCCACCACCCGGCGACCCCGTGCTCTTCACCACCTCCGGCATGCACCCCCTCACTCCATACCTGGAGGGCCGCGCCCATCCGCTGGGCACGAGGCTGGTCAACGTGCAGCGCTGCCTGCGCACCACGGACCTGGAGGAGGTCGGTGACGCCACTCACCTGACCGTCTTCGAGATGCTCGGCACCTGGTCGCTGGGTGACTACGAAGGCCCGCTCAGTCTCGACTGGGGATACGGGCTGCTCACCGAGGGGCTGGGTATCGATCCCGGCCTGCTGCACGCCACCGTCTATGCCGGTGGCAGCCAGACCGGGCCGGACACCGCTTCCCTTCAGCTGTGGCAGGACCGCGGCGTCCCCGTCGAACTCACCGTGGAGGACAACTGGTGGTCCAACGGACCGGTCGGACCGTGCGGTCCTGACTCGGAGATCTTCCTGTGGAGCGGGGACTGCCCACCCCAGTCGACACCCACCCGCGACGACCGCTGGGTGGAGGTGTGGAACCACGTGATGATGACCCACCGCCGGCTCGAAGACGGTTCCCTGGTGCCTCTTCCCCAGCGCAACGTCGACACCGGACTCGGCCTGGAGCGGCTGGCCTCACTGCTCCAGGGCAAGTCGTCCGTCTTCGAATGCGACGTCTTCGACCCGTGGCGCCGCCTCGTGCCGCCCCTGTGGCCCCTGGAGGAGCCCTCGCTGCGTCTGGTCAGCGACCATCTGCGCTCCGCCATCGTGGTGCTCGGCGACGGCGTGCGCCCGGCCAATACCGGACAGGGTTACGTGCTGCGCCGTCTGGTACGACGGGTGCTCACCGTGCTCTGGCGGGACGATCCCTCGCGTGGTGTCGAAGACTTGCCGGAAGAACTGGTCCAGCACACCCTGGACCACTTCCGGCAGGACATGCGCCCAGGCGACGTGCTCCGGGTGTTGCTCGAGGAGGAGCGTCGGTTCCGTCGGCTCCTGGAGCGCGGTCGGCAGGTGCTCGCCCGACCCCGGTTCCAAGGCAGGCTGACCGAGGAGGACTTCCACTACCTCCATGACACTCATGGTCTGCCGCGTGAGCTGGTCACGAGTCTGCGGCAGGAGTGACGCCCGCGGGGGCGAGGCGCTTCGCCGCGTGGGCAACGACGGCCGACGACCGTACCTTTGAAGCCGAGTCGTGATCGGCTGCGTACGGCCACCGCTGTGTCGTGCCCCGTGCCGTCACCCCCGGTCACGCGGACGACTCGTCGGCGGGTGCGTCATCTGGCGCGACCTGGCCGACGACGTCGTGATCGCAGGACGACATCGCTGGCTGCGCGACGTCCACATCCGTACCGGGGCAGCGACTGCGGCTTGTCGCCGATAGCGGCTGGCCTGGGATCGAGCCTGGTGGCGTCGTTGCCGGTCGGACCAGCCGAGACGACGGGCGATCGTGGACCGGCCGGACGACGCGTGGCCGAAGGGTCACGGCCCGGACAGGCCGAGCAGGTGTGCCGCATTGGTGTCGAGGATCCTCGTGGCCTCCTCCGGGGCGAGCCCCGAGTCAGCGATGTAGTCCACGGCCCGCAGGAAGACCTCTCCGTCCTCGTACGGAAAATCCGTGCCGAGTACGAGGCGGTCCGCCCCGAATGACGCAACGGCGGCGATCAGCGCCGGCGAATGCACGTGGCTGACCGTGTCGTACCAGAGGCGACCGAGGGCCACCGAAGGCAGTTCGGGCGTCTCAGGGGACTCGAACGCCAGATGGTTGTCGAGTCGGCGCGGCAACAACGGCAGCGCCCCACCCAGATGCGAGGCCAGGATACGCATCCGCGGATAGCGCACGGGGATGCCCGCGAGGATCAAGTGCATGACCGCCACCGTGTCCTCGACCGGAGCTCCCACCATCCACGTCATGCCGTGCCCGGTGATCAGCGGACTGGCGGCCCCTTCGCCGGCCGGGTGGACGTACAGGACGGCACCGCGCCGATCGAGCTCCTCGTACAGGGGGTCGAAAAGCGGGTCTGCGAGTGTGCGGCCGAGTACGGTCGTGGTCACGCCGACACCGACCGCACCGAGGTCGTCCAGGGCGTGGACGACCTCACGCAGGGCCGCGTCGACATGGGGGAGGGGCAGCGCGGCGAACGCCCGGAAGCGCCCGGGGAAGCGGGCCACCAGCTCTGCGTACGACTCGTTCGCCGAGGCCGCCAGCGCCACGGCGTGGGGCTCCCCCAGCAGGTGTGGGGACTGCGGTGCCACGGAGAGCACCTGAAGGTCGATGCCTGCCTGGTCCATCAGCGCGAAACGCCGGTCCAGATCGGCCTCGGTCGCGTCGGCACCGATCCCGCGCTGGGTGTCGGTATCGGTCTTCCCCAGTCGTTCGAGGCGGTCCAGGTACCCCGTGGTCCACAGGTGAGCGTGCACATCGATACGCAGACAGGTCACTCTTCGATGAAACGCCCCCTGCGCGGTGCGGGCCAGTCGGCGGTCCGAGCGGTCACGCGTAAGGCGGCGCAGTCCGCGACCCGGCGTCGCAAGTCCCGCTTGCGAACGTGCGCCGGGGGGTGGCCACGACGCCCAAACCTTGGGCAATCGGATGGCTGAGCCCCCATCGAGCAGCGTTGCAGGCGAAGCGCTACGGAACTTGAACTCGTGATGCCGGACCAGGCCCCGGGCCCCTGCACGCCGCCGCTGCGGGAGAAGATCGCCGCGACCGTTTCCCGGACTCCCGCTGCTCAACAGGCTCCGGCGGCGCCGACTTCGGTAACCAATCGCCCCGCACTGGTCTCGCCGCCGCCGCCCCCGCAGCATGCCGGCGGTCCCCACCGAGACGCTGTTCTCCCGCATCCGGACCCGTCAGGTGGTGTGACATGACCGAATAGGACACAGACAAGAATCTGCGGCCACTTCTAGCGAAGATCACCATCACCGGTTGGGCCCTGCTCACCGAGGATGTGGGCAGGGCCCGACCGGAGCGAGACCCGGGGCATGGACAACCTCGTCTGGTCACCGCCCTGGAGGGCACGTTCGGCATCGTCATCCCCGACGAGGCCACCGGCCAGCCGGATTCCGTCGACGACATCCACCGCTGCGTGGCACCGTTCACACCGCGGCGACCACGATCCCCGCACCCGAAGGACCGCACGAGTGAGCCTCCGTGAGATCAAGCCCGGCAACCGCGGCTACCTCTACGTCAACAGCCATCCGACCGGCTGCAAAGCCGTGGTCGACCGCATGTGGCAGCGGACACCAGAGCCTGCCGACGACCGGCCCGGCCCGGTCGCCCTCGTCATCGGCTCCAGCGCCGGCTACGGATTGGCCGCGACTCTGGTCGGCCTACGCGCCCACCGGATGCGCGGACTCGGCATCGCCTTCGAGGCCACCGCGACCGAGCGCCGCACCGCAAGCGCGGGCTGGTACCGCACCGCGCGGACCGCCGAACTCGCCGCCGAGGCCGGTGCTGACTTCACCTTCCTCAACGGCGACGCCTTCTCCGATGGCGTCAAGGACGAGGCCGCCGACCAGCTCGCCGCCCGCTTCGGCAAGATCGACCTGCTCATCTACAGCATCGCGGCCCCGCGTCGCACGGACCCGTTGACCGGCGAGGTCCACCACTCCGTCATCAAGCCGCTCGGTACCGACTACCGGGCCAAGACTCTTGTGTTCGAGGACGGCGTCCCGCAGATCGGCGAGTTGCACCTGCAGGCCGCGGACGAGGCCGAGCGCGACGCGACCGTGCAGGTCATGGGCGGCGCCGACTGGCAGATGTGGATCGACGCCCTTCAGTCCAAAGGCCTGCTCGCCGACGGCTTCCAGACCGTCGCCCTCTCGTATGTCGGATCCGACATCACCGCCCCCATCTACCGGGCCGGAACCATCGGCGCCGCCAAGCAGCACCTGGAAGACACCGCCCGCGCCATCAATACCCAGCTCAAGGGCAAACGCCACGCCTACACCGTCGTCGCGGGCGCGGCCGTCACCCAGGCCTCCACCGCCATCCCGAGCATCGCGCTCTACACCAGCATCCTTCACCGCGTTACCGGAGACAGCTGGCAGACCACCGTCGACCAGGCAGCGGCCCTGTGGAACCAGCTCGCCGGTGACGCCGAACTCGACCTGGACGACCAGGAGCGCATCCGGCTGGACGACTGGGAGATGAATCCCGGGGTTCAGGCTGCCGTCCGCGCCACGTGGGACCAGGTTGACGCCGACACCATTGTCACCAGGGCGGAGACTGGTTGGTTCCGCGACCAGGTCGGCCAGCTCTACGGCTGGGACGTTCCCGGCGTCGACTACGGGGTCGCAGCCGAGACCACCGTCCCGTGGCCCGCTTCCCCGTCGCCCGACGTCTGACCTGAGGGCATCGGCGAATGGCTCACCTCAGCTGCCCTGCTGGGACGGCCGCCACCGTTCCCCCGACCCCGGTCCGCCGCGGATATGCCGGGGTGGACCAGGGAATCCCTGGCCCACCCCGACCTCGCGCTTCATGGGCTCGTGTCAGACGCGGGGGGCGTCGTAATATTCACCGACCGCGTCGTGATAGCTCGGGTCGCCAAGGTGCCTGTCCTTGTCGAACTCGGGTGAATCCTTGATCTCGGCCTTGGTGCGCGAGACGTGGATCTTCTTCTCCGAGGCGTCGATGAGGGTAATGGTTCCGGCAGGCAGCAGTACGTGCTTACCGAAGATCCAGACGCCGGTGTCGACCACGATGCAGGAGGAGCCGACCTCATCGGAGTGCTTGTCGACCTTGCCGATGCTTCCGTCGGTCGCCTCGACCTTGTAACCGGTCAGGTTCGTGCCGGCGGTGTAGCCCGTCGTCGGCTGGTATCCCCAGATGTCGCTCATGCCTAGCTCCTTCATTTGGTGCGGGTTGAGAGATCTGTAATTCGCCGTTGATCAGAGCCGGCGTTTCCCTCTCGATCATTCGCGTGCCCGCCCTCGGAGATCTCACACGGTCGGATCCACCCGCCCACCGGCGTGTACCTCCGGGCCGGCCGACGGGGGAACCGGGACCGGTCTGCCGGCGGTGTCGCGAGCCGAGCTGCGTGCTCCGGCGGTGCGGGCCTTGCAGAGCTCGCGGTCGAAGCCGGGCGGTCTGCCGCCGGCCGACCCGCGCCATCTGTGCGCGGGCTTCGACAGGTTGGAGGAAGGCCCGCCAACGCGTTTCGTACGGGCGCTGCGCCGCTCAGTCAGCGACCGCCGCGGCGGGCAAGGTGTCCCACGCGGGTATCCTGCTGCGGGAGTTGCAGGTGACAGGGGCGAGCGGACGCAGTTTCAGCCGGGGTAACGCGGTGCGCGTGCTCAAGGTGGTAGTCCCAGTCCTGGCCCTGGTGGCGGTGGCGGCAGCGGGGTGTTCCTCGTCCGAGGGGACGACGAGCAGTGGCTGGCTGGGCTGCGGGAGAACTACTGCCTGCAGCTGGGGATGTGGCGGAAGGCGCGGAACGCCACGGGCACGGATACGCCGGAGTCACCAGCGTACGAGGAGGCCGGAATCGTCGCTCAGGACGTCGTCCTTGCGATGCGACCAGCCTGCCACGGCCCGTACTGTTCTGGCGCGACCCGCCATGGTGCACCCGTCCGCAACCGCCACAGCACTCCGTAGATCACCCGCCGGTCATCCCGCCACGGACGACCCCGACCGTCAACTCCCGGCAACAACGGCGCTATCCGATCCCACGCCGCATCCGTCAGCTCACCACGCCCCACCACGAGATCAATTTCCAGACACGTTCCAGCAGGTCCCCCACTGCCCGCACTTCCTGCGCCCGGAGTCCTTCACCGATGACGCCGATGCGGTCCCGGCCGTAAGTCGCATCAGGCAGCAGGCGAACCAGTGCTTCACGCACAAAGGGTTCGACCGACCGGCCGCGCCACCTGTTGCGGTGAGGAGTCAGTCGAGCTGCTGTGGGGAATTGCGGGGATCGTCATCAGCGCGAGTTCGCGGCGTCGAGGGTTCGCGCTCGCCGCCGCGTCGACGCCCGGGCCTCAGGTTGTGGGTTCCCTCATGAGACGACGTGGGAAGCCCGGCCCGTATGGAGGGAAGCGTCAGGACTGCGGTGACAGCCGCGACCTGCCACACGGCCCCGAAGCCCAGGACGCCCGAGGTGCCGAGGAGTGTGGAGATCGGCCCGGCGGCGGCCAGCCCGATGGGGCCGAGAGCGAATGCCCCGAAGGAGGCGTAGGCGTTGGCGCGGGCGAGCATGCCCGGCGGAACCTGACGCTGTGTGGCGGTCGCGTAGAGAGTGCCGCACACCGCTGATCCGGCGCCGGCGACCAGCGCGGTGCCGCAGACCCACGGCAGCGACCGACCAGTGGCGAGGGCGGCAGACGGCAACGACCAGCCAAGGGTCGCCACTGTGGCCACAAGCAGCGGCCGGCGCGGTAGGCGGCCGAGCATCACCAGGCCGCCGGCCACCGCACCGCCCCCGTAAAGGGCCATTACCAGACCCCACGAGGTCGCTCCACCGAGCCGCCGCTCGGCGATGACGGGGCCGAGAACGAGGAACGGTCCCCAGACGAAGAGGTTGAAGAGACAGATGTGCACTGTAGTGACCCACAACCAGGTGCGGGATCTGAACTCGGCCCAGCCTTCCGCGAGTTCTCCAAAGAAAGAGGCGGTCGCAATGGTGGACCGTGTCGCGCGGGGCAACAGCAGCAGTACGACCATGCTTACCGCGTAGCTGGCGGCATCCAGCGCGAGCACGGTGGACGCGTCCACCACAGCAGTCAGCAGGCCCGCGAGCACCGGGCCCGCGATGGACGTTGCCGAACGAGTGACCTCGAGTAGAGCGTTGGCGTCGGACAGTGCGTCCGGGCGCACGATGTGCGGAACGAGGGCACCCAGGGCCGGGGTGAACAACGCCTCTGCGGCGCCCCAGAGGGCGACCAGACCGACGAGCGTCCACAGGTGCGGCTCGCCGTCGAGCAGGACTGCGACAAGTCCGAGCTGGGTGAGGCAGCGTACGGCGTCGGCCGTCAGCATCGCCTGACGGCTGCCCAGGCGGTCACCGACCACTCCGCCGACGAGCAGCATGAGGACCAGCGGCAGGATTCGGGCCGCCATGACCCAGCCCAGCCGCGTACCACCCCCGCCGGTTTCCAGGATCGCGAAGGTCAGCGCGATGGAGGCCATCGCAGAACCCAGCAGGGAGGTGGTGTAGCCGAGAAAGAAGCGGCGGAAGTCGCGCTCACGCATCACCGCAAGACGTCGGTCGAGGGGCATGAACGCAGGGTGCAAGATCCAGGCGCCGACACGCTAGTAGCGCGGCGCAATAACTTGAGTCGAGTGAAGTCAACTTAGAATGGCCAAGGGGCTTTCGCCCGAGTAATTTACTGCGGTGCATCGGAATTTGACGAAGGGGCATCACTTGAGCCGGCCTGTGGAGTACGCGGTCGCCGTCGACCGGTACTTGTCCGCCGCGTCCTTGGGCACCAACTCACGTCGGATCTACCGGATCGCCCTGATCACCTGGGCCTGGGCCATGGTGGACCGCACCCCACCGGTAGGCGCAGACCGCCGCAACGCCGTGCCGCCGGCCCTCCCACTGGCGCTCCTGGACGCCGACCACGCCGCACCCCGGCTGCAGAAGGCGCTCGCCGCACGGTCCGCAGTCGTCGGTGTCAGAACCGCCAACCGGGAGCTGTCGATCCTCGTCGGAGCGGTCAATTGGTGGCGGGCGCAGAGCTGGCTGACCGGCGACCCCACAGCCGGACTTCGCCCCCTCCCCTTTCCGAAGCCACCAGTTGACGGCGCTCGGCTCAACACCCTTCAGGTCCGAGCCATCCTGGAACTGCCCACTTCGCTGCGCGAGCAGACCTTCTGGCATCTGCTGTACGAGAGCGGTGCGCCGATCGAACGCGCCCTCGCCCTCGACATCGACGACCTGGACGTGCCCGGCCGCCGTACCCTGCAGCGCGCGGACCTGCCCGTGCGCTGGGGCGAAGGCACGGCCCGGCTGCTCCCCCTGCTGGTGCTCGGCCGAGTCGACGGGCCGCTGTTCACCACGAGTCGTGGCCGCCTCTCGTACCGCCGCGCAGCGGAGATCTTCGGCGCGGCCACTCGCCCGCTCGACCCGCGGGGGCGCGGATGGGCGCTGCATCAGTTGTTGGTCGCAGGCAGGCGGGGCAGCGCTTGCTGAAAAGTGCCCTCGCCTGCGGCACCGGGGGACTGTGGCCGCGCCCGCCACGGTGGCGGAGCGCCGTGGCGACCGGATCGCCGGGCCTGCTTCGGCAGTTGAGGACGTGAGCTGCCCCCGCTTCGCCCGAGCCCGTCTCAGGTGGTCTTGATCTGGCCCCCATCAATGACGAATTCGGCACCGGTGATGTTGCCGGCACGCGGGGAGGCGAGGAAGACAGCGAGGTCGGCCACCTCCTGAGGTTCGGTGATCCGTCCGGTGGAGATGCCCATCTGCTGGGGCACGACCTCGTCCAAGGCCTCCTTCGCGGTACCGCCCGTACCGGCCGCGACGGTGTCGGCGAAGGCGCCGGGGGCGGTCCAGAACGGGGTGCGTACGGGGCCGGGAGCGATGGCGTTGACGCGGACACCGCGGGGGGCGAACTCTTCGGACAAGGCCTTGGTGAGATTACTCAGGGCAGCTTTGGCTGCCGAGTAGTCCACCACCATGGGGAAGGGCAGTCGGGCGTTGATGGAGCTGATGTTGACGATCGCCCCCTCGCCGTGAGCCAGCAAGTGCGGCAATGCCGCGCGGCTGGCGCGCACCGTACTCAAGAACGTCATATTGAGGGCACGTACCCATGCTGCGTCATCGACATCGAGGAAGCTGGAGCGTGGGCTGGTGGCGCCAACGTTGTTGACCAGTACGTCGATTCTGCCGTGACGACCGGCCGCCTCCTGGATCAGCCCGTCCGCACCGTCGGCATCGGCCAGATCGACCGGATGAAAGGCGACGTCGAACCGCTCGCTCAAGGCAGCGAGCTCAGGTGTTTCTGTGCGGCTGCCAACAACGACGCGCACGCCTTCACGGCCGAATGCCTCGGCGACGGCCAGGCCGATGCCCTTGCTGCCTCCAGTGATGACGGCGACCTTGTCCGTGAGATTCAGCTCCACCGGATTCTCCTCCGCGGCATTCCTCGGCACGATAAAGCAACCCAAACTGGGTGCTTTCAGTGAGTATCGGGCCCAGGTTCGGCACACGTGCCCATCGCCACGCGGCGGCCGCTGAGGACTGCTGCGCACCAGCCTCCGAGCCAGGGAGATCCCCCGTCGCCAGCACCTCGCCCGGCACGCCGCCCAGCCCCAGGCGGCCGAGTGCGGCGGGTACGAGGTGCGCTTCGGGTGCCGGCCGTTGGACCCGGCGGCTTCGAGATCGCCGCCCGAAGTAGGACCGCGACGGCAGCATCCGAGAAGGGCCTCACCGGCACCTCGGAGACGAGTTCGTACGCCGTTTGGCGGCCCTCCGGGAGGCCGGGGAGGTGCCGGACCAACCCTGATAGACGCCCGGACCGAGCGTCTGAAGGGCAGTCAGCGTTTGACCAGGCAGAAGGGATGCCCAGCCGGATCAGTGAGGACCCGCGCCCTGGCCTCATCATGAGGCTGGTGATCCGGCTTGCCCGCACCCAGATCCAGCAACTGGGCCTCGGCGTCGTCCAGGTCGTCCCCGACGTTGAAGCAGATGTGAAGCTGCTGGGGAACGGTTTGGTCCGGCCAGCTCGGAGCTCGGTAGTCGTCGACTTTTTGAAAGCCGATGAGAAGTCCGTCCGCACCGTTGAGACCGGCGAAGTCGGCGTCCGATTTCGGGTGAGGTTCGAGGCCGGTGGCCTGCTGATAGAACGCCGCCAGAGCCGGCGGATCAGGGCAATCGAGTGTTATCGCACCCAACTTCATCTGCAGAGGCATGGCATCTCCGGGCTGGTCGGTGGACCTTCTCGAAGCACACGCTAAGGGCTGTCCCGTAATCCCTGGTGGATCGGCGCGTGGCGTCGGATGCGGTGCATCGCAAGGCGGAGGGGCGTCCTCATACTGGTCGTATTCGGGCGTTCCGACAACGCGGCGAGGTGCCGTAGCTGTCGTCGCGCGCCCGCCAGGGATTACGGGCCCTTAGAGGTGCTCTTCCTCTTCGCGGTCGCAGGTGAGATGACTCGTCGGCTTGCTCATGGCGTGGGGCCGTTGGCCATCGAACCCTTCGGTTGACCACCTCGGGCGGACGGCGGGACAGAGCGCTCGAGGGGGCTGTGATTTTCGTGCCTCGGTCACAGACTCGTGACGAGTTCGTCGAGCGGGGCCGGTACTTGGCCGAGGTCGAGGGTCTCCACCAGGAGACGGCCGTAGCGGATCTTGCGGCCCTTCTTCGTGCCGAGGAAGCGCCGCAACTGCTGCTGCCGGGGCCGACCGTCTTGTGCAGGCTGGCGCAGGAAGGTCTGCCAGGCCCGCAGGTCGCCCTCGTCCCGGATGATTTCCTCCACCCGGGACGTGCCCAGCGCGCGGATGAGTTCGTCCTCCAGGTCCGCCACGCACACGAAGAAGCCCCGGTGCGGTGCCCGTGCCCGCTCCAGGCCTTGGGCGTAGAAGCGCTGCTCGCGCTCGTCGCACAGTCCCGTCAGACGCAGGTCAAGACCGGGTGGCCCGAGAAGACCGGCGTAGCGGCCGACACTCATCGCCCCGCCCATCGGCACGACGCACACCCCTTCGGCGGCCAGGTCCCTGCCACTCCGTGCGGCCAGCGTCTCGACGGCTTCGAGGTCACTCGGTCCTTCCAGCAGCACCGCCGTCCGCAGCCCCAGTTGCACAGCCAGATCACTGGCCGGTTCGCCGGCACCACCAGCCGCCCAGCGGCTGACCGCGTCCCGAAATGCCTGCATGTCCGCCATGCAGTGAGTCTGCACTCCACCGACCGGAACTGCACGGAATATTCGACGTCCCCGCTCGACATGCCCGGCACCCTCGTCACGTGGGCCTGCTGACCGACCCCATCACTTGTGGGACCGAGCCGGCGGAGGCCTCGGGGTGCCAATGGCGGAGTGGCCGGCGATCTCTCACAACGCGGCCGTACACCGCTGTCCCCGTCACCATGACCGCGCGCGGGCACTCGGACAGTCAGCAACCGCGGACAGGACCGGGACCGATGCTGACGACTTGCTGATCCGCGCCGACGCAAAATGGCCCTGACCTGCATGAATGTCAAGACGGACTGCCAGTCCCAAGTCCTGTGACCGACAGGCCACGTGCTGGGCCGGCTGCCGTCGGTCACCAACCGGAGGTGTTGTCGTCGCGGCGGGTGATGCCGGGCCGCGTGTTCACTGACCACATGTGTGTGCACTGCGGACACTGAAGGTGAACGACCGGTCCGTTGCTGGATATCAGATAGCGCCAGTGCTCTCCGCAGTTGCGGCGGTCGGCGCAGGGCTCGCAGTGGCGGGCGTCGTCGCAGACGGGGCAGGCGAGCCAGGCGCGGCGGGCGACGTCCGCCTGTGGATCAATGGGCAGCCGCACGGCCCGGCTCCCCTCCTGGCAGGACGCCGGCCGCCACGAGCAGGTCGTAGGTGCGCTGCTGCTCGGCGTCGAGGTTCGAGTAAAGGAGCGTGTAGGCCTCGTCCTCGCTCTGGAGAGCGGCGACCGGGTCCCAGTCGGGCCCGAGTGCGGTCACGACCTCCGCCCGTCGTCGAGCTTCCTCGAAGGTCAGATCGATGGTGAAGGGTATGTGACCTGTGCGATTTTCCTCGTTCATTGTGCGACCTTCGATGAGATGTCGGAATTCCACATCTACCAGGCGACTGCAGAGACAGGGAAGGGTGGCCTAAGTCGGCCCGGAGTGCTGCAGTGTCCGGCGCGTCGACGGGGAACCCTCAGATCGGCAGACAGCGGTGGGCCGTTGTCGGCACCGCGAACCCACAGCGAACACGGTCCCGCACACGGCAATGTGACGTACTTCATGGCGTTGCCGCACCGAACTGGGCGCGATGACGCGCGAGCAGGCGGTGCAGGACCGGTGCGCTCGGCCACATCGTCCGGCACGGCCGTCAAGGGCAGGTATCCGAGGACAGGACCGCGTCCTGCGGGTGCGTGTTGCGGTAGGCCGGGCCCGCCTTCGTCAGCGAGGTGACACGAGCGGTGAACGGCGAGAGTCGCTCGTGACGGCCGCGCCGGGCTGCCGGTAGACCCCGGCCTCGCTGTCGGCGGCACACGGCGGAGCGCCCTGTCACGCTGAATGCAGCCTCGCCGCTGGTGCGGAGCACCGGCCCCCGAACGCACCGTGAATGCGCGCTGGTCAAACCGATGGAGGGCCGCCCGAGCCCGGCTCGTAGGGTACGTGCTCGCTTGCCGTAGGAAGGGCGAGGATCGCTCGCAGCCCGCCGCTGGGGCTCTCTCCCAGATGCAGTGTGCCGTGGTGGACGTGGGCCTGTTGTTCGACGAGGGCGAGGCCGAGGCCGGATCCGGGTGCGCGGGTTCGGGCGCCTCGGGTGAAGCGCTCCTTCATGGCCTGGCGTTGGTCGGGCGGGATGCCGGGGCCGTTGTCGCTGACGGTGATCCGGGCTGTGCTGTGGTCGTGCGTGAGGCGGATGTCGACGGTGCCGTCCGGGTGGCCGTGGAGGGCGGCGTTGTCGAGGAGGTTGTCCACGGCGAGCCGGAGCCCGGCCGCCCACCCCTGGACCGTCACGGGGTCGGCGGGGGTGAGGCGGTATGTGACGGGCGGGTGGCGCCGAGCGGCGTGGGTCACGGCTTCGGCAAGCAGGGCGGTCAGGTCGACGGGGGTGCGGTCGGGCAGGGCCCGGGAGTCGCCACGGGCGAGGGCCTGGAGTCCGGTGAGGAGGGTGGTGATGCGGTGGTGCTCGGCGTTCATCGCTTCCAGGGCGCGGTGGCGCTGCGGCTGGGAGAGGTCGGGGTTGCGCTGGAGGGTCTCGAGCGTCATCCCGAGGGTGGTGAGCGGGGTGCGCAGCTCGTGTCCGGCGTCCGCTGTGAAGCGGCGGGTGGCTTCCATGCTGGTCCGCAGCTGGTCGAGCATGGCGTTGAGGGCGTGGGAGAGGTCGGCGACCTCCTGGGGGCGGGCGAGGGTCGGCAGGCCGGGGCCGGTGGCGTCGGCACTGATGGCCTGCGCACCGGTGCGCAGCCGCTGAAGGGGGTGGAGGAGGAGCCGGGTGATCAGCCAGACGCCGGCGGCGGTGGTGAGGGCGGCGAGGAGGGTGACGGCGGCGACGATCGCGGTGTTGTCCGCCAGTCGCCGCTCGATTGAGTCGATGTCCTGGAGGACTTCGAGGCGGTCCCCGGCATTGTTCAGGGGGCGGGTCAGGGAACGCCAGGTCTGCCCGTCGGCCGCGACAGTGGCGTAGCCGTCCCGCTCGGGTACGGGAAGGGGGAAGGGCGGGGTCTCGCCGCGCTGGGCGGTGATCTGGCCGTCGGAGATGAGGCGGACCAGACTCTGGCTGCCGACCAGCAGGCCGCCGTAGTCGTCCCGGCCCTCGTCACCGCCGTCGTGGCCGCCCTGCTTGAGGAGCTTGTCGGCGTCCTGGCGAACCTTCTCGGCGCGGCCGGCGAGCTGCCGGTCGACGTCGGTGCGGTCGCGGTGGTCGATCCGGGCGACGATGATCAGCCCGGCGAGCGCCACCACGACGGTCACCAGGAGGACGACCGCCGCGGTGATCTGGGAGCGCAGGCTGCGCGGGAGGAGATTCAAGGCCCGGTCCGCAGGACGAAACCGATGCCGCGCACCGTCTGCAGGAGACGGGGGCTGCCGTCGGCTTCGAGTTTCTTGCGTAGGTAGCCGATGAAGACATCCACGACGTTGGTGTCGACGTCCCAGGTGTAGCCCCAGACCTGCTCCAGGAGCTGGGCCCGGGAGAGGACCTGGCCGGGCCGGTGGGCGAGCGCGAGCAGGAGATCGAACTCACGGGCGGTCAGTCCCAGGTCACGTCCGGCGCGTGAGGCGGTGCGGCGGGCCGGTTCGATCGTGATGTCGCCGATGACCAGGGGACGCTGCGCGGTGGACTCGTGCAGGCGCACCATGGCGTGCAGGCGGGCGGCGAGCTCGCCGATGGAGAACGGCTTGACGACATAGTCGTCCGCGCCGGCTGCGAGTCCCGCGACCCGGTCGTCGACCTCGTCGCGGGCGGAGAGCATGCACACCGGCAGCGTCCGGCCCTCGGCCCGCAGCCGGCGCACCACCTCGACGCCTGACGGGCCCGGCATCGTCACGTCCAGAACGATCACCGAGGGCAGTCGGGCGGCGACCTCCGCCAGCGCCATTTCGCCGTCTTCGGCCAGGCGCACCGTGAAGCCCTCCAGTCCCAGACCCAGGTCGAGGGCTTCACGTAGGCCCGGATCGTCGTCGACCACCAGCACCTCAGGCTTCCGGCCCACTCCTGCCATCTGTTGAACCTCAGCCCTTCACCGGCGCCCCCGCCGACAGGGGCTGCTCCAGGTCAAGGATCAGCCTCGAAGGACAAGGAAGTCTAAGAACCACGCGGCCCGTCCCCTCCGCCGTCCCCCGCCACTCGCACGACGGGCGCAGGTCACAACCTCCAGCCGACGACAACGACTCCGCGTCGAGTGTCGGTCTCTTAGAGATGCCACAAAGAGCCCGACGAGGGTGAGGACCACGCCCCGTCCGGGGCGGCGCCCTGTGATCCGTGCCGAAGGAATCCGCTGATGACGCTCTCCACCGTGCTGCCCCGCGGGCACCGCAAACTGCCCGCCGAACGCCGACGGCGGGGGTTCACCCTGGCCGACCCGCTCGGCGCTCTGGCGATCCTGTCCGCGGTCGCGGTCGTAGCCCTATGGGTGATGAACCAAGGCGGCCCGCTCAGCCTGACCGCACCCGACCGGGCGACGGGCTCCCTCGGCCTGCTCACAGGACTGCTGGCCTCCGACCTGATGATCCTTCAGGTGATCATGCTCGCCCGGATCCCCTGGGTCGAACGATCCTGGGGCCACGACCTGCTCACCCGACGGCACCGCTGGATCGGCTTCGCCTCCTTCTGGCTGATGATGGCCCACGTCGTCCTCTTCGCCGTCGAACGCGCGGTGCGCGAACCCGACGCGATGCTGGACGCGCTTATGCGGGTGTTCATCACCGACTCGTGGATGCTGTTCGCCACCGTCGGCACCATCCTGCTGATCATGGTGGTCGTCACCTCGATCCGCACGGCCCGCCGCCGCCTGCGCTACGAGTCCTGGCACCTGATCCACCTGTACTCATACGCCGGGATCGCCGCCACGTTCCCGCACACCTTCGTCGACGGCGCCGACTTCCACGAGACCTGGACCCGCATCTACTGGTGGTGCCTGTACGGCTTCGCGTTCGCCGTCACCTTCCTGTACCGCCTCACCTTGCCCGCGTGGCGTTCCTTCTACCACCGCCTGCGCGTCGAGTCCGTGGTCACCGAAGCGCCCGGTGTCGTCTCTGTCACCGCCCAGGGCCACCGCCTGGACAAGATGAAGACCGCGTCCGGCCAGTTCTTCATCTGGCGCTTCCTCGACGGCCCCGGGTGGTCCCGCGGCAACCCCTACACCCTCTCCGCCGCCCCCACTGCCGACCGGCTGCGCATCACCATCAAGGCCGCAGGCGACGGCAGCGAACGCGTCGCACGGCTGAAGCCCGGCACCCGGGTCCTGATCGAGGGCCCCTACGGAACCCTCACCGCCCGTCGGCGCCGGCAGCCGCGCATGCTCCTGATCGCCGCGGGTATCGGCATCACCCCCATGCGCGCCCTCCTCGAAGACACCGACTACGCCCCCGGTGAGGTCACCCTCATCTACCGCTACAGCGAGACCCAGCACGCCGTCTTCATCGACGAACTCCGTGAGATCGCCGCGCGCCGTGGCGTCGAGCTGATCTTCCTGCCCGGGCCCCGCCGCGCCGAGACCTCCTGGCAGGCCACCGGCCCCGCCCACCTCAGCGACGACGCCCAGGTCTTCAAGGACCTCGTCCCCGACATCCCTCACTGCGACATCTACGTCTGCGGCCCGCCCATCTGGATCACCGCCGTTCGTAAGGCCGCCGACGGCGCCGGCGCCCACCGCGACAACATCCACACCGAAGAGTTCGCCTGGTAGACCCACCACTCCGACCGAAACCCTCACTCATCAACGGGAGCACACATGCGCCGCATCACCATCTTGATGACCGTCACCCTCGCCGTGGCCGCCCTCCTCTTCGTCTTTCAGCTCAACCTCTCCGGTACCACCGGCAAGTCCGGCGACGGCGGGAACCACACCGAACCCCCCTCCACCGCTCCAGCCAAGCCCGGCGGCGACACCCCAGGCGATGGCGAACACATTGGAAAGCCCGGTGAGGACAAGTAGGCCCCGCAGCAGCCGAATTCGACCGAAGCCCGGCTCATCGTTGCGGAACCCCTCGCGGCGTCCGGTCCCGGAGTGGCCAACAGCGCGACTGGGATGGGAGCCCTATCCTGCCCTTGACTGTGCTGGGCGGTCCCGACGATCCGAATGGGTCAGGCCGCTGCACGGAGATCGTCCGCGGTCAGCAACGAAACCAGTCCGATCCCTGCGCCTGCCAGCGCCTCGACGCCACCTTGCTGACGGTCAATGACGCACAAAGCTTCACGGACGTCCGCGCCGAGAGCACGCAACTCCGCAGTGGACAACACGATCTGTCCGCCGCTGGTGACCACATCCTCCACGATCAGGACTCGTCGGCCCACGATGTCAGCACCTTCCGCGAGGCGGCGCGTCCCATAGCCTTTGGCCTGCTTGCGGACAAAGGCGCACGGCAGCCCGGTGTGCCGGCCGAGGGCGGTCACCACCGGAATCCCACCCATTTCAAGGCCGGCCAACACCTCCGTGCCTTCCGGCACGAGCTGGGCCATCTCCCTGGCGATGGAGTCCAGGAGAACGGGATCGCCTTCGAAGCGGTACTTGTCGAAGTACTCGGTTGCCGTGAGGCCGGACCGGAGCACGAAGTTCCCGGTCAGGTGGGACGCGGCATGGATCTGGTGGGCAAGACTCGAAGAATTCACAAGACCGAAGTCTCTCAGCCGAGCGGAGCCACCCGGGGGGACCAGGGCGAAACGACACTGAGGCAACGGAGCCGACCACGGGGCGCCCGGCGATCGTCGAGACGCTTGCCCTTGCCCCCGTCTCACGCAAGTCCGGGAACCCCACTGGGTGACGTACCGGTTGATCTCCGATGTCCGTCAAAGCGGACCGAGCCCAGACAACACCCACTTGGCGAGGCGCTTACCAGGGCATCATGGGCAATCCGCCCACACTGAACGCCCTCTTGGCGGGGAAGTCGCAATCCGCCGGCGCGCCGGCGGCATGAGCAAGCCCCGAAGTACCTCCGGAGCCGACGCTGACGACTCCTGACGGAATGACTCCAGAGGCCCCCGCTGGACACGGGGGAGGTAGGTTGCGGCCGGGTGCGAGGGTGCTGGCGTGTGGGTTGCGATCGACGCTGCGAACTGGGGGCGCCGTATCGGAGCACCCCGGTTGGTACGGACCGGCTCGTGCCGTCGGCGGCCTGCGCGCGGTGGCAAATGCAGTCAACCTGCTGCAGGCGGCTGAGGCTCGCTCGCTGCTCGACGGCGGCTGGACAAGTGCCGTATGCCACCGGTCGGCCGGGATCCGGTTCGCGCGGGGCGGGCTGCCCTTATCGGGGCGGGCTGCCCTTATGAGGGAGGGCGGCGCCCGAGCGGTCCGGCCCGTGGGCTGAGAGCGAGCGCAGCGCCAGCAGCAGGAACCCGATGTCGTCCAGATAGACGGGGTCGGGGATCAGGTCGACGGGACAGACGGTGTAGATCGCCGCCGCCCACACCAACGCCTTGTTCCGCAGCGGGACCCCTGCGTCGATCAGCAGCTTCCTTGCCCGGATCAGCCGGATCAGGAGGACGCCGGCGACCCCCATGGTGAGTAGTGCGGCGACCGCGCCGACGAGAAGCCAAGCCGTGGGATCCATGGGTACATCGTCCATCCTTATCCGGACTCCTGAGCCCGCCTGCGGGTGCGGCGCTTCAGTGCACGCCGTTCGGCCTCACCCAGGCCACCCCATACGCCGGAGTCCTGACCGTGCTCCATGGCCCACTCCAGACACGGCTCCCGAACCGGGCATTCGCGGCATACCGCCTTCGCGTCTTCCGTCTGCACGAGCGCCGGGCCGGTGCTTCCGATGGGGAAGAACAGGTCGGGGTCCTCGTCACGGCAGGCCGCCTGCATACGCCAGTTCTCCATGTGCCTCACTCCCGATGGTTGTCCTGGTTCGGTTGCTACGTTGCGGGTGACCGACAACTGGCCCCTGAAACCCCATTTGCTTCTGCTCACCGCACTGCAGTCCCCGTACAGGTGCACCGCGCATCCTGCGCCCAGGCCAACCGTCGCCAAGGGGTGGTCAATCCGGTGCAGGGTCCGGCTGCTGCCACTGCCTCAGGATTCGGCAGCGGTGGGCCGCCGGCCGACTGGAGAGCGCCTTCACCCCGTCGGCAGCCGTCCGGCGGCAAGCGAGAAGTTTCAGCGGGCCGAGCACGAACAGCAGGATGCCGAGCGGCCCATCGTCGTCCACCAACCTGATCGGCAAGCATCAGCGGCTCGATCCGGTCCCACATCGCGTCAGTGACATCCAGCTCTGAATCAGGTCGTAAACCCTGGCCCACCTGCGCCGATTCGGGATACCATCCCGATCTCGAACGAATCCCGGGGGGGACGATGACTACCGAAGTGTTGCCACCATCCGTTGAAATGCCCGCCGTACCCGCCATGCCGCCCGCGCCCGCGGCACCGCCCGCCGAGCGGCTGGTGAACCCCGCGATCGCAGGTCTCGTGGGCATGGTCGCAGGGGGCGGGGATCGTCGGAGCGGCTTGGGCCATCACGGTCGGTAGTGGCGACGACGAACCGGCCACGTTCTCACTCACCGGCGCACTCGCCCTCAATGTCGGAGTCGTTCACACTGCCGACACTGGCTGAAAGGAAGCCGGAGGCTACGACGACATGGCCGAGGGAATCTCAGCCACCGTCCACGCCGCCGCCGGGGGAGTAGCGGTCACCGGCAACCTTGGCTCCTCCGAGTACGCGGAGGACTGCAAAGTCGCCGTCGACGACGTCCCGAAGAGCGAGAAGTTCTATCAGGTCGAGGTGCCACACCGGGGGAAGGCCCAGCTCGGCGGCACGGAAGCCGAGGACGGCAAGCTCACCACCACCACGCTCGGCCAGGGCCTTTCGTCTGGATCTTGCTGGGCTCGCGGGGTCTGGTAGGCACATCCGCGGCGTTGTCGTCAGTCTTCCCCCAGCTCTCGGCTTCGCTCGAGCAGGGGAGACCCTATTCGATCCGCGTGGGCTCTTTCCTCTGCTTTGCAGCTGCACGCACCACGGGGCGACATCAGCCGCTCCGCGGCGGGCCGCTCCCTGATCCAGCCTGATCCAAACGAAAGACTCTGGACCTCACCGCACGACTGGGTCCCGGACCTCATGGTCCGGGGCGCAACTGCGGCCGCCGCCAACCACCGCGCTGCCGCTGACGAGAGGATGACCCCATGACCAGGCACACCGAGCCCTGCGGCGAGACCGGTTGCGTCTGCTACTGCTTCAGCGCCGCCCACTCGTGCGGCTGCGACTGCGGCCACGCCGGCGCGTGCGAATGCCTCGACTGCCTCGAAGAGGACGAGTAGCCCTTCACCGCAGGGCGGGCCCCGGACCTCGTTGGTCCGGGGCCTTCGCTGTTCCAAATGTGGCGCGTGCTCGCTGAGGGCTGTCCCGTAGATGCCGGGGCCGGCTCCTACTGCCCCGCCTTCATCGTGCAGTCCGGGAAACTCCGGACGGGCCTGTGCTACCTACCTGACTGGACATCTCCGACAGTGGACGAGGAGATGGGGTCGCGGTGTGCGAAATCCCCTGGCGGGATGCCGGGATGATGTTCGCTGCGCGCCTCGGGGACGGCGGGCGCGGGACCAAGGGTGATCCGGGAGACGATGCGGTAGCGGTCACCGCGGTAGAGCGAGTGGACGTATTCGACGGGGTGCCCTCTGGTGTCGGTGGTGAGCCGCTCGAAGAGTAGGGCGGGGGAGAGTTCGGGCACACCGAGCAGAGCAGCCTCCGCCTGCGTGACGACCGTGGGCTCGATGGCTTGGACCGCCTCATGGACCTGTACCTGGTGATGATCCCTCAGGTGCTCGTAGAGGTCCCCGGCCTCCAGTTCCTGCTCCGACAGATCGGGTACGAGCTCCGCCGGGATGTGCAGATGCTCGATGGCGATGGGGGCGCCGTCGACCAGTCGAAGCCGTGCGATGTAGACGATCGAGGCTGCGGGGGACAGCTGCAGTTTGCGGCCCACGCGGGCGCCGGCCTGCACGGTCGCGAACTCAAGGAGCCGACTTGACCAGCTGCCGCCGGCCAGAGGTGCGCTCAGTGAATGCTGCCCGGAGACCAACTCCTGGGTGATCTTCTGGGGAGCGACGAACATGCCGCGGCCATGCTCGCGTACAAGCAGGCCGGTGGCCACCAGTTCGTCGGCTGCCGCCCGCAGGGTGGGCCGGGAAACGCCGAGCTCGGCGCTGAGTGCGCGCTCCGAAGGGATGGCGTCGCCGGGTCTGCGGGCCTCGATCAGCTCCAGAATGTGGTCGCGCACCCGCTCCCGCTTGAGCAGAGTCTCCGGCGCCTTGTTGTCCATGTGTCGCCCTTTCTGGTCTGTCTCAAAGTTAACCAGTTGGGTGCGACAAGCTGCAATCGGCCTACTGGTCAATCTGCTTTGGAGTCGGGGACCAGGAGCGGCTGGCTGCATGATCCCGTCATAGGACTGCAACAGTGGCCTCTGCATGGGTACTTGACGACATCAGTGGTCTATGCCAACTTCATCCACCACCGATAGGTAAGTTGTCCAGTTGACCAGTAGTGGTCAACTGGTTGGAGCCCCGTCCCTCAGAGGTGAACTGTGAAGTTCCGATTGCTTGCCGGCCTATCTGTGCTCGTGTTGACAGCCGGGCTCAGCGCGTGCAGCTCCTCCGACGCCTCCGATTCCGCGGGCGGTCCTCAGAAGCTCACTGTGTGGATCATGAAGGACAGTGTCACGGACGACTACCTCAAGCAGTTCAAGGCGGACTTCGAGAAGACCCACAAAGACGCCACCCTGGACATCCAGATCCAGGAGTGGGACGGCATCGGGCAGAAGGTCACCGCCGCACTGGCCAGCAACGACGCCCCGGACGTCATCGAGGTGGGCAACACTCAGGTCGCGCAATACGCCGCCAGCGGCGGCGTCAAGGACTTCTCGGACAAGACCTCCGAGCTCAAGGGCGACGACTGGTTGCCGGGCCTTGCCGAGCCGGGCAGCATCGACGGCAAGCAGTACGGCATTCCTTGGTACGCGGCCAACCGAGTCGTGATCTACAACAAGGACCTGTTCGAGAAGGCCGGCGTGGACGCGAGCGCCATCAAGACCCGGGAGCAGTGGATCACGGCGACCAAGAAGCTCAACAAGGGGGGAGACCAGGGGATCTACCTGCCCGGCCAGAACTGGTACCTGCTGTCGGGGTTCATCTGGGACGAGGGCGGCGACCTCGCCACCGAATCCGGCGGCACGTGGAAGGGCGCGCTCGACACCCCTGAAGCGGTCAAGGCAATGGAGTACTACAAGCAGCTCCAGGCACTTGGAAAGGGCCCCAAGGACGCTGACGAGGCCAAGCCGCTGCAACACGACGTCTTCGCCAAGGGCATGGTCGCCCAGGAGATCTCCGTACCCGGCGGTGCCAAGATCATTGAGCACGCCAATCCCGAGCTGAAAGGGAAGATCGGGTTCTTCCCGATCCCCGGCAAGACGGCCGACAAGCCGGGCTCGGTCGTCCTCGGCGGCTCCGACCTGATCGTGCCCCTGGCCTCCGCCCACCAGGATGCCGCGTACGAGGTGATCAAGGCGCTGGCGGGCGACAAATGGCAGACCGAGATGGCCAAGACCATGAGCTATGTGCCCAACAGGACCTCGCTCGCCGAAGTCCTCAGCAGCGACGAGGGCGCTTCCGTGATGGCCGCAGCCGCCCCACAGGGCCATGCAACCCCCAACTCGCCCAACTGGGCCGCAGTCGAGGCCAACAACCCGATCAAGGCGTACCAGACGGCCGTGCTGACAGGGGGCGACCTGGCGGCCGCCGCGAAGAAGGCATCGGACTCCATCACCAAGACCCTGAACACCAAGTCCTGAACCCGTCTCCGAGGAAGGAGGAGGCCGTGACCGCAGCCACGCGGACCGGAACCGTACCCGACACCCCGCCACGGGAGAAGACACGGCCTCCCGGGAAGACGCGCACCGCGAGACGACGCACCCCAGGTGGGACGACCAACGCCGGCCTCTGGCCCTATCTGCTCGTCGCACCCACCGTAGTCGGCGCCGCCTATCTGCTTGTGTATCCGCTGATCCGCAATGTGGTCATCTCCTTCCAGCACTTCGGCCTGGGCGAACTCATTCGCGGCGGCCCCGGCTTCGCGGGATGGGACAACTACCGGGAGATCCTCAGCGGGGACGAGTTCTGGGCGGTGGTGCGCCGCACCATCCTGTGGACGGCTGTCAACGTCTCACTGATCATGGTGCTGTCCACCCTGGTCGCGTTGATGCTGCAGCGTCTGGGCAAGCGCATGCGGACCGTCGTGATGAGCGGTCTGGTGCTGGCCTGGGCGACCCCGCAGATCGCCGCGACCACTGTCTTTCAGTGGCTGTTCCAGTCCCAGCTGGGTGTCGTCAACTGGCTCCTCGTCCGGCTCGGGTTCGACTCCTTCGAGGGCTACACCTGGTTCGCCCATGGCCCGGCCACTTTCACCATCCTGGTGATCCTCGTCGTCTGGCAGTCGGTGCCGTTCGCCGCGATCACCCTGCACTCGGCCTTGACGACCGTCCCCGCCGAGGTCTTCGAGTCGGCCCGGATGGACGGCGCGAGCGCCGCCCGCATGTTCCGCTCCATCACCCTGCCGATGCTCCGGCCGATCTTCGGGCTCGTCCTGTGCCTCGAAGTCATCTGGGTCTTCCGATGCTTCGCCCAGATCTGGGCCATCAGCCAGGGCGGCCCCGACGACGCCACCACCACCCTGCCGATCTACGCCTTTCAGGTCGCCCAGTCCCTGCACCGCTACGACCTGGCCGGAGCCGCCTCCACCATCACTGTGCTTCTGCTCGTCGCCGTACTCATCGCCTACTTCCGCCAGATGTTCAAGCAGGAGGCTGAACTGTGAGCCTCACAGCGATACGTGCACGCAGCGTCCGGAGCCGATTCCTCCGCAGGCTCCCGCTCAACACCACGGCCCTCGTCGTGTTCGCGCTCTCCATCTTCCCCGTGTACTGGATGGCACTCACTGCCTTCAAGCCCACGAAGGACATCACCGCCGACACCCCGATCTTCCTGCCCACCCACCTCACGTTCGACCACTTCACCAAGGCCGTGCAGGCGGACGGCTTCTGGATGTTCTGGCGCAACAGTCTCACCGTCACGCTCGGCGGAGTGCTGCTCGCCCTCGTCGTGGCGCTCGGTGCGGCCTTCGCCGTGGCACGGATGAAGTGGCGGGGACGGCGCAGCTTCATCCTCATGGTGTTCATCGCCCAAGTGGCTCCCTGGGAAGCCATGTTGATCCCGATGTACATCATCGCCCGCGACACCGGCATGCTCGACAAGCTGTCGATGCTCACCCTGATCTACTTCATGACCACGCTGCCCTTCACCGTCGTGACACTGCGCAGCTTCCTCACCGCCATCCCCGTCGAACTGGAGGAGGCGGCACAGGTCGATGGCTGCACCCGCGCCCAGGCCTTCCGCCGCGTCACCTTCCCGCTCCTCGCTCCCGGCCTGCTCGCCACGTCGCTCTTCGGATTCATCACCGCGTGGAACGAATTCGCCTTCGCCAACATGCTGATCATCAAGAACCAGGACGACCGCACCCTGCCCGTCTGGCTGTCCTCGTTCTCGAATGTCTTCGGCACCGACTGGGGCGCCACCATGGCGGCCGCCACGCTCTTCGCACTCCCCGTCCTCATCCTCTTCCTGGCCCTCCAGCGACGCGTTTCGACCGGGATGACCGGCGGCGCAGTCAAGGGCTGATCTGGACCACACCCCTGGCCCGCGAGGACCGTACCCTGCCGGCACCGGAGGCCGACCCATGCCTGCGCACCTCGACTTCCCGCTCATTCCCCGACCCAGCAAGCTCTCTGTCAGGGCGGGCCGATTCACCCTCGACGCGGATACGTCCATACGGGCTGCCCCGGGTACCGAGGGCGCCGCAGACCTTCTGCGCTCCTTCCTCGCCCCGGTCACCGGGCTGCCACTGGCCCCCTCCCCGGACGGGCAGCTGAACCTCCTTCTCGACCCGCAGCTGGGCAGCCTCGGAGACGAGGCCTACGGGCTGACCATCGGGCCGCACGCCCTGCTCCTGCGCGCCGCACACGAAACCGGACTCCTGCACGGCATCCAGACCATCCGCCAGCTGCTTCCACCCGAAGCCCTGCTGGACACCCCGCAGCGCCGCAGTTCGTGGCAGCTGCCCTGCGTCGAGATCACCGATGCCCCACGCCACCTCTGGCGCGGAGCAATGCTCGATGTGGCCCGCCACTTCCAGCCGGTCTCCTTCGTACGCCGCTACGTGGACCTGCTGGCCTTCCACAAGCTCAACGTCCTGCAGCTGCACCTCACCGACGACCAGGGCTGGCGAATGCCGGTCTCTGCCTTCCCCGAACTCACCGAGATCGGTGGCCACCGGGCCCAGTCGATGGTCGGCCCCTCGGGGAGCGGGGTGTACGACGGGACGCCACACGGCGGCAGCTACACCCGACGGGAGCTCAGCGAACTCGTCGCGTACGCCGCCTCGCGGGGCGTCACGATCGTGCCCGAGATCGGGATGCCCGGACATGCCCGGGCGGCCATCGCCGCCTATCCCGAACTGGGCAACCGCCCCGAACGGCGCCTGGGCGTATGGACCGAATGGGGCGTGTGCGACACCACCCTCGGCGTCCACGACCTGGTCCTGGATTTCTGCCGCACCGTCCTCGAAGAGGTCATGGACGTCTTCCCCGCATCACATATCCACATAGGCGGCGACGAGTGCCCCACCGTCGAGTGGGCGGCCTCCGCGGACGCACTCCGCAGGGTCGAGGACGAGGCACTGGCGGGCCCCGAGGAACTGCACGGTTGGTTCATGGGCCACATCGGGAGATTCCTGACCAGCCACGGCCGGCGCCCCATGGGCTGGGCCGAGACCGGCACCGATCTGCCGCCCGAGTTCACCGTGACGACCTGGCGCGACCCGTCCCACGGCCTTGCCGCGGCGCGGCGCGGCCAGCAGGTCGTGATGGCCCACTACCGCTCCACCTACCTCGACTACGCCCAGTCCGACGACCTCACCGAACCACCCGGCCAGCCCGGCGCCGTCGTCGACCTGAAGTCCGTGCACACCTACCGCCCCGCCCCGGCCGACTGGGAGGACGAAGCCGCAGCACAGGTGCTCGGTACCCAAGCCCAGCTGTGGACCGAGTTCGCCGCCACCCCCGCCCACCTCGAATACCTCAGCTTCCCCCGGCTGTGTGCCCTGGCCGACCGCGCCTGGTCGGACGAACCCGGCTGGGGGGACTTCCTCGCCCGGATGCGGCTGCACGAGAGCCGCCTGGACGCCCTCGACGTCCGGTACCGCCCCCTGTAAATCCCGCGCGAGAACCCCCGCAACCCCCCATGAAGGAGAACACCGCAGTGACAACAAGAGCGAAGAGCCGTATGCACACCGTCGCGGCAGCCGCCGCGGCGTTAGGTCTCGGCTGCGCAGGACTGCTCGCGCTGCCGTCCACGGCCAGCGCAGCCGGAGCTCTCACGGTCCAGTACAAGACCGGCGCATCGGGCGCCACGGCTGACCAGAGCGAGCCCTGGCTGAAGGTCATCAACTCCGGCAACAGTTCCCTGCAGCTCAGCCAGGTCAAGGTCCGCTACTACTTCAAGGCGGACTCGGCGGACGCCACGTACAGGTTCGCATGTTCCTGGGCGGTCAAGGGCTGTGCCAACGTCACAGGAACCTTCGGAACCCTCGCCCATCCGACCGCCACCGCCGATCGCTACCTCGAGGTCGGCTTCACCTCAGGAGCAGGATCCCTCGCTCCGGGCGCCGACAGCGGAGACCTGCAGCTGCGCTTCTACCAGTCCAACTGGCAGAGTGTGAAGCAGAGTGACGACTACTCCTTCGGAGCCGCACAGAACTCGTACGGAGACTGGAACAAGGTCACCGCCCAGGTCGGCTCCAGCCTCGAGTGGGGCACCGCCCCCGAAGGCAACGACCCCGGCGGCCCCACCGACCCGCCTACCGACCCGCCCACCGACCCGCCGGGCGACGGCGCCACGCTCTTCGACGACTTCAACTACACCAGTCACAGCGACGCAAAGCTCTCGGAGCACGGCTGGAACGTACGCTCCAACTCTGGTGGCCCGGGCGTCCCCGGCGCGACCTGGTCGCCGCAGAACGTCACCTTCTCCACCGAGAGCGGCAATTCCCTCATGAACCTGGAGACCTCGTCGTCCGGGACCGGCGAGTCGACCGAGCAGACCGAAGTCCTCACCAAGTCGATGAAGTTCAAGAACGGCACCTACGCGGCCCGGGTGAAGTTCAGCGACGCGCCGAAGTCGGGACCCGACGGCGACCATCTCGTCCAGACCTTCTTCACCATCAACGACCTCAAGGCGCCGATGGCCGACGACTACTCGGAGTACGACTTCGAGTACCTGCCCAACGGCGGCTGGGGCGAGTCGGGCAATATCCTCTACACGACATCCTGGGAGACGTACAACCCTGATCCCTGGCAAGCCGTCAACCAGCACACAGAATCGCGGCAGAGCTTCACCGGCTGGCACGACCTGGTGCTGACCATCGACAACAGCACCATCAAGTACTACATCGACGGGCAGCTCTTCGGTACGCATGACGCCGCGTATCTCCCCGAGCGCGGCATGTCGATCAACTTCAACCAGTGGCTGATCGACCTCAACGGCCAGACCAGCACCGCCGCGCGCGCGTACGACGAGGGTGTCGACTACGTCCTGCACGTCAAGGACCAGGTCCTCACTCCCGCGCAGGTGGCCGCCAAGATCAACGCCTACCGGCAGGCAGGCACCACCTTCGAGGACACCGTTCCGGCGAGCTGACCGGTGCAGGAGCGGGCGTCCAGAGCGGGCGCCCGCTCCGGCCGGCACATCAGTAGTCCGGGCAGAGCCATATCCGTGACTCCACGACCGTCGCGGACGCCGACTGGACCGTCACCACCTACTTCGACCTGGTGGCCGCAAACCACGTAAACCTCACAGGCCGGGAAACTGGGTAACCCAGTTCTTGACCGGTCACGGAGTCAGCGATGAGTTTTCCCGGCCCGGCAAGTCTCACCACCGTTGTCGACAACCCAGGAGGAGCACGTGGCTCAGCTACTGAGAGTCCAGAACTTCAACGTCTCGAGTGACGGGATCGGTGCCGGTGAGGACCAGTCCCTCGAGAGGCCGTTCGGTCATGTCGAGCCCCAGAGGCTGTTCGCCTGGGCCGGTGCCACTGCGAGCTGGCCCATGCGCACCGACCCCGGGGGGAGCCGAGGCCTGGACGACTACCTCACGCGGGATTACGCGCGCAACATCGGCGCCGAGATCATGGGTCGCAACAAGTTCGGGCCCCAGCGCGGGCCCTGGCACGACCATGAGTGGCAGGGCTGGTGGGGTGACGAGCCCCCGTTCCGCACCCCGGTATTCGTCCTGACTCACCACAAGCGCCCTTCGCTCACACTCTCCGACACCACGTTCCACTTCGTCGACGCCGACCCTGCCACGGTCCTCGACCAGGCCCGAGAGGCGGCGCAGGGCAAGGACGTCCGACTCGGCGGCGGAGTCACCACCATCAGGCAGTTTCTCGATGCCGACCTCGTCGACACCATGCATGTGGCGGTCTCGCCGGTGAAGTTCGGGTCCGGACTACGACTGTGGGAGTCCCCCGATGAGCTGCTCGACCGGTTCCACCTGGAGGTCGTTCCCAGCCCGAGCGGGGTGACGCACCACCTCTTCTGGCGAAAGTGACCGGTCCTCAGGGCTGGCCCCGGTCGGGCTGTTTTGTCTTCTGGGGCTGCCCTGAGGCGGGCCGTGGAGTCGTGCCACGCGCGGTCAGCCGGGCGCCTTCGACGCCAGGGCGGCAGTAGAAGCTCTCGATGTTGAAGTGCGAGCGGAAGGCGATCCACCGGTCGGTCTCCGCCCTGGCCCGGTTGTCCCGGCAGGTGGGTCTGCGACACGAACGCTTCCACCGGGGCCTTGCCCGAGGCCGCGAGGATCTCCGGCTGCCGGTCGGAGACGTAGCGTCGCACCATCCGGTGGGACACATCGGCACCGTGCTCCATGACGAGCCCGTGGGAAAAAGCGGCTGCGCCGAGCGGACACCGTGCCTCCGGCCGTCTTGCCAGTCGGCCGTGTCAGACGTCGCTCGCTGATCTGGCCTGATCGATCGGAAAGGATCTGGTCGGGCGTGACGGAGACGAGCCGCACATCGAGGCGGTCCGCGCCCCCGCGCTGCCGCCTTGGCAGGCTTCCGCGGCTGTGAAACGCTCGTTTTATGGCATATCTGTCCCGCGTCTGCACATCGATCTCGAACGGGTGAGCCCGGCTGCCTGCGGAGTCCCCCGGACCCGGGCCCCCGTTCGGGAGTGAGGAACAGCCATGACGACGACCGAGCACGCTCACGACCGCGACGACCACAGTGACCCGACCTTGTCGGTTTCGACCCGACCGCCCAGCGCGCGGACGCGCTGTTCACCGTCGGCACCGACCCCGAATCCCCCGCGTACGGCCGTGTGATCTCTCACGCCGACCTGCCCGACCTGGGCAACGAACTGCACCACTTCGGTTGGAACGCCTGCTCGAGCGCGCTGGCGCACGCCGGTCATCATCACGCTGCGCGGCGCTACCTCATCGTCCCGGGACTGCGCTCCTCCCGGCTGCACATCTTCGACACCAGCCCCGATCCCGCCCGCCCCCGACTGGTGAAGGTGGTCGAGCCCGAGGAGCTGGCAGCCAAGGCCGGATATTCGCGTCCGCACACTCTTCACTGCGGCCCTGACGGAGTGTTCCTGTCCTGCCTGGGCGGCGCGGACGGTATGGACGGGCCTGGCGGCATCGCGCTGCTGGACCACGAAAGCTTCGAAGTGCTGCGAGCCTGGGAGAGCGACCGAGGACCGCAACGCCTCGCCTACGACGTCTGGTGGCATCTGCGCCAGAACATCGCCGTGACCAGCGAGTGGGGGTCCCCCTCGATGATCGAGGACGGCCTTGTCCCCGAACTGCTGCTGGGTCGCCGGTACGGCCACTCCCTGCACTTCTGGGAGCTGGACTCCGGCCGACACCTGCAGCGCGTGGATCTGGGTGATGAGAACCAGATGGTTCTCGAGCTGCGTCCCGCGCACGACCCCGAGGCAACGTGGGGGTTCGCAAACACCGTGGTCAACGTGGAGGACCTGTCGGCGTCGGTGTGGCTGTGGAACCGGGAGGGCGAGGACTTCGTGGTCCGCAAGGTGATCACCATCCCCGCCCGGCCCGCGCGAACGGAGGACCTGCCCCCGGCGCTGCAGCCGTTCGGCGCCGCGCCCCCGATGATCACCGACATCGACCTGTCGGTGGACGACCAGTGGCTGTACGTATCCGCATGGGGAACCGGCGTGCTGTACCAGTACGACGTGAGCGACCCGTTCCATCCGAGGCAGACCGCGTCCGTGCGTCTCGGCGGCATGGTTGGCCGACAGCCGCATCCCGCCGAGCCGGACGTTCCGCTGACCGGCGGAGCGCAGATGGTCGAGATCAGCCGCGACGGGCGGCGTGTGTACCTGACGAACTCCTTGTACGCCGCCTGGGACGCGCAGTTCTATCCCGCGGGCATCGACCCGTGGATGGTCAAACTCGACGCCGACACCTCGCACGGCGGGCTCTCCGTCGACAGCCGATTTTTTCCGCACGGCTCGGACTTCCTCGGCTTGCGCGTGCACCAGACGCGCCTGCAGGGCGGCGACGCCTCCTCGGATTCGTACTGCTACCGCCGCTGACCGCTTGTGCTCCGCGAGCGCCCGATCATGGAACCTGCGGAGTGAGTGTCCATATCTGATCCCGGACATTGCGCCGTCATTCGCGGTCAGGATGACAAAAGCTGAGCCAGATCCACTACTCGTGAATTGAACCAGCGCTACTGAGGCTACCTGCGGTCTGACCTGGGCATTTCCTCCGTCCTCAACCCCCTGGGCCGTCGTGGGGCCGTCATCGGCCTTGGGGGCGTCATCGAAGGCACGGTTGTCCGTGCAGTGCCGGGGCGACTCCCCCTTGGCCTGTGCGGCGGTGAACAGCCGCGCGGTGTGCGCCTCGGTGAGGCACCCGCACCGGCCGTGGGCCGACAGCACGGCGAGGAACGTCCGGTAGACGGTGGCGTGCACCGCACTGGAAGCCGCGGTGATGCGCTGCTCTGCCATGGCGATGCCGCGGTCCAGATAGGCGGGCATGCGGTGAGGGCACTCCCCACCCCCGACCAGTGAGGGCACGGTGACGGCCGTCGGCCGGACTGCGGTGGGCTCCTTCACGACCAGTGCGCGGACGACATCCGGCAGCGCCGTCATGGTGCCGGTGCCGGGACCCAGCCACCGGGCGTAGGCCATGGTGGACTTGATGTCGACGCCGGGCCGTACGGCGTTGGCGGACTGCATGGCGCCCTGGTAGAGCCAGTGCGGGCACGCTCTACTGGAGGCGGGCCAGCAGGTGGGCGTCGAGGAAGCCCCGCTCGGAGGCCGGGTCGTGGAGCAGCCGGGCGAACGTGACGAGCCCGGCCCCGGCCAGCAGCTCGGCGAACCGGTCCACCGGCCAGCTATAGGCGGGCGCCACCTTGTGGTCGAAGCGGACCGGCTCGGGTTCATCGGTCGCGAAAAACGAGACCAGGAGCAGGCCCCCTGGTGCCAGGACACGCACCTGCTCGGCGAGCAGCGCGGGTAGTTCCCCAGGAGGGGTGTGGATCATCGAGTAGTGGGCCAGCACGCCGCCGAGCGCGCAGTCCTCGACCGGCAGGGCCTCCATCCGCGCTTCGTCGAACCGCAGCGCCGGATTGGCCCGCCGGGCGTGGTCGACCATCGCCGGGGAGAGGTCGAGCCCGAAGGCGTCCAGCCCCAAGCCGTGCAGCATGGCCGTCAGATGGCCGGGTCCGCACCCGACGTCGGCTGCCCGCAGGTTCCCCGTATCACGCACGAGCTCAGCGAAGGTGCCGATCATGTTCCGCGCGAACGGCTGTGTCTCCAACCGATTGGCGAACATCGACGCATACAGCTCGACGACCCCGTCGTAGGCCGCCCTGGTCTCGTCCTGGTGTTCCAACACGGGAGGGAAACTAACACCCCCACGTTCGCAGCCGTTCTCCGGCCCTGTGCCGACCCCCACCCCAAGGGACTGCCCATCCCGCCACATGATCACGGGACGGGCCATATCGCCCAACACAACGAGCAGAGAGCCGTGACCGTCACCGCATCACGTCCCTGGTCGCGGCCGCAGCTAGCCTCATCACGGCCCTCACGCCCCTGACCATCAAGCTGATGTAAGCGTGCCCGCCGCGTGCCCGAACCAGAGGTACACAGCGGGAAACCACGGGGACTTGCGGGTACCTGGCAGCTCATCCGCAGGTCAGCATCTCTGCAGGTCAGGCCCCGTCCACATACGGGGTCTTCCAAACAAGTGCTCTGGTACTCGCGCGGCGGAGCTTGACTCGGCCATTCAGGCTCCACCACCGTCGGCTAGGGTGCCGATCGAGGGGGCGAGATGACAAAGCCGAGCAGGTGGGATCACCCGCGATGGCACTTGGTGTTCGTGGTGCCGATCCTGATCTTGGTGATCGTGGAAGACGACGCGATAACGCGAGGCATGGCGGCCGTAGCCCTCGCGCTTAGCGCCTTCCGCTATGGGGGGCGACTCGGCGAAGCGCCGGCGGGCGGACGTGAATCCTGACATCAACGCTTGACACCAACCGCAGCAAACACCCGCGGTTACGGCCGATCACCAGCGATCGCCACGGTCGGTGAACCAGCTGGATCCCTCGGCGTAACAGGGATGCCGGACCGACCTGATGAGGATGAGGCCACAGGTTCAAATCCTGCGGGCCAGCCCGTAAGGGTGTCCCTAGTGCTCTGACCATGGATGAGCTGCGACGACTTCCGATGGCGGAGATCCGCCCCATAGGATCTTGAGCTCAGGCACGGATGTCGGAGGGCGACGATGGAACAGCCGCGGATACGTCTCGGCAGCGATACCGTGTGGCTGGAACTGACTCGGACCGGTGAGGACAGCTGGCAGGTCACCGCAGATTGGTCCTCCTGCCTGACAGCTGACTTCACCGCGGATCTCAGCGCTGCGGAGGCTGCGGACTTCGCAGCGCGGATGCTCTCTCGCCTGCGCGCGCCGTCGGGTGGACGCTTTTCGGCGGCGGTGACTCCCGGCCGCAACAATCCGCTGACGTTGAATGCGGAGCCCGTCGGGGACGGTTTCGCCTTCTTCGTGCGCCTGACCCCGAACGGCGATGACGACGTGTGTCACTTGCAGATGGAGATCGGTCCAATCGCCACGTGGGAACTTCGTGAGATGTTCGATGCGCTGCACTCGGCGCTGGTGGTCTGACCGCACGTTGAAGGAAGCCTCAGGGACGGGTGACCCCTAGAAATTTCCCGTGCCACGACCGCGCCAGAACGGACGGGGACCCACGGGGTACAGCGGCTGCTGACGGGGGCCACAGCCAGCAGACGCCGAAGTCGGTATCCCGCAGGTCAGACCCCAACTCGCCCCACCACGCTCCTAAAGCGGGTGTCGAGCAGCCCGGGCTGTCACGTGCTGGATGGACTCCGTGATCGCGGCCCAGGGGAGCTGTCGAACTGCTGGCCCTTCGCGGGGTTCATAGAGCGGCCAGACGTCAGGACCGTAGATGAGCTCTACGTCCGCCTTCCGTAGGGCCGCGACATGCCCGTCCCACGCTGGGTGCCGTACGTGTGCTGCGTTGACCCGCGGGAACACCACGACCGGAACGTCGATCGTGCCGAGTGCCTCGCTCACCTGCGTCAGTGCTTGGTTGTCGGCGATGCCCGTTGCGAGCTTGGCAACGTAGTTCGCGCTTGCCGGGGCGACGACGTAGCAGTTGGCGACCGGGTGTGGGCGAGCCTCGGTCGGTAGGCGAGGCGTATCCCGGACTGGGAGGCCGGTTACGGCTTCCAGTCGGTCCAGTTCGCCGTTCGCCCGCAGCCATTTGCTGGCATCTGGGGTCAGGGTCACGGCTACCTGCCAGCCGAGGGCGATCGCTGGCTCGACCAGGCCGGTGCGGAGTTGCTCGACTCCATCGGTTGCCGCGCCCACGACTCCAAGCACTCCGCGGCTTCCTGCACTCACGGTTCCACCACCCCGCATCGGTTCATCCCCTCGGCCAGCAGTACAGCAGAGAAGTACCGCAACCACAGCAACTATCAGCAACTGTCGTTGGTCCTTAAGGTGCAAGAGCACCACAAGCGCGTGGATACCCCCCCGAGGGCGGACACGAGAGGTCGAGGGGGACGCCGTGAAGGACGCCGTGGACTGGCTGTCTTGGGGGATCGTCGGTTTTGGGTTCATCTTGGTCGGCGCGAGCGTGTGTGCCCGTCTGATGGAGAAGGCTCGGACGCAGCCAGGTATTGATCGGTTGCGCTACCGAATCTCTACCTTGTTGATCTTTGCACTTGGAGTAGTCGCGATCGGGAGGAAATTGCCGAGGCTCCTTGGGGCCCCGTTCCCAGTCGTGATGATCTGTGACGTGGTGAGCTTCGTACCCATTCTTGCCATCTTCGCGTTGGGAGTGATTGCTGCCCGGCCGAAGGGCACCTGACATCCAAAGCTGACATCAACGGCGTTGGACAGTGGCAGCGTTGGCGGTCTCCGGCGGCGGTCCTCTCCGGGAGACGGCCGGAGTTCAAGGCGCCCCGGCTGAACTTACAAAGCAGATGCCAGCGTTCTGAGACGCACCGACCACGGCTGAGGCAAGCCCTCATCTCTCATGAATTGCTTGAACGTCTGTCCCGCTGCGCCGCGCTGTACGAGCCGGTCAGGTCGGCCAGCGTCGGAGCTGCGGTCTTGCCGCTCGCACTGCTGTTGTCGATGATGGAGGCCGTAGTGCTGACCCGGGGGGACTATGGGGGCAATGCAGCCCCAACAACGCAGGTGGGCCTTCTGGTTTGGAGCAGGACTCGTCGCGCTGATGGCGATCCTTTCGACGCCGTTTCTGTTGGAGCGAGCAGCTCCGGCCGGGAAGGACTGGGATGAGCTGAGCGCTGTGAGCCAGACCTACGGCGCAGCCTCTGTCTTCTTCTCGGCAGCCGCATTGCTTGGAGTCGTCGCCTCAATCGCGTACCAAGCACGACAGACGAGTATCACCAACCAAGAGGCGCAACGCGCCTCGCATCGGCAGCGCCTACTGGTTGCTTTGGAGCATCCGGAGCTGCAGGCCTGCTGGGAGCCGATGAGCGGGGTGCGGTCCGAGGATCAGGCGCGCAAGGTGCTGTACACAAACCTAATCGTGAGCAACTGGAGCGCTGACTACCGCCTGCGGCGAGCGAATGAGCCAGCCGCCCGGGTGCAGCTCGAAATCCACTTTCAGGGCGAAGCCGCTCGGGACCATTGGGCTGTGTGCGCCGCTACGTGGCGACAGTACGCCACGGCCGAAGGCGACCGCAGAGGCTTACGCTTCATCGATCTGATGGACGAAATGTACGAGCAGGCGCTGGCAGCCGGGCCGGCTGTCCCTTCAGCGTCCTACTTCACACCACCGCCCGGAGGCAGCGCAGCAGCTGCGCAATGAGTGCCCGCAGCTCGCCGCAGGCGCCCCATTAGCCGGGGGCGCGTGCCAGATCCGTGCCAGATCGAGCGGTCAGTCACGGTCAATCGGGGTGCGAGGCGGTGCAGAGACCCACTGACAGGCTGGGCGCTGTTGTACGGCTGCTGACCAGCCAAGACCGTCCTGTGATCGGCGCCGCCCTTACAAAGCAGATGTCGGCGGTTCGAGACGGTCCGCGCCCACCAGCACAATTGTCAAATCCTGTGGACCGGTGGCAAGGCCGCAGCCGGAGCGGTCTTTGGCCAGACGGAAGGTGTGTCTGGCTGAGATCAGGCGCCCGGGGGGCCGTTGGAGCCAGTCTCAGTTGCAGTCTCATTCGAGGTTCGATCCGCAGGTGTCCGGGATAGTGCGGGTCTGTCCACCTCGCTGGGAGCTGCGGAAACGCGTGTCTGGTGGACGTCTCCGGACGGCCGCGGAACAAGATCCGACAACTTGCAATCGTAGGTCTCGGGTTCGGATCCCGAAGGCGGCGCCAGAGACCCCAGGTAGATCGTCGCCGACCTGGGGTTTCCTCTTGCCCCGGCATAGCACGTCACTCAGCGGGGCCGCCGGGATTGCCTGTGGGAGCGGCGGAGCCTTCGAGTTCTACTTGCCTACGACCTGGGCCCTCTTGGCGCGCTTGGCTTTCTTCTGGGCCGTCTGTGGGCCGTCCGAGGGGGACCGACGATGACCGATAACAACCAATGACGCCTACAACCGCGCAGCTCTCCGCCCTGTTGCGGAGCGATGCTGCACCCCGCCGGAGGGCCGGTTCAATACCAGCGCTACTGTCGCCAGGGCCTTTCGATCTCATCATGGGTTGGGGTCCCGTCTGCCCGCACTGTCTCGAAGCTGGAGAAGGTTCAGGTAGTGGTGACTTCTGAGGCCGGTGCCGGGGTGCAGGGCGCCGGCACCGGAAGGGTTGACCACCGGGTGGGGTCAGGCTGCGCTTGCGGTCGGCCTCACGATGATCTCGCTGACGTCGACCTCCGACGGTTGGCCGATCGCGTAGGCGATGGCTTCAGCGACCGCGGAGGCGGGGATGGACACCTGGCGGTAGGTGCGCATCTCCTCACGGCCCACCGGGCCGGAGATGGAATCTGCCAGTTCGGCATACTTCGTGGCGCAGTAGACGGCCGCCGTCGGGGAGACGGCGTGGGCGCCGATGGAGGCAACATTGACGAACTGGCCGTGGCGCTGGGTCTGCATGAGCGGCAGTGCCGCGGAGATTCCATGCAGAAGTCCACGGACATTGACGTCGATCATGCGTGCCGGATCAGACCCAGCCGCATCTGACGGCGAGAGCGCGGGGTTGACCCGGTTGCTGCCTCCGAGCGCTTCATGCAGGGGTTACGAGCTGCTTTCGGTTTGCTGCATTGAAGAGTGAGTTGTAGCGAGCGGGAGCGAGTCCTGTGGGTGGGTTTGTGGGGGTGGGAACGGGGGTTCTGGGATCGAATGGGTGACCTTGGCGGTTGCGGCTCGTTTGGCTGGGTGGCAGGGGTGCTGCATGGAGGGCGGGGGTGATGTGGTGGGTGGTTTGCGTAAGCTGGCGACGTCCTTCGTGGTGTCCGGGCCTTGCGGGGTGGCGGTCCGGGACCGTCTCAAGCACCTCACGCCGCAGGACGAGGGGGTGCTGCGTGCGGTCGGTGCGCATCAGGGCACGCTTGCTTCCCGTGATCTCAAGGCCCGCTGTGCGGACGGTCTGGAGCACAGTGCGGACACCTGGGCAGCGCGTAAGCGGGAGCTGACCGGGGTGCCGTCGTCGCGGATCGCGGGGGCCATCACGAAGGCCGCCCACGATCAGTGGGCGCTGGCGCGCCGCTGCCAGGCTGCGCAGATCCGGAACCTGGCTGCTGGGATCAGGACGTTGCGGCACCGGCTGTCCCTCCCGCTCGGGGCGTCCGGGACGAAGCGCGCGACGGGCGGCTACCGGTCGAAGAGCGAGTGGTTCCGCAAGTCCCGCCGCCTCGCGGCACTCGAGGCGCGGCACACCGCTGCTGTAGCCGACTGGCAGGCCGGACGGGTGCGGGTGGTGCGGGGCGGTAAGCGTCTCCTGAATACCCGCCACCATCTCACCGAGGCTCGTCTCACCGAAGACGAGTGGCGACAACGGTGGGAGGCGGAGCGCTGGTTCATCGCTGCTGATGGTGAGTCGGGGAAGCGGTTCGGGAACGAGACGATCCGCGTCGCCCCGGACGGCGAAGTGTCCATCAGGCTGCCCGTTCCGCTCGCGCACCTGGCCAACACCCGGCACGGCCGGTACACCCTCACCGCGCGTATCGGGTTCGCGCATCGGGGTGCGGAGTGGGCCGACCGCATCGAAGCGAACCGGGCCGTCGCCTACCGCACGGCCTCGTGGCAACGCCCCGCCGTGAAGACGATCCCGTTGGAGACCGCCCGCGCCCGGGGGATGATCGGCGTCGACACCAACGCGGACCACTTCGCCGCCTACCGGCTCGACCGGCACGGCAACCCCATCGGAGGGCCCCGGCGGTTCTTCTACGACCTGTCCGGTTCGGCCGGTCACCGAGATGCACAGATCCGGCATGCCTTGACCCGGTTGATCAACTGGGCGGTGCGGGTCGGTGTCGCCGTGATCGGCATCGAGGACCTCGATTTCACCGCCGAGAAGACGCGCGAGAAGCACGGGGGCCGCAAGGGGTTCCGGCAGCTCATCTCCGGCATCCCCACCGCCAAGCTCAAGGCCCGGCTGGTCTCCATGGCCGCCGAGCACGGCCTGAGCATTGTCGCGGTCGACCCGGCCTACACCAGCCTGTGGGGTGCTCAGCACTGGCAGAAACCACTGGCCACCCCGCGCCGAAAGATGTCCCGTCACGATGCCGCCGGTATCGCGATCGGGAGACGCGCCCTTGGACACCCGGTCCGGCGTCGGACGGCACCGTCCCCACACGACCAGAGTGATCGTGCGGGGCATCGGACCGCCCAGGCCGAACCAGGCGACCGGGGACGTGAGGGAACCCGCCCACCCACCACGGACCGGCCCCCCGGAGGGCCGCCGCCGAGCGGGAAGCGAAAGCGGGGGACCAGTGCATCCAACACCGTTCGGGATGCACCCAGCACGCACCAGTGGGTCCAGGACTCACTTATGTGCACTGGCTAGGAACGGTTTCACTCCGGTCAGGTCTCTTCCCTGCTGCAGTGAGCACGCGGTGCCGACGGGGTAAGGCATGGCCGCAACCCCTGGGCCTCGAGGGACCCAGGGGTTGCGGTTTCAGCTGAGTGTTTTGTCGAGGGCGTCGAGGCCGTCGCGGTAGATCCCGGTGAACAGGGCGACCACCTCGTCCTCGCTTGCCCCTTGGGGGGTGAACCGTCCGGACCACTGGACCTCGGCTACGTCTTTCTGACCGGGCACTTCATGCACGCGCAGGGTGGAGATGTAGCCGACGACGGGGAAGGGCGCTTCGAGGATGGCGTAGCTGTAGTGACGTTCCGTTTCGTTGAAATCCACGAGGCGCTCGACGATGACCTCTCCGTCCGGGTTGGCGAGCCGGCGGACGCGGCCGCCCTCCAGAGCAGTGCTCTCGGCGATGTAGGGGAGCCAGTCGGGCAGGGAATCGAAGCCCCCGATCAGCTGCCACACGCGCTCAGGGGAGGTCGGTACGACCCGGCTCACTGATGTCGATGCCATGATCTTTCTCCAAGAATCGTTTGATCTTCGGTAACGGTGGTCGCGTGACAACTCAGGCATTGCCCGGGAGCGGCGCCTGGGGGCTGACCAGGTTGGCCTTGCGGAGTTCGGCCCAGAAGTCGGCCGGAACGTTCTCGTGCAGGGCGGAGAGGTCCTCGGCGATTCGGCTGGGCTTGGTGGCGCCGGGGACGACGGCGGCGGTGACCGGGTGGGCCAGGGAGAACTGCAGGGCTGCGGCCTTGATGCTCACACCGTGCCGGTCGGCGATGTCCTTGATACGCCGGACCTTTTCGATGATCTCCGGGGATGCTTCCTGGTACTCGAAGTGGGTGCCGCCGGCCAGGACGCCGGAGCTGTAGGGGCCGCCGACGACCATGTCGACGCCGTGCTCGGCGGCCATGGGCAGCAGCCGCTGGAGGGCGTGGTCGTGGTCCAGCAGTGAGTAGCGACCCGCGAGGAGGAACCCGTCGGGCTGTGGTTCATCCAGGGCAAGGGCCAGCTCGACGGGCTCGGTGCGGTTGACGCCCAGCCCCCACGCCTTGATGACGCCCTCATCCCGCAGCCGGGACAGCACGCGGAAGGCGCCGGTGCGGGCCTCCTCGAACTTCTGCAGCCACAGGTCGCCGTGGAAGTCCTGGGCGATGTCGTGCACCCAGACGATGTCGAGGCGGTCCACGTCCAGCCGCTTCAGGCTGTCCTCGATCGAACGCTCGGTTGCCTCGGCGGTCCACTCGTGCACGATCTTGTTGGGGTTCCCGTGCTCGAACAGGCCGCCCTTCTCGCCAAGGTCACGAGAACCCGTCTCGCGCTCGTCCAGGATCACGCGGCCCACCTTCGTGGACAGGACGTACTGGTCCCGGTCCTTTCCGGCGAGAGCAGCACCGAGACGTTCCTCGGACAGACCCGCACCGTAGAACGGGGCCGTGTCGAAGTAGCGGATGCCCTGGTCCCACGCGGCCTGGACAGTCGCGGCGGCCTCCTCGTCCGGGATGGCGCGGAACATGTTGCCCAAGGGCGCAGTCCCGAAACCGATACGGCCGGGAAGGAGAGATGTGATGGTCATGGCAGGTCCTTGCACAGAGGGGAAACCGGATTTCCGGCCCTTCAGCCGGTCCGTCGTTCTTTCCTCTTCGACATTAGGATGGGGACATCAGACTGTCCAAGACTTCCTTGGGCACACTTGAGTCTCTTGAGGTCTTACATGCTTGACCTGCGGCAACTTCGCTATTTCATCGCCGTGGCCGAGACCGAACACGTCGGCCGCGCCGCAGAACAGCTCCACATCTCGCAGTCCCCGCTCAGCCGACAGATCGCCCAGCTCGAGAAGAAGCTTGGTCTCACCCTGTTCGAGCGCACCCAGCAGCGCATCCGCCTGACCCGTGACGGCGCGGTGTTCCTGAGCGAGGCCAGAGCGCTCCTGCGCCACGCCGACCGCCTGGAGAACCTCGGCCGCCGACTGGGCCGTGGGGAAGAGGGCGGACTGTGCATCGGCTACGCGCCTGATGCCATGCACACGGGTGTGCTTCCCGGTGCGTTGCGCCGCCTGCAGGAGGAGCGTCCCGGTATTCACGTCGCTCTGTACAACATGTCCGCCTCGGAGCAGTTCGAAGGGCTGCGTCAGCGCAGCCTTGACATCGCCCTGGTGCGGGAACCACCGGACCGCGACGATCCTGTGCTGCGGGCAGCGCCCTTGCTGGAGGACCCCTTGCTGCTCGTCCTTCCAGCCGGCCATCCGCTGGCCGCACAGGATGCGGTCACGGCTCAGGACCTGGACGGCCGGCCATGGATCGCCATCGAGGAAGAGGGTGATCCCGGATGGCGGGACGCATTCGTCGCTTCGTGTGTTGCCTCAGGCTTCACCCCCGACATCCGGCTCGACGCTCCGGAGCCCCTGACAGCACTGGGCCTTGTCGCCTCCGGCCTTGGTCTGGCCCTGGTGCAGAAGAGCATGGTGCGAGGCGTGACGGATGCCGTGGTTGTACGTGAACTGCCCTGGCGCGAGGCGTCCGTTCACCTGTGGGCCGTCTGGCACCACATCGACCTGCGCCCGGTTGTCTCCTCGTTCCGCGAGACGGTGCTGTCGCACGAGACGAGCAGCGAGGAACCGGCGGCCACCTCTGTGACGTGAGGACGGCGACCTGTGCTCGGCGGGTGTCTGCGCTTCGTGGCCGTCCCGTCGACAGGACGGATGGTCGTCATGGCTGCCCCCCGTGGGCGTACGCCCGATGCGCCCGGCGTACCAGGGGACGGTCGATCGCCTCGGCCGGCCAATCCAGTGCGGTCCTGTCGTCCGTCACCGGGTTGCGCATGTGGTGCCGACGTCGTCGATCGAGATCTCCACCAGGTCATGGGTGTGGAGCGTGAAATCGAGCTCGGGCACGATCCCGGCTCGGGGCGAAGCGGAGAGCAGCGGGAACACGCTTCTCTGAACCAGCGACAGCTCGAGGGAACGGGCGGGAGGGTAGATCGTGATTCTCTCCGCACGCCTCGGGGCCAGGAACTACTGTCGCGAGCATGGTCGAACACGATGCCCTCAGCGTTACCCGCGAGGCTTACGACGCTGCTGCCCCCACCTATGCCGAGCTGTTCCGCGACTCGCTGCGTGACAGTCCCCTGGACCGTGCGATCTTGGGTGCCTTCGCCGAGCTCGTAAGTGCGAGTGGGGACGGTCAGGTCGCGGACCTGGGGTGTGGGCCTGGCTATATCACCGCTTATCTGGACGAGCTGGGGCTGACGGCATTTGGTGTTGATGCCTCTCCTGCGATGATCAAGCTGGCTCGACAGGCATATCCGGGCCTGCGGTTCGACGTGGGCTCGATGGCCGAGTTGAACATCGCTGATGGCGTACTGGGCGGCGCACTCTCACGTTGGTCCATCATCCACACTCCGCCGCAAGAACTCCCCGCCATCTTGGCGGAGTTCCACCGCGTGCTGGCACCTGGCGGCCACCTGCTGGTCGGCTTTTCGGGAAGCGATGATCCGTCTCACCTGACGCAGGTCTTCGATCACACAGTCGCCCTGGCCTATCGGTGGTCGCCTGATCACCTCGCCGCGGTGCTGCGCAAGGCCGGGTTGGCCGAGGTAGCCCGGATGGTTCGCGAGCCTCAGCCCACCGACCGACGGCAGTTCCAGGAGATTCAACTGCTCGCCCGTAAAGCCTGACGACCTGACCCGCGATCAAGGGCTGTCCCGTAATCCCCGGCGGGCGCGCGACGACAGCTACGGCACCTCGCCGCGTTGTCGGGTCGCCCGAATACGCCCGGTATGGGGACTCCCCTCCGCCTTGCGATGCACCGCATCTGACGCCGCGCGCCGATCCACCAGGGTTTACGGGAAAACTCTTAGCCTGACCGAGTTCTCATCGGTGGTTCAGTCAGGAATTCTGCGACGGGGCTGCCGGGCCGGCTCCGCCCGGTGCCGACCGGCAGCGTTCACCAGCCGACCAGATCCATGGATCTGCGAGTGATCCAGTCCATGAACGACACGGGCTGACCGCCCAGGTTCAGAGGAAGGCTCTGGTCGCAGGTGGCCCGGCCGTCGAACCACAGTGAGCCCCGGTGTGGACCGGTGACAACGAGCAGGGTCGAGAGGCCACAGCCGTTGTCCTGGATGAACACGGCGCCGGACGTCTTGCGCTCCTGGAGCACCCCGTACTCGGCGTCCCACTGCTCCCATGCCGCTTGGTAGGCGCTGTGGTTCGGACAGTCCTGTGTCACCGGCTCGCGCGCGTCCAGCTCATCCTCGTAAGCACGGTAGGAGTCGGGATGCGAGAAGTCAGTGGTGAGCAAGTCGTAGTTGGTGCTCGAGTCCCCATGCCAGCCCCAGCCTGCCGTGGATCGGCACAGCCGGTTCACCGCGCCGCCGGCGCTCTGCCGGAGCAAGTACTCTCTGTACTTGTCCGGGAACGCGATGCCCAGCTCCGCCTCCGCTTCGCAGATCTCCGCTTCGGACAGCGGCGGCGGGGAGGCAACCTGCCTCGTGGGTGGACAGCTGTGCTCGTCAAAGCGCCGCCCCCGAGCCATGCGTTGGTCTTCCGCCGTCCAATCGGTGCCAACTGGTCACCAGGCTCACCCTCGCCGGCGCCGTCCTCACCCAGGCAAGCGACAGGCCAGCAGAACACGGACCGACCTCCGACAACATCGTCCCGTTCCCCAGAACGACAACCTGACAGAGGGGACGACCCAGGCGAAGGCTCGGCTGCGATGCCGCGACCTCTGACTAGGGAGCCAGAACCGTCAGAGGATTTGAACAGAAGGACTTGCCAGAGAAAATCTCCGCCGCCGACATCACGGGCCTGAACATCCCGACCGGCATTCCGCTCGCCTACGAGCTGGACGCCGACTTCCGCCCCCTGAAGCCGGGCGGCACGTACCTCGACCCACATGCGGCGGCAGCCGCCATCGAGCCCGTGAAGAACCAGGGCAAGAAGAGGTAGGTTCAGTGATCATGCCCACGATCTGCGCTTATGGCGCAGATTGGGGGCGCTTTCATGCCGTGGACCCTCTCTGGGCCCGCGCTGCGGCGATCCTGGCTGCTGGCCCAGCACGTCGGACGCCTGGCGCCACCGAGCGGGCAGGACCCCGACCTGCGTGTGAAAATTGGGTACTGGATCGCAGTTCGGTGTCCGAGACCCGCCCGTCGCTGCACGGGGAACGTGCGCGGCACCGGACGTCCTCTCCCGCTGATCCCATCGACACGCTGGGAGGCTCTCCGTGAGCGAACGTCTCAATGCGTGGCCGACGCTGGACTATGAGGACCTGGCGCCCATGGTCGACTACGTGAACCGGGTGGTACAGGTCGCAGGCAAGTACACCCTCGACGAGCCCTTCGAAGTCGGTTGGGGAAACATCGTCCTCGATGTCACCCCCCGGGGGCTCAGTACGCCAACCCTTCGGCAGCGAGGCGTGACCTTCACGGTGCACTACAACTTGCTCGACGGTGGCGTGGTCATCGAGGCCGACAGTGGCTCGCGGACGGTGCCCTTGTCCCAGGGATCAGTCGCCACGTTCTATGCGTCCTTCTGCGATGCGGTAGACGAGCTCGGCATACACCGACCACGCAGCTCGTTGATCTGCGAGATTCCGGATGCCCCGCCGCGCTTCGAGGACGATAACGTCGAACGCACCTGGGATGGCCACGCGGCCCGACTGATCTGGACAGCGTTTAACCTCGCCGCCGACGGGCTCGAGGCGTGGCAGGCCCCCTTCCTGGGACACCACCCCCGGGTCGGTGTGATGTGGGGCGGCTTCGACCTGTCCGCCACGCGTTACCGGGCGCAGCCCACCGTGCCGCCGCCCCACCAGCCGCCGTTCATGCAGAACGCCCAGCTCGACGCGTACGTGTCTGTGGGATTCTCACTTGGGGATGCCGAGGCGCCGAACGTCGGCATGTACGCGTACATCTGGCCCCAGCCGGATGGTCTCGGGGGCCGGTCCTGGGGTGTTGAGGGCGCCGCCTGGCACCCCGACGCCGGTCTGGTTCGTCTGCCGTGGGCCAAGCTTAGGGAGACAGCGGACCCGCACCAGGCCATTGTGGCGTTCGGTGACGCTGTCTACGATGCCGCCGTCGAGACGGCCGGCTGGCCGTCCGACCTCGTCGGCCCCCGCGTCGAGGGTTGGTACATGAGCAGGACACCGCCCGCGCTCGTCCAGCACCAGCACGGCTGACTCAGACGAGGAACGGCTGGCCTGCTTCGACGATTCCGGGTCAACAGCTGTCACCGATGCGGGTGTTGAGCGCGGCGGCGCCGGAAGAATTCTGTGCCACGGCGCGGGCACTGGACCTCGCGGCCATGGACGTGGTGGAGCTGACCTGCTCGCCGTCCGATGTGCGGAGGGCGGTCATGACGCCAAAGCCATCCAGCGTCTCTTGCCACGTCAGCTTGCCGGGAGCGCTCCTTGAGGCTGAGGCGCAGAAGTTGTCCGGCCAGCGCATCCCCGACGATCCCAGAAACCCGGCAGACCCCGGAATCCGAAAAGCGACTCCGGGAACCGTCACCAAGCTCAAGCAGACCGTCGCCAACCAGAAAGCCGAGATTCAGGAGCTTCGCCAACTGGTCACCAGGCTCACCCTCGCCGACGCCGTCCTCACCCAGGCAAGCGACAGGCCAGCAGAACACGGACCGACCTCCGACAACATCGTCCCGTTCCCCAAAACGACAACCTGACAGAGGGGACGACCCAGGCGAAGGCTCGGCTGCGATGCCGCGACCTCTGACTAGGGAGCCAGAACCGTCAGAGGATTTGAACAGAAGGACTTGCCAGGGAACTCGACGAACGCCTGCTCGGATGCCTGGTTGAACAGCGTTGCGACCTGCAGGTCGACCGGCTGCTCAGCGGGTCCGATCTCCTTCACGGTGACGGGCAGACCATGCGGGGCGGCGAAGGTGGCGTGTGGTGGGGCGGTTGTCTGGTCCTTGGCGGCCTGCGCCTCCGACCGCCGGCTGGGTACCGCGGGCGCGGCAGGCGCAGCGGGGGCCGTGGGGGCGGTGGGTGTGGAGGCGCACCCTGCAGTCACAACGGCCAGGCAGGCGGCGATCAGGGCCGTACGACACCGTTTGAGCGGGTAGTCCATCGGTTCTCCGGCTGTTCTTGGTCCGAAGCCATGAAGTGGGACCGGAGATCCTCGTCTCGGCTTCGACGCTAGTTACGTCCAGGCACAGTGGCATCTTGAGGTGTGTACGGCCCCGCAGAGCATGGCCCCCGTACCTGCGCCCTCTTGAGCTTCCGCGCGCCCTTGTGATGGGCAACGGACAGTGCGTTCCGGTGAGGACGGGGAATCGTGTCGGACGTGGGCGCACCCCGGGACGGGTCGGGCGGGTGACAGGCCCTGAGGCGATCGGGCCGTGGGCCGACATCGGCGGCTCCGCCCAAGCGGTTCGATTGCGTCTTCGGTCCGGAGTCCGTGAGCCAATTGGGTGGTGAGGCGTGTAGCTGCAGAGCGGAGGACGGAGCCCACGCGGAGCGGCGGCGACTGATGACAACGCGGCGGATGAGCGTGCCAGACCCCGCGAGCCCGGCACTCTCCAAACGAGAGTCCCTAGGTCGCTCATGACAGGACCTGGTCGGGTGTGGTCCTTGCCGGGTTGACCGGCGCGCCTCCCTGGGACGGCGTTGCTTCGTGGTGCTGTTTATCCGTTTGGACCCGGGGTACCCGGCGTCAGTGCCAAGGGCGGCGACGCAAGCTGCCCTGTCAGGAGGCAGAGTCCTATGAGTCGAGGCGGGGAAGCAGTCACCGGAAGGGTCACGACACAGGTGCCCGCGAGGCTGGACCGCCTGCCGTGGTCGCGATGGCACTGGATGATCGTGATCGGCCTGGGCACAGTTTGGATCCTCGACGGCCTGGAAGTTACGGTCGTCGGGAACATCGCCGGCCGGCTCTCCGAGGCCGGCAGTGGCCTGCCGATCAGCAGCGCTCAGGTCACGGGCGTCGCGGCAGCGCTCTATGTGGCGGGCGCCTGCTCCGGCGCTCTCTTCTTCGGCTGGCTCACGGACCGTTATGGCCGTAAGAAGCTCTTCCTGATCACTCTCACCGTCTACCTCGCGGCGACCGCGCTCACCGCCGTGTCCTTCTCCGTCTGGTGGTTCTTCCTCTTCCGATTCCTGACCGGGTTCGGTATCGGTGGAGAGTACGCGGCCATCAACTCCGCCATCGACGAGCTGATCCCCAGCAGGTTCCGGGGCCGCGTCGACCTGATCATCAATGGCAGTTACTGGCTGGGTGCGATGGGTGGTGCTCTCCTGTCGGTCCTCGCACTCGATACCGGTATCTTCCCCAAGGATGTCGGCTGGCGGTTGACCTTCGCCCTCGGGGTCGTTCTGGGCCTGGTCATTCTTCTGGTACGCCGTCATGTGCCGGAAAGCCCGAGGTGGATGTTCATCCACGGACAGGCCGAGGGAGCGGAGAAGCTCGTCGACGAGGTGGAGAGGGAGATCGAGGAGGAGTCGGGCCGCCCGCTTCCCGAGGCGGAGAGCGAGATCACTGTCGAACAGCGACGCAGCGTCGGTTTCATCGAGATCGGGAAGACCGTCTTCCGTGACTATCCCAAGCGTGCGACGCTCGGTTTCGCGCTCTTCGTCGGACAGGCGTTCCTCTACAACGCGATCACTTTCGGCTTCGGCTCGATACTGGTCACGTTCTTCGACGTCTCCACCGGAACGACCGGCTACTTCTTTGCCGCCATCGCGTTCTGCAACTTTCTGGGCCCCCTGTTCCTGGGCCGTCTCTTTGACACCTGGGGCCGCCGGCCGATGATCGCGGGGACCTACATCCTTTCCGGAGTTCTGCTGTTCCTCACTGCCTGGCTGTTCGATGCCGGACGGCTCGATGCCGTCACGATGACGCTGTGCTGGTGCGTCGTACTCTTCTTCGCGTCGGCGGGTGCGAGTTCGGCCTACCTCACGGTCAGTGAGATCTTCCCGATGGAGACACGAGCCATGGCGATCGCTTTCTTCTACGCGATCGGGACGGCGGCCGGTGGCATCTCCGGCCCTCTGCTTTTCGCGGGCCTGACGCAGAGCGGAGTCGTCGGGGACGCCGCTCTCGCGTTCTGTGTGGGGGCGGCGTTGATGGTGATCGCGGGCCTGGTGGCCGTCTTCTTCGCGGTGGCGGCAGAACAGAAGTCGCTGGAACAGATCGCTGTGCCGCTTTCGGCGGTCACGTCACAGGACCGCGCTCCGCGGGGCGGAGCCGACGATAAGAAGCCGGGTTCCCCGCCGGGCGCACCAGCGGGGTGACACCCCCTCAGGCAGATGACCCGGCGACCGGCGCTCGCACCTGGCTGCCTCCGCATCGCCCTGGGAACGGGTCGTCGCCGGATGCCGACGGCCACGGGATTTCCCACCGGCAGTACCGACCTTCCCGCCCAGACGTTCGAGCGGGAGGTATTGCCTCAAGCGCCTACGGCGAAGGCGGTCAAAGACATCCGGGCGTTCGATCCGAAGCGGCGAGGGCATTTGGTCGTTGCAGCCGAATCCAAGCACCAACGTCTCCATGCGGACAAGGCGTACGACGTCCCTCACCTGCGGAAATGGTTATGGGGCAAGCGCATCGGAGTCCGGATTGCCTGCAAGGGCACCGAATCCAGTGAACGATTAGGGCGCCGCCGATGGGTCATCGAGCGGACCATGTCCTGGCTCACCGGCTACCGCAGACTCAACCACCGATACGAGCGACACCCGGCCAACTACTGCAAGGCGGCAAAGGTTCACCGGTGGTGCTGATCCACGGGTTCCCTCAGACGTGGGCCGAGTGGCGGCATCAGATGGGCCCGCTCTCCAAGACCCACACCGTGATCGCCGTCGACCTGCGCGGCGCCGGCAACTCCGAGGTCACCAAGAGCGGTTACGAGAAGGCGCAGATGGCTGCGGACGTGCATCAGCTGCTGAAGCAGCTGAAGCTGAACAACGGCGTCCAGATCGTCGGCCACGACGTCGGTCTGTGGGTCAGCTACGCCTACGCGGCGCAGTGGCCGTCGGAGGTGCGCCGCATGGCCGTGATGGAAGCTCCCATCCCGGACGACAGCCTCTACACCTTCCCGGCTCTGGAGGCCAACCCGAAAACCCCGTCGATGTGGCACTTCGGCCTGTTCCAGCTACCTCTCGCCGAGCAGCTCATCGCCGGTCACGAGCGTCCCTTTGTTCAGGGCTTCAGCGGGGAGCTTCTGGCCAACAAGTCCGCGTTCAGCCCGGCTGACTACGACTTCTACGCCCACTACCTGAAGCAGCCCGGCCGTACGACGGCCTGGATGAGCATGTACCGCCAGCTCCGCGAAGACGTCCAGCAGAACAAGAAGTTCCTGGCCGCAGGCAAACTGAAGATGCCCGTCCTGGCGATCGGCGGACAGGCATCGTTCGGTGGCAAGATCGCCGACCAATGGCGTGACTATGCCGTGAACGTCGACGGCCGGGTCCTGAAGGGTTCGGGTCACTGGGTGACCGAGGAGAAGCCGCAGGAAGTGACGGCCATACTGCAGTCCTTCCTGCAGAAGTAGTTCTCTCCAGCAGCCGCACCTCCTCGAGCGTGGTGGATCCTCACTGGGGGCGGTACCTGCGTGCCGGTCGGTAAGCATTGGGCGACCCACAGGAGAGTGGGTCGCCCTACGGGGGGCATCGCCGCGCTCTCGCTGCACTCCACGCCGGTCATCTGCGGATGGGCCGCGGGTTTCGTAGAGGTCGAGGCTTTCAACACCGAGCAGTACGCGCACCACCGGTTCGAGCGGAATCTCGAACGCTGACACGAGCGATCGGATGCACCGGAACGACCCAACTACTCTGGAAGGACGCCGGCTTACGCCGTGAGGCGCTGTTGATACGAGTGGAGGCGGAAAATCCCTGCGCCGCTGACTGCGCCCCGTCCGTGGCCATGTCCACCGCCAGGGACTGCTGGCGCAGCCCAGCGGCCAGGGTCCGCGCGAGGAACGGTTCTTTCTCAGCAATCAGGATCCGCATAACCCGCCCCCGCTCCAGACGCCCGCACAAGCGCACTCGTCCTGTGGGTCCTCATCGCCATCCGGTCGGCCATCAGCGTGGACTCTCCGTCTTCCCGGCAGAACATCCTCGAGCAGATCGCCGATGGCATCAGAATCGCTCTGCGCCACCCCGTGCTGCGTCCCACGCTGATGCTCACTGCGGCTGCCGCGGGATTCCTTCTCCCCATCACGTCACTTCTGATTCCGCTCTTCTGTCGCTCTCGGCACGGCGTGCGACCTTCGCGGGACTGATCGTGGGTGGACGGAGTGGGAGCGTTCTGCTGGTCGCGCTCTCGGTAGTGCGCTTCGGTCGCCTCCGACGACAGGGCGTCACAGCGGCCTGTGGTCTGGTGATGGCATGGGCGGGCCCCCCCGGCCCGCTTCAAGGGACCAGTCGCCGCCTTGGTCACGTGCGCCTGCGTCCTGATGGTGACGGCCGCTGTCGGCCTGGGTTCGGTTCTCCGTCTCTCCGCCGAGCGGACAGCGCAGCCTCGTGAGCGAAAACGTTCTACAGATCTGCGCCCGGTTGCTGGGCGCCTGCCATGAGGAGTTGATCTTCGCTCTGCCGGAGTGTCGGTAGGTGTCGCATCGGCCCGTGGGCGGACCCACAGCAAGTCCGCGCCCGCACGAGGGCCTGAGCTGCCACGGTTTTGGCTCCGAGCAAACCGCCCCGGTGGGTGCCGGAACCGGTTGACCGCGCTTTCTGGGGCCGTTAAGAGCGCGCCGTCTTCGGTTCGCCTAGCCGACGGGCGGCCTCCACGACCGCCGCGCGATGCTCTGCCAGCCGCTCCGGCGACCAGGGGTGGCCGGCTCCGTCCATGTCGCCGCCTTCGGCGGCCCAGAACCACGCCTGGGCGGCGGCGAGGACCATGGTCAGCAGATCTTCGGGGCCCATGTCCCGGGCGAGGCTGCCGCGCTGTTGCGCCTGGGCCACTTCGGCGGTCTTGTGCTGGAAAGTGTCCGGTTCGAGTCCGGTGGCGGACGGGCGTTCCAGGAGTTTCCACAGTCGCAGGCGCATGAGGTCCGGCCGGGCGACGAGGTGGTCGAAGATCGCGCCTGCGTATCCGGGCAGGTCATCGACGTCGAACGGTACCGACTCGGCCCCCGCCGTCATCGCCCGTCGCAGAACCTCGTCGAACAACTGCTCCTTGTTGCCGAAGTAGGCGTAGATCAGCCGCTTGTTCGCCGCCGCGGCCTCGGCGATCCGATCCACCCGGGCGCCGGCGATGCCGTAGGCGGCGAATTCGGTGAACGCGGCGTCAAGCAGCCGGGCCTTGGTGGCGGTGGAGTCGCGTGGCATGCCGGTCACCCTACCAAGTAACTATCCAGTTATTGACATCCGTCAAAGAGAAGCTAAGTTTGTATCTATCCAGTTAGTTATAGAGAGGAAACTGAACTTCATGGAACACCGCGCACTCGGCAGCCAGGGCCTGATCGCCAGTGTCCAGGGCCTGGGCTGCATGGGCATGAGCGTCTTCTACGGGGCCGCCGACGAGACCGAGTCGCTGGCCACCATCGACCGCGCGCTGGAGCTCGGCGTCACCCTGCTGGATACCGCGGAGAGCTACGGCCCGTTCGTCAACGAGCAGCTTCTCGGCAAGGCCCTTGCGGGACGCCGGGAGGCGGCCGTCCTCGCCACCAAGACCGGCGTGGAGATCACCGACGACGGTCGGATGGTCGGCCTGAACGGCCGGCCGGAGTACGTGCGCCGGGCCCTTGAGCGTTCGCTGCGGAACCTGGGCACCGATCACGTCGACCTGTACTACCTGCACCGCATCGACCCGAACGTGCCGATCGAGGAGACCGTCGGCGCGCTGGCCGAGCTGGTGGCCGAAGGCAAGGTCCGGCACATCGGCGTGTGTGAGGCGTCGGCGCAGACGATCCGACGTGCCCATGCCGTGCATCCACTCACCGCAGTGCAGACGGAGTACTCGCTCTTCGAGCGCGGCATCGAGCGCAACGGTGTGCTCGATGCCCTGCGGGAGCTGGGGATCGGCCTGGTCGCCTATTCCCCGCTGGGCCGTGGGTTCCTGTCCGGTGCCATCACCAGCCCCGACGACTTCGCCGAGGACGACTGGCGCCGCACCGATCCCCGTTTCCAGGGCAAGAACTTCGACCGGAACCTCGATGTCGTCCGCGAGGTCCGCCGTATCGCCTCCGTCAACCACGTCACCCCCTCCCAGCTGGCCCTGGCCTGGGTGCAGCGGCAGGGCGCAGTGGCCATCCCCGGTACCAAGCGCCGCCGCTACCTGGAGGAGAACATCGCCGCGGCCGAGGTGACCCTCACCGACCAGGACATCGCCGCCGTCGAGGAGGTCGCCCCGCACGGCGTCGTCAGCGGCGACCGCTACGCACCCGAAATGATGGGGACGCTCGACGGCTGAGACCCGCCGGACCCCGGGGGCCAGAACACCCCCGTCCCACACACAACATCAGTTCCTGAACCTCGAAAGACCCCGCCATGCCTCAGCCGGCCAAACGGTCCTGCATCACCATCGGCGACACGACGATCACCTACCTCCCCGACGGCTTCGGCGTACACAACCCCGACGTCCTGTTCCCTGGCGTGGACTGGACGACGCGCCCAGGCCACCTCCAGGACGGGCAACTCCTGCTCTCGTTCGGCTCCTTCCTCATTCGCGCGGGTGACCGCCGGGTCCTCGTGGACCTGGCCGTCGGGAAGATCGACGTGGACGTGCCCGGCGTCGCTCAGCTCAAGGGCGGTTCACTTCTCCAGAACCTCGCCGACGAGGGCTTGTCGGCTGAGGACATCGACACGGTCGTGTACACCCATCTGCACCTCGATCATGTCGGCTGGACCAGCGATGTCGCGCCGCTCCCGAACGCTCCCGCGACAGGCTCGCCCACGGGCCTCACCTTCCCCCGGGCACGCCACCTGATGTCGGAGGACGAGTGGCAGTACTGGTCGACGAGCGCAGCGGCCCTGGGCGGACCGGACGCCGAGGCAGTGCTCAAGCCACTCGACGGCATCGTCGAGTTCGTCAAGAGCGGTGACAGCATCGCGCCCGGTGTGACCGTTGAGGCCACGCCCGGACACACCCCGGGGCACCTGGCGATCGTCGTGCGTGACCCGTCGGGGGCCAACCCCGAATCGGTGTGCATCGTGGGAGACATCCTTCACTCCCCGGCCCAGGTCGGCGATCCCGCCTTGGTGTTCTCCTCCGATGTCGCTCCGGACCAAGCCCGAGTCGTGCGCGACCGTGTGCTGGCACGACCGGACACCGTGCTTGCCGCCGGGCACTTCACGGACGGTGTGTTCGGCCGTGTCACATCGGTGGGCGACGCCTACGCCTGGGCGCCTCTCGGCCGCTCGCCGCACACCGGTGACCCGAGTGGACATGCATGATCCGGGTGCGGCCCGACCCACCCGGACCGTGCAACCCCACCCGTCCGGGGTTGGCGCACATGCTCGGCGAGTGAGCCGCACGCGTTGAAATTCACGTTCCTCAAGTCAGGAGATCCCCACATGTCCGTACCCCATGCGCCCCACACGTTCGGGGCAACCACTACCGCCACCGAAGTGATCGACGGCGTGGACTTGCACGGCCGTCGAGCCGTGGTGACCGGAGCCAGTTCCGGAATCGGGGTGGAGACGGCTCGGGCGCTCGCGGCCGCGGGCGCCGACGTCACCCTGGCCGTACGGAACACCGACGCGGGAAACCATGTGGCGGCGCGCCTGGAGGCTGAACTGCCGCCCAAGTCGGGACAGCTGACGGTAGGGCGGCTCGACCTGGCCGACCGGTCGACGGTCGAGACGTTCGTGGCCGACTGGACGGGCCCGTTGCACATCCTGGTCAACAACGCGGGCGTGATGGCCCTGCCCCAACTCACCCGCACGCCTGACGGCCGGGAAATGCAGTTCTCCGTCAATCACCTGGGGCACTTCGCGCTCGCCGTCGGCCTGCGCCCGGCACTCGCGGCGGCTGACGGCGCGCGGATCGTCTCAGTCGCCTCGATCGGTCACCTCTTCTCACCAGTCGTCTTCGACGACCTGGACTACCGTTTCCGCCCGTACGACCCCTGGACCTCCTACGGGCAGTCGAAGACCGCCAACGTCCTGTTCGCCGTCGGGGCCGCCGAACGGTGGGCCGACGACGGCATCGCCGCCAACGCGCTGATGCCGGGCAACATCGCCGACACGTCGCTGGCCCGGCACCTGGACCTGGAGCAACTGGCCGGCTTCATGGACACGACCGGACTCGCGCTGCCTCCGGGGAAAACCATCGAGCAGGGTGCTGCGACCTCGGTCCTGCTGGCGGCCTCGCCGATCGTTGAGGGCATCACCGGCCGCTACTTCGAGGACTGCGCACAGGCCCAGACGGTCACCGAACGAGCCGGTGCCATCGCCGGTGTGGCACCGTACGCCCTGGACCGGGACAACGCCGCCCGGCTGTGGGCCGTATCCGAAGCTCTCGTCCGCTAGGGCGTTCTGGTCCGTCTGCAAACGGATCTTGACCAGAGCAGGAACGGCGCAAGGGTGACCGCCGGAGCCGTACGCGGCCTGGCCGACCAGACCCGCTTACGGCTCGGCGGACTCGCCACGTACCTGCAGCGTCCGCCGACCGCCAACGGGGCGGCCGGCGCACTGGAGGACGAGACCGGCATAGCCAATCTCGTCTTCAACCCGTTGGTCGCAGCTGACCGTATCTACTACCCGAGCGAGCTCGGGGGCGAGGCTTTCCACGGCCGGGGGCGTGTGCACGACTGCTTCCATGAGCTGCGTGGTTATCGATCGTTTGGCTGGACGGGTGACGCTGTTTGTCGCTGCTGACGGCTGAGTTGATTGTCTGGAGTGTGACAGAGGGCCGCGGTGAGGCCGGGGGCGGAGCGACGGGGGCGCCGGTGAGTGTCACTGTGCGGTGAACATTCCGAAAATTACTTGCATTCGCGGAATAAATGCGCACGCTTATTTTTTTCAATTATGTCGTAGGGTGGTCGGTAGCGAAGTGTGACGGAGGAGTAGGCAACGATGACCGCAACGGATCCCTCGCTCACCGCCCTTGCCCAGGGATGGTGCGCTCTTTCCCTGTTGCATGGGCGGATCGAGGCCCGCATCGAGCGCGCGCTGCAGGCCGGGCACAACCTGAGTGCGCGCGAGTACTCCCTGCTCGACGTACTCAGCCGCCAGCACGACGGTGACGGCGGTCACCTGCAGATGAAGCAGGTTGCCGACGCGGTCGTCCTCAGTCACAGTGCCACCACTCGGCTGGTCACCCGGCTCGAGGACCGTGGTCTGCTCTCCCGCTATTTGTGTCCCACCGACCGTCGCGGCATCTACACGAACGTCACCAAGGCGGGCCTCGAACTTCTCGAAGAGGCGCGTCCGACCAACAATGCGGCGTTGCGCGAGGCCTACGAGGAGGCGGCGGGGAACCCGGAGCTCGCGCCATTGGTGGAGGTTGTGGCATCCATGCGTGTACCCGCATGAGGAGAAGTGAAGGCTCGGGCGCCTGACGCGTCTCGCGTACGCCTTCTGGATCAGGCGCTGCGAGCACGTAGTCGAGACGGACTGCTCCGGCATGCGGCGAAGGTGTGCGTCCTGCCCGTAGGCGCCGTTCTCGGCCACCCAGGGGAGAGGGAGGTCTGAGGCCGGGTGTGCAGTATCAGGCGCCTGGCCGGGTTTTCGTTGGTGGCGAAGACGCGTTCGTCGGGACCTTCGCCGCCCGGCAGAGCTCGCGGTCGGCCAGGACCTGGGCAGATGCCGTTCCCAGCGCACCAGGGTGCGGCTCTTGGATGACGGTATGCGACAAAGATGCCCCACTGGCAGTTCTCGGTGCGGCCGGCGGTGCCGGAGCACTGGGGCTGGCCCCGGCAGAGGTGGTGCTCTTCTTGACGAAGCCGGTGTCGTCGGTGGCGAGCACTGAGCACCCCGCGATCGTGGGCGAGGCGTTCGGCTGCGTAGGGCTGGAGGACGTCGTCGGTGTTCCAGGTCGCCCCGTTCGGCGGTCACTGGAGGCCGTCAGGGGTACGGTGCCCGGCGAGCTCGGCCAGTTGCCGGCCGTTCTTGCGGCCGGCGGGGGCGAGAGGCCTCGCAGATGGTCCCGCATCCGCCGCCGCAGGCCGGCACGGCCGGCCGGTGATGGTCGCCGTGGGCCTGGCTCGGTTCGCGGTGTTGATGGGCGTGCCCACGGCGTTCGGGCTCGGCTGACTCGGCTTTGCTCGTCGGCGGCGCGCCGAGCGTGCTGTCCGCGGATGGCTGTGGGGCCAGGCGCGGGGACCGGGCGAGTCGAGGCGGTCTTGCGAGGCGACGTGGCGCGGCTGGTGTGCGGTGCATGCGTGCGCGCGTGGTCACTTCGGCGTCGGCTCACAGCCGTCCGGCCTGAGCGAGGGCGAGCAGGTCGTTCGCGGCCTGCTGGGAGCGGATCCGGATGCCGGTCGGGTCGGGGACCGGTCCGCCGAGCAGGGCGGAGTCGACGATCTCCGCCTGGACGAGGGCGGAGAAGACGTGCGCGGCCCTTGTCGGGTCGCTGACCTTGGCACGCAGATCTTCCGGCCAGTGGGACAGGTGCCGTGTGAACAGGGCTACGCGGTCGCCGAGAATCTCCTGTTGGTAGCGGCGGCCGAGTTCGGGGAAGCGCTGCGCGTCCCGGGTCACCACCCTGAACAGCGCCAACTGCTGCTCGGACAGGATGTGCTGGAGAAGCTCGCAGCCCGCTTCCGTCAGGCCTTCCAGAGGCGGCAGGTTCAGCCATTGCGGGTTTGCGGTCTGCGCGGAGGTGTCGCAGGCCTCCTGGATGACGGCGACGAAGAGATCGTCCTTGCTGTCGAAGTGCCGGTACAGGGTCGTGATGGACACGCCTGCGCTCGCGGCGATGCGGTTGACGGAGCTTCCGCCGTACCCCTCTTCGAGGAAGGCCGCGAGGGCGGCGTTGATGATCGCCTCGCGCTTTCGCGCCATCAGGCGCGCTTTGGGGTCGTTCTCGGCCCAGGTACGCACGATCTTCCTCCGGTCTCACGGTGACTTGACAGAGCATACGACAGCAGCCACTATCGCGTCATGCGAAAGTGATTGCTTTCGTATGATTCGGAGGAGAGACAGATGCAGAAGACGGACACCCCGCGGGTACTGGTTCTCGGGGCCACCGGCCGCACCGGAGCGGCGGTCGCGAAGATCCTGGAGGAGACCCCCGGCCAGGTGGTCCCGGTGCGCACGTCGCGCAGCCAGGCCACCGTCGACCAGTGGATCAAGGAGGGTAAGGACGCGGTCCGTATCGATCTCGATGACCCCGACACCTTCCCCGCCGCGCTCGAGGGCATCGACCGGCTGTTCGTGATGACCGGCTACACCTCGGCGATGAACCACCAGACCAAGTCGCTGGTGGACGCCGCCGAGGACGCCGGCGTGAGCTTCCTGGCGCACCTGGGCGTGTTCAGCGACGGGCGCTCCACCGACCCGCACTTCGCCTGGCACGAGCTGGTGGAGCGCTACATCGCCGGCTCCAAGATCGCCTGGGCGAATGTGCACCCGCACGTGTTCATGGAGAACCTGCTCGGCATCAACCGGCTGCGCGACGGCCAGTTCGTGTGGCCGATGGGCGACAAGCAGGTCGGCTGGATCGCCAACGACGACATCGCGGCGGTCGTGGCCAAGGTCCTGGCCGAAGGCCCCGAGACGCACGCAGGCCAGGTCTACAAACTGTCCGCCGATCTCCTCAACGGCACCGAGGTAGCCGAGGTCCTCACCACCGCCGTCGGGCGGGAGATCCCCGCGCTGGTCATGACCCCGGACGATCTGCAGCGCATGATCGATGCCGGCCTGGACACCGCGCCTCCCAACATGGACGCCGCGTACGCGGCCAGCACGCTGATCTGGGCGCGACAGACCTTCGAAGGCCGCATGGACTACTCCGCAGTCACCACCAGCACGGTCGAGGACCTGCTCGGCCGCGAACCCATCCGTTTCGCCTCGTGGGCCGCCGCGCACCGTCAGGACCTGCTCGACCAGCTCTCCTGACGCGGGGCCCGGGACCTCACGCTGACCCGGCCGACACCCCACTGACCTCACCCCCGAAGGAGAACGTCATGGATCTGCGACTGACCGACAAAGTCGTCGTCATCACTGGTGCTTCCTCGGGCATCGGACGCGCCACCGCGCTGCTGGTGGCTGCCTAGGGCGGCATCCCCGTCCCGGTGGCCCACAGCGCGGACAAGCCGGCCAAGGCCAAAGGCGAGGCCGAGATCGAGGGCGCCGGGGGCACCGCGCACGTGCGCGTCGCCGAGATGGGCGACCCGCAGACGTCGGCCAGATGCCAGAGACGACCCCCGCGTTCACGCGCGAGGACGAGCAGGACGGGTCCGGCGCAACCGGCATCCGCGTTCATGGCACTGGCAGGTACGCAGGTGCGGGGGCAGCACATCGTGCCGCGCGTGGTGGGTCAGGTGCGCCAGGACCGTGGGCCGGGCCGCAGACGCTGCCTGAGCGTGACCGCGTAGTGCGCACAAGGCGCAATGGAGCGCGGTTCCGCCCTGCTGCGGGGGTAGTTCCACGGTCCAGGTGCGCCGTACTTGTGGGCGCAGGGTGCACAGCCTCATGGGGCGCCCGTTCCTCCTGCCTTCAGCCGGGAGCCGCCCCGCCCCTGGGAGTTGTGGTGAGGGGAGGCGTGTCGGCGGCACACCTGCACCGCTTCGTGGGCACGTAAATCGGTCGCGCCCTGTGAGGTGGGTCGTTAACCTCCGCCGGAGCGCAGTGGGGTACGACACACGATCGCGAAGGGGGCTGTTCATGGAGATCGAGGGTGTACGGACCGACCGTTTGGGCCTGTTGCTCGACCAGTTCGACAAGGCCAGGGAGATGGCTGGGGTGCGGCTGGCGGGGCTCGGCGACGAGGAGTATCTGTGGGAGCCGGTGCCCGGCTGCTGGTCGCTCCGGCGGCGCGCCGAGGCGACGACGCCGCGGGCGTTCGGGCCAGGCGAGTGGTTGCTGGACCTGGGCGCCGCGGACATCCCGGCGAGCGAGTACGCGGAGGTCGCCCGGCAGGCGGCCGGCGGCATGTCGGTGGAGAAGATCGCCGAGGACTGGAGCGTGACCGTCGAGCGGGTCGAGCAGATCTTGGCCCACACCGGCGAGCCGGAGCCGGACGAGACGCCGGTCACGACCATCGCGTGGCGGCTGGGCCACCTGCACTACGAGTTCGCGGGCAATTGGGAGTGGACCTTCGGCGAACGACGGCAGGACCCGAAGCAGATGATCGACTTCTCCCCCTCGGCGGCCTTGACCCTGGAGCGCTTCTGGCCGGTGATCGACCGCTGGCGCGCCGACGTCGGCGCCCTCACCGAGGACCAGCTAGACACGGTCGGCCTCTCGCAGTACCCGTACGGCTCCGACCCCGAGGAACCGTTCATTTCCGTGCTGTGGGGGGCCAGCCTCGAATTCATCCACCACATGGCCGAGATCGCGTTGCTCCGGGACCTGTGGCGAGCCCGCTTCACGACTCCCCAGTAGGCCCGGGCGCGCCATGGCGTTGCCGATCCACACACCGACGGGCGGTTCGTAAACTGCTGCGTGAGCTTGGCAGTTGAGTTGAAATTTCAGCGAAGCCCATGGTGGACGGATTCTTGACCAAGATCACCGACCAACTGCGCCGGCTACCTATGGGCCTTCGCCTCCCTCACACACTCGAAGGGAGCGAAGGCCCACTAGCGGCGACGACGCGAGGCAGGCGACTGGTCCAAACTCTGCGACACCTGTTCAACCGCATGCTCGGACAGCTCCGCCACTGCCTTCAGACCCGCCGTTCGACGAAGTGACCGCCTTTCCAGTGAACGCCGCTACGGGGTGACGGACGAGGACTCGTCCTCCGGCGCGGCCGTGATCAGTCCGGAACTCACGGCCTGGTGTTGATCGATCCCAAGGCGCTGGAGGTAGGCCCAGCGGTCGAGGTGGTCGCAGGCCCATGCGGGGTCGTACGCTGCCGTGGGCAGCTGGGGTATGCGCTTGCGGCCGGTGTCGTCGAGCCGGTACGGGACGTCGAAGGCCGTGTTCCAGCCGTCCAAGTTGGCAGCAAAACGCTCTTCCGCTTCCGCTGGACCGATTCCCAGGTACTGGGAGATCTCCGCCCAGGAGCTCCCTCGCTCGCGTTCGTAGATCACGGCCGATACCAGAGCACGCTCCGTGAGTTCGATGAGCTGGAACGCTTGGCTGATCCGACCCCCGGGACCGGCGTCAGGGTCGTTCTCGGTGGCGACCAGGCCCCTTGCGCTATCGGCTACGTCCACGGCGTGGTCGCAGAGGACCAGGCGTGCCAGCGCCTGGCGGGTGAATCGGGCACGGTCGGCGTCATAGGGGGTCGTCTCAGTCACCCGCACAGCCTCCCAGGCTGTGTCCGCATCGAGTACCCGATTTCCGCCGGGGACCGTTCTCCCTTTGATGGCTTAGCCGCATGAGGTGTCCTACCTTCTAGGCGGGTGGATTGGGCCATTCGTAGGGTCCCGTCGCCTGGGGATTCCGGGAGGGGCTGGTGAGGTGTTGCCGCTTGTGGCTGAAGAGACTTGGCCGCCCGGGTCCCACCGATGACCGGGCCGCGAGTGGCGTTGGCCGGCCCCGGGGTCGGCGATGTTGTGGTCGCCGCGTTCCTCCCAGAATCCGCGGTAGTCCTGCGCCATGTACTCGATGCCGCGCAGCCATTTGGACCTTTGTAGCCGAACACTTCTTCTTGATTTTGGCCGCGGATGTGTGGGCGCCTCAGCCAGGTGCCGATAGGTCTCTTCGGGTGGTGGCTACGCCCGGGTTTGATGTGTTGTCGGCGGCCTCGGGTCGGCTCAATGGGGGAGCGAGTGGGGGCAAGGTATCCGGCGCGGGTATTCTGCTGCGGGAGTTGAGGGTGGCAGGGGCGGGCGGACGCAGTTTCAGCCGGGGGGCAACGTGGTGCGCGTGCTTAAGGCGGTAGTCCCGGTCCTCGCCCTGGTGGCGGTGGCGGCGGGGTGTTCCTCGTCCGAGGGCAAGGACGAGGAGCGGCTGACCGCGCAGCGGGAGAACTACTGCACGCAGCTGGGGGCGTGGCAGAAAGCGCGGAACGCGGCGGCCACGGACACTCCGGAGTCGTCAGGGTACGACGAGGTCGGGGCGGTCGCTCAGGACGCCTTCCTCGCAATGCGACCGCTGCGTGATGAGCCCGTCGGCGGAGGCCGCACCTTGGCGGAGGCGACGGTGGCGGCGATGAACAACAGTGACTCCGAGGCGGAGGGGCGCGTCGTGCAGTACTGCGGAGATGTCGGCTTCGAGACGCTGACCCGCTAAGGGCTGTCCCGTAATCCCTGGTGGATCAGCGGGCGGCGTCAGATGCGGTGCATCGCAAGGCGGAGGGGCGTCCTCATACTGGGCGTATTCGGGCGTTCCGACAACGCGGCGAGGTGCCGTAGCTGTCGTCGCGCGCCCGCCAGGGATTACGGGACAGCCCTTAGTAGGGCTTGGTCAGGTTCGTATGGGGGTGGGTATGTTGCGGTGGCAGGTGGGGCAGGCGCCGACCCAGAGGGCGAGGAGTGTCTGGAGTTCGCGGAGGACCTGGTAGAGGCTCAGACCTGCGCTGAGTCTTTTGGGTGGTGTGCCAGTCGTTGCAGGGTGCAGAAGGCATGAGCTGCGGAGACGAGGGTGACGTGGTGATGCCAGCCGTTCCAGGTGCGGCCTTCGAAGTGGGCAAGTCCCAGGGCCTGTTTCATCTCGCGGTAGTCGTGCTCGATGCGCCAGCGTAGTTTGGCCAGCCGCACCAGTGTGGCCAGCGGCATCCCGGAAGGCAGGTTCGAGAGCCAGAACTGCACCGGCTCGGGCTCGGTGGCGGGCCATTCGGCCAGCAGCCAGCGCTCTGGTAGTTCTGGACCGTCGCCGGCTGTGCGGGCACCGCGTCCGGCCGGTCGGACGCGCAGAGCGACGAAGCGTGAGTGCATGCGCTTGAAGCCGCTTTGGCCCTGGCCTGGCCGGGATCCTTCCCGCCAGGACACCGGTCTCGCAGCAGCCCGGCCGGCCGCGATGACCAAATTTTTCATGGTCTGTGCAGGCTCGGGATACTGCATCTTCGGTGGCCGGCCGGTGCCCGCATAGGCAGGCTGGACAGGCCGGGCGCCGGCCCGATGGGCGGTGTGGCGGGAAGAAATGCCCACCGCATAAGGCAGGTTGCGTTCCTCCAAGCCCAGACGGAAGGCGGCGGCATCACCGTATCCGGCGTCCGCGACGACCAAGGGGAGGTCGATGCCCCACGAGCGGGTCTCATCGATCATGTCCAGGGCCAGCTGCCACTTCTCCACATGCCCCGCCTGGGAGGGAATGCCGCAGCGGCCCCGGCGGGCGACCTTGTCCGCATCCGCCTCCGGCGAGCCCGGATCCCAGGAAGCGGGCAGGAACAGCCGCCAGTTCACCGCGGCCGAGGCATGATCGCGGGCCAGGTGCAACGACACCCCGACCTGACAATTGGTGACCTTGCCCGCGGTGCCGGTGTACTGCCGGGACACACACGCCGAGGCGTCCCCGTCCTTCAAAAAGCCGGTGTCATCGACGATCAGCGCCTCCGCGCCGATCACATCCTGCATCTTCCAGGCCAGCCGGGCCCGCACATGCGCTGGATCCCACGGGCTGGTAGTCACGAAGTGGGCCAGCGCCTGCCGGTTGCCGTCCTCGCCCAGACGCGCCGCCATCGGCTCCACCGACTTGCGCCGACCCTCCAGCAGCAGCCCACGCACATACACCTGCCCCCACCGCCGCTGATCCGCACGGAAGAACCCGTCGAACATCTCCGTCGTGAATGCCTCCAGGTCCTCCCGGACCCCGGCCATCTCTTCAGGTGTCACACCACCTCAACGACACTCACCAACAAGCAGACACGCCACCCACGAGTGAAGCTGACCAAGCCCTATTAGTGACCTGAGTCAGAGATTCTCTGGTGTGGTCTCAGAACGCGTCGCCTCCGAACTACTGGCCGACGCGCCACCGATCGTACGCCTGGATAGCGCCGTGACCTCGGGTGTTTCGCCTGCACAGTGCCCGGCGACTGGGAAGGACTGCCCACCCGCGCCGAGTTGGGGATCCTGGGCGGCGCGGAGGACGTCATCCGGTAGGGCGATGCCGACTTTGCCGAGCTGACGCTGGTCGCGCCCGAGGTTGGCCCGCTGCGCGGGGGAGAACACCAAGGACCCCATGGTCGTACTGCTGGGCGATGAATTCCCAGCGGATCGGGCGAGTCAGTGCCGGCGTGAGGCGGGGGTAGGCGTCCGCCTCACCGGCCGCCGACCGGTGCAGCTTGACCTTGTTGATCCGCTTGATGCGCGGCAGCAGGTAGAAGGTCAGCAGCCGAATGATGCCGACCCCGATCTCCGACTTCATGTGGACAGTTCAAGTTTGACCCGGCACGGCGACACCGCCCGTGCCGACGTTTCCGCCGAGTCCGATGTGCGCTATGTCTCATCCGCGGACCGTTATACCGGACGGGCGGCTGGTGTCTCCATGCCGAGTCCACAACACGAGGGAGACATGATGAACGGGAACGTCGAGGTGGTCGTCGTCGGCGGCGGGTACGGGGGCGTGACGGCGGCCAACAGCCTGGCTCGGCACGAGGACGTGTCGGTGACCCTGGTCAATCCGCGCCCCAACTTCGTCGAGCGGATCCGCCTGCACCAGCTCGTGACCGGCTCCGATGACGCGGTCGAGGGCTTCGGTGAGGTTCTGGGCGGGAACGTCCGGCTGGTGGTCGACACCGCGACCCGGATCGACGCTGCCGAGCGCCGGGTGTCGCTGGCGGGCGGCGGCACGGTCTCATACGACTACCTCGTCTATGCCGTGGGCAGCGGCGCCTCGGATCCCGGCGTGCCCGGAGCGGCGGAGTTCGCCCATTCGGTGTCGGATCTCGAGGGGGCGGAACGGCTGCGGTCGGCGCTTGCCGCGACGCCCGCGTCCGCTCCGGTGACCGTGGTCGGGGCGGGCCCGACCGGCCTGGAGACCGCCGTCGAGCTGGCCGAACAGGGTCGCAGGGTCACCCTGGTCTGCGGCGACGTGATCGGCCCCTCCCTGCATGCCCGGGGCCGCCGCCCGGTCGCCCGCCGGCTCACCAAGCTGGGTGTGACCGTCCTCGAAGGTCCCCGTGCGCGGGTGACGGAAGTGACCCGCGACGGCGTACAGCTCGACGACGGCCGCGACCTGCCCAGCGCTGTGACCATCTGGACCGCGGGATTCCGTGTCCCGGACCTGGCCGCCCGCAGCGGGCTGCGCACCGACACCGAGGGCCGCCTGCTCACCGACGTGACGCTGACCAGTGTGGACGACGTGCGCATCGTCGCCGCCGGGGACGCGGCGGTGATGACGGGCCGGCCGTTCCGCATGAGCTGCCAGGCCGCCGTGCAGCTGGGCCCGGCAGCCGCCGCCACGATCCTGCGCCGGATCGCGGGGAAAACACCCGCTCCCGTCCGGATGTGGTTCGCCGGGCAGTGCCTCAGCCTCGGACGAAACGAGGGCGTCACCCAGTTCTCCTACCTGAACGACAGGGTGAACGCACTCCACATCAGCGGGCGGCCAGGTGCCGGCGTCAAGGAGATCGCCTGCCAGTTCACCCTCAACAAGTTGGTGTCCGGGGCACGCAAGGCCAGTTCCCGCGCATCCCACGGCGACAGCACCGACCGCCCGGAATCGTCTCAGTCGGAACACCGCACGACGCCGTCCAGCACCCGACGCGCGGCCTAGCCGCCAAGGAGGACCGAGCCGGAGCGACAAACACACAACGCCTCGTACGCCGTGGCCGGGTGCCGGGGGGACATCCCCACCAGCCCGCCCCACACGGCCTGATCAGTGAGGGGCTGCTGCCGACAACTCCGTCATCAGACCGGGTACATGTTCCACGGCCTGCTTCCGGCCCATGGGGCCGATCACGAGAGAGTGAAGCGCACGACATGAACGACCACTTCACCGACCCCGCGACGGAGGCCTTCGTCGCCCACCGCGACCTGCTGTTCACCGTCGCCTACGAGATGCTCGGATCGGCGGCGGACGCCGAGGACGTCCTCCAGGAGGCCTGGCTGCGGTGGGTCAAGGTCGATCTGGCTCAGGTGCGGGACCAGCGCGCCTACCTGGTACGGATCACGACCCGGCAAGCACTCAATCGGCTACGCACCCTCAAACGGCGCAAGGAGGCCTACGTCGGCCCCTGGCTGCCCGAGCCTTTGCTCACCGCGCCGGACGTGGCCGAGGACATCGAGCTGTCCGAGAACCTGTCACTGGCACTCATGTTCATCCTCGAAACCCTCTCACCGACCGAACGCGCCGTTTTCGTGCTGCGCGAGGTCTTCGACATCGGTTACGACGACATCGCGGCCGCGGTCGACAAGAGCCCCGCCGCCACACGCCAGATCGCCTACCGCGCCCGCCGGCACGTCGACGCCCGTCGGCCGCGCACACCGGTTTCCCCGGAAGAAGCCCGGGCAGCGTTGAATTCGTTCCAGTCCGCGCTCGTGACCGGGGACCTGCAGGGGCTGCTCGACGTACTCGCCCCGGACGTTGTTTTCGTCAGCGACGGCGGCGGCCTCAGGCTGGCGGCCCTGCGGCCGGTCGTCGGCGCCGACAAGGTGCTCCGTTACATGGCCGGCAGTCTCGACAAGGCAGGCGGCACCCTCGTCAGTGAGCCCACGACGGTCAACGGCAACCCCGGACTCATCCTGCGCCTGGACGGTGTGATCGACGGCGTGCTGGCCTTCCGAGTGGAGAACGCCCGCGTCGCCGGCCTCTACTACGTCCGCAACCCCGAAAAGCTCACCCGCGTCGAGTCCGAAACGCCCCTCGCCTCCCGCTGATCGTCCCCCTCCGCGGCACGGCCGACCGAGGTGCGCGGTAGCGCAGACGACATGCTGCGTCGGGTCGTTGCCACTTGTCGGGTGCGCAGGTCCGTGACGGCGCGTTGGGAGTGGCGGAGGTCGGGCTTCGGGTCAGTGTTCACGCCGTGGTGGGTCAGCCGGCGACGCCGGTGATCTGGTCCCGGATGGCGAAGCGGATGATCATCCAGGCCTCAGGAAGCGGCCGTCCGGGCATCCGGACCGTGATGCAGCATTCGCAGGGCCCGGGCCGCGCTGTTGCTCGGCCTCGCGGGCCCGCGACCGGAAGTGCCGGTCGGGGGCTCTTCACCGTGCGCGGCCGGGTGCGTAAGGTACGAGCGGCCCAAGGGCCGTGCGTGCCGGGCCACTTCGGTCGCGCGGACGGTGCGACCGAGGGGCCGAGGACCGGGGGATGGTGGACGTGGGGCGTGCTGGCGAGGTCGGGGAGGCCGGCGGGCGGATCGTACCGCTGGACCGGCGGGTGTTCGCCGTCGCGGGGGCGGTCTTCGCCCTGCTGATGGCGCTGTCCCCGCGCTACGGCTTCCACATCGACGAGCTGTACTTCCTCGACTGCGCCCGGCATCTCCAGGCGAGTTATGTGGACCAGCCGGTACTGGCGCCGGTGCTGGCCCGGCTCTCGCTGTCGTTGTTCGGGGTCTCGGAGGCCGGCCTGCGACTGTGGCCTGCGTTGGCGGCGGCGGGCACGGTGATCGTGGGCGGGCTGACCGCGCGGGAGTTCGGTGGCGCGCGGCGGGCGCAGTTGCTCGCGGCGGTCGCGACCGGCACCATGCCCGTGCTGCTGGGCGGCGCGCACGTCGCCAACACGACGTCGTACGAAGTGCTGGCGTGGGCGGCGATCGCGTTCGTGGTCGTGCGGATCGGCCGCACGGGCGACACGCGGTGGTGGCTCGCTGCGGGCGCGCTGGTCGGCCTCGGCGCGGAATTCAACCACCTCGCGGCCATTTTTGGGATCGTCCTGCTGGCCGCCGCGCTGCTCGGCCCGGCCCGCGGGACCGTAGCTGATCGCCGCCTGCTTGCGGGCGCTGCGATAGCCGTGGTGCTCGTGCTGCCCGACCTGTGGTGGCAGGCGCGGCACGGCTGGGCCATGTTCGCGATGACGCGGGCGCTGAACGGGGAGAACGGAGGCGCGGGGAACATCCTCACCTGGATCGTGGGGCAGCTCGGGATGTCCTGTCTGGCGATGACGGTGCTGTGGGTGGCGGGCCTGCGGTTCCTGTGGCGGTCCGGCCGGCCGCTGTGGCGGTGCCTGGTGACCGCGTACGCCGTGCTGTTCGTGCTGTTCGCCGTGACGACCGGAGCGCAGGTGTACTACCTGGGCGGCCTGTACGTGTGTCTGCTGGCGGCCGGGGCGGTGGGACTCGACGGGTGGCTGCACTCCCGCCCGGACCGGCTGCGCAGCCTGATGATCGGAACCGCCGCCTCGGCGGCGCTGCTCGCCGTGATCGTGCTACCGGTACTGCCGCCTTCCAGCGCGGCCTGGACGTACGGCATCAGCGCCAATTCTGGGGAATCCCTGGGCTGGCCCCAACTGGTGGGCACCGTGCGGCAGGTATGGACCGGGCTCCCGCCCGAACAGCGCGCGAACGCAGTGATCTTCGCGGCGGACTACGGCGAGGTCGGCGCCATCAACGAACTCGGCCGCGGTACCGGGCTGCCCACGGCCGTGAGCGCCCACAACACCGACTGGTGGTGGGGCCCCGGCAATCCGCACGCCACGACCGTGGTGGCCATCGCCCCCGGCCCCGACCACGCCCCCGGGTATGCCGCCTACCTGCGCCGGTACTTCGGACACGTCCGCGTGGCCGCTACCCTCTCCAACCCCGACGGCGTGCACAACGTCGAATGGGGCGGCCACGTCTACGTCTGCACAGGCCCTCGCCGCGCCTGGGGTGAGATGTGGCCCGAACTGCGCCACTACGCGTGACGCCCGCGGGCCCGGTCGGCGATCACCGGTGCGTCGCGGGTGTCGGTCTTTGCCCTGCCGCGGGCTCCGTCACTGGCCCGGGGGCGGCAGCAGGCCGTGAAGGACAAGACCGGAGAGCGCGTCGGCCATGCTGCTTCTGTCCTGCTCCGCCGTCGGTGAGGCCGCGGGGTTCAACCGGTCGGCGATCGGGTCCTGTGCCAGGGCCAGCGCGGGACCGGTGACGGCGAAGTACAGGATGTGCGCCGGCACACGTGGAATGCGTCCGGCCGCCATGAGACTGTTGACAGTCGGCTCGATGCTGTCCCAGAACGGCTTGACGAACCGTTGGTGGAGATAGTCCAAGCGGCTGGAGTCGCGAGTTGACTCATCCGACATCAACCGATTCAAACCCGAGGCATTCGCGGCCAGACGATAGAGCTGAACGACTACCTTCCTCAGCCGTTCGTCATCGTCGTGGCACTCCGCCAGCAACTGGTTGAGCGCGGGCTGGGCGTCCCGCAGTGCGAAGTCCACCGCAGCGCGCCAGAAGTTCTCCTTCGACCCGTAACGATCGTTGATGAAGTTGTGACTGGCGTCGAGCCGCCGCGCCAGCTCCCTCACCGTGGTTGCGGCATAACCGAGTTCGGCGAAGGTGTCGAGACCCCGCCGAAGAATCTCTCTCTCGTCCAGTTGCACGGGGGCGTACTTCCCGCGCGCCGGCAAGGTCCCCGCCTCTGCCTGTGTTCCGTCGGTCACTCCGGCGTCGCTCCGTTCGGCCTCAGTCGCCCTGATCTTGATCGTTTGCGCTCTCTGTCGAGCTCGCCGCCTCTGCCGGTACCGGCGCATGGACTGGTGAGCCGATCCGGACACCCAGGGTCTTCGCTCGCCGCCACACGGGCTGCCGCTCGGCGACTTGTCACGAACCCGAAGTCTGTCATGCCGGAAACGGGTGCAGGTGGCTGCGCGCAACCGATCATGAAGCGCTTGACGCTTGTCAGGCTCGGATGCATGCTTGACGAGTCAAGGAAATGCCGGTCGGAAGTCACCGACCGCGTTCGACAGGAGTTGCCCCATGATCTCCAAGAAGGCCCGCGAGGCCGCGGCCGCCCTCACCCCGGCCTCCGCGCCTGTACGGCGCAAGAGGGTGAACGGCGCCATGACCGGCCTTGCCGTCGCCGCCACCCTGGTCGCTGCAGCCGTCCCGGCCGCGGCGCAGGGTCAGGGATCGCACGGTGCGGCGTCCGGACACTCGTCCTCGCAGCACCACCACCTGTCGCCGTTGCAGGTCACCTCGGCGTACTACAACAGCTACAACGGGGACCTGGCCGCTGCCTTCGATCGGTACATCTCGAAGGACCTGGTGCTCCACGGGTTCAACGGCCCCGAGAGCCGCGAGGACTGGATCAAGGGAGACCTCGAGATCAAGGCTGGGCTCAACGGATTCAAGATGACTGTGCTGGACCAGATCGTCGAAGGCGACAAGGTCGTCACGCGTTGGAGCTTCGGAGGCGTTCACACAGGGACGATCTTCGGGATCCCTGCGTCTGGCCGGGAGGTCCACCTCAGTGGCATCTCCATCGACCGCGTGGTGAAGGGACAGTCCGTCGAGCACTGGTCGGAAGGGAACTTCGGTGTGTTCCTGGACGAGCTCCGTGGCGAGACCCCCAGCCTCGAGTAGTGCTGCCCGGCGACTCACTCGGGGCCTTGGCGGGAGGCTCTGGCCTCGGCCTCGGTGGTCGACTGGTCCTCCGGGCACACCGCACACAGGATGCGCCCGGAGAACCACCCGCGGACGCAATGACAGAGCCACCGGAGAATGCACTGATAGGAGAATTTCCATGGGAACGCTCGAACAGAAAGTAGTGCTGATCACTGGCACCGGAGGAGGTATGGGCCGTGTCGCCTCGCTGATTTTTGCGAGAGAAGGCGCAAAGGTCGTCGGGTGCGACATCCAGGTCGATGCCAACGAGGAGACTGTCGAACTCGTCCGTCGCGCGGGCGGTGAGATGACGGGCATCGCGCCGATCGACCTCACCGACCCGCAACAGGCGCAGCGGCTCGTCGAAGGCGCCGTGGCGGCCTATGGCGGGCTCGATGTGGTCTACAACAACGCGGCCTCGCTGCGCTTCGGCTCGATGCCCGATTTCTCTGTCGACGACTGGCGGGCGACCGTGGCCGGCGAACTCGACATACCCTTCTTCGTGTCGAAGTTCGCATGGCCGCACCTGGCCCGGCGCGGTGGCGGCGTCATCATCAACGTCGCGTCCATGGCCGGCATGATCGCCGGCGAGAACCCCCCGATGGTCGGGCACACTGCGGCGAACGCCGGCGTCATCGGCATGACGCGACAGCTCGCGCTCGAAGGCGCGCCCCATGGGATCCGTGCGGTGGCGATCAGCCCCGGGCCCGTCCTGACCCCGGCCAGCGACCGCGATCTCGGCGACAACCAGGCGACCCGGGACGCGATCACCCGCAAGACGCTCCTCAAGCGCTTCGCCCAGCCCGAGGAGATCGTCGAATTGGCGGCCTTCCTCGCTTCTGACCGGGCGGCATACATCACAGGCGCCAACTATGCGGTCGACGGCGGCGCGAGCGCCTGGTAGCGCTACCCGCAGCTCGCACATTCCGGACTGCAAGGCCGAAGCGGTCAACCGGGCCGCTTGAGGTCGGGCTGGGCGCCCGCTCCGGCGGCGGCCCGCGCGCCCCGACGTTCCGACCACAAGGCCCCTGCGGTAGCAGATGAGGCTTCCAGCGACGCTGGTGAACGTCAGGAAGTGGCCGGCTTCGCGCTCATTTCCGCGTCGGGTCGCCGGCGGGCCGCACGTGGCGCCAGGGGAGAAGCTGAAGCGGGCGATGCCCAGAACGCTGCACGGCCGGTTCACGCTGAGGCGGTGCTGGTGATCAGCGACGAACTGGGAGCGATCTATCAGCGCGTCTCCCCGACGAAGTGCTTCGCCGCCCTCCGCAGGACCTCGGGTTCCTCCTCGAGCTCGCGGACCTTCTTCCGCGGGGCCGCGAGCAGGAATAGCTCGTCTGCTTGGTCGGCGACGCACCCAATGTCCTTCCAATTACTCCTTGACAGGTCAAGCACTATCAGGACCACGCCATCCCGGCGTGGCCGCAAGAAAGGAACTACCTCATGTACGTCACCGCTGCCGTCCTCAGCGTGCTCCTGGCCCTCGTGACCCTGGCTGCGGGTGCGCCCAAGACGGTCCTCAAGGGCGACGTCTCCGCCGGGTTGCAGTCGCACATGGGGCTGAGTGCCGGCCTCGTCCGCTTCATTGGACTGGCCGAGGTCTCCGCCACGGTAGGCCTGATCGTGGGACTCTTCTGGCAGCCCCTGGGCATCGCGGCCGCCATCGGCATGGCCCTCATGATGATCGGTGCAGTGGGATACCACATTCAGGTGGGCGACTACGCCAACCCCGAGACACGGGGGAATGCCCTGGCCGCCGTCGTTCTTATCCCATTCTTTGCGGCCACCGCCGTGGCGCTCGTACTCGCCATCTGACTCCACCCCGGGGCCGACAGCGGCCGTGCCCAGCCGCGGCCGGTATGGCCCGCACCCAGCGGGCGCCCTGCACCGGCACGGCACATCACCGTTCGCGGCCCGGCCATCTGCCCCGCGCGCTCATGACCCGTCGCAGGATCCCCCAGGAGGCCTTTGCCTTCCAGGAGTTCCCCGCTCGCGGTGTCACTGACCGGCAGGAACCGCAACGACGTCACCCAGCTCCTGCCTCCGCTGGACAAGATCCCGGCGGTAGCGGGACGGGTCGGCGGGCCGTGCCGACGGCCGGACGTCCTGCTGGCCGGCGGCGGCTACGACTATGGAAAGTACCGGCGGCCAAGCGCTTCACCACGTAGCTGAGCCAGAGGATGCACGAGAGTGCCACGGAAACATGAACCCCCTGGTTCAGGGCCCGGGGCGCGGCGGCCCGCGGCGACGTCACTGCCGCGTTTGTGAGGACGGAGGCTAGGGAGACCTGCCGGCTGCACCTCGGTGCCGAGCGGTAGTTCCCGCCCAAAGCTCACCGCGTCGCGACGTCGTGGGTGGTGCGGTTGGTGATGGCGTGGAGTTTGTCGGGGTTGGCGACGTTGTGGATGGCGGTGATACGGCCGTCGGCGTCGAAGTCGAAGGTGACGGTGGCGATCACCCGGTCCGGGGCGCTGAACACCATGCCTGGGCCGCCGTTGATCTCGACGAGCTCGGCGCGCATGTCGGCGGGCTGGACGCCCTGGTAGGTGACCGTGCTGATGGCCGCGAACCACGAGGCCACCGTCTGCGCTCCCACGACCGGCTTGAGCGCTTGACGGACCTTGCCGCCGCCGTCGGTCCACAGGGTGACGTCGGGCGACAACAGCTCCATCAGGGTGTTGATGTCACCACCGGTAGTTGCGGCGAAGAATCGCTCGGTTACTTTGCGCTGCTGAGAGCGGTCGGCGGCAAAGCGGGGCCTCCGGGCCCGTACGTGCTCACGCGCGCGGTGTGCGGCCTGTCGTACCGCCGCCTCGGACCGTTCCACCATCTTCGCGATCTCGGCGTGGCTGAAGCCGAAGACTTCCTTCAGTACGAAGACTGCGCGCTCCAGCGGGCTCAGCGTCTCCAGTACCACGAGCATCGCCATCGATACCGACTCGGCGTCCGTGACCGTGTCGGTGGTGTCGCCGCTGGTGAGGATGGGTTCGGGTAGCCACGGGCCGACGTAGGTCTCGCGCTTGTGGCGGGCGGAACGCAGGTGTTCCAGTGCCAGATTGGACACGATCCGCGTCAAGTAGGCCTTGGGCTGGGTGATTTGAGAGCGGTCGGTGGACGACCATTTGATCCAGGCGTCCTGCACCGCGTCTTCGGCGTCGGCCGCGGAGCCGAGGACGCGGTAGGCGACCGAGAACAGCAGTCTGCGGTGCTCGTGAAAGACTTGCTGGCCGGTGCTCACTGGGCACCGTCGGCGACGCGGGTGAAGCGGCCGCCGTGCGGCCAGAACGCGCCCGAGGCGGGCATCTTCTTCATACGGCCGAAGGTCGGCCAGGGCGAGGCGGTCACCGTTTCCTTATACCGGACCGCCATCCGACCGGTCAGATGAATGCGTCGCGGGCTGTCGTCGGGGCGGGTGAACTGCACGACCGCGTCGTGCCGGCCCAGGCTCACCGGCGTGTGGTAGTAGCCGAAGCGGAACGGCTTGGACTGCTTGCCCTTCAGTGTGCGGATGATCGACAGCGCGGCGTGCACCCCGGTCGGCATCCCGCCCTGGCAGGTGCCGTGCATGACGCCGTAACCCTGGCGGATCGCCGCGGCGTCACCGATGGCGTACACGTCGGGGTGCGACACCGAACGCAGCACGGTGTCGGTGACGATACGGCCGTGCTCGTCGACGGCCAGTCCGGCGGCTGCTGCCAGCTGCGGCACCCGCGTACCGCTCGTCCACAGGACGACATCGGCGGCGAGGCTCTCCCCGCCCGCCAGTTCTACCGACCCGGGCAGCGCCTTCACCACCTCGACGCCGCTGCGCACCTGGACGCCGAGGCGGTCGAGCGCCGACTGCAGATACGTCCTGGCCTTCGGGTTCATGGCCGCACCGGGTTCGTCCCGGCCCAGCAGTACGACGTTCAGCTCCGGGTGCCGCTCGGCGATCTCCGCGGCCGACTCGACGCCGGTCAGCCCGCTGCCGGCGACCACCACCGTGCCGTTGCCGAGCAGCGCCAGCCGGTCGGCCAGCACCTCGGCGTCTTTGGGACCGTTGAGGGTGTACGCGTGGTCGTCGACGCCCGGCACCGCAGTGGTATCGGCCATGCTGCCCAAGCCGAACACCAGCGTGTCGTAGTGCAGGACCCGGTCGTCGTCGATCCGCACCGTCCGTGCGTCCGCATCCACCGCCGTCACCCAGCCACGCACGAACCGTGCGCCCGTCCCCTCCAGCAGCTCCGGAATGCTCAGCTCGGCGAGCTGCTGCCCGGTCGCCGTCATGTGCAGCCGCAGCCGCTCGGTGAACCGCTCCTGTGCGTTCACCAGGGTCACCTGCACGTCGTCGCGCCGCTTGACCCGGCGCGCGAGCTGTATGGCCGCGGACATGCCCGCGTAACCCGCGCCCAGGATCAGAACGCGGTGGGTGGTGGTCGCCGTGCCGGTTTCGTGCCGTGCGTTCATCGCTTTGCCTTCCTGCACTCGCTGTTGACGACCAGTGGATGGAGGCAGCGAGCCGGTCCGTGACATGAGATCGATGTGATGCATGCCACAGTTGGCCTGGTTGTGGGGATGTGCCTCTTCGCTGAGCCCGCAATCGACTGGGGCTAAGGGCGAGTGGGGACTTCAAAGATCGCGCCGTCAGAGGCCCGCCGTGCGGCCCCGGGAGGGCGCCTCCAGAGACGGCCTCGCGGAGAGGGTGCTGGAAGCGCGCATCGAGCGGGACAACGCGTGGCTGGCCGAGACCGTCGTGGCCGCCGGCGTCGACCGACCCCGGCGCCCGCCTCCTGGGGCGCGAGGACGAGCAGACGCTGACGGCCGCGCTCGACAACCCCGACGGCGACGCCCTCTACCGCCGCCCGGCCACGCAGGCCCAAGCGGAAGAGGAGCAGCGGCGGGCCGCTGAGCGGGAGGCGCAGCGGCCGGTGTGCACGCGGTGTAGTGAGAAGTTCACCGACCAGCGATGGGAGGAGACCACCACACCCGGGTACGCCTGGGAGGTCGGCAATCCCGTCCATGTGCCACAACTGCTACGACCACTACCTCGCCGGCAGGGAAGCTGCCGCCGAAGCCGCCGGCGTCCAGGCCGCCGTATCCCCAAGCCGGAGGACGACCACGACCAGGAGCCGGGCAAGCCTCGCCGCGCCCTGTTCCGTCGCCGCAGCTGACCCGGTACGGCGACCGGGTTGGCCGCCTCCGAGTGATGCCGGCCTTCACGCGCCGGTCCTGGGGGCTGGGGTGGGACCATCGCCCGCGCCGACGGGCTCAGCCCGCCTTGGACGACCGACGGCCACGGAACGCGCGCCCCTTGTCGAGCGCACCTCGTGGGTGCGCATGTGCCACCTTCCCGAAGCCCAACCGGGGCGGCGCTTTCCGTGGTGGGTGGTAGGAGTCAGTCGGCGATGTGCAGGACGAGCTTGCCGCGGGTGCGTCCCGATTCGCCGCGGCGGTGGGCGTCGTCGGCCCTCTCCAGGGGGAAGACCTCCTCGATCTCGACAGAGACGGCGCCGGCGTCGATGAGCTCCGCGATCTGGCCCAGTGCGTGCCCGTCCGGCTCGACGAGGTATGCGTTGGCCCGCAGGCCGCGTGCCTCGGCGTGGTCCAGCAGTTCGGTGGAGACGCCGGAGGGGACGGCGACCAGTAGGCCGCCGGGGCGCAGGGTGTCCAGCGAGCGGGTGCTGGTGTGGTCGTGGTCGTCGCCGACGAGGTCGATGACGACGTCGACGTCGCTGATTGCGTCCTCGAAGCGCGCCGCACTGTAGTCGACGAGCTCGTCGGCGCCGAGCTTGCGCAGCCAATCGTGCTTGGCGTAGCTGGCGGTTCCGATCACGTGGGCGCCCAGGTGGTGGGCGAACTGGACGGCGAAGTGGCCGACGCCGCCGGCTGCGGCGTGGATGAGCACCCGCTGGCCCGCCTCGACATGGGCGGCGTCGACTAGGGTCTGCCACGCGGTGAGCGCCGCCAGCGGAACGGCGGCGGCCTGGTCGTGGCTGATGGTGGCCGGCTTGCGGGCGAACTGCCGGGCGGGCGCGGTCACATACTCTGCGTAGGCGTTGGCCGGGCGCGGGAACCACGGCATGCCGTACACCTCGTCGCCGACGTTGAGTGTGTGAACGCCGAAGCCGACCTTTTCCACGACGCCGGAGACGTCCCAGCCGAGCACGAACGGGGGGTCGCCCAGGACACCGGCCATGCCGCCGCCTTCGCGGGTCTTGTAGTCGACCGGATTGACCCCAGCGGCGACAACCCGCACCAGCACCTCGGTGGGCAGCGGCTCGGGACGGGGCACCGTCACGAGCCGCAGAACCTCGGGGCCTCCGAACCGGTCCTGGCTGATGGCGCGCATTGTGGGTGTGCTCATGATGCTTCTTCCCTTACTTGGTTCAGCCCCGCGAGCGGGGTGGTTGATCACACTGTCGAAACTACCTAGGGGGTGGTAGTAACCTGCAAGGGCAAGTACTTTCCTTTGGGAAGTAACCACGTGAGGGAGAGGTTGGCTCAGTCATGACTATGAGCTGTGCGACGGATCGGCACGATGTTCACGATGTGTACGCGGCCCAGTGCCCGTGCCGCGATGTACTCGACCTACTGGCGAACAAGTGGTCCGCGCTGGCGATCGGCGCGATGGAGGAAGGGGCCCAGCGCTTCGGGGCCCTGCAGCGGCGCCTGGACGGTGTCAGTCCGAAGGTTCTGACCAACACCCTGCGTCGTCTGGAGGACAAGGGCTTCATCACCCGGACCGTCTACCCGGCCGTTCCCCTGCATGTCGAGTACGAGCTGACGGAGCTCGGTCACAGTGTCGCCGAGCCACTCGCCGGTCTCAGGTACTGGGTCGAGGACCACCTGGACGACATCCGGACGATAGAGGCGCAGTGATCGCGCGGCCCAGTAACTCCTCGGCGCCTGGGCGACCATGCGTGCGGCAGATCTCAGTGATCCAGCCCAAGTTCGTTGCGCACACACTTGGGCAGGACGTAGATCGTGCGGATGCTCCAGTACTGACGCACGTCGTCACGCATGCCGTCCGGACTGGCCTCCCCGGCCCACTCGGTGATCGTTCAGCAATTCTTGCGTGGCAGGTCCGACAGCAGCCCCCGCGCCAAGTCCATCACCCGGCGCCGGGGTTCGACTCGCGTGAACCGACCTGCTATCCGGCCCATCAGGACCTCGAGCGCCTCCTGCCAGCGGGCAGGGTCCATGCCGCGACCCGCCGCCACCGCAAGATCTTCAGGCTTCACACACCGATGATCAGCGGTGGCCTTACCCGTCTCTCAGCCGACCCAGCGAGCAAGATCGCAGTCGTGACGCGCGGTGCGTGACGCTCATAGCCCATAGGCGAGATCCCTGCCGCTGCCGGCCTCAATCAGCCAGGACAGCGAACCGCTGCCGAACGGCCAGCCGGTAGTGGCCACCTGAACCCGGCCTCCACTCCAGTCGCCTGCCGTACTCATCGACAAACAGCGTTGATTGACGGACTGACAGTGCCCCTTCGCAGTGGTCGTTTCCAGCTTCGGTTCGGCGAGGGCGGATGAGCACCTTCCGGTGGAGGGTGGGAGAGGACGTACTGAGTAGGAGAACTCATGTGCGTCAGGAGGCGGGCTGGCAGGCTCCGCGGCATGACAAGTGGCAGAGGGACGCTGACGGCCCTGCATCTCTTGCTGGTCTGGGCGACGATGACGGCCGCGATGCCTGTGCTCGGCTTCGAGTTGGTGGTGACGGCCTGGGGCGGCGGTGCCGGGGCGGCGGTGCCGGTCCTGGCCTTGGGCGTGCCGCTGATGGTCGGCCTGCTGGCCATCGCGGGCATACCGGCGAGGACCGTGGTGCCGCTGTGTGGCTCGGTGCGCCGGCGGATCGGCTGGGCTGCCGTGGTCTTCGCCCTCGGCACGCTCGGCGTCCTGGCGGGCCTGGCCGCCTACGGCGGGGACGTGGACCTGGGGAGTGCCGGCACCCGGGTCGCGCTGACGGGGGTGCCGTACGCCGTCGCCGCGGCGTTCTTCGTGCCAAGCCGGTGGGTACGGCTCGGGGCGGTGGCAGTGCTGGCGGCCGGCGTGGTCTACGGGGGCTCCATCGGCCCGGTGCAGGCACAGCAGCGCCGACACGCGGCGGAGATCGCGCGCTACCGGGAGCATCCGGAACTGATGTATCTGGGCGCTCCGCCGCGTGGAATGCGGCTGTCCCGTGCCGTGGTCGGGCCCGCCTACTTCAGCGTCGAATACCACCCTGTCCGGGAGGGATACGAGTTGGGGTACGTGGGCCTCGTGGTGCGTCCATCGCTCACGCAGACACCACGATGCCCAAAACTCGTGGAGAAGAGCGTGACCTGCACGGTGGACGTGCACGGCGAGATGCGTATGATCCGCCGCCTCCCCGGCGGTACCCGCGACATCACCCTCACCCGCCGCCACCACGACGCGGAGGTCGAGGTCACCAGCCAGTTTTTCGACGAACCCGGCCTGCACCGCCTCCTGAACACGCTGCACCCGCTGTCGAACACGGAGCTGGAAAGGCTGATGCAGGAAAAGGTGATCACCCACGGCTACTGGGCCAAGCCCGGGGTGAGGGCCTGACAAAGGTCCTACCTTGAGGCCCAAGGCGAGACTGCGGTGCTCATCTTGGCCAACTACGTGCCCAGTCACACACATTCGGTGGGCCGCCGTACAACGCTCCGGCAGCGGCCCGTCCCGAGGATGACCACGCCCTGCTCCCCCTGCGCACCGTGCGTGGACCGCTTGCCTCTCGCATTGCCGCGCCCCGCGCGGCGGTCGACCGGGTCAGTCACAGAGCACCTACTTGGCCAGACGGGCCAAGTGCAACGCTCAGTCACATTATTGTTACTGAGCGCGATAGTTGGCCCCTCTGATAGCCGGCCCGTGTGCGCGATAGGTGGCTCGCGGAGCGGAATGATGGCGCTGATCTGGTCGATCGTGGGGTTCTGCGGGTCCGCGATGACCGGGGTGAGGCGTAGCGGTCGTCGCGCAAGAGAGACCGTTGAAGGCTTGAGCAAAGGTGCCGTGCAGGCAGACCATGAACTCGGGCTGGCCAGGCAGCGGTCGGGGTGCGAGGTCGGCCGGGGGACGAGGGGGAGACACTATGCGGCACCGGCCGTTCTTTCGCTGGGTACTGACGCTCGGCGTTTTGCTGTTCGGTTGGTCGGCGTACCTCTACGCGTCGTATCCCGAGACGCGGCAGGTCGACCTCACTGTGACCAGCGAGAAGCCTGACGGCCGGTGCACGGTTCGCTGGAAGGACCCGTACAGCGACGGGGGCCGCTGGCGTGAGACCGCCTACCAGTGCGATCCGGACCGCGATGCGTTGCTCAAGCCACCGAACTACGACGAGGACACGGGGTACGGCTGGGACAGCGCCTTCATGTTCACCGAAGGCCAGCACAAGGGCGACCTGGAGCCGTCGCTCGAGGAGAAGGAGCCCTACGGCCTGTCCGACGTGCTCGTGCTGATCGGACTGGCCCTGATCGCCGTCGGCCTCATCGGGGGGAACAGCCGCGCCTCGATACGCCTGGCCGGCGTACGCCCCAACACCGTGGCAAGGGCACGGAAGTTGTACGAGGTCGCCGACCAGGTAGCCCGGGACCACGCACAGGCTCGCGACGCCGTGCGCGTGACGTGGACCGCGCTGCGCCGCGAGCAGATCGACGCGAAGCTGAGCGCCGTCCCCGTCGCGCGACTGTTCAAGGAAGCGTCGGTCAGCCGGGCGGTGCAGGATGTAGAGGCGGCCGGCGCCCGCACCGCGCGCGATGTACTCGACGCCGGAGTGCCGGGTCTGGGGCACATGGGCATGGACCGCAGGTCGGCCGAACACGCCTACAATGCCGCCCGGCGCCTTGCCGACAACATGGAGGCCACCCTGTTGGTGCGCGTCGATTCCGTCGTCCCCGGACCGCACACCGTCGCCCTGCTCGTCGCGCTGCAAGTCCTGCTGGAAGCCGGGGGCGAGGCCCACCAGACCGCACGCGCCGGCGAGGAACTCGCCGGCGAGCTCGAACGGGTCCTCACTGAGGCCGAACCCGCATCCGGGTACTTGAGCATGCTGCGCGCCGGACGGGAACAGCGCGAGAACGCCCGCTCCGCCGTCATAGAGCTGCGCTCCCTCATGGCCATCGCCGAACAAGAAGGACTCCCCGCCCGTTTCGCCCAGACATCTGTCGACCTGCTGCGCGTACCGGACGACCGGAACCTCGGCCTGTCAGCACGGGCGGATTTCGAGAGCCGCACCAGTCAGTACTACGGATTGCTGGCGCAGGTCGTGGAATCAGAGGACGCCCTTGCAGGTCACTGACCCAACCGGGCAACGCTGCGGAACCGTTGTCTTCGACTGGCTGGTCGAGATCTTTGACGATCGCGCTCCCGGCGTCATGCACCTCCGGTGACAGGCTGCTGATCGATCGCCCACAGCGACCCCGTCACAGTATTGAGTCAGGCAGCGCTGGTTCTCCTACCTGGAGCCGCAGGGTTGAGGCGTTCTGCGTTTTGAGCTTCGTAGTTGTCCCTTCGGGCCAACAGCCGTGCTCCGTCACACCATGCGCTGTAGTCGGCCCGGGTGTGCGACATGGAGCGGGCGGTGCGTAGGGCAGAATCCCACTGTGACGTCGATTGAGGTTTTGGCCGAGCTGGAAGTCAGCATGTCAGAGCTGGCCACGCCGATGCGGGTGTACGTGGAGGCCGGGCGGTTCACCGAGCCGGAACCTGACCTGCCAGAGCTGGCAGCCCGGATCCGCACGCTGCTGGCCGCGATCGCGGCGGACGATGCCTGGCGGCGCTTCCTGCCCGGGTACACCCCGCCGTCCGTTCCTGCGATCTGCGCCTCTCTGGAACCGGTGGAAACGCACGAGGCTGCCTCGTTCCTCGCCCAGGTCGCGGGCGTCGACCTCGTCTGGCGGAGTCATCGGCACCTGCCCGCCGAGGCGGCGGAGCGCATGGCAGAGCGGGTGGTGGCCCTACTGGGACCGGAGGCCAGCTGGTGGACTAACCACGATGCCGAATGCGGCGCCGTGAACGGGCTCACCCCGGTCTTCGACAGCCTGCTCGCGGGGATGCAGGGCGAGCACTTCGCGCTGGCCCTGCAAATCGCTGACGACTGAGCGCCGTAGTCGGCCGGACGAGCCAACTGCCTACTTGGCCGGTGTCAGCGCTGAAGTCGGCCGCAGGGTCGCGGATGCAACACGTACCGTGATGGCTTCGGGTCCGCAGGTGCTCGGGGTGAGAGAAGAGGCCTTCGGACGAAAATGCAGCAGTGGTCTATCTCTGAAGGTCCACGGGCGGACGGTGGGCTGGTGTCCCGCCCTCCCGATCGGGGTAGCCGTGCGGGCAGCCGACGCCCGCCGATGCTCTACCCGCTCTGTGCGGCGAATCGGGCGCAACGGTCGCCTGGTCCTGCCACACTGGCTGCAGCCTTGCCGCCCCCGTCGGCGAGGCTGCTTTCCTGTCCGCCTCTGCCGAGCGACTGCAATGGGCGCGGAAGAACGAAACGGCCCGCCACCAGGGCCTGTCGGGAGTTGTGATCACGTGGCGGAAAAAAAATGGGGTGGGCGGGATCGCGATCGGGCTGCTAGCTTTCAGTCGACCGCGACACCGCCCGAGGAGGTGAGACCCATGAACGCTGTACCCATATGGGTGCTCCCCCTCTCATCACGGTCAGGCGATTGACGCAGGTGTCGCCGGGAGCGCCTCGACAACAAGGCACTTCCGAAAGGCAACACCTATGCACTCTCTGCAGTTCACCGCCGAGTCGTCGTCGAACGGCATGGTCGAGCGCGACTTCACCGTGGGCGACGTCCCCGGCGTCCTGTGGTCGCCGGCCTCCAATACGGCCGATCACGCGCCCCTGATCCTGATGGCCCACGGCGGCGGCAACCACAAGAAGCACCCGGCGATGTCCGGCCGCGCCCAGCGCGTCGTGACCGGCTGCGGCTTCCATGCCGCCGTCATCGACGCGCCAGGTCATGGCGACCGGCCGCGCACCGCGCACGACGAGGCGGAAATCGCCGAGCTGTTCCGGGCGAGGGCGGCGGGCGAGCCGGAAGGGCCGATCGTCGTGCGCTACAACGACCACCTGGCGGAGCTCGCCGTGCCCGAGTACCAGGCGACCCTGGATGCCCTCCAGGAACTCCCGGAGATCGGCACCGACGGGCTAGTTGGCTTCTGGGGCATCAACATGGGCACGGCGATCGGCGTGCCGCTTGTGGCGATCGAACCCAGGATCGCCGCCGCGGTCTTCGGTCAGCACTGGCCCGATGTCCTGGCCGAGAAGGCGAAGCAGATCACCATCCCGATCGAGTTCGACATGCAGTGGGACGACGAGCACATCTCGCGCGAGGAGGGTCTCGCGCTGTTCGACGCCTTTGCCTCGAAGGAGAAGTCGTTGCACGTGAACTCGGGTAAGCACAAGGAGCTGCCTCGGTTCGAGGTCGACAGCGCGGTCCGGTTCTTCGCCCGGCACCTCGGCGGAGCGGTCACCGTGTCGGCCTGACCTGAGCGGTTGCGGCGCCCGGCCGGCAAGCCGGGCGCCGCAACCGCGGGTTCGGGTTGAGGCTGCGCATCCAGATGATGGATCCGCGCAGTTGGAGCCCCGCCGTGTAGTTTGCGGGCGTCTTGTCGTAGCGCGTGGCCAGGCCCCGCCACGCCCGGATCTTGTTGATGCAGCGTTCCACCGTGTTGCGCTCCTTGTACTGCTCAGCGTCATGGGCCACCGGTCGACCGCCGTCCCTGCCGCGCTTCTTACGGTTCGCGGCCTGATCGGCCTTTTCCCGGATGACCGCCTTGATCCCGCGTCTGCGCCAACCCAGCAGCCGGTCGGGCGCTACCTCCAAGCCCGGCCCTTCAGGGCCGGGTCACGTTGACTGATCTTCTGCTAGAGGTTGTAGCCGCCCGATACCTCGATGTTCTGAGCGGTGACCCAGCGGCTCTCATCGGAGACCAGTGTGGCGATCATCGCGCCGATGTCGTCGGGTTCGCCGACCCGGCCGAGCGCGGTCTTCGCAGCGAGGGCCGGGACGACCTCGGGGAACCGGGTGAAGGCGTCGTCGGCGATCCGAGTGCGGGTCGACCCCGGCGAGACGGCGTTGACGCGGATGCCACGCGTGCTGAATTCCTTGGCCATGTACCGGGTCAGCACGTTCAGTCCGCCCTTCATCGAGGCGTAGGCAGAGTAGCCAGGCTCCAGGCCGGTCGCCGCCGTCGCCGAGTTGCTGCTCGTATTGACGATGGCCCCGCCGTCTGCCATCAGGGGCAGCAACTTCTGCGTCAGGAAGTACGGACCCTTGAGCAGTACCCGCATGAGCCTGTCGAACGTCTCCTCGGTCGTGTCCTCGATCAACGACGTCTGCGCGAAACCGGCGTTGTTGACCAGATAGTCGAAGGTGTCGCGCTGCCAGGTGTCGCGCAGCACGTCAGCCACCCTGTCGCGGAAGGCCACAAAGGTGCCCGCTTCGCTGACGTCCAGCGGGAGTGCGACGGCCGTCCCGCCCTCCTTCTCGATGGTGGCGGCCGTCTCCAGCCCTCCTTGTGGGTTGGTGCCGTAGGTGAGGATGACTCCGTTTCCGCTTTTCGCGATCTCGATCGCGGCGCTTCGTCCGATGCCGGAGCTGGCGCCCGTGACGATGGCGACCTTCATGGTGTTCCTCCTGGTGTGCGGTCGGTGTGTTGCGTGAGTGCGCCGGTGGCGCTATGCGGCGGAGTCCGGCAGCAGGAGCCGGGCGAGCCAGGCGGTGCGGGTCTGGCGGGCTGCCGCCGAGATGCGCGCCTGCGGGTACAGGGCGTCGAAGCCGTGGAAGCCACCCGCCCAGACGTGGAGTTCGGCCTGGCCGCCGTCCGCCCAGATACGGGTGGCGTAGTCGGTGTCCTCGTCGCGGAAGACTTCGGCGGAGCCGGTGTCGATGTAGGTGGTCGGCAGGCCGGAGAGATCGTTGGCCAGCGCGGGTGAGACGTACTCGGGTACCTCCTGGTCGGTGAAGTCACCGAGGACACAGCGCCATCCGAACGCGTTCATCTCGCGGGTCCACACGCCGGGCCCACCGGAGTACTGGCGGCTGGAGGCGCTGGTGTTGCGGTGGTCGAGCATGGGGCAGATCAGCATCTGCGCGGCGATCGCAGGCGTGCCGAGGTCGCGGGCCAGCAGGGTGACACCGGCCGCGAGGCCGCCGCCCGCGCTGGCGCCCGCGACGACGATCCGGGCGGGATCGATGCCCAGTTCAGCGGAGTGTTCGGCGACCCACATCAGTCCCTGGTAGCAGTCGTCGACCAGGGCGGTACCGGTGGCCTCGGGTGCGAGCCGGTAGTCGACGGAGACCACGACCGCGCCGAACTCGTCGAGCCACTCCAGGGGGACGTCGATCTGCGAGAAGCGGTCACCCATGACCATCCCGCCGCCGTGCATCCAGTAGACGCAGGGTGCGGCGATGGTGCGATCGGTGTTCGCGGGGCTGAAGACCGACAGGGGTATCGGGGCACCATCCTTGGCGGGCACGGTGACTTCGCGCCGGTCGACCTGCCGGTGGGCGAGAAGGGGCTCGACGGGCGTCGAGGGGAGCTGGCGCAGTTGCGCGAGTACTTCCGGGCTGAGTTGGGACATGAGGGGCATGTCGGCGAGCAGCTCACGCAGTTCGGGGTCCAAGGCGGGTCGTGCCGTGGTCATGGTGGCGGCCTTTCGTGGGGTGGTGGCGGACGGTCGAGCGAGGGGAGGGCCGGCTCGGCAGGCGCCGAGGCGGCAGGGGCCGGGGTATGGGGTGATCGGCGGGTCAGATGGCGGCCTTGCCGCGGACCGGGACGTAGTCGGTGTACTCGGACTCCTTGGCCAGCAGTCCGTCGATCTGCGCGACGATGGCCCGGGCGGCCTCGCCGGCGAAGATCCGGTGGTGGTCCTCCTGGCTGGTCCAGCCCTCGGTGACGTGGACGATGTCGGGGTCGGACGCGGAACGGGAGACGAGGTAGACGACGCAGTGTTCGCTCGCGCCGGGGCTGCCCTCGTTCAGGCCGGTCAGTAGCAGGTCGACCAGCTGGTCGCCCATTCCGGGCTTGGCGGTCAGGGTGGCGTTGAATCCGTAGTTGGCGATCATGGATGCCCTCTTTTCGGTGATGGAGTGAGGTGATTCCATTCAACCGAGTTGACCTGCGGAAACGTTAGACCGATGCTCGCTCGTACTTGCACGATCCTCGCGTCCGCAAGAGTCATAGCGCGGAAGAGTGCTGCAATGGACACATGTACCTCGAAGAGCTCCGCACCCTGCTGGCCCGGCATGCCCGGCCCGACTGGACCACCACCATCGACGGCGTCCTCATCTCGAAGGTCGACCGGCCGGATCCACCGGCGCCCTCCATGTCCGGCACGGTGCTCGCGGTCATCGCCCAGGGGGCCAAGCGCCTCGCGCTGGGCGACCGGGTCTACGAGTACGGCCCCGGGCAGTACCTGGTCGCATCCGTCGACCTGCCTGTCACGGGGCAGTTCGCCCGGGCCGACTTCGAACAGCCGGCCCTCGGTTTCGGTCTCACACTGGAACCGTCCGCCGTTGCCGAACTGCTGTTGCAGGCCGGTCCCGGGGACATCCCCCGCGCCGGCGGAGGCGTTCCGTCGGGGATCGCCGTCAGCGACGCTCCGGCCGCGCTGCTCGACGCGGTGGTGCGGCTGCTGCGCCTGCTCGACGAGCCCCGCGGCCGCGCCGTTTTGGCCCCGCTGGTCAAGCGCGAGATCCTGTGGCGTGTGATCACCGGCGAGCAAGGTGCGACGGTTCGTCAGCTCGGCCTGGCCGACAGCAGCCTCAGCCACGTCTCCCGGGCAGTGCGCTGGATCCGCGAGCACTACGCCGAGCCCTTCCGGGTCGACGAGGTGGCACGCATGGCCGGCATGAGCGTCTCCGCCTTCTACCGCAACTTCCAGGCGGTGACCGCGATGAGCCCCATCCAGTTCCAGAAACAGATCCGGCTGCAGGAGGCCCGGCTGCTGCTCGCCACACACCCGGGCGACGTCACCGGGGTCGGCCACCGCGTCGGCTATGACAACCCGTCACAGTTCAGTCGCGAGTATCGCCGCCAGTTCGGCGCGCCGCCCAGCCAGGACGCCGCCCGCCTGCGTCAGGCCGTGCGCACCCCGGCAGGTGTCCTGCCTTGAGCAGGCCGCGCCACGCAGGAGGATCGTGCCAGGGCGAGCGAGAAGCAGTCTACGGTTTCCGCAGGTGGGCAGCAGCACGGCAGATCATGATGCCGCCCCACCGCCGCCCACGTGAACCACACGGGTGCGAGCGGCGCAGTAGCCGAGGGCCCTATCATCGACGATCGTGCTCCTGACCTGGCCGGATGCTTAATCGGCACCCGCAAGGTCGAAGCTCTCGAGCCGGCCGAGCGTCAGCGCGCGTGAGTGGATGAGTGCCAGCACTAGCCAGGGGCGCCGGGTTCGGAATGCGTCGCAAGCCAGTCAGGTGGTGGGGGCCTTGGAGGCCGGGCTCCCCACCGCGCGCGCCGGCACCCGGTAATGGACCGCCGTGCCACCACCGCCGTGAACGGCCACGCCGTCATGCCGACGGCCCCTCCAGGTGAACAGCAGTGGTTCACCCGGAGGGGCCGGCCGCCGATGGCGGTGCATCTCCCAACAGTCAGCGGGATCCTGCCGCGGTCGCACGGGGTACGGCTGGTCCGGCGGTCACGCGTGTGCTAGCCGCGAGGGATCCACATGGGCTGCTCCCACTCCGTCGCCGGCGCCCAGAATCCGGCGCCGCCGGCGAACCCTGCTCCGTTGCCTACGCGGTCCCACAGGTCGGATGCTCCGCTGGTGCGGTCACCGCCGTTGCCGCCGGCCGCGACCGGCCGGGCATCGCGGTCCGTGGGCTGGAACCCGACCGTGTAGGTCCGGGTGACCGAACCGTTGGCCGACGTCACCTTGATGGTGCGGGTGGTGAACCGGGACCCGGTCGACGAGAGGACCGAACCGCCCTCGGTGACCTTCACCCGCGCGCCGGACTGGGCCGGCGTGGCGGAGACGGTCGGGATCCTCGTGTTCTTCGGCCAGTCGACGACGTACGTGGACACGTCCGGATCGAACCCGTCGATCGAGACACCTCCGACGGTGATCGCCCTGGCGTCGGCGACGCTGGCCTTGGTGGCGTCCGAGAAGTTCTTCACCGTGACCGACCCGTCGGCGTTGACGACGACCTTCGCCGCCATCGCGGCCGCCAGGTTGATGCGCTCCCAGCTCGCTCCGCCGCCCGCGGTGAGGTCGAGCGGGTACCCGGAGTCCGTCGCGGTCTGCTCGAGGATCTGGGTTCGCTGCTCGGTGGTGAGGCCCGGGAAGGCCGTGATCAGCAGGGCTGCCGCGTCGGACGGCGTCTTGAGAGTCTGCCCGGACTTTCCGACCTGGGAGAACCCGTAGGTCAGGCGGCGCGTGTACAGGTCGACGTGCTGCGCGGTGCTCAGGCCGGCGTAGGAGTCGCCCTCGCAGGCCGCGAGCGTGTCGCCGTATCCCTCCTTCTCGCACTGCGCGAGCAGCACGTTCTCTATTTCGGTGTGGGCCTGCGTCAGCAGCTTCTCGAAATCGGGGTCGGCCCACCGGTGTGCCACGGTGGCCTGTGCGCTGATGCGGCCGCCCATGACGTCGAGCGGGTAGTGGAACCCGAGGACGATGCGGTTGTTCCCGTACTCCGAGGTGCGGGCGAGGATGGACGGTGCCAGCTCCGGCAGGAGCGTGGCGAGGATGGTTCCGGCTTCGTAGCCGCCGTAGGCGTGGCCGCTGGGGTACGAGCCGCTGGTGGTGAGGCTGCCGTAGGAGCCGTCCTGCGACTCGTAGATGTCGCCGCCGTCGCCGACGAACCCAAGCCGTACGTACGGGCGCAGGTAGCCGTAGTGGTTCTTCGCCGCGTCGACCTTGTCGAGGTTCTTTGTGACGCGGGAGAACAGCGCGCTGGTCTTCGGCAGCCGGCCGCCGTCGAGGGCGTCGTGGTAGATCTGGCCGAGCCGGGATCCGAGGCCGTCGGCCATCGTGACGGTGGAGCTGTTCGTCGCGTCGACCTCGGCCCGGTCCACCTCCTTCTGCGTCGCCGTGTTGTTGATGCGCATGGCGATCCGGTCGTTCTCGGCGGTGAGCGCGGTGCCGTTGGGCACCTTGGTGTTGGCGCCGAGGATGTCGGAGTCGAGGTCGTCGACACCGTTGAGCAGGTCGTAGAAGTAGTCGGTCCCGTCACCGGTCCCCGGCCACTTGTCCGACGCGTAGGCCGCGTTCAGGGTGTCGTCCGGGAAGGGCGACGGCTCGTACGCCGGGTCGGAGGCGGCCGCCGAAGCGGTCGCGGTGGAGTCGTCCGAGGTTCCAGCCAGGGTGACCGCGGTGACGGTGGCCGTGTGCGCCTTGGCCTTGCCCGCGGTCGTGAGCAGCGCCGTGTCCGTCGTGGCGGGAACGTGCGCGGTGGTTCCGTCGCCGAGGGCCACGGTGTAGCCGATGACTGGGAAACCGCCATCGCCGGCCGTCCGCCAGGTCACGCGGACTTGCTTGCCGTCGGTGATCACACCCGTCACGGCCGGCTTCTGCGGCTTGCCGCCGCCGATCACCACGGGTGCCGTGGCGGCGCTCTGGTGGGAGGTGCCGACGGCGTTCACTGCCTGGACGCGTGCCGTGTACGACCTGCTGGCCCGCAGCCAGGTGAACGTCGTGCTCCGGCTGTCCGGATCGTTGATCTTGATCTGGTGACCGTCGCTAAGGGTGATCTTGTAGCCGGTGACCGGCGAGCCGCCGGTGTCCTTGGGGGCGGACCAGGCGACAGTCAGGCTCGTGCCGGACGAGGTCGCCGACACTGCGTCAGGCGCGGCCGGCACCGTCTTGGGCTTCGTGGTGAGTGCGGACAGGGCATGGCGCAGGGTGTCGTACCGTGCCGTGAGGGTCGCGTCCGTCGAAGTGCCATCCTCGACCGCGGTCTTCGCCGCGGCGAGTGCCGTGGTGAACGCCTTCCACGACGCGTCCGTGTAGCGGTCGTCGGCGAGGGCGGTCGCGGTCGCGACCAGGTCCTCCAGCTTCAGCCTCGGCAGGGGGATCAGCTGGTTGGCGGCCAGGGTGAGGCTGCGCGTCCGTGTGTCGACTTCGAGCTGCGTCGCATCCTCTGCGTCGACGAGGGTGCGCGCGGCGGCGAGTTCGCGCCGGTACACACCGAAGTCGATCGCGTCGTAACGCTCCGCGTCGCCGGAGAGCCCCTCGAACTGGTCGATCGCCTTCCGCAGGGCGGACTTGTCCGTGACGGCGGGCGTCTCGACGTGCTTGAAGGTGATCCGGCCCAGGTTCGCGACGTACGGGTGCGAGGAGTCCGGGTTCGTCGTCAGCCGCAGGTGGACGGTGTGCGTGCCGGTGATCGCCTTCGGCAGCGTCAGGCTCGTCGTCCCTCCTGATGACCATGCGCTACCCGTGACCGGCAGCGGCACGGTCGCGTACGGCGTGCCGGGGTTGGCCGCGTCGAAGGAGTCCAGGTAGAGCTGGACGGCGGAGCCGGTTCCGCAGCGTGCGGAGTTGTTGACGTAGGTGATTGTGACGGTGCTCTTCGGGGAGTCACCGAAGTCGATGTCCCCGTAGTTGACCCAGGCTCCGTTGTAGGTGCCGCCGAGGTCGGTGGTGGAACCCGCGCCGGTCCAGCCGACCGGCTCGATCTTGAGCCCGCCGCCGCTGTTGGATCGGAACGCAGTGGCGTCGAACCCCACGGGGGCGTCGGCGTCCTGCGACACGGTCAGCGAGTAGACATTGCCCACGTAGGGCTGGGAGGCGGTTTGCGTGCTGGAGACGAAGGCGGCGTACACGTCCTGGACGCCGCTGAAGACGTTCGGGTCGAGCTGCACGGTCGTGGTGGCGATGGTTCCCCAACTCGAACCGGTGTAGTCGAGGGGGATGTCGACCTTCTTCGCGCCGTCCTTCGAGCCGAGGTGCAGTTCGATGTGCGAGTCCGACGCCGCGCGCGACTGGGGCTTGTCGTAGCTGACGGTCACGGTGTCGGCGCCGTTGCGGAGGTTGGTGTCCTTCCACTGCGCCCACGCGCCGTTCGTCACGTTCTCGAAGATGCCGTTCGAGAGTTTGAGCGGGAGCGAGCCGTCGCCGGTCGTGGTGGCGTTCACCGCGGTCAGCGTGGCGAGCGTGGTCGAGGGGGACGAGGAGACCTCGTACGGCGAGAACTGGTGCCAGTCGAAGTTCGACACCCACTGCTGGCCGGCCGGGGCGTGGAACACGAACGTCGCGCTCTTCGCGTCCAGCAGGGCGGCCGGGTCGGTGACGGCCGCCTGCACCGTGGTGTAGTACTGCCAGCCGCCGGTTCCGGGGAGCTGGACGGTGGCGACGACGGGGCCGTCGGCGGCGCCGGCGTGGATGTCGACGCTGCTCTGCTTCGCGTTCGCCGCCTGAGAGTTCGCGTAGCGGACCGAGATGCTCCGCGGGGCGACCCCGCCGAAGTCCAGCTTGGTGAACCGCTCCCACGATCCCTCGGTGACGCCGCCGAGGTTGCCGTCCGAGTTGTTCCGCTCGCTGACGAGGCTGGGGCCCTCCTTCTGGTCGGGGTCCTCGGCCTGCAGGACGGCGTAGCCGCCCTCGTCGATGGTGAGCGCGTCAACGGCGGAGTGCAGCGCGTCGTCCGCGGCCATGATCGTGCCCGTCGCGGAGGTGGTGTCCGCGAGGATGGTCCGCGCGCGTTCGAGCGCCGAACGGAACAGGCTCCAGGAGCCGTCGGAGTAGTTGCCGCTGCGCACCAGGGACGCCTGGTCGACGAGTGCCCCGAGGGTCTTGCGGTGCACCGCGGCGGCGGAGATGACGAGCGGGTCGGTCGGGGATATCCCGGTGCCGCTCACCGTCGCGGCCCGCACGCCGTGGGCGAAGGCCGCGTCGTGGAACGTGATGCCGAAGTGTGCGTCGACCTTCGCGGTGCCGGTGAGCGACAGCGTCGCCGTGCGTGAGCCGCTGACGCGGAGGTCCGCCGTGGCACCGCCCGGCAGACCGGTCACGGTCGCCGCCCCGGTCCTGGTCAGGCTGGTTCCCTTGCGGGCGGCGAATGACGCCGGTCCGTCCAGGGTGAGCTTCACGCTGTCGTCGAGGGTGCCGTCCGCGGCGGTGTCGACGGTGCCCGGGTGGGCGGAGACGACGGTGTCGCCCTTGCCCGTTCCCGCCTCGCCCGAACCGGTGTTCAGCGAGTACGCGGGCTCCGTGTGGGCGCCCCACTGGGAGGGCTTGGAACCCATGGTGAAGTCCAGGGTTCCGCCGGAGATGATCTGGGAGTAGTCGAGCCACGTGTTGTTGAACCGCTTGCCGTTGAGGGTCGCGCTCTGCACGTAGTAGTTGCTCGGCGACACGCCGTCGGCCTTCACCGTGAACCGGCTGCCGTTGGCGTAGGTGATCGTCGTGGAGTCGAAGAACGGGCTGCCGATCTGGAACTGGCTGGAACCGGCGGTCACCGGGAACAAGCCCAGGGCGGCGCCGACGAACATGGTCGACATGGTGCCGGCGTCGTTGTCCATGGTCGGCAGGAAGCCGTTCGGGGAGAGCTTGTAGACCTGAGTCTTGACCGGCGGGGTGAACTGGCCGCCTGAGCTGGGGGCCTCGTTCGTGGAGCCCGTCGCGATGTAGCGGTTCCAGGTCGTGCCGGTGTAGATGGCACGCACCCACTTCTGCGTCAGGCTCGGCTCACCGACGTAGTTGAAGAGGTACGGGGCCTGCAGGTCGATCTCGTTCGCGTTGGAGTGCAGCATGGTCGAGCCGTCGTCGGCAGCGGAGTCCTCGCCGAACATGTGCCTGACCGCGGCCCTGCCGGCCTTCTCGCCGCCCATGGCCTCGATGAGGCCGCCCATGTCGTACGCGTCGTACCAGTGGTACTGCCAGAGCGTGCCCTGGTAGAGGCCGGCCGCCTCGAACTTCTCGTAGTCGGCGCTCTGCCAGTCGCCGCTCGCGGCGCGCGGGGTGAGCAGACCGACCTTGGTGCCGTCGGCCGCGGTCCAGGCGCCGGACTTCACGAGGTTGTCGATCGCCATCGTCGACTGGGTGCGGAGCTTCTTCGCGTCCGCCTCCTTGCCGAGTGCGTCGGCGATGATGGACAGCGCCCACTGGTCGTAGCCGCGCTGAACGGTCGTACCGGGATCCCCGGTGACGTATCCCTGCCGCAGCTGCGCCCCCGTGTAGTAACCGGAGTAGGACAGCAGCGCCGGGTACGCCTCGTCGAGCCGGTCGAAGTTTTTGAAGCCCTTTGACAGCGCGTCGGCGACCAGCACCGCGGAGCGCTCCCAGCGCACGGTCGGGACCGAGTGGGTGAGGCTGCCGAGGCTCTTGCCCGAGGTGCGCGCGTCGGCGAACAGCTCGATCAGCGACTGCACCATGTCCCGGTAGGTGGCCGGGTCGATGTACGCCTCGACGGAGTACTTGCGGAAGTCGTCCCAGGTGGACCAGCCGTCGTAGTACGTGAAGCCGTTCGCCTTGTGCACCGCTCCGTCGACGCCGCGGTACGTACCGCTGGTGCTGGTGGCGTTCACGGGCAGGGCGTACATGCGGTACAGGTGCGTGTAGAACTCCTTGGTGAGCGTCGACCCGGGGTCGGACTTCGCCGAGGAGCGCACAGCGACGGCGCCGAGTGCGCTGTTCCAGGCCGCCTTCGTCTGCGCGCGCGCCTGGTCGAAGGTGAGGTCGCCGACCTCGTTGCGCTGGTCGGTCGCGGCCTGTTCCGCGCTGATCGGCGACAGCGTGATTCGCAGTTCGATGTCGTCCCCGGCGGACTTGTCGAACCCGAGGACGGCGCCGGTGTCGGACCCGTCCTGCATAGTCGCGTCGCTCAGCTTGCCGTCGTTACCCCAGCTCTTCAGGGAGGTCACGGGGACGTTCGTGGTGGCGTTGTAGTACAGCTGGTATGAGGCGCCGTTGAACGACCCCGCGATCAGGCCGGCGATCGAGGTGGTCCCGTCCGGGAGCGTCGTCGCCTTCATGGTCGCGCGAGTGCGGCTGGTGAAGTTGTTCGCCAGGTCGAGGACGAGCTCGGGGTCCGACCCGGAGGGGAAGCTGTAGCGCTGCAGCGCCGTGCGCGTTGTCGCGGTCATCTCCGCGTCGATGGTCCCGGAGTCCTGCGTCACCGACGAGCCAGTTCCGGAGACGGCGCCGAGCCCCACCCCGTAGTAGCCGGGCGTTGCGGTCTCGTCGTCGTGGCTGTACGCGTGCGCGTACGTGCTGGAGGCAGGGCGCTTGTCGTACTGCACGGAGGTCGGGACGACCAATAGGTCGCCACCGCCTCCCGAGCCACCGACGCCGTCGAGGTTCGTCGCGGTGAACCCGGCGATGTGGTCCTCGTTGTAGTCGTACCCGGTGTGGTTGCGGTTCGGAGTGGTCAGCGGGTTGACCTTGGCCAGACTGTGGGGTGCCTGCGCGCCCGGCAGGTCGTTGCCGTCGTCGCCGGCGGTCGATACGAACGGGTCGACGAGCTTCGTGTAGTCCGTGCCGCCGGATGTCCCTGAGGACCCCGCGGATGTGGTCGTGACGGGCAGTGCTGCGGCTGCGACGCCACCTGCCAGTGCGGCGAAGCCGAGCGCGCCGGTGAGCAGCATGGCGACTGCAGTGCGCAGTTGCCGACGATGCCGGCGGGCGGGTCTCGGAAGGATCACGCGGGGCGTTAGGACATGGGATCTGATGGGCACAAAGGTCTCCAGCATCGTGATAAGCACGCACCGTCCGGCGAAAGACAACGTTGTCAACTTGAAGTACCGGAGCATGCAAACAGCAGTGGGCACACGGGACCGACCGCACACGCCACGTTCACAGCCGTCCGCCATGAGACACGGAGAAGGCGTACAGGGGGCGAACAGACTTCGTATAGAAGGTGCGCGGACCCGGCCCCCCGCGTGGCCGCCGCGCGCCCGCGGAGCTCCTCAATCACCCCGACTCCGCGTTGGGGTTGGCGAACGGTAAGAAGAAGGGTGCCGGATCGCCGGCGCCCGGCCCAAGGCGATGTGTGGCGCGAGCTGATGAGCGTTGCGGCGAAACGTCATGACAGGGTCCCCTCCCGGCGCGTCGCCCGAGTGCCCGCAGCCGGGCCCAGTACGCCGCGTACACAGCGATTGCCGTTGACAGCGCAGCCACGATCGCGCTTGGCCAGTCAGCCACCGAGTCCCCGCCCTTCAAGCCTCCACCCTAGTGCTGAGTTCCTCAAAGGCAGTACACATATCGGCGACGTAAGCGGCGGGTGGGTGGTGCTGGTCTGCCCCAGATCCATGGCCTGGCACGGGCGTTGAGCTGGGCTGTCGCGAGTTCGGTGGCCTGGGTGATTTCGTCCGGGCCGGCGAAGGTCTGTCCGGCGAGGGCGGCCTTGCGGAAGATGCGCCACCAGCCTTCCTGGAGGTTGAGCCAGCACGCGCCGACGGGTATGAAGACGTGTCGGATACGCGGGTGGTCCTCGAGCCAGGTCCGGGTCGACAGGCTGTTGTGGGAGGACAGGTTGTCGGTGACCACGTAGATGTCGCCCGCCGGGTTAGCTTCCTCCAGCTTCCGCAAGAACCGCTGGTAGAAGGCACTGTTGCGGGAGGACGCGGTCATGGTGACCTGCTGCCCGTCCGTGACACGCAAGCCGCCGTAGACCCAGGTCTTCTCCGGTCCGCGGCTGTACTCCAGCTCAGCTTTGATGCGGTGTCCGTCCGGCGACCAGCCCGGCGCCGGCGGGAAAGTACGCGGGATCACCGGCCCGAGTTCGTCGACGCAGACGACCGTCGCGTCCTCGGGCGGGCAGGTGTAGAGGCCGACGACCCGCGTCCTTTTCCCTCGAAATCCGGATCCTTGGAACGGATCCAGGAACGCGTGCGGCGCCATCTGACGCCCTCGGCCAGCAGGATTCTGCGGACCTGCGAGCGACCCACCTCAATCCCCAGTTCCCTTGCCCGACCGGCCAACGCGTCCAGGGTCCACTCCGGCGGTCCGGCCTCGTCCATGGCCTCGAGATCCCCGCCCGGCTGGACCATCAGTCTGCCCGGCGGGGGCTGCCTGACCAGGGCGATGATCCTCGACCGCTCGAGTTCGGTGATCCGCCGCTTGCGGCCCTGCCCGCCCAGATCCTCCAGACCCTCGAGACCGTACCGGTTGAAACGGTGCAGCCAACACCGCACCGTCTTCTGGCTACAACCCAGTTCAGAGGCGATCGCGGGCACCCGAGACCCGGCCCAGCTCAGCTCGACCATCCGCGCCCGCATCACCAAGTCCGCCGGCGCCTTCCGCGCTCGAGCTAACCGCCGCACCACCGATCCCTCACCCGAATCACGGCTCTGTCGCGCCCGCAACACCACCCCGAACCACCCACCCCGATTACCCCAAACAACCCCGCCACCAGCATGTATACCCACTGAAAGCGGAATCCAGCACTAGTAGGGCTTGGTCAGGTTCGTATGGGGGTGGGTATGTTGCGGTGGCAGGTGGGGCAGGCGCCGACCCAGAGGGCGAGGAGTGTCTGGAGTTCGCGGAGGACCTGGTAGAGGCTCAGACCTGCGCTGAGTCTTTTGGGTGGTGTGCCAGTCGTTGCAGGGTGCAGAAGGCATGAGCTGCGGAGACGAGGGTGACGTGGTGATGCCAGCCGTTCCAGGTGCGGCCTTCGAAGTGGGCAAGTCCCAGGGCCTGTTTCATCTCGCGGTAGTCGTGCTCGATGCGCCAGCGTAGTTTGGCCAGCCGCACCAGTGTGGCCAGCGGCATCCCGGAAGGCAGGTTCGAGAGCCAGAACTGCACCGGCTCGGGCTCGGTGGCGGGCCATTCGGCCAGCAGCCAGCGCTCTGGTAGTTCTGGACCGTCGCCGGCTGTGCGGGCACCGCGTCCGGCCGGTCGGACGCGCAGAGCGACGAAGCGTGAGTGCATGCGCTTGAAGCCGCTTTGGCCCTGGCCTGGCCGGGATCCTTCCCGCCAGGACACCGGTCTCGCAGCAGCCCGGCCGGGCCGCGATGACCAAATTTTTCATGGTCTGTGCAGGCTCGGGATACTGCATCTTCGGTGGCCGGCCGGTGCCCGCATAGGCAGGCTGGACAGGCCGGGCGCCGGCCCGATGGGCGGTGTGGCGGGAAGAAATGCCCACCGCATAAGGCAGGTTGCGTTCCTCCAAGCCCAGACGGAAGGCGGCGGCATCACCGTATCCGGCGTCCGCGACGACCAAGGGGAGGTCGATGCCCCACGAGCGGGTCTCATCGATCATGTCCAGGGCCAGCTGCCACTTCTCCACATGCCCCGCCTGGGAGGGAATGCCGCAGCGGCCCCGGCGGGCGACCTTGTCCGCATCCGCCTCCGGCGAGCCCGGATCCCAGGAAGCGGGCAGGAACAGCCGCCAGTTCACCGCGGCCGAGGCATGATCGCGGGCCAGGTGCAACGACACCCCGACCTGACAATTGGTGACCTTGCCCGCGGTGCCGGTGTACTGCCGGGACACACACGCCGAGGCGTCCCCGTCCTTCAAAAAGCCGGTGTCATCGACGATCAGCGCCTCCGCGCCGATCACATCCTGCATCTTCCAGGCCAGCCGGGCCCGCACATGCGCTGGATCCCACGGGCTGGTAGTCACGAAGTGGGCCAGCGCCTGCCGGTTGCCGTCCTCGCCCAGACGCGCCGCCATCGGCTCCACCGACTTGCGCCGACCCTCCAGCAGCAGCCCACGCACATACACCTGCCCCCACCGCCGCTGATCCGCACGGAAGAACCCGTCGAACATCTCCGTCGTGAATGCCTCCAGGTCCTCCCGGACCCCGGCCATCTCTTCAGGTGTCACACCACCTCAACGACACTCACCAACAAGCAGACACGCCACCCACGAGTGAAGCTGACCAAGCCCTACTAGGCACTGTTTCTCGGATCTCCGGACGTGAGTGGGGTGTTGGGGTCAGGCTGGCTGCATGGGCCGTGGGGATCTGACGAATGCGGAGTGGGATCGGCTGGAGTCGTTCTTACCTCCTGGTGGTGCGCGTGGAGGTCGGTGGAGCGATCATCGGCGGGTGATCAACGGGGTTCTCTACAGGGTGCGGACGGGTGTGCAGTGGCGGGATCTGCCGGAGCGGTTCGGGCCGTGGGAAACGGTCTATAAGCGGCATCGTCGCTGGTCAGCTGATGGAACCTGGAAGATGCTGCTGTCTCGCATCCAGGCTGCCGAGGACGCCGCGGGCGGGATCGACTGGGATGTGTCGGTGGACTCGACGGCGGTGCGGGCCCACCAGCACGCCGCCGGCGCGAGGAAAGCGTCGGCGGCCGCGGTCCCTGAAAAGGGGGCCGGCCGGGGGACGAACCAGGTCGATCCGGTGCTGCGGAGACTGGCCGTCCGGCTGGAGGAGGTGGTCAGATCGGCGAGTGTCTGGGACGTTCCCGCGGCGGCTTCACCACCAAGATCCACCTCGTCGCCGAGGGACGATGCCGCCCCCTCGCTTTCGTCCTGACGCCCGGACACTACGGTGACGGCCCGCAGCTCGAGCGTGTGTTGGAGCAGGTCTCCGTGCCCCGCACCGGAGTCGGACGGCCCCGCACGCGACCCGACCATGTCTTGGCGGACAAGGCCTACACGTCCCGGAAGAACCGCCGTTACCTACGACGACGCGGAATCCGGCACACCATCCCCGAACGTCTCGACCAGCAAAGACACCGGCAGAACCGAGGTTCTCGAGGCGGCCGGCCCACCGGGTTCGACAGCGAGCGCTACAAGAAACGCAACACCGTCGAACGCGCCATCAACCGACTCAAAGGCTTCCGCGCCGTCGCCACCCGCTACGAGAAACGCGCCTACATCTACCTCGGAACCGTCACCCTCGCAGCCATCATGATCTGGCTCCGAACATGATCCGAGAAACAGTGCCTAGTACTGCAACGGTGTTTGCCGTGACTGGTGGTCAGCTTCGTCGTTGGTCTGGTTATGGGTGGGGTCCTTGCTGATGTCAGGTTGTGGGCCGGGAACTGGGTGCCGTGCACGAGCGATTCTTGCACCGGTTCAACCGGCAGGAATCGCAGGATTCGGCGCTGGCGTACATGCGAGGACTGATTGCTCCGCTGGAGCGGAAGAACTGCTCGCGGAAGACGCCGCGCACACAGGCCCTGACCGCATTCACCGGTTACTGAACCGGATCGAGTTGGGCGAGTGTCCCGGATCCTGGTAGGAGCATGAGGAATGGGTGTTGACGTAGCGCTGATGCAGGTGACGCATCGGGGGACGAGCCCCAAGAAGCGTCGGCTGACCACGGTGGAATTCGTACAGGACGGGGCGGATCTGTTCTCCGGTCTGTGCGTGAACAGCAGTCTGCCGATGCTCAACCGGGTGGACCCGTATCGCACCCAGATCCTTACGTCGGTGGACATACCTCAGTTCATCTCCGAGGTCGACGCCACCTGTGATCTGGTGAAGGGGCAGCGGGAGCGGGCCATTCTGCAGAAGATCCGCGAGCTGGCCGAGCGTTGCGCGGAAGCCGCGAGCCTGGAACTCCACTTCCAGGGCGACTAAGGCTTGCCCCATAACGATCTTGGAGTCGGAAAGGCAACCTGCAGTCCATAGCCCAGAACTGAGACCTCGACAGCCACTGGTGTTACGGGACAGCCCTTAGGCAGCGGGACCCTTCGGGGCCGGATGTCCTCTCAGGTGGCCGCCGCCTGCTGTGTTCCCGGCTCTGGCTGAGCATCCGCCGCGACCTCGGTGGCTGCGCGGACGAAGGCGGCGACGGCCGTGGAGCGGGAATGCTGCGGCCATGTCACAGACAGGGTGGCCGGAGCCAGGTCCTCGACCGGCCGATAGGCGATCTCAGATCGCGAATACCGCCGGGTGAGCGAGGCCGGGAAGAAGCAGACGATGCTGCCGAGCTCGACCAGTTTGAAGATCTCCGGCAGGTCCGAGGCGTCTTGCGCCGTGTCCGCCGCGGGCGTTTCGCTCTCGGCCGGGACGGGTTGACGAGTGTGCGCACCGCTGACGCCGTGTCGGCTGGGAACAGGACCCTGATCCGCGGGGGATCCGTCGGGTAGCCCAGCACGTTGGTGCCGCGGCCGCTTCCTGATCGCGGCTGGCTGTCGATGGTTCCGGTCCAGGTGAACCGGTAGCGGCATACCGCGTGGTCATCGCTGTGGGCGATCCACTCCAGGTCGTCGATCTGGTAGATCTCGTCGCGGATGGTGGCGAAGGTCTTGGCGATGGCGGAGAGGATGGCTTCGCGGCCGCGATACGATCCGTCGGAGAACCAGTAGACGGCATCGGGAGCGATCAGCGGGACGAGCTGGGTGATGTCGTGGCTGTTGGTGGCTTGCTCGTAGGCGCGGATGAACTCGGTGAGCGGGGCAGTGGGTTCGGGCATCGACTGGTCCCTTTTCTCCCTTTCGCGGCGCGACAAGTGACAGGGGCTGTCAGGCCGCCGTGGCCTGCTCTCGCTCGACGAGGACGCCGTTTTCGAACTTTGCGCCGGCGCGGACCAGGGCGACGAGGTGGGCTCCGGTCACCGCGCGCCAGCGAGCCTGGGCGGATTCGACGAGTTTGAACACCATCGCCAGGGCTGCGGCCGGGCCGTCGGCGCCGCGGGTGACCCTGGTGCGGAGCTTGACGGTGGAGAACGTCGACTCGATCGGGTTCGTGGTCCGCAGGTGGATCCAGTGCTCGGCCGGGCAGTCGTGGAACGCCAGCAGTTCCTCCCGGTCGTCGGTGATCTTCGCGACGGCCTTGGGCCACTTGACACCGTAGGTCTTCGCGAACGCCTCGACCGCCTTCTCGGCGTGCGCGCGGTCCTCGGCGTTGTGGATCTCCTGCATCGTCTTCGCCGCGCCTGGCTGCGCAGACTTCGGCAGGGCGTTCGTGACGTTGCGGGCCTTGTGGACCCAGCACCGCTGGTGCCGGGCAGCCGGGAGCCCTTCCGCGAGCGCCTTCCACAGGCCCATCGCGCCGTCGCCGACAACCAGCTCGGGATCGCGCATGCCGCGCCGGCCGACCTGCTGCGCGACTGCCGCTGGATCACGGGACCACGATGACCGGGAGTGGGCGGGCCGGGCCATTCGCGCGGGCACCGAGCCGATCAGGCGGTGCAAGCGGTGCTGTGCGCGCCGAGCACCAGCGCGTCGGCTTGATGCTCGTCGGCCAAGCGCGGCATCGCCTCCCGCACCGAACTGAAAGCCGTGCTCGCCGACGGCCTGGGCGCCTCGGAGCGGACAGAGTGAGTGCGCGCGCCTCCTGGACGCGGATGGCCGGAGGCTATGTCGACGACGGAACCCGCCCCGCACCTCTGGGCCCTGAGCGGTGCATGCTCCACTGCGCGAGCGGGAGCAGGGCGTCCACCAGCGCCTGGCCGTCCGGGGACAGCTGATAGCGGACTTGCACGGGCGTGGTGGGGATGACGGTGCGCTCGATGAGGCCCGCGGCCTCGAGTTCCTTCAGGCGCTGGGAGAGCAGCCGGTCGGAGATGCCGTCGATCATCGCCCGGTACTCGCTGAAGCGCCGGGCTCCACGGTCGGCGGCCTGCAGTACTGAACCCGTCCAGCGGCGTCCGATCAGTTCGAGGGTGCCCTCGAAGCTCGGGCAGGTGTCGTCATGAATGGAGTTCACTTACAAAAGATTAGCACCTTACCCACCGTTTTGCCGGTGGGGTGGTCCGGCGCACCGTAGACGCATGACCGACTACGGACGCCCACTCTCCTTCGGAGTGAGCCTCGACCCGTCCGCCGGGGCCTCGGCGCAGACCCGGCGCCTCGCGCGGACGGCGGAGGACTCGGGCCTGGACTACCTCGCCGTCCAGGACCACCCCTACCAGCCCGGCCACCTCGACACTTGGACCCTGATCACGCATCTGTCCGCGGTCACCGACCGCATCTCCTTCCTTACTGACGTCGCCGACCTGCAGTTGCGTCCGCCGGTGATGCTCGCCAAGGCCGCTGCGTCGCTGAGCGTGCTCACCGACGGACGGATCCAACTCGGTGTCGGCGGGGGCGGCATACCCGATGCCATCGCCTCGATGGGCGGAGCGGCGCGAAGCGGACAGGACATGGTGGCGTTCGCCGAGGAGTCCCTGGGGCTCCTGCGCGCGGCCCTGTCCGGGGGCGTCGTACGACTGCACAGCCAGTACCACGCCGTCGGCGGTTACCGCGCCGGACCGGTGTCCCCGAAGCCCGTCGAGCTCTGGCTCGGCGCCCAGAAGCCGCGGATGCTCGCCGTCGCCGGCCGGTTGGCCGACGGCTGGATCTCGCCGCTGAACATCTACGTCCCGCCGCAGGACGTGCCCTCACGTCAGCGGATCCTCGACGAGGCGGTCGCCGACGCAGGCCGCGACCCGAGAACGTTCCGGCGCGTCTACAACGTGATCGGCGTGATCGGCGACCACGGGGACGGACCGGGGCTCGTCGGCGATGTGCGGCGGTGGGCAGACACCCTCGCCGAGTGGGCCGTGGAACTCGGCTTCGACACCTTCGTCTTCTGGCCCGCCACTGACCCCGAGCAGCAGCTCGCGCTCTTCGCCGCCGAGGTCGTGCCCGCGGTGCGCGAGCGCGTCGGCGCCCTCCGGAGCGGGCGATGAACGGCACCCTCTCCGCCGTGCCGGCCGAGCTTGTCGGCAAGCTGGTCATGCCCGACGACCGCCGCTACCCGCTGCTCCGCTCCACCTACACCACCGTGGGCCACCCAGCCGCCGTCATCCTGCCCGAGTCCGCGGGCGATGTCGCGGCAGCCCTGCGGCTCGCGCGGGAGACGGGGCTGCGGGTGGCCGTCCGCAGCGGCGGGCACGGCCTGTCCGGCAGCGGCACCAACAACGGCGGCCTCGTCATCGACCTGAGCGCGCTGCACCGAGTCGATGTCCTCGACCGCGGTTCCCGTCTGGTCCGCGTCGAGGCGGGAGCCCGCTGGGCCCAGGTCGCCCAGGCGCTCGCCCCGCACAGGCTCGCCATCAGTTCGGGCGACCACGGCAACGTCGGGGTCGGAGGCATCGCGACCGGGGGCGGCGTCGGATGGCTCGTACGGCAGTACGGGCTCACCGTCGACCACATCCGCGCCGTCGAGGTCGTCCTGCCCGACGGATCGGCCGTGCGCGCCGATGCCGAGGCCGAGCCCGACCTGCTGTGGGTGATGCGCGGGGCCGGCGCGGGTGCCGGGATCGCGGTGGCCTTCGAGATCGAGGCCATGGAGCTTCGTGACGTCGGTTACGCGCAGCTGGTCGCGGCGGTGGACCCGGCCGGGGAGACGCTGCGGCGCTGGGAGGCCGTCATGGCGCGGGCGCCGCGCGAGCTGTCGACGGCCGTGATGCTGTCCTCGCAGGGTGCCACCAGCGCCGCGTTCATCACCGCTGTCGTGGCCTCGGACAGCCCGTCCGTCATCCGCGACGCCATCGAACCGCTGCTCGGCATCGGTGACGTAATGGGCCCAGCAGGCCCATGTCGTCTCCTACACAGAGCTGGTCCCACCGCTCCACCTGCACACCAACACCGGGCAGATGCCCTCCAGCTCGACCAACGGACTGCTCACCGACATGACACCGGACGCCGCCCGCGCCCTGGTCGCGGCGTCGGCCGCCCCTGACCCGGTCCTGGTCCAGCTGCGTTCGCTCGGCGGCGCGGCCCACGACCCGGCCCCCTCTGCCATGGCGTTCACACACCGCCATCAGAGCACCCTCGTCATCGCCTCGGCATTCCCGCCGGACGACCGCGCCACACTGGCCGCCGCCTGGGCGCCCCTCGTCCCACACACCGACGGCTCCTACGTGAACTTCGAGAGCAATCCCGACAAGACGACGTTCACACGCGCTTACCCCGGACCGACCGGCACCCGCGTCACCGACCTGTGGAAGCGCTACGACCCCGACGGCGTCCTGCGCCCCCGGCCGCCGGCCTGACTGCCGGCCCGATCGACCGCACCGACCAGGTGCCCCATGGCACCCGCCGCAGGCGCCCGCCCTGTCACCCCCCTACTGGAGATAATCCATGGCCACGTTGCTGCACATCGACTCCTCCGTGTTCCCGGGCGGCGCCTCCGCCTCCCGCGCCGTCACGGAGACCTTCCGCAAGACCTGGGAAGAGCAGTACCCGGAGAGCACGGTGATCTACCGCGACCTATCCGTCGCCCCCGTGCCGCACATCACCGCCGCCGCACACACCGCGGGCTTCGCCGATCCGAACGCCCACACACCCGAGCAGGTCGCCGCCTTCGCTGAACGCCTCCAGCTGATCGAGGAACTGGAGCAGGCAGACGCGGTGGTGATCGGCGCGCCGATGTACAACTACTCGATCCCGTCGACCCTCACGGCATGGCTGGACAACGTGATCCTCCACGGCCGCACCTCGGGCGAGAACCCCTCAGCCAAGGGCACCCCGGTCACCGTCGTCGCCAGCCGAGGCGGCTCCTACGCGCCCGGCACCCCGAAGGAGTCCTACGAGTACGTGCAGAACTACCTGACCGCGACCCTCGCCGACATGCTCGCCCTCGACCTCGACTTCATCGTCCCGGAACTCACCATGGCTCCGCACAACCCGGCCATGGCCGAACTGGTGCCGCTCTTCGAATCCTCCCGCGACCGGGCCCTGCAGGACGCGGCCACCAAGGCCAAGGCCCTCGCCGAACGCCTAGCTGCGTAAACACGAGAGCGCCGTGTGCGTTCCTGCCGCCAGGACATCGCACGGCGTTCTCGATTCGCCCAACAGCGTCCACGGGAGTGAAGGTCGTCTTCGACGCCGGCACCCGGCTCATCGTGGCCGCCGCTCGGGCGGCGGCGGGCAACCACAACGACTGAAAAGTAGGAGCAGGCCGGCACCAAGCACGCCGTCGGCCGGGCCACGGTCAGCGCGGACGGCGGCTGCCGGAGCACCGGTCTGGTCATCCCGCACCGTCGCGAGCGGGTCAGGCCGAACTCTCTGCCAGCGGGCTGCTGGCGCAGGCACGCCGGGCGTCCGATCGGCGTCCACATGTCCGGTCCCTGACGCCTCAGTCCGGCCTTGCTGGTCATCAGTGCATCTGAGCACGCTGGCGCCATGCCGTTTTAGGCGTATCACGGGCATTCGAAAACACCTCCGCCGCCATCCCTGCCCACCCGGTGTCGACGACAGGCCCGCTCATCCGGCAGCTACACCGATTGGCTCAGCCCCCTTCCCACCAGAGCCGTCCACAGCTCTTCGTCACGGCTGGTCCCCACCATCGTGCGGTCGTGGCGGGGACAGCAGCCGTGCTGGCTTGGGGGAGAGGGGGCGCAGTGCCTCTGCCGGGCTCGGTGCGAGCGCGGCCAGATCTCCATCGCCTTCCGCACGTAGCGGTAGACCGTCGCGCTTCCGACGCTGAACCACGCGTAGACGGTCTCGGGCGCATCGGCGCGAGCCGCTGGCTGCGACGCAGATTGACGAACACCCGCCACTCCTCCAGGCCCACTGCCCGGCGGGCGCCTGCGTCGCAGAACTGCCACACCTACTGCTTGCTCTCCAACGGAGACCAGGATTCCAAGGCGTCTCGCAGCATGGCGCGGGAGGTGATGCCCAGTTTCGGGTAGATCTGGTAGAGGTGGGCGCCGACGGTCCGGTGGGAGAGGAACAGGCGCTCCGCTATCTGCTTGTTGGTCAGGCCGGAGGCGGCGAGCCGGGCTATCTCCAGTTCCTGGGGGGTGAGCCTATGCGTTTTGGATATCCCGTTTTGGCGCCTGCCGGAGCCGGCGGCTCGCAGTTCCGTCTCGGCGCGTTCGGCCCATGGTCGGGCCCCGAGGTGTTCGAATGTGGACAGTGCGGCGCTGAGGGGCACTCTGGATTCCGTGGTTGCTCTGACGCGTCGTAGCCGCTCGCCGTGGGCGAGTTGGACGCGGGCGAAGTCGAACGGCCACCGCTCAGCACCCGTGACCGCCAGGGCTTTCGTGAACAGTGCGAGGGCCTCGTCGTCGTCCGTGGTGGCCAGGGCGGCGGAGGCCTCCGTCAGCAGGGCGTGGCGTGAGGAGATCCTGGCCACGTCGGCTTCGCGCATCGCGCGTACGTGGGCGACGGCCTCCGTCCGCCGGTCGGTCCGGACGGCGGCCTCGACCAAGTCCATCGTCACCCACAGGGCGTGCGGCGCGTGTGAGGCGAGGCTCCCCGCGGGGCTGACGGCGGTGGCGTGCTCGTATGCGTCGGCGAAGTCACCGCGTCCCAGAGCTGCCACGGCCGCTGCGTGATGGGCGTAGTGCGCGGCGCAGTAGGCCCTCTGGCGCATGGCCCGGTGGATGATTTGCTCGGTTGTCGCGTCCGCCTGGTCCGCTTGCCCGCGTGCGGCGTTGAGGATGGCCTGCACGTACAGGAAGTACCAGACGAAGGCGGTGTAGCCGTGTGTTTCGCACAGCTGGATTCCCTCCTCGGCCAGTTGCGCCGCCTCGTCCCATCTACCGGTGAGGTAGCCGTCCAGGCAGAGGTGGATCAGGCCGGACATGTACCGGCGGGCCGGGCCGCCGTCGCGTCCCATGCGTACCACTTGCCTCGCCGCCTCGCGGACGTCTCCGAGCCGGTCGAGGTAGAGGGCTGCCGTTCCGGCCCGTGTGATCTGGACGGGGTCGGTCACGCCGACCAGTTCCGCGATGAGTTCGTCGAGTTCTTTTGAGGCCGTGGCACCTGTGCGTGCCGGGTCGGAGAACGTCTTGCCCAGCGCGGACAGGACGGGTGGCACGGTGGGTGTCAGTTTCTCCAGCGCTCGGTGGTAGGGCTGCCACAGGTCGTGCCGGGCGCCGAAGAAGCAGATCAGCGCAAGCGTGTGCAGCGCGTCCACGAGTGTTTTGTCGTTGGCGTCGTAGGCGTGGGTTCCGGTGTCGATGGCGGCTACCAGCAGGCCGTGGGCCGTGTCGACGTCACCGTCGCCGTTGAGGAGGAGAAGGGCCGCTGCTGCTGCCGAGTGCAGGCAGCTCTGTGAACCCGGGGCCGTGTGCCTGGCGTCGTCGAGGAGTTTTTGGGCGCTGGGCAGTGCTCCGGTGGATTCGGCGCCGACGTAGGCTGCCTCGGCGAGCCGGCGGGCGCGGTCGGGGCCGGGCGGGGTGAGGTCTGCAGAGCGGATCAGTGTGCGCATGGTGCCCGCGGCGTCACCGCGGCGCAGGGTGATCCGGGCGGCGTGCTCCAGCAGGGCGGCCACGTTCTCGTCCGGTTCCAGGGTTGCCTCGCCCAGGTGCCAGGCCCGTCGTTCGGGCTGGTCCACCAGGACGTGGGCGAGCGCGGCGTGCACCGCACGTCGTTCGCCGCTGGTGGAGTTCTCCACCACTGCCGAGCGGATGAGGGGGTGACGGAATCTCAGCCGTCGCGCTTCTTCGTCGATGTGGACCAGTTGGTCGCGCTCGGCAGGTGCCAGGTCGTCCAGGTGGTATCCGTCGTTCGCCTGCCGCGTGGCCGCCTGCAGGACTCCGAGGTCGCCTACGCCTTCCAGCGCGGCCAGCAGCAGAAGGCGCTGCGACGGATGCGGCAGACTTGTGATCCGGGAGCCGAAGACTGTCTCCAGGCGCTGGCTGAGCGGAAGCACGGCGGGAACTTCGCCGGCCGGGCCCCGCATCGCGGACAGTGCGGACGGCAGTTCCAGCAGGGCCAGTGGGTTGCCGTGCGCCACGGTCAGCAGGCGGCGGCGGGCACTGGCGACCAGGTCCGGGAACCTTGTACTCACCAGGTGGTCCGCCGACGCTTCGTCCAGGGGCTGCAGCCGGAATTCGGGCAGGACGCCGCTGTCGTGCAGGCTCTGCGAACCGGAACGCGATGTGGCGAGGAAGCTCACACGGATGCCGGTTGCCCGGCGTGCGACGAAACCCAGTACGGCCGCGCTCGCCCGGTCGAGCCAGGGCAGGTCGTCGATGACGAGCAGAAGGGGGTCACCGGCTGCGACCGTGCTCAGCAGGAGCAGGACGGCGTTGGAGACCATGAGCCGTTCCGGCGGTGAGCCGCTTTCGAAACCGAGCGCGACGCGCAGGGCGTCACGGAAGGGCGCCTGCAGTTCGCCGAGCGCGTCCTGGAAGGGAAAGAGGATCTGGTTGAGACCCGAGTAGCTACAGTTCGCCTCGAACTCCACACCACCGGCGCGCAGAACCCGGGTTCCGTCCGCCCGGGCCGCCTCGGCGAGGGCGTCCAGCACCGCCGTCTTGCCGACGCCCGCTTCTCCCGACAGCAGAAGTGCGCCGCCTGCGGCTCCGATGCCGAGAAGGTCACGGATCCGCTGAAGGTCGCGGTCCCGGCCGATCAGGCGGTCGGCCGTGCCGCGTGGGGGGGAGTGACTGCCGATCATTACACGCTCTCATTGCTGTTCGCGGGCCAGGGGGCCGGGCGAGGTGGGTGACGGCCTCGCGTTGCTGCGCGTCGTGGACGATGTGCAGCAGCTGGGCGAAGGGCGGCCGGGTGAAGCCGTGCGCAGTGAGCCGCTCCTGCCATGCGCTCGACAGCGGTGTCCCGGGGCCGGATGATTGTGCGCGGGACTTCTTTCAGCGTTCCGTGAGGTAGCCGGGGACGGTGATCGACGGGTCGAGGCCGTCGGCGGGCACAGGCTCCCAGTAGGTACGCGTCACGGGCAGCACGCCCGCCCAGTGGGGGAGGGCGAGGTCTTCGGGGTCGTCGTTGGGGCCACCGGTGCGCACCTTGGCGGAGACCTCGTGGAGGTCGAGGGCGACGACGGCGGTGGCGGCCAGTTCCTTGGCGTTCGCGGGCCGGGAGTCCGCCGCGCGGCCGGGCACGATGTGGTCGATCAGGGCGTCCAGGGCGGCCGAGCGTTCGGCGGGGTCGGTGACCTGGCGGGCGACGCCGTGCACGACCACGCAGCGGTAGTTGATCGAGTGATGGATGGCGGACCGGGCCAGTACGAGCCCGTCCACGTGCGTGACGGTCAGGCACACGGCGAGCCCGGTGTCCTCGCCGGCGCCGCGCAGCGGCCGGGAGCCTGTGGAGCCGTGCACGTAGAGCCGTTCCCCGACGCGGGCGTACAGGGTCGGCAGCACGACCGGGGCGCCGTCACGGACGAAGCCGAGGTGGCAGAGGTAGTCCGCGTCGAGGATCGCGTGCACCGTCTCGCGGTCGTACGAGGCGTGCCTGCGGATGCGGGTCGGGACAGTGCGGTCCGTAGCGGCGTACGCATCGCTGGCGGAGGGCGGGGAAGATATAGCGCAATCCTTTTGAACTAGTGCATAATGACTGTTTGTGATAGGAGAATACACGTTCACGGGCCGGGGTGCGGCGGAGATCGCGGCGAGCGTCGAGCAGGCCATCGGACAGGGCACGCTTGCGCCGGGCACCGCGCTGCCACCGCTGCGGGAACTCGCCACCGAACTCGGCGTCAACCCCAACACCGTCGCCGCCGCCTACCGCCTGCTGCGCGACCGCGGCGTCATCGAGACCGCGGGCCGGCGCGGCAGCCGGGTGCGGCCGCGCCCCGCCACCACCGCGCACGACGAGATCCGCCTGGAGGTGCCGCCCGGAACACGGGACCTCTCCGCCGGCAACCCGGACACCGCGCTGCTGCCCCCACTCGGCGAAGCACTGGCCGAGGCCGCCGCCCGGCACGCCCGGCAGCCCATGCTGTACGGCCACGCCCCGGTCGATGACGAGCTCGGCCGCCTGGCCCGCGCCGCGTTCGACGCCGACCGCGTCCCGGACGGGCCGGTCGGGCTGACCTCCGGATCGCTCGACGCCATGGAGCGCGCGCTCCTTGCCCACCTGCGACCCGGCGACGCGGTGGCGGTGGAGGACCCGGGCTGGGGCAGCCTCTTCGATCTCGTCCCCGCCCTCGGACTGCGGCCGATCCCGGTCGGCGTCGACGACGACGGCCCCCTGCCGCACGACGTGGAGCGGGCGCTTGGGCAGGGCGCGCGGGCGCTGATCGTCACCGACCGCGGCCAGAACCCCACCGGCGCCACGATCTCGGCCGCCCGCGCCCAGGACCTGCGCGCCATCCTTACTGGCCACCCGCAGGTCCTCGTCATCGACGACGACCACGTGCACGGACTCACCGAACTGCCGCTACACCCGCTCGCCGGCAGCACACAACACTGGATGCTCGTCCGCTCGACAGCCAAGGCCTACGGCCCCGACCTGCGCCTGGCCGTCCTCACCGGCGACCCCCTCACCGTCGACCGGGTCCGCGGCCGCTACCGCCTCGGCCCCGGCTGGGTCAGCCACCTGATCCAGCACACGGTGACCCATCTGTGGCGCGCCGGCGCCGTGGACATCGCGGCGGTGTCCGCCGCCTACGCCGCGCGCCGCGACGGTCTCGTGCAGGCACTGGCCGACCGCGGCGTCACGGCCTACGGCCGCAGCAGCATGAACGTCTGGGTGCCGGTCCCCGACGAGACCGGGGCGGTGACCCGGCTGCTGCAGGCCGGCTGGGCGGTCGCACCCGGCGCGCGCTTCCGGCTCTCCTCGCCGCCCGGCATCCGCATCACCATCTCGCCTCTCACTGTGGACGAGGTGCCGGCCCTGGCCGACGCCGTCACCGCCGCGATCCGCCCACACCGCACCGGACGCTTCGGCTGACGGGCGACACAAGGGGGACTCACCCTGGCCACTGCCACAGCGCGGAGCTTCATCCCGTACGCCTCACCTCCGTCCCGCAGGACGTCGGCCGCCGCGGCGATGACAAGCCCCGGAACAGACCGGCGAGCTGCTCCTCAGCGGCCGCAGCGCACGTGCGGAGCTCCGCGCGGTGCACTCGTGTGCCTCGCTGTACTGCTCCCAGAACCACTGCATGGTCGCGTCGCGGCGCACAGGACAGCCCCGGGCGAACGGAGCGAAGGCAGTGGCACACGCACATGAATTCAATGCAGGTGGACGACGCCCCAGTGATCACCAAGACCGCTGCTTGCGTCCGTACTCCTGCGGCAGCGCCTGTGCATCAGTCATGTGACTGAGAACCCTCGGTGCACTTTCGACAGGCCAACGCTGAAACCACTGCCGCCGATCGCACGCCGGTGTCGTTGACCCGGCCGCCCTGGCTGACCGTATGCATCCGCGGCCGGGGACACTGCCCGGTTGTCCCTGCCCCGGCGAGCGTGGCTCCACCAAGGGCGATCTCATACGGGATTTGTCCCTGCGTACCTTGACCTCTGCGCTCTGTGGCTCCTCATTCAGGGCTGATTCCGCTTCCCTTCGACGAGGGCAGCCGCACTGGCGTCCCAGTCGACCTGGCAGAACTCCGTGCCGGGATGAACCAGATCGAAGGTCTCCATCAGCCATTCCTCCAGCTGCCCTCGATCCATCTCGAGAAGGCATGACCGGCCATGTCCTTCCAGCCTCATGTACACCACACGGCGTCCTTGGACGACCGACGGCCACAACCTCAAGTCCCCCATGCCGCTTGGTTCCTCGGTGCCGTCGAAGAGCAGGTCACGCGAGACTGTCCACGTGACCACACCGCCCCCCGGCGGGCGCAGTTCCAACAGCACGACAAGAGGGTCCGCCTCGGTGTAATGAAATTCTGCCTTGAGCGGGAGACGGATCGATGACCGAAGGACCCTGTTGATACGCAGGCGCAGCGAGCGCATGCCGTAGTCGCACCGGTCGCGAGCCGAAAGGTCTGGCTTCTCGAGTGGCATGGGGCGGCGCCCCTTTCAGGATGCGGGAGTGTTCTGTCCACCTTGACCGTCAGGGCCCGTCCTGGGCATCTGTCAGCTGACTGAAGACCGTGTCCTATGTACTGAGACGGGCGACGGCTGGGCACGAGAGGAACGCCTGAGCCCTGACCACAGACTTGATTCCGAAGTGATCGCTCCGGCGCCTTTTGCTCAGGGCATGGGATGGCCGCCAATCTGCCCGGCTTCTCCGCCTGATCGTAGGACCCGGGCCCTCTCGGGCAGGCCGCGCGGCCAAGGCGCTGGTCACGGTTGCACGGGTGCCAACTCCAAGGCCGGCGCCCGGGATGGTATGGATGCGGCACGGGCACACCGGGCCAGGGGACAGCGTGGCGCAGGCACTGCAAGCGTTCATGGCGTCGCCGCTGTGGGCCCGAAGACGGGCCGGCCTTCGCCGATGTCACGGTCTGCGTGCGCGTTCCCCGCCCAAGACGACGCGCCCCGCACCAGGCCGGATGGAGTCCTGGCCCACAAGGCATACACCTCTCGAGCGTTCCACCACTACCTGCGCAGGGCCCGCGCGGTGACCCCCCCGGCCGGCCGGCGTGGCCATTGACTGTCACGGCAGGCGAGACAGGAGGCACCGGCCGACGGCACGCGAAACAGCGCAACCGCGCCGAGCGGCGCATCGACCGCCTGAACCGGGGTGACGAGGCATCGCCACCCCTACGAGAAGGCCGCAATCATCTACGTGCCAGACGCACATTGCAGGCGTCTTCCTCCGGTCTGCCCGATGACCCAAACGACATCACCTAAGTCGCATGACTGGCCGCGACACCAGTGAGATGCCGCGTCAAGTTACCGAGGAAGAACGGCACCACCCCTGCGGAATCTAGGTCACATTCCAGATTACCGAGGCGGCATCCCACGCCCAATATTGGAACTGCGCCGGAAAGCGGGATCGGGTCACACGACCCTGCACCGGCGGGGGAGACGAGTCGCGGATACTTCTGCGAACTCGGCGCCGGATCCTGCCTCACCTGCAATTCATTTAGACATCAAGGAGACCACCATGTCTGTTACCTCTGACCAGCATGCGATCCGTCCGTTCACGTTCGAGTTCCCCGAGGCGGACCTCAAGGACCTGCGGGCGCGCATCGAGGCCACGCGTTTCCCCGAGAAGGAGACCGTCGGCGACCAGTCCCAGGGCACCCAGCTCGCCACGATGCAGAAGCTGGCGCGGTACTGGGCGAAGGAGTACGACTGGCGCAAGGTCGAGGCGAAGCTGAACTCCTACCCGCAGTTCATCACCGAGATCGACGGTCTGGACATCCACTTCATCCACGTCCGTTCCAAGCACGAGAACGCGCTGCCGGTGATCGTCACGCACGGCTGGCCGGGCTCGGTCGTCGAGCAGCTGAAGATCATCGAGCCGCTCACGAACCCGACGGCCCACGGCGGTGACGCCTCGGACGCCTTCCATGTGGTGATCCCGTCGATGCCCGGCTACGGCTTCTCCGGCAAGCCCACCGCGAAGGGCTGGGACCCCGAGCGGATCGCCCGTGCGTGGGGCGAGCTGATGAAGCGCCTGGGTTACACCAAGTACGTCGCGCAGGGCGGCGACTGGGGTGCGATCGTCACGGACTTCATGGGCGTGCAGGAGCCCGTGGGCCTGGTCGGCATCCACAGCAACATGGCCGGTGTCACCCCGCCCGCCATCGAGCGCGCCCTCATCGCCGGCAACCCGCTGCCGTCCGGCGTCGTCCTCAGCGACGAGGAGAAGCAGACGGTGGAGCAGCTGGACTTCATGTACCGGCACGCTTACTACGCGTACATGATGGGCTCGCGCCCGCAGTCGCTGACGGCCCTGGCGGACTCCCCGGTGGGCCTGGCGGCCTTCATGCTCGACCACGACAAGGCCAGCCTGGAGCTGATCACCCGCTCCTTCAACGGCGTGAGCGAGGGCTTGACCCGCGACGATGTCCTGGACAACATCACCCTGTTCTGGCTGACGAACACCGCGGTCTCCGCGGCGCGCCTGTACGGGGAGAACACGTCTCTGTTCTTCGGCGTCAAGGGCGTCAAGCTGCCGACCGCCGTGAGCGTCTTCCCGGATGAGCTGTACCAGGCCCCCAAGAGCTGGACGAAGGAAGCCTACCCGAACCTCGTGCACTACAACCGGCTCCCCAAGGGCGGTCACTTTGCCGCCTGGGAGCAGCCGGAGCTCTTCGTGAACGAGGTCCGCACCGGCTTCCGCTCCATGCGCTGACGGCCGCCCTCCGCATGCCCGAGGCCGTAGCAAGGCGGGGCGGCTCGACACCGAGCCGTCCCGCCGCCCCGGGGCACGCGGCCGCACAGAGCGTCCCGTCCACGGGCGCCCCAAGCCGCCTACACATGAACACTCGGATACTGGGCCGACCCTATCCGGCCCCCTCAAACGGCGGGTCCCGCAACACCCCCGGCTGCGGTCCCATGTCTCAGGGCGTGAGACCGCAGCGCGGGACCGGCTTTCCCATGCACTCGTCACCTTTCGTACGTACAGATGAGACACCCAAGAAGAGGCTGGCAAGGCGTGCCGCCTGCGACAAATACACCTGAACAAACCGATCGCCGTTGTCCGTGCGACGCCCGAACGACATCCGGCAGGCTCTGTGAAGCACCTCGGACGCTTGACACGGTCCGCTGCGACGGGTGGCCGCAACCCTCCTTGATGTGGTCATGGGTGCAGACGGCGGTGACGTGGGGGTACGGGCCAGCAGTCTGGGCCTTCGTGCCGGGCTGTCCGCCGCCGAAATACTGCCGGCAGCAGACCGCAGGAGTACGAACCGGCCAGACGCGTGGGTTGCCCGGAAGTACCTCAGCCCAGACGTTTCCGCCCCGTCGCCCTGGACGGGCACCGACCTGTATGCGTGTGTTCCTGAACATGGAAGAAGGATGAACAAAGTTATGAGCGAACTTGAGAGAGCATGGCTCGCGGGCGGCTGCTTCTGGGGCATGCAGGATCTGCTCCGGACGCTCCCCGGTGTCGTGGATACCCGGGTGGGATACAGCGGCGGCGACATGCCCCGTCCGACCTATGGCAACCACGGAAACCACGCAGAGTCGATCGAGATCACCTTCGACCCTGCCGTCACCGACTACCGCACCATCCTGGAGTACTTCTTCCAGATCCACGACCCAACGACGAAGAACCGGCAGGGGAACGACTTCGGCGCCAGCTATCGCTCCGTCATCTTCTACCTCGACGGCGAGCAGCGGCGCGTCGCGCAGGACACCATCGCCGATGTCGAGGCGTCTGGCCTGTGGCCGGGAAGTGTCGTGACTGAAGTTGTGCCGGCCGACGCATTCTGGGAAGCCGAGCCGGAGCATCAGGACTATCTGACGCGCTATCCGGCCGGGTACACCTGCCACTTTCCGCGACCGAACTGGCAGCTGCCGAAACGGGCCGACGCCTGATCCTGCCGCTTCGTCGGCCAGGGGCAAAATGTCAGCACCGCGGCGCGTTCGAGGCGGGCGTCCGCACAAAGGGATTGCCTGGGTGGCAGGTCCGCCCGCGTCCAGCCGACGTGGCTGTTCCTCCCCGACGCATGGGCGAGCGCATCCATGGACAAGACGGTCCCACCAGGTTGGAGGGCTGGTTCCCCACCGCAGCCTGACCTCGGGCGCTGTGCGGGCTGTTCACGACCGTCCTCCTCTTGCACCGCGGTGCAAGACCATCACCTCCCGGTGTTGCACGATCGGACAACATCCGGGCGCGGATTCCGCCTTCATGGGGACCGGAACCTTCCTGGCGCCGTTCCTGCCCGAGCCGCCGCTAGGTTGGGCGGAAGGCGGCGATGACGGCGTCGAGTTCGAAGTTGTCTCGTGCCGCGGCGAAGGTCAGGAGCGCGCACTGTCCCAGGCATGCCCCATGGCCTTACCCAGAAGAAGACAGGTCCCCCAACGCCCCTCCTCGTTGACGGGCGACTGACGCTGTCGGCACCCACGTCATAGGGCACGGATGAAAGCCGTTCTGGGCATCCCGCAGTGCCGGTACTCGGATCCCAGATCCCTGTCGAAACCAGGGATGCGACCACAGAGGAATGAGTGAATTACAGAGCAGCAATCCCGTCTTCTCGCAACGGGTGTTCAACCGCAGCAACAGGGCTTCAACGAACAGAAGCCGAAGCCGCACACCGATGACTCCGCCGCGATCGTCAACCCCTACGCGCAGGACACGCCCAGCCCCACTCAGACAGCACAGAACGCGGGCACTCCGCCTGACACCCAGCTCGCTGCTGCGCAGCAGGTATCCGGCAGTGCGATGACTATCGACGACGTCGTGGCCCGGACAGCAATGACACTGGGCATGGTCGTGTTCTCCGCCGTCCTTGCGTGGGTGTTGCTGCCTGTCGATGAGTGCGCCACGCGAGGAGTCCTGGCTGGCGGCCTTCGGCCTCACATTGACCCTGGTGTGGATCTACCTCGAGGCGCTGCAACTGCTCCTGCTCCTGAACGGCGGCGACGAGCGCACCTGAGAGGCCGTTGTCGATCATTCACGGTGAGCGCCGATCCCGACAGGACTCCAGGGCGATGATCGCCTGGCCGGCGGGCGTTCTGAAGGCTCTCCGCCACGTCGGCTGTCACACACGCGCGAACGCGCCCACAGTCACATGATCGATGCACAGACGCTCTTGGGAAAGTTGAATTGCACGCAGCCCCGCGCTACACGGTTTCGGCCAGCCCTTGACAATCAACGGGCGTTTACCTGCGGTGATCTCCGTGCCCTGCGCGCGGTACCCTCACCAGCCAAGGAATTATGATGCCTGACTACGTCCCACCCCAGAGGGAACCGGTTCTGGAGCCGGCCGCTCGCGAACTCGCCGAGGCGACCGCGCCACCACCGTTCCCGTTCGATCCAGCACCCGTGCAGGGCCGCACCGCGCTGGAGAAAGCGCAGTCCGCAGCGCACGACAAGCCGGAGATGGACGACCGCTGGGTCGCGCTCTCCGGCGGACCGAAGGGCAGCGTCGCGGTGCGCATCCTGCGCCCCAAGGGAGTCACCGGCACACTGCCCGCCACCTTGTACATCCACGGCCCTGGCTGGGCCTTCGGCAATGCCGACACACACGGGCGGCTGGTGCGTGAGCTAGCACTGGGCGCGCGAACCGCACTGGTCTTCCCCGAATACACACCGGCCCCCGTAGCGGGCTACCCCTTCGCGCTGGAGGAGTGCTACGCGGTGGCCCGATGGCTGACGAGCCAGGGCGCCGAACACGGCATCGACCCCGAACGGCTGGCCGTCGTCGGCGACTCAGCAGGCGGCAACATAGCCGCGGCCCTGACACTGCTGGCCAAGGAACGCGGGGACGTCTCATTCATCCAGCAGGTGCTGTTCTACCCCATCACCAACGCGAGCTTCGATACCCGCTCCCATCACCAGTCCGTCGAGACCCACCCCCTGCGCCGCGACGCCATGCAACGGTTCTGGGACCAGTACACGACCGACGAGACGCAACGCGCCGAGATCACCGCCAGTCCGCTGCGGGCAACCGAGGAGCAGCTCTCCGGCCTGCCCCCGGCGCTCGTCATCACCGCGGAGGCCGACGTCCTGCGGGACGAAGGTGAGGCGTACGCGGCGAAGCTCCGCGCTGCGGGAGTGTCGGTCACCGCGACCCGGTACGGCGGGACCACACACGACTTCGTCATGCTCAACGCACTGGCGTCCGCGCACGCAGCCCGCGCAGCAACTGCCCAGGTCATCGCCACGCTCAGGCAAGCTTTTGGCACGGACGTCTGACCGCGGGCACGGGAGCGATGTGCGACCGTCCCGATGGCCGGGCCTGGACCGTTCCCCCCACCCTTCCCCGTTAACATCTGTTGTGAGGTTGAGCTTCATGTCGTACGAAATTGAAAAGCCGGACGAGCGGTGGCGCGCCGAGCTGCTCCCTGCCGAATACCAGGTCCTGCGCCGCGCTGCCACGGAGATGCCATTCACAGGCGAGTACACCGACATCAAGACGAGAGGCGTCTACTCCTGCCGTGCCTGTGGTGCCGAACTCTTCACCTCAGAAGCAAAGTTCGACTCCGGCTGTGGCTGGCCCTCCTTCTTCGACCCGAAGGACGCAGCCGCAGTCGAACTGGCCGAAGACCGGTCGTACGGCGAGGTACAAACCGAGGTCCGCTGCGCCCGCTGCGGATCGCATCTCGGGCACGTATTCGAGGGTGAGGGCTTTCCCACCCCGACCGATCAGCGCTACTGCATCAACAGCATCTCACTGCGTCTGAGGCCCGACGAGGGCTGACATGGCCTGGCGCCTTCCGACCGACGAGCCCGGAATGGGGTGGGTCACATCGGTAAGCCCCTTGCCCGCACACGCTGCGGCTCCTGCCTGACTACGAGCAGGTCGTAACGGTCGAGATCTTTGTGCAGCGACAGTTGTCGCGCGTGGCAGAGTTCGGCTGCCTGGACACCGGTGCCACCGGTACCAATGGCGCCCTCGTCCCAGACATGCGGCGCGCCGATCTGGGCTGTGCTGTCCGCAAGGGCCGCCTTGACCTTGCAGTCCAGCCAGATCTCGTGGATGCCGCCGGGCAGAGGCGGTGCGCCGGTGGTCTTCCGGTCGCTCAGCACCGCGATCGCGGGGCCCAGGGCCATCGCGCCCATTCTTCGTCACACCGTGCCGCCGCATGCATCTGTTTGCGCCATTTAGCATGTCGGCTGGCTGGTGGGCCCAGCGTCGCCCTTGATCGCTACGATCTCGACCTGGTTCGGCCTGATCTGAAGAACGACATTCCGGAAGGATCACCCCAGGCTGTCATGGTCTACCGCATACATTTCACGGTTCAGGATCTGGCCCGGACACGTGTGGCCGAGGCGCCGATGCCACTGCACGAGCTGGAACTTGCCGCGCGAGCCCTGCAGAGCCGCGGCCAGCCGGCTCGTCTCGATGTCTGGCGGCACCGTGCTCGCGCACAGCTGTCTGCCCAGGCTCGTGTGGCCCTGGCTCTCATGCCTGCTGTGGGATATTCGCCTGGCTTCCTCAGCCCTGCCAAAGTGGGCGCTATTGAAGATCTTTTGGAGCAGGTACGCAGCACACCTCGCGAACGTGTAAGGACGAGTCTGCTGGAGACAGCAGATCGTCATCCCTCGCTGCCCGGGTGGGCTCGCCGTCTTGCGGATGATGCATCTTTGCTTGCCGAGCTCTGCACGGGGCTCAGCGATCTCCACACATGTCTGCTTGCTCCGTACTGGGCCCAGATCACCGAACTCCTGGCGGTCGACCGGACTCTGCGCGTGCAGCAATGGCTCACCGGCGGTGTCGAGCAGCTGCTGACCCAGGCCAACCCGCAATGGATGCAGTGGAACTCGCCGGTTCTGGAAGTGCGCATGGTTGGCGGAGCCGACCGGGACCTTTACCTGGACGGGGAAGGCTTCCTGCTCATCCCGTCGATGTTCTGCACGCGTGCCATCGTCACCGACGGCCGGCCCGTCTCCGTGAGCTACCCCGCCTGTCCGGACCAGCGCCCCCGTGAGCTCACCGCCCTTGCTTCCGCGTCTGGCCAAGTGGGCTCCTCCGGTACGTCGATGCTTCTGGGCCGCACGCGCACTGTGGTGCTCGCCACCATCGCGGAATACCAGGGCTGTTCCACCAAGGAACTGGCCGCTCGCGCAGGTATCGCACCGGCGAGCGCAAGCGAACACGCAACCGTTCTTCGCGAAGCCGGGCTGATCCGCTCCCTCCGCCACCGAAACTCCATGCTTCACAGCCTCACCCCGCTCGGCCTGGTACTCCTCAACGCCTCGGAGGGAGGCTGAGGAGCCGCGTCGGTGGCTGGTGCTGTGACCACATGGGTTCACCCTGTCCGCGCTTCGCCTTCCCGGCTCTGCAGGGGTGGGTCGATCATCATGCCGAAGGCGGCTGGCGTGACCGAGGGGGAGCAGGATGATTTCTGAGCTGGAGATGGCGGGGGAGTTCGGTGCGGTTGAAACCCGTGAGGTGATGGGCGACCCCGACCGGGAGCCCGTTGGAGGACGTCGGCTGCGAAGGCCGTGGCTGTGGGCGCTGGGAGGGGCGGTCATCGCGTCGGCGCTCTGGGCGGCAGCCCTGTCTCTGTATGGATGGGGCGATCGGGAGCCGGACATGCGCGGGTACCAGCTGGACCAAGACCCTTGCCCATCTCTGCAGCTGAAGTCGATCGGCGCGGCGATCGCACCGAGAGAGCCCACCGCCATGGTCGATTCAGGACTGTTGAGGCATGCCGCCCTCGACCAGACCCAGTGCCTGATATCCCTTCGGTCCCGGACCAAGGCGGAACGGCCCGGGAACGGCTGGTCCATCGACTACACCGTCGGAATCACGGTGGCACTGCACAAGAAGACCGACCCCGGCGACGAATTCGAGGCGCAGCGACGGGTGACTGACCTTGGCGTTGTTCCTGAAGAATTGGTGAAGACGGTTCCGGACCTGGGCGACAAGGTGTATCTGGTGACCCGGGATGCTGGCAATTTGGAGTTGCGGGTGCTGGAGGGCGGAGCAGTCCTCTCGCTGAATCTCTCCGCCTCCACGCAATACCAGAGCGCCGACGACGAAAAGGACGTGGTCGGTGATGGGCCGGACATCCCTGACCTGTCCCCGTACCAGCCGGCCATGATCAGCGACATGCGTGACCTGATGTCAAGCCTCAAGCACTGAGCTCGAGATTCAACCTCTGCGAACATCGACCGGCGTTCACCTGGCCCGGCGAACGTACGTGGTCCCCGCGCCACTCACGCGAAGTGTTCGATTTGCGCGAACTCACCTGACGCCTCCAGGTGTTCGGCGAGCATGCCTGGCGCCCATGCCAGGGCCTCGTCGTGCGCGCCGCAGCAGGGGCGGACCTGCTCGTCTGCACGGTTTTACGCCAGGCGGTCTCCAGTTCGACTGCCCCTGGTGCCGCCGTCCCGAGTCCCTGAGATGGGCGGTGGAGAGTCGAGGCATGGCGTGCGATGTGCACTGGCTGCGTCTGTTCCGGTCCGGGTGACCTGCCACATTTAGGATGGGTTCATCCCCGATTCCCCGTTCCTGCGAGGAGATCGCCACCATGCCCGCGCGCACTGTCCTCGTCCTGCAGCACATCGAGGTCGAAAAGCCCGGACTGATCCTGGACGCATTGGACGGCAGCGGTCTCGACATCGACATCCGGAACCTGGTCGACAGGCGGGACGTCTCAGCGAGCGATCTGCCGCGTGTATCCGACCTGGCGGGCCTGGTCGTGATGGGTGGTCCCATGAACGCTGATGACCTGGCAGGTCATCCGGCCCTGAAGTTGGAGCGGGGGCTCCTGGCCGACGCGCTGCGGTCCGGGACCCCGACACTGGGCGTGTGCCTGGGAGCCCAGCTCCTCGCCCGTGCCCAGGGCCTGGCTGTGCGGACAGGTGCCGAGCTCGGCCACCCGCGTGAGATCGGCTGGTCCCCGCTGTACGGGGTGGACCGTGACGATCCGGTCGTTGGCCCGCTGGCCGATGCCCCCGCTGTGCTCCACTGGCACGGCGACCGCATCGTGCCCGCTCCCGGCACTCGCGTCCTGGCCCGCACCGACACCACCCGGTGCCAGGCATTCCGGGCCGGGCCGGCTGCCTGGGGCCTCCAGTTCCACCTGGAGGTCACTCCCAGCCTTCTGGACGACTGGCTCACCGAAACGTCCTTCGCCACCGAGGCCAGGGACACCCTCGGCCCCGACGCCGTGGCCCGGCTGTCAGCTGACGCCCGTGCTGCCGCCCCGGCCCTACGCCCGCTGGCCGAGCGGAGCCTGACCCACCTGCGGAACCTCTTCGTGGAACGCGCCAACCTCTAGACCGTCGCTGTGAGGTCCTGGGCGTAGTGCTCGCTGCAGGGTTGGCCCGCGCCTGTGGGCATCTCTTGAAGATCAGATCGTGGGATCCGAGGAGGAGGTGTCTTCCAGGTGGGTGCTGCCCGTACCCGGCCGCCCCAGGACTGCCTGAGTCCTTCGTCGGGGCGGCGGTTGCGGGGAGTCGTCCGCCGACCGCGCCGGTGCCGCTCGCAGACTCGCGCAAACGCCTCCACTCGGCGGTGGGTTCCCGTCCTTCGCGTGAAGGCCACGCTGGGTACAAGGAGTTGCGAATCCCCGCGTGACATGGACGGTCAGGCGCCTGTCCGGAATACGCGAGGCCCTCAGCGGACCCTGACAGTCTGGGGTGATCCTTCCTAAAAGGTCGTCCTTCGGTCCAGGCCGAATCAGGTCGAGATCGTAGCGTTCGCAGGTGAGGGTGATCGCACAGTCAGCAGGAGTCGACGGCGCACGGGTACCTGAGCGGCCACGAGTTGGCCATGCAGTCACATGACCGATGCAACCCTGGGCCCGGGTGCGTGATCGACGCATGCACCCCCAGGTGGTGGCAAAGGGCACCGGGCAACGTATGTGCTCTTGCGTTTCACCTCACCCGAGGGGTCTCCTTGCGCAGCGTTCCCATTTCCCGGCCAGGGCCGATCGCGTTTGCCGTGGTCGCCGCTGTGACGATAGGGGTCATCCCGGCCACCGCCGCGGTACCGGCGGACACCGGGCCCATGCCGTTCGTCGGCGCCGTTGACCAGCCGGCAGGAAGCGGCGGCACGCATAGCGTCACCCTGATCACCGGTGACAAGGTCACGATCGGCACCGCCGCCGACGGCACCACCGTCCGGTCCTTCGAAAGCCCGAATGGAACCACCATCGGTTTCCACCGCTCAGTCATCGACGGCTCGACGTATGTCTACCCCGACGCCGCCCTGCCCTACGTCAGCGCGGGCAAGCTCGACAAGCAGCTGTTCAACATGACGCAGCTGATCGCTGACGGCTACGACGACGCGAACACCGCCGCTTTGCCGCTCATCGTCCGCTACACCGACGCCGCCGCCACGTTGCGTACCCGGCCGAAGGTGGCCGGCTCGACCGTCGCCCGCCGGCTGGACAGCATCCAGGGCGCGGCGGTCGCGGAGAGCCGCGAGCAGGCGCCGAGGTTCTGGTCCGCGCTCACCGACTGTTCCGGCGCGGCGGCGGCCCGATCGGCGAACCCGGCCTTCGCGGGTGGTATCGCCAAGGTCTGGCTCGACGGCAAGGTGAAGGCCGACCTGGCCGACTCGACCGCCCAGATCGGCGCGCAGCAGGTCTGGGCCCAGGGGAACACCGGCAAGGGCGTCAAGGTCGCAGTGCTCGACACCGGTGGGCTCGACTACGCCGTGGACACCGACAAGGTCGGCCGGGCGGACCGGCAGGCCCAGCTGACGGTGACCGCCTCCCACTTGTCCGGCACGACAGCTGCCATCGGCAAGCCCTCGCTCGAGGTCTCATACGACGGCGGGGCGACCTGGCAGGGGGCCGAGCTGAGCCACAGGGGTGACGGATGGCGGACGGCCCTGCACGCGCCGAAGTCCGCGCGCTTCGTCACGCTCCGGGTCACCGCCAAGGCCAGTGCCGGCAACAGCGTCTCGCAGACAATCACCCGGGCCTTCGGCCTGCGCTGACGTCACCTGACGTAACAACCCTGCCGGGCGGGGCCGCAGTCGGCGGCCCGGCCCGGAACGACTTCTGTGGACCAGCTGCACGCCAGGAGCCCCGCACACCGGGACAGCCCGTCGAGCTGCTGACCAGCCACCTGCCGACCCCTTGGAAGCGTTACTTGAGATCCGTGACCACACCGGCGACAGCCCCCGTATGCCGCCGCCCCCGTTTTGTCGGGCGCGACGCGGAACTGAGGCGTGTGACGGACGCGTTGCGGCGACTGCCCGCACTTGTGCTGGTGGAGGGCGAGGCGGGCATCGGTAAGAGCCGCTTGGTGCAGGAGGCCTTGGCAGCGGTCGTCACCGGAGGTCCGCGCACGCTGGTGGCGGTGTGCCCGCCGTTCCGCGAGGCACTGACCCTCGGCCCGATCGTTGACGCCGCCCGGCAGGCCGCACCGAGTGGCGCCGATGTGGCGGACCTCGGACTGTCGGCGCTGGCCGGTACGCTGCGGCCGCTGTTCCCGGAATGGGCGGACGGCCTGCCCTCCGCGCCAGAGCCACTGGCCGATGCCGGCGCCGCCCGGCACCGGCTGATCCGGGCCTTCACCGAACTCCTGGACCGTCTCGGAATCGACGTCCTGGTCGTCGAGGACGTGCACTGGGCGGACGAGGCGACGCTGGAGTTCCTGCTGTTCCTGGCCTCCCGGCAGCCGTTCCCGCTCACTTTGGTGATGACTTGCCGTCCCGAGGAGGTGGCCGCCGACTCCCTGCTGCTGCGGCTGTCCTCCCGGGTACCGACGGGTGCGGGGATCAGTCACGCACGTGTCGGCCTGACCGGACTCGCGGTGTCGGACACCGCGGAGCTCGTGTCGTCGATGCTGGACGACGAACACGTCTCCACCGAGTTCGCCACATTCCTGCACGACCGTACCGAGGGCGTGCCGCTCGCGCTGGAGGAGTGCGTCCGGCTGCTGCGGGACCGGGCCGACCTGGTCCGGCGGGACGGCGAATGGATGCGGCGCACCCTCGACGAGATCGCCGTGCCGCCGACGATCCGGGACGCGGTCACCGAGCGGGTGGCCCGGCTCGGGGCCGACGCCCGGCGGGTGCTGCTGGCGGCTGCGGTCCTGAGCGACCCGGCGGACGAGACAACGCTGGGGACGGTCAGTGGGCTGACCGGGGTGGGGAGCGGCCAGGATGCGGACCTCGAGGGCAGGACGGGCCGTCCGGCAGATTCCGCCATCGCGCCGGCCGGGGGGTCCGCCGCCACCGTGGTCGAATCAGCTGTCTCCGCGGCGGTACGCAGTGGCCTGCTGGTCGAGGACGGATCCGGTTCGGGCCGTATCGCTTTCCGGCATACGCTCGCCGCCCGGACGGTGTACGACCGGGCTGCGGCGTCCGAACGGCGCGCCGCCCACAGCCGCGCCGCCGCGCTGCTGGAGACCGCCAGGCCCCGGCCCGTCGGCCGGCTCGCCCATCACTTCCGGCAGGCCGGCGAGATCGCGCGGTGGTGCGAGTATGCCGAGCAGGCAGCGGACATCGCCCTCGCGTCCGGTGACCACGTCACCGCCCTCGCTTTTCTGCACGAATTGATCGACGAACCGGGGCTGCCCGCGGAAGCGGTCGCCCCATTGGTGCGGAAGATGCCGTTCCAGGCGTTCACCGGCTACACCCGGCGTGCGGACGTCCTGGCCACGTTGCGCGCCGTCCTCGAAACGGACCGGCTCAGCGCGCGCGACCGCGCCGAAGTGCGCGGTCAGCTCGCTCAGATCCTCATCCAACTCGGTGAGTACGCGGCTGCGGCAGCCGAGTTGGAGCCGGCGATACCCGACCTCGTCGACGGGACGTACGCCGGCGCCTGGGCGATGACCGCGCTCGGATATCCGGTGCTGAGCGGAACATGGCCGGTCAAGACCCATCTGGGCTGGTTGGAGCGGGCTCGGCAGTTCACTGCCGGTGCGGCGCTCTCCCCGCATGAGCGGCTGTCCTTGCTGGTCAACCGGACGACCGCACTGCTCGAACTCGGTGAGGAGTCGGGCTGGGTGCTCGCCGACGAACTGGGCGACGACGAGTCGACACCGCAGCTGGCGCTTCAGCGCGGCCGCGCCGAACTGAACATCGGCGATGCGGCGATCCGGTGGGGACGGTACTCGGAGGCCCGGCGGCGGCTGACGAGCGCCGTCGACGTCGCGGGGCGGCACGCGTACCAGTTGCTCGCGGACCTGGCAGGGGTGACGCTCCTCCACCTCGACTACCTGACCGGCACGTGGCAGGGACTTGCCGAGCGGGCCGGACAGTGGTCGGACGTGGCCGAAGAGCCTTTGTGCCGGCTGCAGGCCCTGCTGGTGGTGGCTCAGGTGAAACTGGCGACGGCGGGCGCGGATGAGGAGGTCGAAGGTCTTCTGCGGACGGTGCGGGAGGAGGGCCAACGTCGCGGTGCCATCGGCCTGTGGCTGGAGCCCGCCGCGGCGCAGGCACGGCTCAGGCTTGCCGCGGGTGACACCGAGGAGGCACTCGCCCTGACCGAGGACCCCATCCGTCTGGTCATGCGCAAGAGCATCTGGTTCTGGGCGACAGACGTCGCACCCGTGCGAGTGGCTGCGCTGACGGCGGCCGGGCGGCATGCGGAGGCCGAGCGCCTCGTGATCGCGTTCGACGACGGGCTGAGTGGGCGGTGCACACCCGCTGCACATGCGGGACTCCAGGAGTGCCGGGCGGCGCTCGCCGAGGGCCGGGGAGAGTTCGACGCAGCAGCGCGGGCCTGGGGCAACGCGGCCCAGGCGTGGTCGCAGCTGCCGAGGCCGTACGCAGCGGCACGGGCGCAGGAGGGCGTCGAGCGCTGCACGCTTGCCGCGCGGGGCGGCAGACGCGGCGGACGGCGCGGATACGGGAACCAGCTGTCGCCACGGGAGCTGGAAGTGGTACGGCTCATGCTGCAGGGCCTGACGAACCGACAGATAGCCGCCGAGCTGTCGAGGTCACCCAGCACCGTCACGGCGCAGTTGAAGTCGGCCATGCGCAAATACGGGGTGACGTCCAGAACAGCGCTGGCCGTGCACGTGACGCAGGCGGGGAGCGTCTGATCGGCGCGGACTTGTTCCTGCACGCCCACGCATTCTTTAGCCCATTTGGCCAATCGCTCACACCCGCTTGCCGAACTCATACTCGCAGCCGGACTTGCATTTGTCCGGGACACAGCAACTGAGGGTTGTTCATGAGTGACGGCAAAGACATGAGTTCGTGTGAGCGCGAGCTTCACGACGATCGCGACGAACCGGAGGGCGCAGACGCAGAGGGTGCCGACCTCGATGAGCCCTCCGGCTACGAACCGCTCTGACTCCGCCCCACCCCGACTGAAGGATTGTCTGTTCATGATAAGACGTGGGCGCTTGCGCGCTCCTGTTTCATTCCTCATAGCCGCCTGCCTAAGCCTGTTCGCCGCGGCGCAGGCTCCCGCCATCGCAGCCGATCCGGCAGCTGGGGCCAAGAAACCCACCGCCGCCGTCCCGGCACAGGTGGCACGGCAGGCAGAAAAGGACGCTGCTGCGGCGCGGCAGGACAATAAGCCCTCGCCGGCGAAAATCGCCGGCCTGGTTCACCACTACGCGCCCGCAGACTGCAACACCCCGACGCCGAAGAAGCACACCGCGAGCTGCCAGGCGCTGGTGCGCACGACATCCGACCAGCGCGTCGTGGTCAGAGCGGCCGGGCCGCCGTCCACCGCCCTGACTCCCACGGACATCCAGTCCGCCTACCACCTGCCGGCCACCGGCCAGGGCCAGACCGTCGCGATCGTGGACGCCTATGGCTACGCCGACGCGGAGGCCGATCTCAGCAAGTACCGCGAACAGTTCGGACTGCCCGCCTGCACCACGGAGAACGGGTGTTTCCGCAAGGCCGACCAGCGAGGCGGCGTCAACTACCCGCCGGACAACATTGGTTGGTCGCTGGAGACCGCTCTCGACGTCGACGCGGTCTCATCGGCCTGCCCCGCCTGCCACATCCTGCTGGTCCAGGCGGACAGCGCGAGCGTGGCCGACCTGGGTGCCGCTGTCAAAACCGCGGTGAAGCTCGGCGCCAAGTTCGTGTCCAACTCCTACGGTCTGGCGGACGCCAAGGCGTCCGACCTGAGCGGGGCCGACTACGACCATCCCGGTGTGGTGGTCACCGCATCTTCCGGCGACACCGGCAACGAGGTCATCTGGCCGTCCTCCAACCCGAACGTCGTCGCCACCGGCGGTACGCTGCTGACCCGTGCCCCCGGCACCACGCGCGGCTGGACGGAAAGCGCCTGGTCCGGCGCCGGCAGTGGCTGCTCCACGTTCGAGCCGCAGCCGGACTACCAGAGCGGATCTGCGACGAACTGTCCGCGCAGAGCCACCGCAGACATCTCTGCGGTCGCCGACCCGCAAAGCGGTCTGGCGGTGTACAACTCGCTCAACGACGGCTGGCTCCAGGTGGGCGGTACGAGCCTGTCCTCGCCGCTGATCGCCGCGATGTACGCACTGGCGGGAACCCCGGCCGCGGACACGTACCCGGTGACCTACCCCTACGCTCACCAGAGCAAGGGTCTCTTCGACATCACCGAGGGCGTCAACGGCGCCTGCGGCGACGTGCTGTGCGAGGCCGGTCCCGGCTGGGACGGGCCCACCGGACTCGGCGCACCGGACGGCGTCTCCGCCCTCGTCCCGGCTCCGTCCGGGGTCGTACACGGCCGGGTGACGGACCGGACGACCGGTACGCCGCTCGCAGGGGCGACCGTCACGCTGACGGACAAGGCCGACCAGTTCCTGTCTCACGCCAAGACGGACAGCACAGGCGCCTACCGTGTCACCGTCCCAGCCGGCACCTACGACGTGTCGGCGTCGCTCTTCGGTTACGGGACCGGCACCCGTAGCGGCATCGCCGTGACCGCCGACCACACCGCCACCGCGGACATGGCGCTGACGAAGACACCGAACCACAAGGTGACAGGCAAGGTGACCGACGGGTCCGGGCACGGCTGGCCGCTCTACGCCAAGATCACCATTGACGGCTACCCGCACGGGGCGGTGTACACCGACCCGAAGACGGGCGCCTACTCGGTGGACCTGCCCGAACAGGCCGACTACACGATGCACCTCACGCCGGTCTATCCCGGATACAGGTCGTCCGACTCCACGATCAAGATCGGTACGGGCGAAGTACAGCACAACATCTCCGTAGCCGCGGACCTCGAGCAGTGCACCGCGCCCGGATTCGCGTACCCCGCACAAGCCGACTTCGAGGGCTGGACCACGGAGCCGAAGTACGGTTGGACCGTCACCAACAAGGACCCCTCCGCACTCGGCTGGCAGTTCGACGGGTCGTGGAACCTCATCGGCGACGCGGGCTTCGCCGTCGCCAACCCCTACGGCACCGGCGGCAAGGCGCAGGACACGGCTCTGATCTCGCCGCCGTTCGACCTGACCGGGCAGAAGAATGCCGACCTGCGGTTCAATGCACTGTCCTTGCTGCCGGCGGGGTCCGAGGCGGACGTGTCCGTCACCACCGACGGCGGCGCAACCTGGATGCGGGTATACCAGGGCGAGGACAATTTCTTCGGACACGTCGAGGTCCCGCTCACCAAGGCCCTGGGCCACCGCAATGTCCAGGTCCGCTTCCACTTCAGCGGCGACGGCCAGTCGATGTTCGAGATGTCCGGTGTGTCGGTCGGCCAGTGCCGGACACTCGGCGGCGGGCTGATCCAGGGCAGCATCAGCGACGCCAACACCCATCAGCCGTTCAACGGCGCCACCGTCAAGGACACTTCCGCCCGCGCCGTGGACATGTATGCCACCGCGGTCAGCACCGCCACCCCGAACGACCCCACCCTGCCTGACGGCTTCTACTGGCTGTACAGCTCGAAGGCTGGGCAGAACACGCTCACCACGACCGCTCCGCGGTACGTGACGGCCAAGGCGACCGTCACCGCCTCCGACACGGTGCACACCTACCACCCCGCGCTGCAGGCCGGACGGTTGAAGGTCGCGCCCGGAAAGATGTCGCTGAACACCGCGCTGGGCGGCAAGGTGAGCCAGGACATCACGCTCACCAACACCGGCAACGCGCCGCTCAAGCTCACGGTGGCCGAGCAGAACGCCACCACGTCTGAAGCCGCCACGAAGCCGGCCGCGGCAGACGGGTCGTGGCAAACGCTGCCCGACCACCCCGAGCCGGTCAGGGGCAGCATCGTCGGTACGTACCAGGGCAGGACGTACTCAGTCGGCGGAATGGACAAGATGTTGGGAGGACACGCACTCGGGCACGGTTACGCATACGATCCGGCTGCCCAGTCCTGGTCGCGGATCGCTGACTTGCCGCAGCCGCGGAACTCCGCCACCGGCGCGTTCGTGAACGGCACACTGTACGTGGCCGGCGGTTTCGGCTACGACGCGAGCGGGACCATCGGGTGGACCTCCACCACCTACGCGTACCACCCGAACAGCGACAGCTGGTCACGGGTGGCGGATCTCCCGCAGGTACTGGCTGGTGCCGCCGTCGCGGTACTTGACGGCAAGCTGTACGTGATAGGAGGAGTCGCGGCCGACGGGTCCTCGAGTTCGACCGTTTACCGCTACGACCCGGCTCGTAACGCCTGGAGCCGGATCGCCGACTATCCGGTCGCCGTGAACGCCGGCGGATGCGGCGGGATCGACGGCGGCATCGTGTGCGCGGGCGGCCTGAACGAGTCCAACGGGCTCGCCACTCCCATGGCGAACACGTACATCTACCGCCCGAAGAGCGACACCTGGGCGCGAACCACCGACATGCCGCACACCCAGCTCTACGGGACGTACAGCTCCGCCAACGGTCAGCTCCAGGTCGTCGGGGGCGTGGACTACCCTCCGTTCGGCGTGGCGGCGACGACCCACCGCGCCATGCAGTACGACCCGGTGGCCAATGTCTGGACCGACCTGCCCAGCGCGCCCGAAGCGGTCGCCGATGCCGGGCGTGGTACCGGCTGCGGGCTTTCCCAGATCGGCGGGACGGCTGATGCGTTCGGGATATCCACCACCACCGGCGCAGCGATGCTGACCGGGTTCGACCAGTGCGGCGGCGACGACGTCAGCTGGCTGTCGCAGAACAAGACGACCGTGACACTGAAGCCCGGTCACTCCACTCGGGTCCGGGTCTTTGCTGACGCCAAGGCCCTCACGGCACCGGGCGACTACGCGGCCACCCTGTCCATGATCACCGACACGCCGTACGTGTACCAACCCGTCCCGGTCACTCTGAAGGCGACCGCCCCTGCCTCCTGGGGGGAGATCTCCGGCAAGGTCACCGACGCGGCAACCGGCAAGATCCTCCCAGGAGCGACGGTTGCCCTGTCACATGCGGGCAAGCATCTCATCACGGTCACGGCCGACAGCCGTGGCGTGTACGACGTGTGGCTGAAGCTCACCTCGCGCAAGATCACCGTCACCGTCACTGATGACGGTTACGGCAAGCGCAGTAAGAAGGTGAGTGTGAAGCGCGGCAGCCTGACGAAGGCAGACTTCGCCCTGCCGAGGAGCTGACCGACGTCCCGGCGTTGCGATACGCCGACCACTGCGTACCGAAACGCCGACGCACACACGGGATGCCCCCGCTGGAGACCTCCGGCGGGGGCATCCGGCACGCGCATCGAACCTTGGCGAGCGCGCCGCCGGCTTCCGGGTGGTGCCGGGGCATTCAGTGCTGGTCGGCGGCCCGTCGCCCTGCCAGAGCCGGCTCATCCGTGTGACCATCACCCGAGTTACCGAGAGGCCCTGCTTTCAGGCGCGTACAGCTGGAAGATCACCCGACCAGAACCCTCGTTGGGATCCGTTGTTCCAAGATCGGTTGAGATACGGGTTCTCGATACAACTTGTCGCGCGGCAGGCCCCGCCTGACGTCTTCACCGTGGACGTCCGGCACCGTTTCGGCGCTCCGTTGACACGCCTGTCGGTTGCTCGGCCCAGACGGTCTTTCCCTGGGATCGGTAGTGGGTGCCCCACTGGTCCGCGAGGCTTGCGATGATGAACAGTCCTCGGCCGGTCTCGTCGATGGTGCGGGCATGTTTCACCTGCGGAGCGCTGGTCGCGGTGTCGCTGACCTCGCAGGTCAGCATTTGCTCGAAGATCAGGCGTAGTTGCAGGGGCGGAGTGCCGTAGCGGACCGCGTTGCCGACGAGTTCGCTGACGATGAGTTCGGTGGTGTACGCCGTCTCCTCGTCCACCCCCCAGGCCTCCAGCTGGTGGCGGGCCGCCGCGCGGGCGATCGGTGCGGCCTCGGGGCCCGCAGGCAGCGAGAGGGTCAGTACCCGGTCTTTGGGCAGCGCCTTCGTGCGGGCGAGCAGCATCAGTGCCTCGCCGGTCCGGTTGCCGTCTGCGAGTGTGTGTGCGATGTCGTCGCACAGGTCCGGCAGGGGCCTTGTGCCGACGGCGTCCAGGAGCGGGCGCAGTGGACCGGACGGCGCCAGGACCTGGTCCGCGAGCGCGGCCGTGCCCATCGCCAGAGTGCTTCCTTCGCGGAGGCTGACGGTCGTCGCGGGGAATGGGGCGTTGCCTGTTTCGGCGAGTGGGGGACCTGGAGGGACGGACAGACCGGCCGAGGTGCCGTCGGGGAATACCACGACCGGCTCCGGGAGGCCGGCGCGGGCGATGGTGCAGGTGAGTTCGACCGGGTCGTAGATCGCGATGACGCAGCCGGCGGCGAGGGGCTCTCGGCTCAGGGGATCCGTGGGAGGCAGCATTGCGCGCGCGGCAGCGAGACTGGCTGCGGTGTCGCTGAGGCGGGCCAGCAGTTCGTCGGGCTGCATGTCCAGGGCGGCGAGTGTACGGACGGCCGTCCGCAGGAGTCCCATCGTGATGGCCGCGGCGATGCCTCGCCCTGCCACGTCGCCGACGATCAGCGCGGTCCGTGCGCCGGGGAGCGCGATCGCGTCGAACCATGCGCCGCCGCCCTCCGCAGCGGGAAGGTGGAGGTGGGAGATCTCCACGGTGGCATGTGCGGCCGGTGGTTGAGGAAGAAGCCGACGCTGAACGGTTCGCGCGATAATCCATTCACGCATGAACTGACGGGCGTTGTCGATGCAGAGCGAAGCATGGGCACACACTGCGGACGCCACCGCGACGTCTCCCTCTTCAAAGGGGTCTTGTTGCTGGTGGCGGTAGAAGCTGACCACGCCCAGAGCATGGCCGCGCAACGCCAGCGGCGCCACGATCAGGGAGTGTGCACCGGATCGCCTGATGACTTCGGCTCGGGCCGGGTCGGCGGCCGGCCACGAGCTGTCCTCATCGATCGATACCAGGCGCGGCCGAAGGTCGGACAGGACGTCCGAGAAGGGGGTGCCGACCGGCAGACGGCGCACGACTCCGACCGGGTGACCCGCGATTCGGCCTTCGAAGGCAGCTCGGCGCAGTGGAACGTCCCGGTCGACGGGCACCGGCGGGGGCTCGTCTCCGCGGATGACGTCTTCGATCACTTCGACGTCGGCGATGCCGGCGAAGGCAGGCACCACCGCCTCCACCAGCTCCTGACAGACACTGCCCACGTTCAGTCGGTGCCCCACTCGTGTGCGGACTGTGTCCAGGAGCGCCAGGCGATTCTGTGTGTTCTCCCGCTCGGTGACGTCAACCGCGGATGTCACCAGTCCGACCACATCGTCGTGGGAGTCCTCCAGGCGGAAGTAGGAGAGGGAGTGAATACGGCGCGTCGGTCGGTCCGGTGCCTTGATGCGCCGGGCGAGCCGGTTCATCACCGGTTCTCCGCTCTCCAGGACTCCCTGCGCCACGGCCGCTTCTGCCTCGGGGTCTTCGAGTTCATACGCCTCGGTGAAATGCTTGCCCAGCAGGTGTCCCACCGGTGCGTCATGCAGCCCGCCGGTAGCGGTGCTCGTGCGGACCACACACAGCTGATTGTCGAGGACGTGCAGTACCACCGGGGAATGGGTGAACACGGCCTTCAAGATCGCCACATCCTGCCCCGACATGGCGTCCCCTGCCGAGAGCACATGCCACATCACGGAAGTACCTCGCAGCACCGGCTTGACCAGCACCGAGGCCGTCTCCGAGAACCCTTCCCGCTGCCGTTCACCGTCAGCGGCGGCCTCACTCATGAGCGTGGCCACGGACCTGCCGACGGCCTCCTCGGCGGACCACCCGAACAGCTCCTCAGCCGGACGTCCCCACTCGACCACCCGGCCACCGTCATCGATGAGTACGAGCACGTCACCGCTGGGCATTCGGAAACACCTCCGCCGCCATCCCTGCCCACCCCGTGCCGACGACAGGCCCGCTCATCCGGCAGCTACACCGATTGGCTCAGCCCCCTTCCCACCAGAGCCGTCCACAGCTCTTCGTCACGGCTGGTCCCCACCATCGTGCGGTCGTGGCGGGGACAGCAGCCGTGCTGGCTTGGGGGAGAGGGGGCGCAGTGCCTCTGCCGGGCTCGGTGCGAGCGCGGCCAGATCTCCATCGCCTTCCGCACGTAGCGGTAGACCGTCGCGCTTCCGACGCTGAACCACGCGTAGACGGTCTCGGGCGCATCGGCGCGAGCCGCTGGCTGCGACGCAGATTGACGAACACCCGCCACTCCTCCAGGCCCACTGCCCGGCGGGCGCCTGCGTCGCTGAACTGCCACACCTACCTGTCCTGTGCGCCGGTGCCATGGAGTGGCAATAGTTTTGTGATCTTCGATCGTGATCAAGTGGTCCTCAACCCGGGCCAGTTGTGGCGCACCCGCGCTCAAGCGCAGGCGGGCGATATCTGCCGGAGGGCTTTCCGGCTGGGCTCGCCGGCGTTGGGGGAAACAACGGCCGTGCGGCGAACCGCCGGAAAGCTACGCCAACGGTCAGGCCCGGGTGTCCCGCAGTGGCTGCCTTCAGCGTCGGTGGGTCTCCAGCAGCCGCAGCCAGATTTCGCCGAGGGTGGGGAAGGCGGGGACGGCGTGCCAGAGCCGGTCGAGGGGTACCTCGCCGGCGACCGCGATGGTGGCCGAGTGCACCAGTTCCCCGACGCCGGGGCCGGCGAAGGTGACGCCCACGACGGTGTTGCGGTCGGTGTCGATGAGCATGCGGGCCCGGCCGCGGTAGTCCTCGCCGTACTGGTGGGCGCCGGCGACGTGGGCGAGGTCGTAGTCGACGACCTCGATGCGGCGCCCGCTCTGCTCGGCCTCGCGGCTGGTCAGGCCGACGGAGGCGACCTCGGGGGTGGTGAAGACGACCTGGGGGACGGCCGCGTGGTCGGCAGTGGCGACATGCGCGCCCCAGGGGGCGTCGTCGATGGGCTCGCCCTTGGCGCGGGCGCCGATGACCGCGCCCGCGATCCGGGCCTGGTACTTGCCCTGGTGGGTCATCAGGGCGCGGTGGTTGACGTCGCCGACGGCGTAGAACCAGCCGTCGGCGACGTCGGTCACTTGGAAGGTGTCGTCCACCTTCAGCCAGTCGCCCGGCGTGAGACCTATCGTCTCCAGCCCCAGGTCCCAGGTGTTCGGAGCGCGGCCGGTGGCAAGCAGGATCTCGTCCGCCGCCAGATGCCCGCCGTCGGCCAGGGTGATCTGGACATCGCCGTCCTCGCGCGCCAGGGAGGTCACGGAGGTCCCGAACCGGATGTCGACGCCGGCTTCCCGCAGGCCGTCGGTCACCAGCTCTCCGGCGAACGGCTCCATCCGCTGCAGCAACGCGTCCTCGAGAACCAGCATGGTCACCTGAGAGCCGAGCGCCTGCCAGGCGGTGGCCATCTCGACGGCCACCACACCGCCGCCGACCACGGCCAGACGTCCGGGGACCTTGTAGGCACTGGTCGCCTCACGGCTGGTCCAGGGGCGGACGGTGTCCAGGCCGGGGATGGGGGGCAGGGCCGCGCTGGTTCCGGTGGAGACGGCAACGGCGTGCCGAGCCGTGAGGGCGACGGTCTCACCGTCGGGAGTCTGCACACTCACCCTGCGGGGGCCGGTGAGGCGGCCGTGGCCGCGGATCAGATCGACGGAGACCGAGTTCAGCCAGTCGACCTGGTCCTCGTCCTTCCAGTACGAGGACATCTTGTCGCGGTGCGCGAGGACCGCCTCGACGTCCAGCGGCCCGGCGACCGCCTGACTCAGCCCGGGCACTCGGCGCGCGTCGGCGCGCGCCACCACCGGGCGCAGCAGCGCCTTGCTGGGGTCGCAGGCCCAGAACGAGCACTCCCCGCCGATCAGTTCACGCTCTACGATCACGGTGCTCAGGCCGGCGGCGCGGGCGCGTTCGGCCACGTTCTCACCGACCGGGCCTGCGCCGATGACGATCACATCGTAGGTGCGGGTGGTCTCGTTCATTGCTGCTCCGTTCATCACTGCTTCTGCAACTCGGTCGGATATTCCGGCGGCCCGGTACCTGGCCGCACGCTGTTCCCCTGCTTTCACCGGGGAGATCCGCAGGGCGGTGCTCGGTTGATGCGGTTGCGTGGTATCCGGACCGCTGGTGCCGGGCGCGCCTTTGCGCCTGGCGGGTCGGTGCCGGGGGCCGGATGTCTGGCTCTGCGGGTGCTGTGGCCAGGGGCTGAAGGGGGTAGCCGCGGTCTGGGTTGGCCATGACCGTTGCACCGTTGGGTGGTTGATGTGGTGTCAGCGGCCGGGAGCGCGCTGCGTCACTTCCTGGAGCACCCAGCCGTTGCCGTCCGGGTCGCTGAAGGTGAGGTAGGAGCCGTAAGAGGCGCGATCGGGGTGCGCGCCGGCCAGGCGCTCCTGGCCTGCGCGCTGGTGGACGACACCTCCGGCGCCGTGGCCGTGGAACAGCCCTCCGGCGTCGTGGAACACCTCCGTCACCTCGATACCGCGGCCGGTGAGCTCGGCGTGGGCCTCTTCGATGTCGGTGACGATGAGGTACAGGCCCTGGAGCGAGCCGGGGGCACTGGGGGTCATTCCCTCTCCGAAGATGATCGAGCTCTCGGAGCCGGGCGGCGTGAAGTGGACCACCCGGAAGTCGTCACTGGGCGTGTAGTCGACGTCCAGGCGGAATCCCACCGCCTCATAGAAGGCCTTGGCCCGATCGACGTCGGAGACGGGCAGCACGATCATTTCGAGTTTCAGTTCCATGGGGATGTCCTTGCTTCTTGGCGTCGGTGAATTTCACGCATCTGTGCGTCACCGGTTCAACAGGTGGTGGGATGGCGATGGGGTGGCTCATCCTGCGACTCAACCTGCCAAGAAACCTATCCGGCACTTAACTCGTGCGCAAGTAAAACTTGGGCACTGAAAGTGTGGCAAAGGGAACAAGTGACGGGGCTGGGCCCCGGCCTCCGGGGCCGTGTGGCGGCCCCGGACCGATCCCGGGGCTTGGGTGAGGCTCTTGCTGCGCAGGCCCGGTGCGCCACGGGCAGTCGCCGCACGGAGCCGGTGCGTGTGGGGCCTATGCGGAAGCTTCTGCGAGGCCGTCATCCTTGTGGCTTGAGCCCGGCGACGCTGACGCGGCGTCCGGGGCTTCACGGGTGGCCGGAACGTGTCGCGGAGCAGCGCACGGGTGACGCTTTGGACGGCCCGGGCCGGGCTCGCGGTAGCGCTCCAGGGAGCCCGCTTCTTGCGCGGTCCACGGTTTCGACGGGGGGCGTACTGTCTCGCCCGCATTGCTGATCGGTGTGTCGAGCCCGCCTGTTGTGGCGACGGCGTCTTCGGTCGAGCTGGTCCATACGGTGGGGGCCAAGGACTGCTCACTGTCACTCTCGGTGATCCCTGGCTGCTCCTTGGGGTCGGCCGACCGTGGGGCCGATGGGGTGCTGGGGGTGGCCCCGAGGGGCGATGGGCACCCTGAGGGTCGCCGCGGAGCGGCGGATGGGCGCGGCTTTCCTCTGCGCGCAAAGCCCCGGTTGGATTGCTCCGGCGATCGAGTATGCGGGTGCGGACCTGATGTGCCAGCGGCGGCGTCGCGCGGGTGGCTGTCGGGTGTATGTGATGGCGGTGTGGTGTGTCCGGGGTGTCGCCGCCGGGCGGTCCTATTAAGTGTGCGCAATCTAATGTTGAGCATGTAAGTTTTGGGGTATAGTAACTACGCGTGAAAGGTTTGCGCGGAGGAGGAGTTGTGATGAGCAAGATCGAGACGGGTGCCGGACAGGGTGACGCCGCCGAGGTCAGCCTGCTCCTCGAGGACCAGATGTGCTTCGCCCTCTACGCAGCTCAGCGCGCGGTGACCAGTCGCTACCGCCCGCTGCTGGAGGAGCTCAACCTGACCTATCCCCAGTACCTGGTGATGCTGGTGCTGTGGGAGCACGGCGCCCTCCCTATCAAGACCCTGGGCACGCTTTTGCAGCTCGACTACGGCACGTTGACCCCGCTGCTCAAGCGCCTGCAGGCTCACGGGTTCATCCGGCGCGAGCGCCAGGCGAGCGACGAGCGCTCGGTGCAGATCACCCTCACCGAGCAGGGGACTGAGCTCCGCGAGCGCGCTCGCGCCGTCCCCGCCGCCATGGGGGAGGCTGTCTGCATGAGCCCTCAGGAGATCGCGGATGCCAAGTCTTTCCTCGAGCGTCTGACAGCCAACCTCTCCGAAGCCTGACTCGGCTGCTGCTCCGTCGCTGATCCGCTGGGAACGGTTTCCCGGACAGATCGCCGCCCCGTGCATGCTCGAGCATCCGCCGCATCCGCCGCATCCGCCGCATCCGCCACCTGCGCTTCGCGCTCCGGCATCAGCCGGGATCGTGAGGTTCGGCGTAGCTGCCACTGGAGTAGCCGGGCTATGTGTCTCACTGGGCGCTGGGCACGTTTGCTCAGCTCAAGGGCAGTTTCCAAGACCGTGGTGACGCTGCCCCGAACCCCGCCGTGATAGCAAACCGCATCACTCAGTCTCAGCTTTCCCATGCCTCCGCCTCCTGCACCCCGCCCGGCCTGTGCTCTGGCGCGATGGGTACTACAGGTGGATGCTCTGAGGTTCGGCCAGGTACATCCTGCTCTCGAGCTCGGTGTGGTTGAAGAGGATGACGTCGCGGTGGCATCTGCCGCGTGTCCACGCGCTGCGCTCTGCGACAACGCCCATCAGTACATGCGCGAGTGGATTATCGCGCGAACCGTCCCGCACAGGGGGACTGCGCCCGCTCCTGGACCGAGCCGGCACAGCGCCTTTGCCGGACCTGTGCGACGACATCGCACACGCGCCCCCGGACGGCAACCGGACCGGCGAGGCACTGATGCTGCTCGCCCGCACGAAGGTGCTGCCTCAAGACCGGGTACTGACCCTCTCGCTGCCTGCGGGCCCCGAGGCCGCACCGATCGCCCGCGCGGCGGCCCGTCACCAGCTGGAGGCCTGGGGGGTGGACGAGGAGACGGCGTTCACCACCGAGCTCATCGTCAGCGAGCTCGTCGGCAACGCGGTCCGCTACGGCACTCCGCCCCTGCAACTACGCCTGATCTTCGAGCAAATGCTGACCTGCGAGGTCAGCGACAACGCGACCAGCGCTCCGCAGGTGAAACATGCCCGCACCATCGACGAGACAGGCCGAGGACTGTTCATCATCGCAAGCCTCGCGGACCAGTTGAACACCGGGGATTATCTCTGACCTGGGGCGGTGGGGCTTATCCATGGTCCCGTTCGTCGTCAGAAAGCTGCACTCTGCAGGTGTAACGGAGTATCGGGTCGTACCCATATGTCCGCGTCGAGGGTGATGGTCGCAGGGTGGTCTCGCAGGCCGGTGCTGTGGAGATGGCCCGACAGAACTGGGTTGGACACGGCGTTTTCGCAGGCCCACACATCGTGGCGCAACCGCCGGGAGCTGCACGCTCCGGGGGGAGATCCTGCCTCGCGCTCGCCGTGGCCCTGGGCGGGGGACTGCCTGGCTGATATCGCGATGCTGCGGGCTGAGCTGGCTGTGTTCGGGGTGGTGGTCCGATCCGACGGTCTCCGCCCGATCGATACCCTCGTTGGGTCTCGTCCCGGGCGCGGGTGGTGGCCTTGGCCCGGGCGGCGATGGTGAGTCGGCGCAGGAGGCCGCGGGCGGTGGCGAGCTCCTCGGTTGTGAGCTCTACGGCCTCGCCGATGGCGGGGCATCCCGAGGATGCGTTCGCGCCTCGCGGCGCCCTCCTCGGGGAGGGGCACCTCGACAACCTGCTCGTCGTTGGTCGACGACGGCGTGTGATGAGGCCATTGGCCGCGGTGGCCGGTACATGCTGGTCACTGCGCGGGAGGCGGCGTAGAGGGTGAAGCGCAGCTGTTCGTCCGCGAGCAAGACAGCTCCGATGTCCCTTTTCTGTTGATTTAGTGGGGCAGGTAACAGGAAGTGCTCCCGCTCTCGTTGCAGTGCTGGTCAGGCGCATCGCATCCATGATTCATCGCCTATCCCACGAGTGAATCACTCACGTGTAACTTGTGCACGAGGTAATTTCGCTCTAGGGTTTTGATGTGGCGCCGGACAGTCCGCATCCCGGAGCCGTCACTGATGTATCCGACAGGGAGATCACCGATGAACCGCAAGCTCAAGAGCCGCTCTTTCCGGACATACGCCGCCCTCGGGATCGCCGCAGGTGCGGCAGCGCTGGCCCTGATGGTCACCACGCCCGCCGGCGCCACCGAGGCGACCGAGATCGAGTCTCACCGCCCGGGCGCCAAGCCGCCGGTGGTGCTGGTGCACGGCTCCTTCGCGGACTCCTCCAGCTGGAACGGCGTCGTCAAGGATCTGAAGCGCTCGGGCATTGCGGTCATCGCGCCCGCCGACCCGCTGCGGGGCTGCTGCACAGCAACGCCGACCATGAGTGCGTATATACCGCACGACCGAACCGAAGCCCGTGAGCAAGCAACTGGCCGTCGAGCTGGGGCCGCATCCCGACTGCTCGGGGTTGGATCCGGCAGGCCGAGGTCGATGCGGGCGAGCGGCATGACCCCCGGCTGACCACCGACGAGCTGGACGAGCCGGCCCAGCTGCGGCGGGAGATGAGCCAGCTGCATCGGGTGAACGAGGTCCAGCGCACCGCCTCGGCGTTTTCGCCACGCGGCTCGACCCGACCCGGCCCAGGTGACCGCGCTCCTTCGGGCCTGGATCGGCAACCAACGCTCACGCGCCACGACACTCATGCCAGAGCGTATCGAGCAGATTTCCGCCATCAACATGTGCTGGGCATCCACAGGTGCTGCACGGTGAGGCGCCGATGAGCTGGACGGCATGCCACTGCTGGCTGGGTTCCTCCCCCGACGCACTGGCGAGCACAAGATGAACCGCACCATGTACGAGGAGAAGTTCCTTCCTGAAATCGGCCCGGGACCCTGTACGGGCTGCTGTTCACGATCGTCACCCTCTTTGCACCGCAGTGCAAGATCATCACCTGCGGGATGTTGCACGGATCGCGCTGCCCCTGCGCGTTTATTTCGCCCTCATGTGGGCTGGAACCTTCGCTCTGGGCAAGGCCATCGGACTCGCCTACGACCGCACCGCGACTCTGGCCTTCACTGCGGCCGGCAACAAGTTCGAACTCGCCGCCGTAGTCGCCACCCGCCTTCGGCGTCACCTCCGGCCAAGCCCTCTCCGGCCTCGTAGGCCGCTCATCGAGCTCCCGGTCCTCATCGGCCTCGTCTACGTCCCCCGTCTGTCTCGCCGCCGCCTTGCTCACAGGTGGCTTGTTCCATCAGCTCACCACCGTTCGCACCGAGGACTTCGACGAGGACGCCGCAACCGTCGCTTTCCACGACCCCGCCCGCTACGCCGACGGCTGCGCCACTCACCCCATACCGGCATGGGCACACACTTCCTCCGCGCCGCAGCATGCTTCGTCACTCTCACTGATGTCGCTGACCGGCAACTCCTGGCCTGCCAAGGCGACCGGCCTCAGCTGCCACGCCTCGCCGAGAGCGCCGAACCTCCGCCCACCTCAGCCCCCGGCTCCTCAACAGACCGAGCCAGGCCGCGTCGTGTGGGACTGGAAAGAACGCAAAGAAGCCGAACGCTACGAGCCTCTACTGACTGCACCACCCCGCAGACCGGCATCCTGGTCAGGCTGGAGCCCGCGCAGAGACTCGTGGCGGTGGTTTCCTGGCGGCGGACCGTCAGCCGATGGAGAAGTCGGCGAACTCGACACCCATGAACTCCACCCTCAACACATGGGCGCACCGTCCCTCATCGCAGAAGTAGGCATGGCCCAGCGCGCGAGCCAGGACGACCATCTGTTGTCCGCTTGACGTCGCGCTGGGTCAGGCACTGGTAGGCGGCGCGACATATCGCGAAGTGGGGGAAGGTTCTTCTTGCAGTCCTGCGCGGCCAAGACGGCATACGACCATCATCCGTGAGACCGCCCCCGTGCCAGAAGTGTGTTCTTCTCGCGGTTCTACGACGGATTGCGATACCGGTACGGCCGTTCAGCTTGCACGGTGGGGGCAGGAGAACCGGCGGAACAGTCATGGCGGGAAAGGAAGTTGATCTGGGAGGCGACAGTGCCGACCCGAGCAACGGTTCGGTACGCGCCGTCAAGTGAGCGCTGGAGCACGCCAAGTGCTGTCCCCGGCTGGCCGACGCCCGCAGTGCGTCAGGGCCGCGGTCTGGGTCGGGCGATGAGTACGGACACGTCGTCGTGGTCGTCCGGATCACACAGTGTTTCCAGGAGCCGGTCGCAGGTTTCTTCCAGGGAGAGGTCGTGGCCGTCGAGTACGCGGAGGAGGAGGTCGAGGCGTTCGTCGATGGTGTCGCGACGTGTTTCGACCAAGCCGTCGGTGTAGAGGACCAGTTGATCGCCGGGGTGCAAGGGCACGGTGGTCGTTTCGAAGGAAACGCCGCCGACCCCGAGGGGTGCACCAGATGGCAGGTCGAGCAGTTCGGGGGGCCCGCCTGCAGGTGTCAGTGCGGGGGGCAGGTGTCCGGCTACAGCGATTCGGCACCGGTCGCTGTGCGGGTCGTATTCGGCGTAGATGCAGGTGGCGATGTAGGGGTCCAGGCCAGCGGTGATCTTGTCGAGGCGTTGCAGCACCTGGGCGGGCGGGAGGTCGAGGTCAGCCAGGGTCGCGGTGGCGGTGCGCAGGCGGCCCATCGTGGCGGCCGCATCGATGCCGCTGCCCATCACGTCGCCCACCACGAGCGCGGTCTTGTCCTGCGCGAGGGGGAGGACGTCGAACCAGTCGCCACCGACTTCGATAGAGGTTCCGGCGGGTTGGTAGCGAGTAGCGACCTCCAGACTCTCAGGTGGCGTCGGCTGCGGCAGCAGGCTGCGCTGGAGCGTCACCGCAGTGTTGCGGACGCTTTGGTGCAGGCGCGCGTTGTCGAGGGACACTGCAGTTCGGCCGGCGAGCTCAGCGGCCAGGGTGACGTCGTCCGCGTTGAAGGGCAGTTGATTGCGTCCGCGCATCAGCCCCAGGACGCCGAGTGCCCGGCCCTGGACGGCCAGCGGTATCGCGAGATAGGAATGGATGCCGACACTGGCCAGGACAGCGGCAGCTCCGGCGTCACGGGCGATGCGCGCCAGATCCCACTCGTCCACGCGAGTCACCATGATCGGCTGACCGGTCCGTACGCATTGGGTGGGCAGTCGGTCGGCGTCATAACTGACCGGTTGGTCCGCCGTGCCGGCGGCGCCGGCCGCGTCGGCGAGGTAGGCGGCCTTCACAGCGAGGGTGCGAAAGAGCGCCGGGCCGCTGTCAGGTGTCGCGGGGCGGCGATCGTCCAGGGCGGAGTCGAGTACGTCTACGACCGCGACGTCGGCGAGCTCGGGCACTGCGACGTCAGCCAGCTCGCGGGCGGTCTGTTTCATGTCCAAGGTGGTACCGATACGGGCGGAGCCCTCGGCGATCTGGGCCAGGCGCTGCCGGGCCTGGGCCGCCGCTGTGATCGCGCCGTGCCGATCGGTGACATCCACCACCGACGTGGCGACACCAAGAACCTGACCGCCTGGATCCTCCAACCGGTAGACGGAGACAGACCAGGCATGATCGTTGTCAGGGTCGGCCGGGGTGCGGCCAATGGTGTACCTGTCAACCTGAGGGCGTCCGGTCTCGAGCACTTCTCTGACTGCGGCCTCGGACGCGTCGACACTGACGCAGGGCAGAACCTCGCGGAAACCCCGACCGAGGTGGTCCTCGGCAGACAGGCCGTGTATCCGTTCCATCGCCGGATTGACGGCCACATAACGCAGATCGGTGTCCAGAACCTCCAGCGCGACCGGCGACTGGGCGATCAGCTGCGTGGACAACGCCAAGTCCTGCTCCACCTTGCGCAACATCGACGCATCGGTGGCGATACCCAGAGCGTAGAAGTCGCCCTGCTTGTCCGGCAGACGGTTGTAGCGGAATTCCACCAGTCGCGTACTGCCGTCCTTGTTCCGGACGGGAATGAGCCCGGCCCAGCTCTCGCCGGTCTCCATCATCTGCTCGCACTTACCGGCCACCAGGTCCACGTACGGGTCATGGACCAACAGCTGAGCCGCGTGCTGGCCCAGCACTTCCTGCGCGGAGTAACCGAACAGCTCCTCGGCCTGCGGGCTCCACAACACGAACCGCCCGGCGGTATCCAGCGCCACCACCGCCACACCGAGCGCATCCAGCATCCCGCTCGGCAGCTCCAGCCGGAGGTCGGACGAGCCGCTGTCGGCACTCAAAGATTCCGCTTCACTCATCCCAGGTGCTCCTTCCACCTGCCAGGGCGTCGCGCACCCAGCGCAGGCCCTGGAGCTGCAGCGCTGGGATGTTTTTCGTTCCTTTCTGGTGCTTCCATAGTCTCTTGACACGACCGACGACGCACAGTGCCGGGCGAGAACATGTGGTCACCGGGTGTGAGTCGTTGAGGTACAGGAAGTAGCGTCGAGATTGATCATGGTCGGTTACCACAGCCCTCCCCGGGGGAGAGAGAGCTTCCGGGAAAGATCGCTGAGCGGACATGGAGCGCGGCTACGGTCCGGCTGTGCCGGTGGAATTTCTGACTGATGAGCAAGCCGCTGGCTACGGGGCCTTCGGGGAGACGCCCACGCGTCCCGAGCTGGAGCGGTTCTTCTTCCTCGATGACGACGACCGCGACTTGATCGCGCTGCGAAGGTCCGACGGGCATCGCCTCGGCATGGCGATCCAGATCTGCACCGTGCGGTACATCGGCACGTTCCTGGGGGGTGCCCCTATGTCTTTGGTCAAGGGAGTCGGGGGTGCGTTGGGTTGGCGAGCCGGGCAGCATGGCGAGGTGACCGACCTGCTGTGGGATGACGTGAAGTGCTTCTTCGACCCGGACTTGATGGGGTCGTTGCCGGACGTGCGTCTCCCGAATGCCTCGGTGGAGGACTGGCAGGCGGTCCTCAATCTTGTCGCGGAGAAGGGCTGGAAGTGCCAGTACTCCGAGGGAGAGATGGTGCTTCCGGTGCCCCGGGCGGAGGCTGTGCTGTCCCGCCTGGCGGATGCCGAGTGCCCGGACCTGCGGGTCTGGCCAGCGGCCGATGTGTTGGCGAACTTCCGTTTCCATGCCGACGATGAAGTCGACTTCGACGTCGACCTGCGGTAGTTGCAGGGCCAGGAGCGACTGGATGTGTTCTGCGGCTTCCTCCGGGAGATCGGACGGCGGTTGGGCAAGCCGGTGCTGATGGACCCGGAAGGCGACTATGGCCATCCGGTGCTCGGCTTCGACGTCGAGGCGGATCGAGTCGTTCTCCTCGCAGAGCCGCTGGTCAGGTGACTGAGAACGACGGCTGAGGTTCGTAGAAGGCGGCGAGGCGGCCGGCAGTCGGGAAGGTGCTCGGTCGCAGTCCGTTCCCGGGGAGCGCGCGGCTCGATGCCGGTGACCTTGGCCGCCTTGGCGCACTCGGCGTCGATCCGCTCTTGCCGAGCGTGCGGGCGGGTTCGCCGGTCCGCGTGCGCGCAGATCTCAGCTACGGATGCGAGGGCGGCGTTCCCCCTCGGCGCCGCTGTTCGCTGTGCTGGTCAGGATCGCGCTTGCGACAACGTCGAAGAGGTGATCGGCGCGTGGCGCGAGCGAGCGTTGATCGCCGAGCCAGGCGAGCGCCGTTACCAGCGCGAACAAATCGGCGCCATCAATGTCGGTCCGCGCCATGCCCGCGGCCTGGGCACGGATGAGGAGCCGCGCACCGGCCGCGCGCAGGGTGACGCATGAGGCGTGGAGTGCGGACTCGGTGTCCTCGATGGCGGCTGCCATCAGCACGATCGCGCCCCGATACTCGGTTGTCCACGCGACGCAGTCGCGGAGCCACGAGACGAGCGCGTCGTCGGGCGAGCTGGACGTTTCGAGGGCGCCTGCCTTAGCGGTCAGCTCGTCGAAGCTCGTGCGGAGCAGGGCATCGAGCAGCGCCTCGCGCGTCGGGAAGTGACGCAGCAGCGTCGCGAGTCCGACATCGGCCCTGCGCGCGATGTCACGCAGTGACACGTCGACGCCTTGCTCGGTGATGGCGGTGCCCGCTACTGCGAGCAGGTGGTCGCGGTTCTTCCTGGCGTCGGCGCGCATCTGTCCCTCTTGACTATTCGGATCAGTGGTCCATATATTCGGATCAGTGGTCCGTTTATGTGGATCGCTGATCCGAATAAGTCTATCCCGCAGCGCGGGCAGGAGAAAACGATGCCGATACACACGATGAGGGCGGTCCGGCTCCATGAGCACGGCGGTCCTGAAGTTCTGCGTTACGACGAGGTGCTGATTCCCGAGCTGGGGCCGGGTGAGGTGCTCGTTCGCGTGCACGCGGTCGGCGTCAACCCTCCCGACTGGTACCTGCGCGACGGGATGTCCAACCTGCCTGTGGAGGCGCGGCCGAAGTTCAGCTTGCCCGCGATCCCGGGGACGGACCTGTCGGGCGTCGTCGAGGCCGTCGCCGCGGATGTGGACCGTTTCTGCGTCGGTGATGAAGTCTTCGGTCTCCTTCGCTTCCCCAGCTTCGATGGCAGCACCTATGCCGAGTACGTGGCCGCGCCCGCGGCGGACCTCGCACTCAAGCCGGCCGGCATCGATCACGTGCACGCCGCCGGGGCGCCCATGTCCGGGCTCACCGCGTGGCAGTTCCTGATCGAGGTCGGACACGATCACCCCTCGGGCTTCCAGGCGGCGCAGCATCGTCCGGTGCCACTCGACGCCCACAAGACGGTGCTCGTCAACGGCGCCGCGGGCGGCGTGGGGCACTTCGCGCTGCAGCTGGCGAAATGGAAGGGTGCACGGGTCATCGCGGTGGCGTCGGGCGCGCATGAATCGTTCCTGAGTGAGCTCGGCGCCGACGAGTTCATCGACTACACGAAGAGCCGTCCCGAGGAACTCGTGCACGACGTCGACCTCGTTCTCGACGCCGTCGGTGGCCCCGACAGCAAGCGCTTCCTGCGCACCCTCAAGCGCGGCGGCTCCCAGTTCCCCGTGTTCTTCGGAGAGTTCGACGAAGAAGAGACCGCGAAGCTGGGCGTCACCGTCACGGGCACCACGGTCCGCTCGAACGGCGCGCAGCTTGCCGAACTGGGACGCCTGCTCGACGCGGGCACGGTCCGCGTCGCGATCGACAGCACGTTCGCGCTCGCGGATGCCCGAGCCGCGCACGAACGCGCCGCCCGAGGACACATCCAGGGCAAGATCGTGCTCACGGTCGCTTAGGAACGAGCCGTTTCACCGACGCGTCCCGCGCTCGTCCGCGCGGCCCCGGTGGCCAACGAGACGCCGATGCGCAGAGCTTGGGGCACGTTCGGCGACCAGCGGCCGCGATGCTCGCTGCGGCGAACCGAGCGGACCCGTGCGGTCGGCTCGGTTCGCCGCAGGAGATCGCCGAGACGGTCGCTGAGAGTGCTCAATGATTCCGGCCCGCCGAGAGGGCACAGCGACACGATGAGCGGTGCGGGACGTGCGCGGAAAGGGCCACGAGGTCAGAATCGGGAGGGAACACTGGAACCCGCCTTGGCCCCTGACCTGGCAACGCGCCTTCCACGCCGCCCGCCGGCATCAAGAAGCCGGCCACTCACTGACCGACGTGCCCAGGGACTGCACCACCGACGACGGACACCGCCTGGGGGAGTGGCTCCGCACCCAACGCCTCTGCCCCGAACGCCTGGCCCCGTGCAACGGCGCCTGCTCGACGGTCTCGGCCTGATCCGATCCGCTGAACAGCCCCTGACACAGGCAGACCGGCCGCCCGGAGCTGGGACAGGGGTCTGGCTGCCGCGCGTGCCTTTCACCACTGTGAAGGGCGCCTCTACGTTGCGCAGCGGCACATCGAAGTCCTCGACGGCGGACCCGTACGCCTCGGGCAATGGATCAGCAACGCCCGCCGTCGCAAAGAGCGTCTTGCCGCCGACCGTGTCCGCGCACTCGATGCCCTGAGCATGCGCTGGTAGCCACACTCCCTGGCCGTGCTTTCCGTATGCTCGACCGGCATGACGGCACCCATGCTCTCCGACATCGAGTCCATCCAGCCGTTCCCCGCCACCCTCGCGCCGAAGTCCGACGCCGTCTGCAGCGCCCATGGCTGGAAGGCATGCCGGCGACCCCTGGTTGCCGAGGCTGTACTCCGCGAACCTTCGGGCGCCCTCGTGCGGTACAGGAGGGTCTGCCGCCACCGGCTCAAGACCCAGGACAAGGCAGCACGGCACCTCAACGAGCAGGGCATTGTCCTGCCCGACTGACCACAGGACATGGTGGGGGTCACCTTGTCGAAGCACACCCACCGGCTGCCAGTTGCTGTGCACGGCACATGGGGGTTCCCCTCTGGCGGGCGCGGCGCGCCGTCGAGCCACAGCGCTGTGGAGAAGCACAGAGGACCCGCTTCGGCACCGGAGTATCGGGTGCCGGGCCGGTGGGCAATGCGGCCGCTTCGCGTGGGAAGGCGGTCCGTGCAGCAGGACGCGGAGGTGCCCGGGGCCTGGGCGCTCATTGCCGCCCGGGATGACGCCGCCCGCATCGGCAGACAGTTGAGCGGGGGAGGCTACTTCGCATCAGTCTGCGGGGCTTCCTGGTTCACCACTCCGAACGGGATATGGACGCTCGGTGTCGTCCGCGATGTGCCTTGGAGATGGCTTTCCTGGTCGTCGAAGAAGATGTGCGGCTTGAGCACTTCCATGATCGAGCTCTTGTCGATTCCGCCGAGGAAGAAGGCGTCGTTGACCGTGACGCCCCATTGGTTCAGGCTCATGACGGCCCGCTCGTGCGCGGGCGCATTGCGGGCCGTGACGATGGACACGTGGACGCGGATCGCGTAGTCCGGGTCTTTCTTGCGCCGTTCCTCCTCTCGGCGCTGCAGCGTGTTCACCTTCCGGAGGAACTCCCGGAGCGGACCCGCGTCGTGAGGCGTGGCAACGTTCAGGATCTCATGATTACGGAAGCTTTCTATGCCGTCCTGCTGGAACACGCGCTCCGACTCGTCGCTGGCGAGAACCCCGTCGAAGTCGAAGGCGATCCGCAGATCCTTGTCGTCAGGATCGTCGGCGACGGCAGAGCCAAGGACACGGCCTGCCGGCAGCCCAGCGCCCGTAGCCTCGCGGACGTCGCCGTCGTCGGCGGACAGAAACAGCGACATGTGCAGCGCGCGCATGAACTTGTACGGCGAGCGTCCCTGCATGAAAACCGCGCGAGTTATGGGCAGGCCATGAGACCTGATGGATCGCATGACCCGAAGCCCGGTGTCGGGGTCGTTGCGGGAGAGAATGATGACCTCGACCAGCGGGTCACCGTCAGGGTTCAGATCATTCAGTGACAGCAGCCTGCGGATGAAGGGGAAGGCGACTCCCGGCTGCAACGTCTCGTCCAACTTGGTCCGCTGATAACGGCGGTAGCTTTCCTCGCCCTTCTCCCGGAAAACGGCATCGGATTCCTTCAGGTCGAAGAGGGCGCTGGAGGCGATTCCAATGACCAGCCGGTTTTCGAGGCTGTAAGGCGGCACAGTCTCTCCCTGTCGTGTCCCGGAGGGAGTACGTGGTCCCCTCGGTCGTGACGGCCATTTTATCTTCGCGGGCCGTGACGCCGGCGGGTCAGGGCGAGCACGGCCTGGCTTCTCACAGGCCCTGCGCTGGGCCGTTGGCCGGGCCCTGACAGCGTGCGTAGTTCCACTACGGCGCCGGAGCCGCTCGCGATCCAGGCCGCCGGCTCGGACACAGGCAGCAACGAGTCCGTCCGACGCCCGGCGGCCGGACAACCGATGAACCCCGCCTGCATAAGGGGAGCTGCACAAGGAGCCGCCCGGCGGTTTCGCTACCGCGCCCGACGACCACGGCCTCGCGTGAATGCAGCTCCTGGCCGCCGTCCTGGGCCGTCGGGCTGCGGCAGGACCGCCCTGCCGCGCAGCATCGCCGGCTTACTGCGCCCCGACGCGGGCGGCGTACGGCAGGAGCGCCATCTCCCGGGCGTTCTTGATCGCTGCGGCGACCTGCCGCTGCTGCTGGGCGGTGGAGCGAGTGACGCGGCGGCTGCGGATCTTCCCGCGGTCGGAGATGAACTTCCGCAGCAGGTCGGTGTCCTTGTAGTCGATGTACGTGATATCGGCGGCTTCGAGGGGGGTGGGGCGAGGCTTGAGCGGCTTGCGGGGGTCGTGACGGCGGGCCATGAGAGTTCCTTCGTCGGTTCTGATTTCGGCTTGGTGTCTGATGCCAGGGCTACGAGACGGGGTCGAGGAGGGAGTCGAACGCGGCCGGCAGGTGCTTCCACGCCTCGGGACCGGCGGCGTACTCGTCGTCGGTGAGCAGGCAGGATTCGAGTAGCTGTGCCAGGCCGTCGCGGTCGAGGCCGGGAGAGGTGAAGACGAGGTGCTGGCAGCAGTCGCCGTGCTCGGGGTGCCAGTCCAGGGCGGCAGCCGCCCGGCGCATCGGGGACACCATGTCCCATGCGGCGTCCGGCAGGGAAGCCAGCCACGGGCCGGCGTTCTCCACGCACAGCGCGCCTCCTGCGGCGTCCCAGGCGAGCAGGGTGTCGGGGCGGTCGGCGAGCCAGAACCGGCCGCGGCTGCGGGCGGCGCTGCAGCAGAGGTCTTCCAGCGCCTGGTAGAGGCGTTCGGGGTGGAAGGGGCGGCGGCGGTGCCAGACGAGGGTGGCGACCCCGGCTTCGTCCGCTTCCTGGGGCAGCCGTGCGCAGGCCGGGTGCTGGGCGACGGCCGCCGCTTCCACGTCGAAGCCGGCGAAGGCCAGTTGGGCGAGTTCGCCTGATCCGGCGGACACCCGGCGGGCGGTCGGGTGGAGCTGGGCAAGGAGGGCGCGGTCCTCGTCGTCGGCCTCATCGCTGTCGACGAGAGCGAGCACGGCCGCGTACTCCAGCTGCCGGGCCCAGGTGTCGCCGACCGTGCGCTGATCGGTGGTGGCGGCGGCGAGACCGACCTCGGCCAGGTCGTCGCCGTTGGCGAGGTAGGGCAGCACGAGCGCGGGGTCGACGGCGGTCATCACGTTGGTGAGATCGAGGGCGTCGCCGCCGTGCGCGGCGACGACCTCTGCCATGGCCTTGGGTTCGACGGAGTCCCACAGTTCGACGATCGCGAGTCGGGTCAGACCGCCGGCGGCCAGGCGCTCCAGCTCGGGGACCAGGTCTTCGCGCAGCGCGCAGCAGGCGCAGTCGTTGACGAGCGGGGCATCGCCGTACGACAGCTCGCCCGAGGAGTCGCGCACCAGGCGCCGCAGGGTGCCTTCGGCCGCTGTGGCCAGGTCATGGTGGAGGGCGACGCTGCCGGGGACGGTTCGCAGGAGGCGGTCGACGACTTCCCTGCGGGCGTCGCAGTGGAGCCCGCCGACGATCACGACGGGCAGTCGGGGCTGGTTCTGCATCAGTTCGCCTCGCGCCGGCCGTAGCGGCGCTCGAACCGCTCGACGCGGCCGGCGGTGTCCAGGACGCGGGCGCTGCCGGTGTAGAAGGGGTGGCTCACGTTCGAGATCTCGACGTCGACGACAGGGTAGGTGTTGCCGTCCTCCCACTCGATGGTCTTGTCGCTGGTGGCGGTGGAACGGGTGAGGAAGGCGGAGCCGGCAGCCTTGTCGCGGAAGACGGCGGGGCCGTACGGGGGGTGGATTGCGGGCTTCATGGCGTGGTCCTTCAGCGCAGGAGGGTGTGGGGTCAGCGTTCTTCGCGGAAGTCGACGTGCTTGCGGGCGATCGGGTCGAACTTGCGCAGGACCATGCGGTCGGGATCGTTCCGCCGGATCTTGCGGGTGACGTAGGTGTAGCCGGTCCCTGCGGTGGAGTGGAGCTTGATGATCGGGCGTACTTCGGGGCGAGCCATGGGGCTAGTATATGACAATGGTTTCCATTTTCAAATGGAGTCGTCTTGAAGAGAGGCAGGTAACACCTTGTCCGCCCACTGCCAACTGACCGGCGCCCAGCCGGGCTTCGGCAACAACATCTCCCACTCGCACCGACGTACATCCCGGCGCTTCGACCCCAACATCCAACGCAAGCGCTACTGGCTGCCCAGCGAGGGCAGGCATCTACGCCTGACGCTCAGCGCCAAGGCGATCAAGACGATCGACATCACCGGTATCGAGGCGGCCGTGGCCCGCATCCGCGCTCGCGGGGGGAAGGTCTGATGGCCAAGCAGAGCAAGATCACGAAGAACGAGAAGCGCAAGGCAACCGTCGAGCGGTACCAGGCCCGGCGCGCTGAGTTGAAGGAGATCATCCGCCGCCCGGGCACCCCGGAGCCGGAGCGGGCCGCTGCTCTGGCGGAGCTTCGGCGCCAGCCACGCGATGCCAGCGCGACCCGGGTACGCAACCGGGACAGCGTGGACGGCCGGCCCCGGGGACACCTGCGGCAGTTCGGGCTGTCCCGCGTCCGTATGCGCGAGCAGGCCCACGCCGGATTCCTCCCCGGAGTCACCAAGTCGTCCTGGTGACTGTCCCGCCCTGGCGACGGATCGGCTGCTGCTGGCCCTGACTCGGCGGAGTCACGGCAGGCAGCCCATCGGCTCCCACGTGGATGAGGGAGTCTCCGGCCACGGGGCCACGGTTCAGATCTCGAGGAGGGTGGTCGCCGGACTGCTCCGCAAGCGCCAGCGGCGACCAGCCGGGCCGGCCCGGCATCGGGGCCAGGGCCAGGGCCGGCATGAGCACCGTGCCGAAGGACCGGGTGGCGCGTCCGCCCAGCCGTCGCCCCCGCTGGCCGCGACCCGGCGGTTCGGGAACCCGGATACTCGCCGCCGCACCGCTCGACGCGATGCCGGGCTGGTTCCAGCCGATGGCCGGGTACCAGCCGTTCACTCCGGCCATCGAGACGCTGCGCGGGCTGCTGCTGGGCAGCGAGATCGGGCACAACGGGTGGCTGGCCGTGGTCTGGTGCCTGGGGCTGACCGTGCTCGGTTACTTCTGGTCCCCGTTGCTTTCAACTGTGACCCGAAGTGGCGAGAGAAGGACCGGTCGGCAGCTTGTGGGCCGCCGCTCGCAGCCTCAGGGGGCGTCACGGAGGGGCAGAGTTGTGCGATTTCACGGCTTGGATCGTCTTCGGGCACCTCCGCCGACGAGGCGCCGCCAGGGCTCAGCGCTAACGCTCCTGGTTGTAGGAGCTGTCAGGACCGAAGCCCTGGCCGTTCGTGTCACTGCCTGCGTTGCGTCCCCGCTGGACGCCGCGGCGCAGGTTGCTCGGCCTGCCCCTTACTTCTTCGGGGGCGCGGGAGATCTGTGGGCCCCTCGGGGTCGGTGCGCCGGCCTGCTCGACCAGATTGGCCGTGGGCACCCGTCGCGGCAGGCCGGAGGAGGTCACCTCGCTCGCCCTGGGTTTTTGGAGGTGTTCGGCCTGCCGCCACTGCTCGTCGGTCACGGAGCGCCGATGGGGCTGCGCACCCTGCCACCACCGCTCGTTGGACTTGTATGTGGTGTACGCAATTCGAGCGGTGAATGTACGCAGAATAAGCGGTCATTGTTACACTGAAGGGGAGGAGGTGCCATGTCCGAGTTGTTTGACGCGGTCGACGCCCTGATCGCATCTGCGTCCCCGCTGCCCCCTCCGGCTGAACGGGAACGGCTGCGTAGGGCGCATGGTTTGACGCAGGAGCAGGTGGCCAACGCGTTGAAGGTCCGTCGTGCGACGGTGGTGTCGTGGGAGAGTGGGAAGACGGAGCCGCGGCCGCCTCAGCGTGAGGCGTACGCACGCCTGCTTGCACAGCTCGCCGAGCTCTACCCCGCCGACACCCCAGAGCCGGCACCCGCCACGGCCTCCGAGCCATCAGCCACGGCATTGGTGCCGCGGGTGCCCACCGCGCCCGAGACCACCTTCGAACCCGCGCCTGCGCCAGCCCCGGCGTCGTCCAGCGCCCCGACGACGCCAGTGCGATCAGCACCCTCGGCCACGCCCCCCGCAGGGCGACGCCCCGCCGTAAAGGAGACCGCGCGCGGTTCCTCTTCCGTGGCTGCTGACCCGCGATTCGCGCATGGGCCGCTCGGTGTGCTGGATGGCGACGGCTTGCTGTACTGCGTCGGCGGCACGGTGCTGGACTGTCCTGCCAAGTCCCTTCCCGGGCTGGTCGAATGGGTTCTTGCCGAGGCGCAGCTCGGCGCTCCGCGTCTGCATCCGTCCGGCAAGGACTTCGACCCCCTGATCGTGCTGACCACCACGGCCGCCGAACGTCTCGGACTGCCCGAACGGCTCGAGGACCGGCGACGCCTGCGCCTGCCGGACGACCACAAGGTCGTACAGCAGATCACGAAGGCGAAGTGGAAACTCACCCGCCGTGGCTTCGGTCCCTGGGCCCGCGTCTACCGACCCGCACAGGGCGGGCGACGCCAGTGCGTCCAGTTTGCCGTCCTGCCCTGGGGCGCACTCGACTCCCGCTCCTGGGGAACCACCGACCACCTGCACCCGGCCGGCATCGCCGATGTACTGGGCACCTACGCGACCCGCGTCATCACCCCCCGCGGCTCCACCGCCGTCTCGGGCCTGGAAACGATGACCGCGCTGCGGCCGCCGACCCGGGCCGTGAAGGACGAGAGCAGCGGCGCCTGGGTGTCCGGGCCCGTGCCCGGCTCGCTGGCCGAGCCTGTTGACCCGGCGCCGGTCGAGGCACCGGACGAACACCCGGTTGTCGCCGCCCTCTACCCACGCACCCACCAGCGCACCCCGGCCGAAGTCCTGGACGAAGAAGCCTATGAGTGGGCCCGTGACCCGCAGCTGCTCACCGACACCGAATGCACCGGGGCGTTCGCGGTCGGCATTGACGTGAACACGGCGTTCCTCGCCGCCGCGAACCGGCTCGTCGTCGGCCTGGGCGCCCCCGTCCATGTCAAGGATCCGGCGTTCGACAAGAAGACACCCGGCAGTTGGCTGGTCGACCTGTCCGGCATCGAGCTGGACCCGAGGATGCCGAACCCGTTCACGCCCCACGGAGTACGGCCCGAGGGCCCGTCCTGGTACGCGACACCGACCGTCGCCTACGCCCAGGAACTCATCGACACCTACCACCTTCCGGTCACCCTCCGACCGGTGGAGGCATGGATCCGCACCGAGTCCGGCCCTTACCTGGACCCCTGGTACAAGCACCTCAGCGAGGCGTACAAGCAGACGATGGCCGACCTCGGCGTCACCTCCGGTCTGTCCGAGGCCGACTTTCTCACCGTCATGGAGCACCACAAGCAGACCGACCCCGGCATGGCGGCCGTGCTCTCGGCCATCAAGTCGACGGTCAAGGGCGGCATCGGCAAGCTCCGCGAGCGCCCGCAAGGCACCGGCTACAAGTTCGGCGAACGCTGGCCCGCATTGGAGCGCCCGACCTGGCGCCCCGACATCCGCGCAGCCGTCATTTCCGCCGCCCGCATCAACATGCACCGCAAGATCCTCAAAACAGCCGCAGCCACCCAGACCGCCCCGCCCCCGGCCGGCACCCTGACCTTCGGCGAGGACGCACTGATCCCGATCGCGCTGCTCTCCGACTGCGCCGTCTACCTGTCCGACGGGCCGAGCCCGTTGGACGTGCTGCCGCGCACCGCGGACGGAAAGCCGGCCCCGGGCACGTTCCGGCTCGGTGTGTCACCAGGGATGGTCAAGCACGAGGGCACCCAGGACCTGCTCTGGGCCGTCGCGATGCTCGATGAAGGGCACAACCCGGCCCGGCACATCAAGGGCGACACCGAAGACAGCGGGGAGTAGGACCACCTCATGGGCATCCTTGGAGACAGTCTCGACAGGGCCGCGGCGAGCACGGCCACCCGCCCGATCCCCAAGACCGCAGGCGCGCAGATGCGGTTCCTGGTCAGGCAGTTCAAAGGCACCAGAGCCGTTGCCGACCTCCTGGGCATTACCCAGCGCACGGTCGAACGGTACGTCAAGGACCAGATCAAAAAACCACGCCCGGACCTTGCGGCCCGGCTCACAGGTGAGGTCCGCAACCGCTGGCAGCCACGGGTGAAGGAGAAAGCGAAGAAGAACGCCGCCACCTCCACCGGCATCGTCGTGGAAACCAGGGCGCGGTTCGGATTCACCGCCGCACCGGGCACCACGGACGACGGACGTATCCGGCTGATCACCCAGCACCTCCCGCCCCAGTACGCGGCCCGCCTCTTCGACGCACGGACCGCCGGAGCCTCCGAACAGCAGCTCCAGGCAGTGATCGCAGAAGGACTCCAGGAGCAGTACTTCAAAGACCGCGGCCGCCGTGCCGACGGACTCGTGGTGGAGTTCACCGACATCGACTACGTCGAACTCGACTTCTGAACCTGCTTGTAGCCGGTTGGCCGGGGCAGCGCCCTGTGACTGATTCCCAATCGTTGTTGTCAAGCAGTCGGAGTGGGGTGCGGGAGGCGGAGCTCGCGGTCAGTACCCTCATGGTGATCCCTCTGTGCCAACGCCAAGAGCGGCTCGGGCCGCCGCGAGACGCTCTCGGGACTCGACTGTCCACTCGTCGCTCATGTCGAGAGGCACCGAGACGACGATCTGGGTGCTGGCCCCGTCGTGGACTTCGACCACGTAGGGGTCGTCGGCGATGGCGCGGAGGTAGGCAGTGCGGCCCGATTGGGGCCAGTCCGCCGTTGATGACGCTCGCTGATAGTCCCCTCCCGGTGCTCAGGGGTGGACAGACCTGCTCGCCTCGATTCCCCGCACTCCGCACGCCACTTCCTCTCGTCTTCCATTGCTGCCGTGCTGCCGTGCTGCCGTGCTGCCGGGTCCAACGGTGCGGCCGGCCCCGAGGGCGCGGAGCTTCGGGCCACGATCGAGGACATGCTCGCCCCGGTGTGAGACGAAGGCGTCTGTCGAAAAGAATATGGTCCATGTGAGTCTGCCGTGTCGATTTGCGGCTGCGCCGTTCGACCTGAGATAGAGAGGGTCGAGAAGCGACCCCCGACCAAGGAGACGGAAGATGGCGAAGTACATGCTGATCATGCGAGGCACGGACGAATCCGTCGCGAAGATGATGGAGACTCCTTTCGAGGAGATGCTCGAGACGGTGGGCCGCTTCAACGAGGAGATGATCCGGGCAGGCGTGCTCGTCGCTGCCGAGGGTTTGGACGACCCTTCCCAGGGCGTGGTGGTCGACTTCAGCGCGGAGACCCCGGTGGTCACCGACGGCCCCTACGGTGAGACGAAGGAGCTGTTCGGCGGCTTCTACGTGATCGATGTCGCGTCGAAGGAGGATGCGGTCGAGTGGGCCAAGCGGCTTCCGGCCTTCCCTGGCTCGAAGTGCGAGATCCGCCGTGTTCCGGGCATCGACGAGTTCCCGCAGGACAACGAGTGGATCACCAAGGAGCGGGCGTGGCGCGAGCGGACCGGCCAGATCTGACGCCCGCGGCCGATGGCGGCCCGCCGAGCGACGCCTCGGCGCGGCGGGCCGTCGAGGCGGTCTGGCGGATCGAATCGGCACGGATCGTCGGTGCGCTGGCCCGCTACACCGGGGACTTCGCGCTCGCCGAGGATGTCGCGCAGGAGGCTCTGGCGGAGGCACTGGTCACCTGGTCGCGCGACGGTGCGCCGACCAGCCCTGTGGGCTGGTTGCTGGCGACTGCCCGGCGGCGGGCCATCGACGGCTTCCGCCGCAAGTCGGCACTCGACGAGCGGTACGCCACACTTGCGGGCCAGCTGGCTGACGGTGAGTTCAGCTCGGGCGCGGTGACCGCCGCGCCGGGCCGGTCGGACGACCTGCCATGGGATCCCGACCGGGTCGACGACGATGTTCTCGCGCTGATGTTCACCGCCTGCCATCCGGTGCTCTCGCCCGAGGCCCGGGTGGCGCTCACGCTGCGCGTGGTGGGCGGCCTGTCCAGTGAGGAGATCGCCCGGGCGTTCCTCGTGCCCACTGCGACCGTCCAGGCCCGGATCACCCGGGCGAAGAAGACGATCGCCGCGGCGCGAGTGCCGTTCGAGCTGCCGCCGTCCGAGGAGCGGCCAGGGCGGCTCGGCGGGGTCCTGAGCGTCCTGTACGTGATCTTCACAGAGGGCTCGACGGCGACAACCGGCGACCGCCTGCTGCGTTCCGATCTCGCCTATGAGGCTCTTCGGTTGGCCCGGATGCTGGCCGCCCTGCTGCCCGGTGAGCCGGAGGTGTGCGGGCTGCTCGCCCTGTTCGAGCTCACCGCCGCGCGCTTTCCGGCACGCACCGGGCCCGACGGGGAGGCGGTGCTCCTGGAGGATCAGGACCGGCGCCGGTGGGATCGGTCGGCGATCCGTCGAGGCCTGGCCGCGCTCGGCCGGGCCTCGGCCGCCGGGCGGGGCCTTGGACCGTACGGTCTGCAGGCTGCGATTGCCGCCTGCCATGCGACGGCGCCCTCGGTGCAGGAGACCGACTGGGAGCGGGTCGTGCTCCTGTATGAGGCGCTCAGCCGCCTGGCTCCCTCCCCTGTCGTCGAGCTCAACAGGGCTGTGGCCGTCGCGATGGCGAGCGGACCGCAGCAGGCGCTGTCCATGGTCGACGAACTGGTCGCCTCCGGCCGCCTGTCGGGGTCGTACCTGCTCCCGAGCGTGCGCGGCGAACTGCTGGTCCGGCTCGGCCGGACCACCGAGGCCCGGGCCGAGCTGGAACTCGCCGCCCGGTTGTGCCGCAACGCCCGCGAGCGGACGGTGCTGCTGCACAAGGCGGCAGCGTTGGAGTGACGCCCACCCACCCACCCGCCCGGCTGGCCGCCTCGCCCCGGCCGGCCAGCCGGGCGATCGACAGTGTGGTGGTGGCGGGTCCGAAGCCAGCCATCGGCCCGCTGCCTTAACAGCCCCACGCTGAGCTGCGACGGAGAGTCAGACCTCCGGAGTCGCCCGTCAGCCAGCCCCCTTCGGGCCGCGACGAGCAGCCGATGCACATGCACTCAACTGGGGAGCGAAGAGCATGCATGGGGATTTTTGCGGCTCTGACCGCAGTTCCGTGAATGATCTTGTGGACGAGATGGCGGATCATGCGACGCCTGTGCGCCACTCGGTCAGGTCATGCGGATGCCTGCGGATCTGCGCTTTCCAGCATGTCGGCAAGGGGGGTGCCGGTTCGGGCTGCTGCGATTCGTCGTACTCGCAGCTGGGCTCGGGTACGGGGACGGAAAATTGGGTCCTTGCCGCAGCCGCAGGGTTCGCGGCCCTCGTAACGCAGTCCGGCGTTCAGCACGGCAGCCACGACGGTCCATGCCTTGGTGTCTCGGCGCCGTGGAGCCGCGAAGTCGTGGCCAGCACAGACCATTGGTTCTGAGCATCGGGGGCATCGGTGCTCGCCGGGCCCCGGATGCCGCTTGAACGCGACACGGCAGGGCACGCACGCGTAGTGCAGCTTGTAGGGCCTCTCGGCGTAGTAGCACACGAGGTGAACGTACCTGGGCATTATGGCGGTTGACGAGACGGTTTTCGTGGCCCAGATCATGGCTGGATGAGGATGCGGGTCCGGAGGAGCTCGAACGAGGCCCGGCCATACATGGCTCGCTTGAGCAGGAACGTTCCGGCATGCCGTCCCTGGCCTGGGCCATCACGGAACTGCGGTCAGAACCATTTTCGCGAATCCTTATCAGCCCCAGGCTCTTTGAGTATCTGTACGGGTAGCAGCGGTCCATACAGTCAACAAATGATGGCCGTCATGACCACCACCTCGTGGATCGTGATGCTCGTCCCAGCTGTTCTTTTGGCTTCTGTTGTTGCGGCCTGGCCCGGCTCCTTAGCTCCACGCCAGCAGCAGAGGTCCCGCATGCGCCGCGTCCTCTTCTTACCTCTCAGTGTCGTCCTGGTGCTTGCTCTCGCAGCGTGCGGTCGCGCGACCAGCGAGAAGACCGTGCGCAGACTCGCTGGCAACCCAGAAGCAGTGAAGGCACGGCAGGAAGCCGAGTCTGCGAGCCGGGACACCATCGCCGTCTGGGACACCGATACCCCGCTCACGCTCGGTCTGGTCGTTCTGGAGGATGCGTGCGCTGGCGGGCAAGCGAAGGAGTGGTTCTTCCAAACGGGTGACGACCGGTACAAGATCCGCTGCACGATGTACGTCCCTGCCTACTTCGGCGCCGACCCCCGCCGTGTGGCCGACACTGTCGACGGTGTCCTCACCGCAGGGGACCACACCGGATCCCCCATCCCTTTCGGCCACGACTTCCAGTACGCGCGCACAGTCGTCGACTACTACCGGGGGAAGGTGGGCGACCCGCAAGGGCCGGGGACCGGCGAACCGAAGGAGTTGTTCAGCGCAGGCACGATCACTCTCAACTGGGATCAGGTGCACACCAGAGACACGCGTGAACTGATCGAAGAGCCGCGCCCGTGCGCACTCCATGATCCGCCGGTGCGGCGGTGTCTGCACGAGCCGACCTCCACCAGCGTGGCTGATCTGCGTCGCGAGTACGGGATGGTATTCAAACTCACCTTCCCCACCAAGGACTACTTCACCGTCTGGAAGTAACCGGACTGGCGTCGCGACCTCACAACGGCTCACACAGTGAGCCGAGTTGTCGGTGGGTGATCAGGCGGCTGCCGAAGAGATCCTCGACTCCCTCGCCCGCTTCTGCGGACGGATCTCTGGCACAGGACACTGGCCCACCTGATGCAGGGTTTTGCGGGGTGGCTGACGCAGGCGAGGTCAGTCCACGCGTCCCCAGAGGTCGTACGGGTTCGACCCGGGGCGGAACCCATGAGCCTCTGCCATCTGTGCCGCCTCACAGAAGCCGCGGGCGATGGCTGAGGGTTCGTGGGCATCGCTTCCGAACGTCACCGCGTCTCCGCCTTCTTCGTGCCACCACCGCAGGATGGTCGCGTGCAGCGGTACGCGGGTGCTGATCTCCAGCGCCCTGCCCGACTGGGCAGTCGCCCGCAGCGCGTAGCGGAACTCGTCCTCGAATGCTGAAAGTTCGAACGGCCCGGCCTTCTGCTGCGGCCAGTAGCGGATCGGGTAGTCGATGTGGGCCAGCACGGAGAACGCGTCGCTTTCGCTTACCAGCCTGGCCACTTCAGCCAGGTACTCCCGAACGACCTCCGCCGCCTCCCGATGCTCGTACAGGCCCGGCGGCTCGGCGAACCCGTCCCCACCCGGAAGTGGAAGGCAGTGCAGGGAGCCGAGCACCCGGTCGAACCGGCCAGCGCCGAGCACCTTCGCGATGGCCGCAGCGTGCCAATGCGGTTCTCCCATCTCCAGGCCGCTGAGGATCCGAAGCTCCGGGAACCGTTCGCGGCACTCCTCGATCGCCTCCAGATACCCGGAGGCGTCGAATTTCGGGGGAGTCAGCTGCCCGTCCGGCGTGGCCAGGGCAGCGAGATGGTCGCTGGCGTGGGGGCCGTCGAGGGCGACGGTCCAGACGGTGTGGTCGAGATGTTCGGTGAAGGCGATCGCCGGCAGACTCAGGTCCAGCGCCTGCGCGCAGGAGAGCTCCATCGAGCCCATCGGTGCGTCCCAGGACCACTCGCTGTGCACGTGACTGTCCGTGGGCAACGTCACGAGTCCCCCCGTTCCCCAAGTGCATCAACCAGCACCACGCCCGTCCGCCGCAGCCCCACCGGGGCCTCCGCGGTCCGGCTGATCCGCTGCAAGGGGCTGCCCTCCTCCATGCTGACCGGCCAGACGAACACACTCGGTCGACGCTCCACGACCACCTCCAAGATCAGGTCCTGGAAACAGTCTGCTGACCACCGGACGGCACGTCGATTAGCGGGCCAACGATGTCAGCCGAGACACTAGTTGACCACTCGAAGCATCACAGTTGGCCGCACGGCAGCGAGGCATTCGCGTTGCTCGGGGCAGGGGGCCGGGCCCCATCGCGATCGGTACGCTTCCCGCGGAGGTGGGGATGTTCGATGCAGTGATATTCGGCGGTGGTGGTCTCATCTGCGTGTCTCTTGGCGTGTGGTTCGTCGGGCGACAGCACCGCGGGCGCGCCAGCACCCGTGCGGGATGGGGCGCCACGGCGATCGGGTTGGGGCAGTTCTTTCGCGCAGCCAGTTCCTTGTCTGGGAGCCGGCAGCCGCTCGGCTTCATCCTCGCCGTCTGCTTTGCAGCGTTCTGCCTTGGCGGCTTCATTCTGGTGGCGTGCGACCGCGACACCCTCCACCGCGGTGGCCGGAAGCGCCGCAAGCTGCCTCCGCTGGGCCCGTGATGGGTGGCTGAGCGCCAGAGTGGCCAGCTGAAGTGCTGACACCAATGACTGACACCAACAGGCGCGAACGACAGCGATCGGCGCCGAACACCTGCAGGTTCCATCGGTCCGGGCGGAGGCGGGGCACCGGCCTGTAGCGCGAGACGGGCCACCCTCTGCGGACGAGGCAAGTGATGGGGCTGAGCCATGAAGGAGGGCATGCTGCCGCCTGGGCAGCGCCTGGCCAATGGCCCCTCAGTCCGAGCGCCGCTGCCCCCAGCGCCGGTGACGGCACCGACGACCACGGACGAGGCTTCGAGGGAGGCGAGCACAACCGGTGATCGAGCGGGCAACTGGTAGTGGCACCACGCAGTGTTGGCCGGTGTGCGGATCACGGCGCCTCCGTCAGAAGACGGGTGACGTCCTGACGGCTAGCATCCCTGCCGCAGTGGTCAGAAAACGAACCAACTGCCCCCGAAAAGGGCCCCCAGAACATATGAGAAGCCGAGGCCGACCAACGCGAACAGCGCTAGGACGAGCAGCGTGACCACGGCGAACTGGCCAACGGCAGACTTGAGGAAGCGTTGCCAGTTCACGCGCCGAGCGTTCATGCCCCCACCATTCTTCTCTGGCTTTATTCACGAGTAGTGCCGTCGGTTGTTCACGGGTTTGGGAGGCACCCAGATCCACGGTCGGGTGATGTTCACGAGTTTTGGTTCTGGCCCACTTTCCGTGAAGCGTGCACCGTGAGTGACGGTTGGAGGCCGCTTTGGTCGTCGTGAAGTTGCCTGAAAATCAACCGTGGCGATCTTGGATGGGCTGACAGTTCGGGTCCGTGGAAGAGATAGTGCTCCGGCTGGAGGAGCTGTTGTTCCCGTCGATCGCGGATATCGCGGTGCTGTCGGTGGACGTGAACGATGAGGCGGTACTGATAGAGGCCCGGTGCACGATGGCCGGGGCCGACTGCATTGGGTGCAGGGGTTGGTCGGAGCGGGTTCACAGCTCCTACCTGCGGTATCCCGCTGACGTTCCCAGTGCGGGGAAACGGGTTCGGCTGTGCCTGTGGGTCCGCCGGTTCATCTGCGAAAACACGTTGTGCGAACGGCGGACCTTCGTCGAACAGATAGCCGGGCTGACCCGGAGGTATGGTCGGTGGACCGAGCGCCTGCGATCGACGCTCGCCGCGGTCGGCCTCGCGCTCGCCGGCCGGGCAGGCGCCCGCATGGCCGGTGTCTTCGGGGTTGCTGTCAGCCGCAGCACCGTTTTACGACTGGTCGAGGCCCTGCCCGATCCTGAAGTAGCAGTGCCGCGGGTGCTCGGGGTCGACGAGTACGCGACGCGCAAAGGCCGTTTCTACGGGACCGTGCTGGTTGACGTCGAGACCTGTAGACCAGTGGACATGCTTCCTGACCGGGAAGCATCCAGTCTGGCCGCGTGGCTGGCTGAACGCCCCAGCATCGAGGTCGTCTGCCGCGACCGCGCTTCGTTCTTCGCGGAAGGAGCCACCATCGGGGCACCCCAGGCGATTCAAGTCGCAGACAGGTGGCACTTGTGGCACAACCTCAGTGAGGCCGCCGAGCGATGCGTCGCCCAGCACCGCAGCTGCCTTGGGGTCCTGGCTCGTGAGCCAGCCGAATCTGCGGTCGCGGCTCCACCGTCCGAGCAGATGACCGGCTCGCCATGGCCAACAGGGCACCGTTTCGCCGACCGCATCCGCGACAGGCACGCCATCGTCCACACACTGCTGGCGTCCGGCCACAGCCGACGCTCGATTGGCCGCCAGCTCCACATGACCCACCGCACCGTCAAGCGCCTGGCCGACGCAGCCACTCCCGAAGACCTCTTCCAGGGGCAATGGCAAAACCGCCCCACGGTCCTCGACGAGTACAAGTCCTACCTGGACGACCGCTGGAACCAGGGCTGCACCAATGCCTGGGCATTGTGGGAGGAGATCGTGCCGTTCGGCTACAAGGGCAGCTACCAGCGAGTTCGCGCCTACCTGCGGGAGAAACGCCTCTCACCTGGACCGGTTTCCGCCCGGCCGCCAACCCCGCGGACGGTCTCCGGGTGGATCCTGCGGCACCCCGACAGCCTCGCAGCGAGCGAACAACTCCGGCTCAAGGCGGTGCTGGCCCGGTGCCCGGAACTGGACGCCCTCACCCGGCACGTCCGCTCCTTCGCCCGGATGCTCACCGAGCGCACAGGCGAACGCCTACCCGACTGGCTCGACGCCGTCCGGCAAGACGATCTGCCACCCATCCACAGCCTGGCCGCAGGCATCGACCGCGACCGTGATGCCGTCGCGGCCGGCCTCACCCTGCCCTGGAACTCCGGCGTCGTCGAAGGACACGTCAACCGGATCAAGATGCTCAAGCGCCAAATGTTCGGCCGCGCCGGCTTCACGCTGTTACGCAAGCGTGTACTCCTGGCCTAAAAACTGGCTGGCCTACAGCTACTTCACGAGCCGGAAACCGGGCTGTCGAGCCCACGCTCTTAGGAATTCTGCTGAACCATACGCAGCAGGCCACGGATCTTTCATCGTCGCGACGATACCCGGAAGGCCAGCCACGATCGGCACTTGATCCTCATGAAGTTCGGCGTTGGCGACACCGCCGATCACGTCCATGACGGCAGCGGTCAGCAGGGCCGTGACGACGTGGTCGACGGGCCTGTTGCAGAACGCTATGACGTCGACTGCGTGGGTCGGGGTGAAGCCGATGAGGGGCTCCTGGTCGACTTCGTCGGCATGCTCGGCCATGAAGATGGCCTCGTCGCCGATGCCGGGTCCCTTGAGAGAGACCATGACAGGTCGAAGCCCGTCGACGCCGCCCGTGTCCGTTATGCCGAGGCTCTCCGCGTGAATGTTCAGGTCATACTCGCCGGCCCGTTTCTCTTCAAAGTGAGATGAGGAGCGGACAAGGAGTTCCCGGAGCCGCTGGATTGAGGAGGTTTCATCGTGATTCGTGCATGTCAGCGGGCCTGGTGTGACGAGTCGTTGGGGTGCTCGGGCAGCTCATCACGGTGATCGTGGCGAGGAGATCGTCCGTCACCGTGCCACCTGGTGGTGCGTCAGCACCAGCAGGGCCCGTACCAGCGCGGTCGCGTGCCTCGGGTGCATGCGCACTTTGGTCAGGATCCGGAAGGTCTTCAGGCTCGCGAAGCCGTGCTCGACGGGGGCCCGGAGGCTGCTGATCAGCCGGTTCACAACCTTCTTCGGCGAGAACAGGCGCTTGCCGCCGCTCGCCTTGAACCCGATGATGACCGCCGGCTGTTCCCCGTCGCCGTCGTCCAGGCCGACGAAGCCCAGGTCGGCGACCGCTCCCAGCTCAAACTCGCGCAGCCGCGCGCACAGCTTCTCGTAGCGGGCTGCTGTGATCTCGCTGCACGCGCCGCGGCGGGCCGAGGAGATCCACAGCAGCCGCCCCTTCGCATCGGTCAGGGCGAGGAAGAGCAGGCCGTGCGCCTTGTGCTTGCCCGAGTAGTTCTTCCGGTTCGCCTGACCAGTCCGTCGCCGGGTGCGGATCAGCGTGCCGTCCAGCAGTACCACGCACCCGCTGTCCTTGGCCACCTTCGCCAGCGCGCGGTCCAGGCGCGGGGAGCGGGCGGCCAGCAGGCCGATCACTTCCAGCACCCAGCGCCGCACCGTGGAGGCCGACACGCCGGTGCCGCCGGCCAGGTCGGCCAGCCGCTCGTCGTTGCGCAGGTGGGCGAGCACGATCACGGCGATCCGCCCGTCGTTCAGGGCGCGCCACCGCGAGCGGATCTTCTTGCGGTGGGCGCGGATCAGCGAGGCCACATGGTTGACGGTGGCGCCGGACAGCGGCAGGTGGACGGAGTAGACAAGGCTGATGTCGCCCCCGGCGGGGCTGGTGTTCTTCTTCACACGTTGCCCAACTCCCGCCGGGGGCACACGCGTTACGGCCGGAACCAGCCCTTGCACGAGACAGGTCGCGGGCTACCGGGGCAGGTAGCGCCCGGCGGACGTGCGGGTGATCCAGCCACGCTCGGCCAGCTTGCGCAGCTTCCCGCGCACCGGCTCCACCTTCGCCGGCAGCAGATCCAGCCCCAGCTCGCGGGCCACGTCCTTGGCCTGCAACGGGCCGCCGCCGCCCACGACGACCTCCATGATCGCCCGATAGTCGGCGGGCAGGTCCTCGATCCGGCTCTCGGAGCCGCGCGGGCCGAACAGCAGCTGGCCCGCGGCGCCCGGCGTCGCGCCGGCACTCTGCGCGGGCACGGCCGGGGCACCGCCGGTGGCCTCCTCCAGGGCCTGCTCCCAGGCCGCGGCATCGGGATGCCCCGCGTCGGCATCCTCCTGATACTGCCGGTAGACGATCTCGGCCATCTCCAGCCGGGCCACCTCGGCCTCCACATCGGCCAACTGCTTGCGCAGCCGCTCGGCGCGTTCACTCAGCACGACGCGGCGCTCCAGCAGCCACACCATCAGGTTCTGGACCATGTCCCCTCTCTCGCAAGCCCGCCGTCGCAGCCCTGCTCGCAGGGTAGGGGGACGAGTGCGCAGCGTGCAGGAGATCCAGGAAGACGACCCGGCGCAGAGCGACGGATGATCTCCCCGCCACGATCACCGTGACGAGCTGCGCGAGCACCCCAACGACTACTCACGCCAGGCCGACTGGTGTTGCTGCTTGCCGGCCAGATCAACGGTGGCGCCCACAAGCCCGCACCCGCCGCTCGACCCCTCGTGCGCAGAGCTGTCCGACACCGCCATCGGCCCATGAAGAAAAACCCCATGGAACCGCGATTCGACCTGGTCGTAAAATACCCAGGCTGACAGCCCCTGCTTCATGCACATCGCTGTCCTCGATCCACCTCCGACTCAAGGTCGAACCAGATCCGCGTGCATCTGTCAGGGAGTCAGAATGTCTTCTCAACGCACCCTGCTTCCACGTTCGGCGCCGGCCGCCTCGGGAATCTCGTCCCGTTCGATCTCCGCGATGCTGGACAGGCTCGAAGCGCGATCAGGCGAGAGCCACTCGATTATGGTCGTGCACCGCGGTCACGTCGTGGCCGAAGGCTGGTGGGCGCCGTACTCGGCCGACCGCCCGCACCTTCTCTACTCGCTGACCAAGTCGTTCACGTCGATCGCCGTGGGGCTCGCGGTCGGCGACGGGCTGCTCTCGCTGGACGACCGTGTGGTGGACGTGCTGCCCGACCGCGTCCCGGCCGACGTCTCGGAGCAGGGGCGCCGCATCACCGTTCACCACCTGCTGTCCATGACGTCCGGGCACCCCACCGACAGCCTCGCCGAGGCGTGGGAGCGGGAACCCGACGACTTGGTGAAGGGCTTCTTGAGCCTGCCGTTCGCCGCGGCCGAGGGAACGCGGCACGTCTACGACAACTCGACCACCTACATCCTGGCCCGGATGGTGGAGCGGGTCACGGGCCGCGGTCTTCCGGAGTTCCTCGACGTGCGCCTGTTTACGCCGATGGGCATCGACCACGCCGAGTGGGACCGGGTGGCCAGTGGCGCCGCCTTCGGATTCCACGGACTGCACTTGACGACCGAGGGCGTCGCCGCCTTCGGCGAACTGCTGCGGCGCGGAGGTATGTGGGGCGACCAACAACTCGTCCCACGCGGTTGGGTGGAGCTGGCGACCAGTCGGCACATCGACAGCGAGTGGATCCTGGACGGATCGGACCAGGCGGACTTCTCTTACGGCTACGGCTATCAGTTCTGGATGTCGCGTCACGGCTACCACGGCCATGGCTCCTATGCGCAGCAGTGTGTGGTTGTCCCGTCCCACGATCTCGTCGTCGCCGTGACCGCCCAAGGAGAGTCCCAGGACGTGCTCGACGCAGTTTGGGAGTGCTTGCTGCCCGGCGTGGGTCACGCGGGAAGCACCCAGGACGACGCGATCCTCGCTGATCGGCTGCAGCGACTGTCGCTGCAGCCGGTGCTGGGTTCGGCCGCCCCGGGGCGTGCGGTCAGCGCGAAACTCGACGCCTCGGCCGAGAGGTCGGCCCTGCCCGACGGAACGACGGTCACCGTCGATCCCACCGACGGCGGATGGCTCGTACGGTTCGAGTCGCTCCTCGACGTTGAGGTCGGCCATGGGGACTGGAGGGAAAGCTCCCCGCTCGGCCGACCAGTCGTCGCGGCCGGTGCTTGGCAGGGCAGCACATTCGTCGCCGATCTCTACGTCGTCACCACCCCGCACCGCGTTCGGCTGGTCGTCGACGCCGAGGCGAGGACCGCGGCGGCGACATGGAGCACCGTGCCCCTGACCAGCCCCAGCCTGGAGTTGCACGTGCGGTCGCCACTGATGACACGACCTGACGTCGCGTAGGAGATGGCGGCCGAGCGGGTGTTGCCGAAGGCCGCCACGAGAAGCTGTGCGCCAGGCTGCGGGAGCTTGAGCTGGGGGCGGTCGCCGACCTGGGCTTCGTCGGCCTGGACGACGGCGAGGGGGAACAGCCGGCGGTCATCACCGGGTTCAGGGCGAGCGGCGGCAAGCGCCTGTCCTCGTCGAAGAAGGTCGTGAACCGGCTGATCAGCAGCCTGCGCGCGCCGGTCGAGCACGGTTTCGCGAGCCTGAAGACCTTCCGGATCCTGAGCAAAGTGCGCATGCATCCGCGGCACGCGACCGCGCTGGTGCGGGCCCTGCTGGTGCTGACGCACCATCAGGTGGCGCGGTGACGGATGATCTCCCCGCGACGATCACCGTGATGAGCTGCGCGAGCACCCCAACGACTCGTCACGCCAGGGCCGGTGACCTGCACGAATCACGATGGAACTTCCTCATTGATTTGGGTGGGACAGGATCCGCCAACTCAATCACCAACACCGGTCCACTCATGACGCGAGCCTAGTCAGCCAGGGCTCTCATCCCCAACCGGTTACTCAGCGTGCCCGCACCACGGAAAGTGGGCCAGAACCCGAGTTTTGACAGCGCTGGGGCAGGGGCGGCTACATCGTCATCTGTGCGCGGGCGACGACATGGTAGAGGACGGCCTGCCATCGCGTTTCGTACGGGCGCTGCGCCGCTCAGTCAGCGACCGTTGCGGCGGCCAAGGTATCCGGCGCGGGTATTCTGCTGCGGGAGTTGAGGGTGGCAGGGGCGGGCGGGCGCAGTTTCAGCCGGGGGCAATGTGGTGCGTGTGCTTAAGGCGGTAGTCGCGGTCCTCGCCCTGGTGGCGGTGGCGGCGGGGTGTTCCTCGTCCGAGGGCGAGGACGAGGAGCGGCTGACCGCGCAGCGGGAGAACTACTGCACGCAGCTGGGGGCGTGGCAGAAGGCGCGGAACGCGGCGGCCACGGACACTCCGGAGTCGTCAGGGTACGACGTTGTCGGGGCGGTCACTCAGGACGCCTTCCTCGCGATGCGACCGCTCCGGGATGAGCCTGTCGGCGGAGGCCGCACCTTGGCGGAGGCGACGGTGGCGGCGATGAAGAACAGTGACTCCGAGGCGGAGGGGCGCGTCGTGCAGTACTGCGGAGGTGTCGGCTTCGAGGCGCTGACCCGCTAGTGACCTGAGTCAGAGATTCTCTGGTGCGGGTCTCAGAACGCGTTGCCTTATAGATCATGTTGAGCATCGGTTTGAGTGAGCGGCCACGGTCGGGTGAACGTCAGCCGAGATCGTCATGCGCGATCTTCCATGGGCTGGTGGGAGAGCCCGCTTCGGTGCGGTGAACGGTCCGGAATGTAAAAGGGGGAGCCTATGCGTGGGCTGTGGTGGGTGGCCGGGAGCGGGTGCGTCCTGGCAGCGTTGGGCGTGGGCCTTTTGCTGGGATTCGCGGACGAGGGGCATCCGTTCGGTGACGCGCGGGCCTGCGAAGGGAGCGATGTTCCGCTGCAGCAGGAGCTCGATGTCATACGCCTTGCTCTGCCCGCTGGTGCCGAAAATGTCCACTACGTCACGCACTCTACGGCGGCGGCCGGAGGTGTCCGGCTGGCCGTGGCGTTCCGCAGTACCTCGCAGGCGATGCAAGCGTATTTGCGGGAGAACAAGATCGTGACGGAGGGGCAGCGCAACCTCAACGACGGACGGTTCGAGCTCGGTGACGTCGGTGCCGCCCCGTCGAGTCTCGGGCTGTGTGGGAATGTTGCTCAAATCCAGGCGCCCGCCGTCCTCATCGACAAGCAGCGCGAGGCGCTGGACGGGCAGGAAGAGATCGTCGACATCGCCCTCCAGCTGAACCCCGCCGATATGGCGGGCAGCATCCGACCCACGACGAGCGTCCTTCTCACGGTCACGGAGAGCTCGCGGTCGTGAGGAGAGCCGGCATCGACAAGTACGCCGACGCCCGACCAGCCCGGTTCGTGCCCATCGGGTTGGCCGGGTCGCAGGGCCGCTGCGGTGGCCGCATTATCCGGTCGGCTGGATCGGCAAGTGCGCCCTGATTGCCTCATCCGCCAGGCAGGTGGGGGCCGTCGTTCCTTCTTCCTGGTAGGGGTAGCGCTGCTGTCGCCAGGGGGGCGGCGATGTTGTGGTAGCCGCGTTCTTCCCAGAAGCCGCGCCGGTCAGCTGTCATGTATTCGATGCCGCGGCGCCACTTGGGGCCCTTGTAGCTGAAGAGGTGCGGGGCTATCCGGCGCAGTGGGAAGCCGTGTTCGGCGGTGAGGAGCTCGTAGTTGTGGTGCGTGGCCATGATGCTGAGTCCCAGTCATCCCTGGTTGGTCTGTTACGTCGGAACAGCTACACTGCGCGTCGCAGTGCGTCCTTGTGTGCCGTCTCGAGGGCCTGCTCTGAGGTGGTGGCTAGGTCCGGCATAACGCCCACGCCCTCCCAGTTGGTCCCGGTGACGGTGCTGATCGTCCGGGCGGTCGGCACGGTGACGGTGATGTGTTCCGTCACCGGGTGCCGGGCGGTCGGGTGAGCGCCACCGTGGGTCGTTTCGCCGACGAGAACAGCTCGTCCGTGCGCCTGCAGGGTGTACGCCACGTCCTCCCCGCCCGAGAAGGTGATGGCACTGGTGAGTACGTACACCGGGCGCTCGAGGTAGCGCGGCGCGGGCAGATGCGAGGCGGTCCAGTACTGGCGGGTGGAGCCGGTGGAGCGCTCGTAGATGTCGTTGAGGTGCACCTGGTCGTCGGGGAAGAAGTAGCTGCACCACATGGCGGCGCCCTCGGGTGAGCCACCGCGGCACTCACGCAGATCGAGGATGAGCGCACTGGTGTGGGCGACCAGTTCCATGGCCGCACCGATCGCGCGGGCACCCTCGCCGGCGTCGGCGATCCGCCGGATGTCGAGATGGCCGATGTTGCCCTCGAGGTGCTCGAAGCGGCGGATGCCCTGGTTCTCGGCCCTTAGCAGTGCGAGGAAGGACGCCCGGCCTTCATCCTCGTCCGCCGGATCCGTGGACTGGGGCTCATCCTGCCAGAGCAGCCGCAGATGCTTGTCCGGGCAGACCTCCTGCAGGTGGGCGGTCACGGCCGCGCAGAGTGCGGGGCCGCTCAGCGTGTTGTACGCCCCAGCGGCGAGCCGGCTCCGGATCGCGCCGTTGATCTCCACGGTTCGCTGGGGGAAGACGTATCCGGCCGTGATCCGGTCCAGGGCCAGGCCGACTATCTCTGCGTTGGTAGGCATGGCTGAGAAGCATAAGCCCCTGGCCGCGAAGGGCACCCGAATTAATTCACGGACTGTCAGTGCCCCTTCAGCAGTGTTCATTTCCAGCTTCGGTTGAGGACGAGGGCGGCGCGTGCGATGTCGCCGATCCGGCTGAGGCTGTCCACCAGGCCGCCGCAGACCGTGCCCTGGCCTGGCAGCGCGAAATCTCCACCTTCCACGAGCTGGCTGAACGACGTGGAACCACGGTCGATGACAAACTGCGCCGTGGTTGCCTCACCGACAACGACATCTCCTGACCGGCCAGACGGACAGACGCATCCGCCGTGCGACCGGCCGGCTGCGTGCGCACCTTTTGGAATCATGGTGCCGGTCGACGGCTGCCAGCGGTCGTAGGAAAGAGCCGGGAGTGAGCAGCTCGGCGACCGGCTGCGCGACGGCGTCGAACACATCGGCCAGCACCGCATCGCCCAGGCGCACCGGCGGCCCGGGTGATCGCACCGCTGCCGGGGACTTCCCAGTCGGCATCCCAGCAGCCCAGCCGGTCCAGACCGTCGGAGAGTTCGGTGATGATCTCCTCGTAATCGGCGTCCGCGTACAGGGCCATGCCCATGGCGAAGTGGACCATCACGTGCGGTGGCAGCTTCCCACCGCGTCGCTTGACACCGCGTCAGTGCACGGCCAGCGCCTCTTCGATGGCGTCCCGGGGCACGGCAGCGGCCAGCACCCCCAGCCCGATCCAGTCCGGCAGATGCCCGCTCGGGACCACGCGCTCACCCTGATCCATACTCAGCAAGCTACCGAACCACGGAAGATGACCACACCAGACACCATGATCAACTTAACGTCAGTGGCATTGCGTCAAGGCCGTGACGGGCAAGGTGAAAAGCGGCCCGGCCGCGCTGCGAACGCGCGGCCGGGGTTCGAATCGCGAGGTCTGGAGTGCTGGCTGGTCAACGCCCGCGACGTCAAGAACGTCCCCGGCCGGCCCCGTGCGGAGGTCTTCTTCGCCGGGAACCATTACTGCCCCGCGCTCCGTCATCAGGCTCGTTACGATGCGCTGCGCGCCGCCCGGAGGCGGCGGCGGTCGTTCGGAGGGGGAGAACCGTGTTCGTACTGGCCATCCTGCTGCTCATTGCGGCAGTCGTGCTGTTCGTGGTCGGCCGCGGCCGCACCGGGGGCTGGAAGCTGGGCGCCGCGCTCAGCACTGTCGCCGGCATCCTGGCGGGCGCCTTCGCGTGCTTCTACGTCGTGAGCGCGTACGAGGTAGGGGTCCCGGTGACCCTCGGGAGTGTCGGCACCCCACTGACCTCCGGGGTCCACTTCAAGTCGCCGTTCACCGACGTCACGTCCTTCTCCACCCGCCCGGTGGACCTCGACCTCCACGACAAGGACACGGTCGAGGTCCGCTCCGCGCAGGGAGGTGTGCTGTACGCGGACGTCACGATCAAGTGGGCCGTGGTGCCCTCGAAGGCCGTCGCGCTCTACCGGCTGGCAGGCTCCGAAGAGGCCATCCAGGAGCGGCTGGTGGTGCCGGACAGCCGCGAGATCATCCGCAACGTCTTCGCGAAGCACACCAGCGAGGAGGGCTACGCCTCGGCCCGGGAGCAGATCGGCTCGGAGATCGACACGCTCATCAAGGGTCGCCTGGCCCCGCGCGGCATCGACGTCACGGCCGTCAACCTGCGCAATGTGAAGCCGTCGGACAAGCTGCAGGAGCAGATCGACAAGAAGATCCAGCAGGAGCAGGCCACTGAGCGCGCGACCGAGGGGGCGCGTACGGCCAAGGCGGAGGCGGAGCGCAAGCGGATCGAGGCGGAGGGGATCGCCGGCGCCAACAAGATCATCGAGCGGTCGCTGAGCGACAAGGTGCTCTACAACCAGTGTTTGGACGCCTACAAGGAGGCCGCGAAGTCCCACCCGGTGTACGCGGTGCCCTGTGGCACGGACTCGGGGGGTACGCCGGTCATCGTTGACGGCAGCAAGAGCTAGCGCCGGGACAGCAGCGGTTCGCCCCGTCGCGGCCTTGCGGCCTTCGGCACGGCACTCCCCGGGTTCCCGGCCGGTGCAGTGGCGGCGCCTGCCGTGCGCCGCACCGGACGCCGATTCCCGGCGTGCACACGATGGCTGACCAGGCACTGACCAAGGATGCGGTCCGGCCGCGCGTTCGCAGCGCGGCCGGGCCGCCGCGTTCGACGCGCGCGCCGGTCTCATGCTTCGGGTGAACGCCGTCGCGCGGACGGGCATGCGGGAGCCGGCGTCGGGCGCGGCCGGATCGGCAAGGAACATCAGCAGGACGGCCGTGCTGTCGGCGCCCAGGCCGTACGACAGGACGGTGGGGCGGCTGGGGTGGAGCGTGGCAGGTGTCGCGGGAGCGGTGCGGGCGGGGTGTTGAGGCTCTCCGAACCGAAATTCCCCGCCCGCTGCTCAGGGTGGTCCCCAGACCTGCTCCAGTTCCCCCACGTCCAAGGGCCGTCTCTCGTCCTGTGCCCTCCGCTCCGGCCTCCGAAGCCGCCGAAGTCGCAGGCGCAGAGGAAGCAGGAGCTGCGTATGCAACGACGGCGGCTCCAGGACGCCGGGCGCCGCCGCTTCTTTGCCGGGCAGTCGCGCCGGCCTCGGTCCCGGCAGAACCGCATCGGCAGCGCGGCTGTGCGCCGCGATGCGCGCGCCCTGTCCCGGGTACGGCACTCCAATGCGTGGCTGTGGTGACGATGCAGTGCACCGCCCTCGATGCACTCATGGCCCGGAGGGGCGTTGGCCCTACGGCCAGCCTGACATGGGCACCGCGGGGGCCCCACGGACGGGGTGCGGGTGCACGCACTCCCGTCCGCGGGCCCCGGGCCCCGTCCGGTGGTTCAGTCGATCTTGTCGACCGGGCCGACTTCCAGGTAGGTGGCGCGGGAGTCCGGCATGCCCTTGGCCGTGTCGTACGACTCCAGGAGCTTGCCCGACTCCGAGTCGATCACGAGTCGGGTCGTACGGGGTGGAAATGTGGTCCTCCTGCCTGTGGCCGGGTCCTTCATCCCTCCCGGCCGACGGGTGAACTCCACAGCCGTCCCCTTGCGGCCCTTGGTGTCCTCGACCTGACCGATGAGCTTCACACCCTCGGTCCTTGCCATGATCTTGAAGAGTGCCGCGCGCACCTCCGGGGCGAGCGGGGCGTCCTGGAGCAGGATCGACACCTTGCCGAAGACATCGTCACCGAGCCGCCTCTCCAGCGCGTCCGGGTCCGTCGGCAGGCTCTCCAGCCGCTTCCAGGTGAGGAACTCGTCGCCCACCGGCCAGGCCTTCAACTTGCCGCCGGGGCCCGGCTTCTCGATGCTCCCGTCGGAGTTCCGGAACCAGAGGTGCCCCTCACGGTCGAACCACGAAGTCGACTGACGCTGGCCGTCGTCCTCGTTGTCGACCTCGACGTGCACCTTCCAGTACGGCGCATCCGTCTGCGACGCGCCCGCGGCCGTCGCCGCCACCCTGTTCAGGAACTCCGCCGCGGACGCGGACGCCGGCGGCTTGCTCTCGCCGACCCCGATCACCGGATACGCCACCGCGCCCGCGGCGATCGCCGCGACCGCTGCCGCCGCGACGAGCAGACGCCGGCTGCGGGACTGCTTCCACCGAGGCGCTTGTAGGGGTACGACGACGGGGCCCGCCGAAACCTGGGCGCGGGCCGCTTCCACCACCTGGGCCGAGGGCGGCTCGACGCGTCCCGCCGCGATCAGGTCGTCCGCGCCCGGGAAGTCGAGCACGTCGATGGAGCCGTGGGACTGTGCGTTGTCGGTCATGCCAGGTCTCCAGTCAGCCGGATGCGGGTCTTGGCCGGGGCGAGCGCCGCGTGCGCCCGCAGTCGGCCGCGGGCACGGTGCAGCCGCGAACGTGCGGTGCCCGCGGGGATGCCGACCACCGCGGCCGCCTCCGTCGGGGTGAGCTGCTCCCAGGCGATCAGCAGCAACAACTCCTTTTCGTCGTGGGGCAGTCCGCTGATGGCGCGGCGGAGCTCGGGCGCGAGTGCGGATGCGTCGAGCCGGTCGTCGACGGCTGCCCAGTCCATGACGTCCGCATCGCCGGGCGGCAGCCCCGGACGGTCCTGGGCGAGCCTGCGCCAGTGCGCGGACAGTACGTTCCTGGCCACACCGAACAGCCAGGCACGGGCCGAGCCGCGCGCCGGATCGAAGTTCCGTCTAGCGGCGTACGCCTGGAGCCACAGCTCGGCGAGCAGGTCGTCGGCGGCGACGGGTGCGCGGCGGGCGAAGTAGCCGTGCAGGGCGGTGGAGTGCCGCGTTACCAGCGGCTCGAAAGCGGCCGGGTCGAGCGCGGAGCGCGCCAGCGAGTCGGCGTCCCCCGCCCCGGTCAAGTCCCGGGTGTCCCCAGTGTCCCCGTTCTTGCTCACGGGCCCTCCCTCTCGACCACCGGTCGGCGGTCTCACCCGGTACTTGTCGCCTGAGCGCCGGAGCGTTCGGACTTCTCCCCGCCCGCCCATGCACCGTTTCTCGAGCGGAGCCTGGAATCCCCGCTGAGCCAACAGCGGCCGTATCTCGCTGATCGCTCGGGCGTGTTCCCCGGCGCCTTTGATACTGCGTGGCGAGAGCATGGAGTTGTGGCTGGTGCGCACGCCGTGCTGGACAACGGTACGGACCGTTCTTCTGGACTGCGACGGCCAACGGTGCCGGCGTACGGACTTCACTTCAGCTCCTGCACCGACACCGCGGAGCGTGGCCACTGGTCGGGTTCCGGCGACCAACGTGGCGGTACTGTTCGCAGTCGTTGTCGTCCTGCGGCTGCGCTGTCGGACACAGGCCAGAAGCCGACTGGACGAGAAGTTCACCGTGGTCATCGTGCTGGCCTTCGGGGTGTTGATTGCCCCGACAGGCATTGGTCAGGGAATTCTGAGTGTCCTGCACCAGCTCGTGCAGGGCATCTCGCAGTCCGGCTGAGAAACCACGTGCTGCCGTCTGCTGCGCGATGCGGCGCCCAGGCCGAGGGTGGTCTCGGCGAAGGGCAGACCGAAGGCCCGGCAGCCGTCGGCGTGTCCGACTGTCACCTCAAGGCTGTGATGTCTCAGAAGCCGTATCTCAACCGAACGTGATCGTTTGATTCTTGCTGGTCAGGCATGGTTTCGCTCGACGTGAGGGAGGGGTGCGGCATCTGGTGTCCGCTTCACGGCCGAGGGGGTGCGCGGTGGCGTCGGTGCTGGGAATGCTGAAGGAGCGGGAGACGGTTGCCCGTGTGCGGGTGGAGGGACTGCGGGAGGAAGTCGCCCGCTTGGCTGAGGTGTTGGAGGCCGCCGAGATCGAGCTGGACCGGCGATCGGGGCCGAAGAAGCGGCGGGTGGCCGCCTTGGCGGTGCGGCCGGTCTCGCCATCGGCGCGGTGGCGTTCGAGACGGACCGCCTTGCCCCTGAAGCAGTGTTCGCGCGTCTAGCGAGACTTGTTGCGACTTGCTGGACATCACGGAACGGACCGTCAAGTCGCCGCTACACCCAGTGTGATGTGAGTAAAAGATGTACCTCCTGTGACGAGATTCTTCCCATGAAGATTTGAATGATCACAAGATGGTCACTAGGGTCGGGACTCGAACCTTCGCACGATTGATCACCCGTTCGGGGTGGCGGCGAAGGAACCGCCGAGTCCGTGACGTGCGCGGAGCCGGGGAATTTACATCCCCTCATAGCCCGGTAGGCGGCTCGAGGAAGAAGGAGCCCGCCTACGTGGCGTCCCACCGTCGTCCCAAGCAGCCGAGCCGTACCCGCGTGACCGTGCTCACCGCAACCGCCGCTGCGGCCGTTGCCCTGACCTCCCAGGCCGCCCACGCCGACCCCAAGCCGACCAGGAGCGAGGTCAAGGCGAAGGTCGACAAGCTCTACCACGAGGCGGAGGAGGCCACCGAGCAGCACAGCCTGGCCAAGGAGAAGCAGGAGAAGCTCCAGAAGCAGATCGGCGCGATCCAGGACAAGGTGGCCCGCGGTCAGCAGGAACTCAACAACCTCCGCTCCGGCCTCGGTTCCCTCGCCGCCGCGCAGTACCGCTCCGGAGGCATCGATCCCTCCGTGCAGCTCTTCCTCGCCTCAGACCCGGACAGCTTCCTTGAACAGGCCTCCGCGCTCGATCAGTTGACGGCCAAGCAGGCTGAGTCGCTGGAGAAGATCCAGGAGAAGCAGCGGGCCCTCGCGCAGCAGCGCAAGGAAGCCCAGGACAAGCTGAGCGACCTCGCGGACGTCCGCAAGACGCTCGGCGAGAAGAAGAAGAAACAGCAGGCCAAGCTCGCCGAGGCCCGCGAGGTGCTCAATACTCTCACCGTCGCCGAGCGCAACAAGATGCGCCAGGACGACCTGCGTGCCAGCCGCGCTGCCGGTGACCGGGTCGATCTGGGCAACGAGGTCCCCGCCTCCGCCCTCGGCGCCGCCGCCCTACAGGCCGCCGACACCCGGGTGGGTATGCCGTATGTCCGCTCCGCCACGGGTCCCGGCTCCTTCGACTGCTCGGGCCTGACCCAGTGGGCCTACGCCCAGGCCGGCGCCCAGATCACCCGCACCACGTACACCCAGATCAACCAGGGCACCCGGATCGCGCGCAGCCAGCTGAAGCCGGGCGACCTGGTCTTCTTCAACAACACCACTCACGTGGGCCTCTACGCGGGCAACAACACCGTGCTGCACGCCCCGCACCCGGGCGCCTACGTCCGCTACGAGTCGATGAACACCATCGGCAGCTTCCAGGCCGCGGTGCGCATCTGATCAAGCCCGAACGGGCGAATTCCCGGGCCCCGCACTGACTGTCCGCCCCGCCGGAAACCACAGGTCACCGGCGGGGCGGAGTTCTGTGAATCCCCAGGTCGGTGGACTGTGTGCGGGAACGTTTCGCCAGGGGATCTCTCAGCTGTGGGGGTCTGCTCGCTAGAAGATGCGCTGTTCCCGGATATCGATGTGCGGTTGGAGCGGGTCGACTTCACTGCGGAGACCCTGGTCGTGGTGGCAGTGGCCTGTGGTCCTGCACCGAGATGTACCGGCTGCACAGCTCGTACCCGACGTGGGCAGCCTTCTCGGCCCCAGAGCAGCCCACCGCTCTCAGCGAAGGTGGCCCCGATGGCCTGACCGGCTTGGAGACGCTCGGCGAAGTAGCCCAGGCCACCACCACTGGGTCAGGGTCAGCGGGGTGAGTGAACGCTGTCGCCGCTCCAGCCTCGGTTTGAAGAAGTGGCTCCATGCGGGCGCGCATGCGGGGCGGCTTCTTTGACCGCACGGGTAGGCGGAGGGCAACACGCGTCAAATCAGCGGGAGTTATTCATGGGTAGATGTTGGATGTCGGGAGTCCTTCCATCGGCGTACCAACGGCTGTGGAGGCGCCTCAGCGCAGCGTCGCGTAGACGATGAGGTTGTCCACCGGGTGGCCCTGGGCGTCGAATGCGCCGTCGCAGGTGATGAGGCGGAGGACGCGGTCGTCGGTCGCGCCGTACACCTTCTTCGTGGGGAACGCCTTCTTGCTCACGGATTCCGTGCCGGTGACGGTGAAGTGGGCCACCTGACCTCGCTCGTTGCGGATGACGATGTCCGCGCCCTTGCCGATCTTCTTCAGATCGTGGAAGACGGCCCTGCCGAATCGGGTGTCGTTGTGCCCGATGACCACGGCTGCTCCGCGCTCGCCGGGGATCGCGCCTCCCGTGTACCAGCCTGCTGTCATGCCCTTTTCCGCCGGTGGGACTTCTACGGTGCCGTCCGCATTGAGGCCGAGTCGCATCAGGGAACTCGTCACGCCGATCGAGGGGATGGCCACTTGGGTGGGAGCCGCGGGTTGCTCGGCCCTGGGGGTGACGGAGGAGCCGGACGGTGTGGTGGCGGAGCGGTGCGAGGGGGTGTGGGCTGGTTCCTCCGCGGCGTGGGTGATGCAGCCGGTGAGTGGAGCGAGAGCGAGGACGAGGGCTAGGCAGATGTGAGTCGGGTGTGCGGCGGATCGCCGCAGCCAGTGGTGCGTACGGGGCATGTGGGTTCCAGTGCGGAGAGGAGGTGCGGGAACAGGCAGTGGCGCCGCCCCTGAGGGCGGCGCCACTGCTGGTGGTCAGCTGTTGCGGTGCGCGGCCGCGCGGCGGCGCAGTACGAGGGTGCCCGCGCCCGCCAGGACGAACGCGGCAGCGGCCGAGCCCGCCAGGGCAGTGGTGTTGCCGCTCGTCGTTCCCAACGGGCGCTCGCCCGCGGCCACCGCGCCACGGGGCTCGGCGGAGTCGCGCTTCGAGGGACGGGCCGGGACCGCACTGGGCCGGTCGCCCGCGGCCACGCTGCCACGGGGCGCCGCCGACGGCGCCTCGCCCCGGGTGGGCTTGCTCGCATCGGTTCCCCTGGCGGGCGCCGGGGTCCGCTCGGTGGCGGCCACCGAGGGCTTGGGCTTTGCGTCGGAGGCGACCGATGCGACGGCTGTGGCCGACGGGACGAGTACCGCGCCCGCCGCGACAGCGGTCAGGACGGCGGTCCGCAAGGACATTCGGGGACGGTGGGACATACGTGGCTCCAGTTCCAGCCCGGCTTTGGTGGTGCCTGGACGCCGATTCGCACCAGGCGCCGGACATGCCGTCAGCCTGGCGGGACCTTGTGAAGAAGCTGTCAGAGCGCTGTGGTCATCGCATCAGCCCGGATGACCGGTGGACGATCCCCGACGGTCCGCGCTCTCTGGTCGCCGGCCCGGGACCTGCACCGGCTCGCTTGCTGCCCGGCCTGCCGGCAGCCGTAGCGTGAAGACCGAGCCTTCCCCTTGCGTACTCACCGCGCTCGCGCCGCCACCATGCGCCTCGGCGAGCTTCCTGACGATCGCCAGGCCGAGACCGCTGCCACCGGTGCGGCGGTTCCGGGACTTCTCGGCTCGCCAGAAGCGGTCGAAGACGTACGGGAGGTCCTCGGCCGAGATACCGGTGCCCGTGTCGGCGACGTCCACGACCACCTCGTCATCCGACTCGGTGCCGTACACGCACAGGGTCACACGTCCCCCCGACGGCGTGTGACGCACCGCGTTGGACACGAGGTTGTCGATGGCCTGCCGCAGTCGCACCGGGTCGGCGGTCAGTTCGGGGGGCGGGGATCCGGGCAGCGGCTTGCGCACCACCAGGGTGACACCGGCCGTTTCGGCCCGGGCCCGGTGCGCCGCGGTGATCTGTCCGAGGAGATCGAGGATCCGTACCGGCTCCGGGTGCAGACGCAGCGCGCCCGCGTCGGCCGCGGCCAGGTCCTGGAGGTCGTCGATGATGTGCTGCAGCTGGACCGCTTCCTCCAGGAGCGAGGAGATGAACGCCGGTTCGGGGTCGGCCAGACCGTCCTGTGCGGCCTCCAGCCAGCCGCGGATGTTGCTCAGCGGGGTACGCAGCTCGTGGGCGACATCGCTGACCATCATCTTCCGCTGTTCCTCGAGGCGCGCACGGTGCGCCGTCATGTCGTTGAAGGCCGCGGCCAGGCGCCCGATCTCGTTGTCATCGGCGACCAGTACGGCCGCCGATTCCTCACCGTCCCGCATCCGCTGGGCGGCCCCCGTGAGCGCCCGCAGCGGACGTACGAGCCGGGCCCCGGCCAGCACCGAAGCACCGACGGTGAGGGCGAGGACGAGGGCGGCGACGCCTGCGATCCGAGCAGTGTTCGCCGGGGAGAGGTCGAAACCGGGCACAGTGGCGCCGTTCGCGTCCCCGATGAACAGCAGCGCGGGCGAGGCGACATACGAGCTCAACTGCTCGTGGCGGGCGGTGCCCACGCACGACGCGATGGCCCGGTCGGCGTCACTGCTCCGGACGGCCGGTACGGGTGTGGGGGCGGAGGACCGGCGCACCGGTGCCGCGCTCGGCTCCGGCTTGCTTCCCTGGTCCCAGGAGAGGTCCAGCCGCAGGTGGACGACCGTCCGGCCCTGCCGGTCCAGACAGGCATTGGCCAGCTTGTTGAGCGTGCCGAGCGCCTTCTTCTCGGTCCTGGTGGGCTCGTCCAGTGCGTCGGTGCTGCATCTGGTGCCCAGGATGCGGTCGGGATCGTTGCCCACGATCTGGATGCGAGGGCGCCCGCTCGGCCCCTCGACGACGTCCGAGGCGATCCCTACGTCATTGAGGCACGACACGACTTCGTCGGCGGCGCGGCGCAACCGCGTACGTTCCGCCGCCGGCAGCCGGAACGGCCCGACGGCCCGCGGATCGACGCGGTCCGCCGCTGTGTCGCTCCTACCGGCGGTCTGCGCCGCGAGCGCGGTGTCCACGGACAGCGGGTCGACGATCGCGGAGGCCTGCGTGGGCAACGCCGGCGGCGAGGACCCGGCCGCGGAGTCGGCGATGACCTCCCGGTTCTGGGTGGTCAGCGCGATCCGGCGATCCGACTGACGGGCCAGATCACGCACCGTCGCCCCGACGTCGTCCCATCGGGGGTGGCCCGCCGCGAAGCCGAGCAGTTCGTTGTAGATCCGGGCGTCGGCGGTCAGGTTCTGGCCCTGCTCCTGCTTGATCGCGCCGGAGGTGGTCTGGACGGCGAGCCACGCGGTCGCCGCCACCGAACAGGCCGCCACCAGTACCGATACGGCAAGCAGCCGCCCGAGCAGGCTCTTGCGGAGCGGCAGCCGCTGCGGATCCCACGGCCGGCCACGCCGGTCCTTCCGGCTACGACGAGGCACGCGGCGCCCTCTTGGCGGCCGGGTCGGTCAACTTGTAACCCACACCGAAGACGGTGAGCAGCCGGGTCGGCTTGCGCGGCGCGGGCTCGATCTTCTTGCGCAGGTTCATGATGTGCACGTCGACCGTGCGGTTGCTGATGTACCGGTCGAAGCCGTGCAGTTCCTCCAGGAGCCGCTGTCTGCTGAAGACCCGCTCGGGCTCGGCGGCCATCGCGGCGAGGATACGGAACTCGCCGGGGGTGCACTCCACGTACGCCCCGTCGACCGACACCTCGTACCGGACGGGGTCGACCCGGAGCGCGCCCACGGACAGCATCTCGTCGGTGGCGCCGGTGGCGCCGGTGGCGGGGGGCGCATCCGGTGTCCGGCGGGTGCGGCGCAGGAGCGTACGAACCCGGGCCATCAGCTCACGCGGGCTGTACGGCTTGGTCATGTAGTCGTCGGCGCCGAGGTCGAGGCCGAGCAGCAGATCGTCCTCGGTGGTGCGGGCCGTCAGCATCAGGACGGGCAGTTCCCGGCGCTCGGCACGCAGCACACGCAGCACGTCCAGACCGTCCGCCCGCTCCATCATCACATCGAGAACAAGCAGGTCGGGCTCCTTGTGCCGCACCTCGTCGAGCGCGGCGAGCCCGTCCCCGACGACCGTGACCGCGTGCCCCTCGTGTTCGAGGTAACGGCGTACGAGTTCGGCTTGCTTCTCATCGTCTTCGGCGACTATCACGTTTGCGCACACGAGGTCGATCGTAGGCGAGTGCGGGGTGCGGTCCGGTGGGCGAGCCTGCGCGGGGGATGCCTCCCGCCAGCGGGGTGTTGTCGTGCGGGTCGACGGGGTACTTCTCGGAGGGCAGTAGCCGGACGGTCCCAGCGCGCCCGCCCGCTGACGCTCACCCAGTTGTGCGGCTTGCCCACGGTCGGGAGCCGGCCCTGGTCGTCGCGCGCAGCATTGCCGTGTCGTGGTCGCTGTTCCACACGTAGTTGCGCCGGCCCAGGTCCGGTGGCTGTCGTCGATGCCCTGCCGGTCATGAATCCGGGCATTTTCCCCCCGCAGCGAGACGCTGAAGGTTCCGCTACGGACAGGGTCTATGGGTTCGTCGGTAGGCCTTCAGTACGCCGCTGCTCGAGCTCCGCGCTCCGCCTGGCGGCGGCTCGTTGGTTTTTCAGCCAGGTGCCGACTTTGTAGCCCTGGTGGGTGGCGTCGGGTGAGGCCAGGAGGTGGCCGTGTTCGGTGGCCCATGCGCGGGTTGCGGTGAGGCCTTCTTCCCAGGCGGCGCGTTCGGGATGAGCAGCGGGACGATTCGGCGGAGGTTTTCGCCCGCTTCTGTCCACAGGGCTATCGGCCGCTCCGCTCGCCGCTCGATGGTGACCCCGCCGTCGATCTCTGCGACCGCGCGGAGACGGGCCAAGGTGCCCACGCCTTCCTTCAGGTGGACCGGCAGGCCGGCCAACCGGTGAGGCTTGAGATCGTCTGCGAGACAGCCGGGATGGTTCCGCAGCTTGTCGCCGCCGCTGATCCGTACGGCGTGCCTGTGTATTCGGGCAGCGGCTTCAATGGGCTGCTGGCGAAACGGGGAGCGGCGCTGCGTGCGGCTGCTGATGGGCACCGTGCGGTGAGGGTTCTCGTCGTCTCTGACTGGGATCAAAGCGGGGTCCACCTGTTCTCCGTACCGGCCGAGGATGTGACCGCGTTCGCTGCCGTTGACGCCCCGGTAAGGAGGTCGTCCGTCGTCTGCACGCTGTTTCTTCGGCGCCCCCGCCGACCACGCCCCGTGAGCCAGCTGGCAAACCATTTCGCAAGCGGCTGGCGCGTCATACGCTGCGTAGATGCCGAAGGAATCGCGCGAGGCCAAGCGGGCACGGAAAGCGGCGGCGAAGGCGGCAGCGCGCGCCCGTGCCGCGAGTATCGTCGCCGGTGAGCTCCCTGACTATTTGCAACAGCAGTTAGCGACCGGGCCAACCCGTCGTATTCCCACGCCGCAGCACAAGGTGGTCCTGGCCCCGCCGGAGCAGCCCGCCAGGGCACTCATCCCCCCGGCAGACACTCCGCTCCGGCCGCGAGAGCGGGAACACTACGCCGGCAACGCACCGCCGCTCTGGGTGAATGGAGATCTTCATGCCGAAGATGACTAGCGGATCTGCCCGGCCGTGGCATCCAGGAATGACGACCGCCTCCAAGGAAGACATCCAGCACATGCGGCCGAAGCAGCGGAACAAGTACCGCCGCCTCGGCTTCACCTGGGCAGAGGTCAAGAAGATCGACCGAGCTATCGGCCTCGGTAAGAGCACGCTCATTCTCAAGACCACGGCCGGGGAAGTCACATTGGAACTCCCTCCCCGCTGGCACTGACACCCGTGCCACCGGTGCCGCATCCCAGCAAGCGTTAGACCTCGAGTGATTGGTGCCGCAGGGTGAGCTCCGTCGTCCCTCGTTCGGCCGTAGCCGGTGGCCCAACTCGGCCGGATCGTCGGCCAGTTCGGGGACGGCGGCGGCCAGGATCGCATTGAGGACGCCGACCGGAACCTGAGCGGCTGGTTCCGCGACGCGATTCTCGAGTTCGTGCCCCTGGGCGAATGGGATGACGTTCTTCTGCGTGCCTGCCAGGGCCCAGGCGAGCCAGGACCGCGCCTGGGTCCGGCAGCAGTTTCCACCGGAGCCGACCCACCGCCTGCATTAGGACGCGAAGAGCCGCGTGTGTTCGTCGGGGACTACCTGGCCGGCCTCGCCCATCACAACGGCGGCACGTGTGCGATAAGCGCCACCTTCCGGGTGACCGACCCCACTGAGGCCCAGGCGATGGAGTGGATGACCGCAACCGTGCGGCATGCGCTGCGCTGGGGCGCGTGCTGCCGGTCCCGGCCTGTCGGCGGCAGGCGTTCGGCGTCCCTCATTTTCGGGCCGGCCGCCCGGATGCCGAGCCCGGCATGGTCACCCTTGTCGTGTACATCGAGGACGACCGGCCGCTACTGAACTTGAATGGGTGATGTCGGGGAACGGTAAGTGTGGTGGTGCCCCGAGCTGCTCCGCCGATGGCTGCTGCGCCAAGATGAGCGCATGACCGAAAGCGAAGCGGATCTGCTGGTGTTGCTGCGCGAGCTCGATGACCCGGAGTGGCTGGAGAGGCCGCAGCACTACGACCGTGGCCAGACCGCAGTCCACTTCGATGTTTTGGTGGCCCGGCTCGAAGGTGACTTTGCAGCTCGCTGCACGGCTGAGCGAGACACCCAAGACTCCAGCGAGTACGGACGCGTCGTCGTGCCCGGGGAGGCAACAGTACGCGGCACCCGGATCGTCGTCTGCGTGAGCAAGTTCGGCTCGCTGGCTCTGGTCTGCGCCGACAACCCGGGCGCCTTCCTCGGAACGGATGACGCCCAGGCCGAGGGCGAGCTGGACGGCGCGGACCTTGCCAAGGTCAACCGAGCACTGGTCGAGCTTGGCTATGTCGTGGTTGCCGAGGAACTGCTGGAGAGCGACTACGACGGGCCGAGCCAACTGCCCTGGCACGTTCAGCGGCCCAGCTGGTGGGATCGCTTCTTCGGCATCTTCTGATGATCACGCCGACAAGGTCAGGCCGGTGCCGGCCAGGCATCCGTCGATCGCCTCCGGCCTGTACTGCAGCATCTTGAGCTTGCGCTTCACAGCGCGGGTGACCTGGCCAAGGTCGGCGGCGGCCAGGTTGCCGATGTCGCGTTTGACCAGGGACCAGATGCCCTCCTGCGGGTTGAGGTCCGGGGCGTAAGTCGGCAGCTGGAACACGGTGAGCCATGAGGCGTTGGCCTCGAAGAACTCCCTCAGTGGCGCGACCAGGTGCATGCGCAAGTTGTCCCACACGAGCACGATCGGGCCGCCGAGCTGTGTATGGGCGCGGATGACCAGGTCGCGGTAGTCCTTCCAGCCGAAGCCCTTCGGTTCGTTCCTGCGGCCCCGGTACTCGCGGATCGCGTAGAACAGACGGGACCGCTCACCCGGCTTATAGCAGGTCATCCCCGCCATGGAAACTCGGCCTGACCCCCGCCCGCGCACGCGGACGACCGGAGTACTACCCCTGCGGCCCCAGGTCCTGGCACGCGGCGGCGTCATCGACTGGCCAGCCTCGTCTTCGAAGACCACCCAACCGCTGTTCGCCGCCGCGGTGCTCTTACCCGCGGCCACACCTCTCTTATCCACAACTCCACCGCGTCGTCGTCACGCTCGATGGCACGCCGCGTCGGCTGCTGCCAGGACCAGCCATAGCGCCGCAGCAGCCGCCACGTGCCCTCCACGGTGTACGAGACGTGGAACAGCCGGCCGATCATCGTCTTAACCCGGGCCAGCGTCCACCGCTGGTCGGCCCACCCGTGTGCCAGCGGACCGCGCTCCAACTCCCTCTCCAACCTGGCCATCTGCGCATCAGATAGTCGGGGGCGACCAGGTGACCCCTTGGAGGCCACTCCGGCATGGCCGCCCTCGCGCCATTGGCGCCGCCAACGTTCCACCGACCGCTCCGAGACCCGCAGCGTGGCAGCGATCTCCCGGGTCTTCCCGCCAGCCTCGAAGCGAGTCACGGCCTGGCGCCGCACCCGCTCCCGCGCGGCTCTCTCGACGTCGGTCAAGCCGCCGCCCTGCGGATATCTCACCGAACGAGGACTACCGAGGCCACCTTCACGCTGTCTGGTGAACAGCCCGACATCACCCGATCAAGTTCAGTACTGGTTCCGCCGTTGGAAAACTACTGCCCACGGGCGACTGGGGCAGCTAGTTTCAGGCCGTATGAGCAAGCATCTCCCCCTGCGTGAGGCCGTGTTGTCGTGGCTCGAGGTACGCGGGCAGCCTGTCGCCGACACCCCAGTCCATCGTGGTATTGATGCTCCAGCCCCACTGGGAGGACGTGGAGAGAGCGGTGGCCGCCGCAGCGCCCAGGAAGGAGCACCTCGACGGTGAACCCGTACGTCTCGGGCAGCGGATCAGTAACGCCCGCCACCGCCCGCATGGCCACCTGCGCCGCACCCGCGGTGTCGGCTGCGATGAGGGCAGCGGCGGCGTCAGTGGCCAGGTGTTTGCCAGCCTCCATGAGTTCCCGTTCCTGGTTGACCCGGTCCAGACTGCGCGCCGCCTGGCGGTCGGCAGAACTTCCAGGCCCACTGCGACGAGCTGGTTCAGCGGATGCGAGCCACTCCTGCGTAGATGCCGCTGTCCTCCGGCTCCGGGGCGCGGGTGGAGGCGAACCAGTCCGTCGCCGTGACCAAGCCAGGTGGCACGAGATCCAGGCCGTCGAAGAAGCGCTCCACTTCCGCGCGTGTGCGGAAGGCGAGCTGGATGCCGCCCTTGGCGTACTCGTCGACGACCAGTTCGGCGAGTTCCGGGAACAGGTCGGATGCGGCGTGTGACAGGATCAGATAGCTGCCCGACGGCAGTGTGTCGACCAGGGCACGGACGATGCCGTGGGCGTCCTGTTCATCGGTGATGAAGTGGATCAGCGCGATGAGCGACAGCGCGATGGGGCGGTCGAACTCCAGGATGTGTTGGGCATGCTGGACAATCGCTTCCGGGTCGCGCACATCGGCCTGGATGTAGTCGGTCGCTCCGCCGGGACCGCTGATCAGCAGGGCCTCGGCGTGGCGCAGCACGATTGGGTCGTTGTCGGTGTAGACGACCTTGGCCGAAGGCACGATGTTCTGCACGATCTGGTGGAGATTCGGCTCGGTCGGAATGCCGGTACCTATGTCCAGGAACTGATCGATGCCCTGTATGGCGAGCCACGCGGCCGCCCTGTGCATGAACTGTCGGTTCTGCCGAGCGGCGTCCCTAGCCTCTGGCGGCAGCTTCTCACCGACCGCCTCGTCGACCGGGTAGTTGCCCTTACCGCCGAGCAGCCAGTCATAGACCCGCGCAGGGTGTGCCTTGCTGGTGTCGATCGGCAGAGACGGCTGTGGGTTGGTCGTCATGGCAGCTCCATCGGGCCGGTGATAGATACAGACCGAGTTCGCGATGATCTTACGCGGAAATCTCATCTGCCTTGTGTGCGCGGCGACTTGAATAGTGCAACTTTCTGCGACGACAGCCAGTGAAGACGCTGCCGGCCGACCGGCCAGCAGCGAAGGCGACACCCGTGATGGTTGGGGCGGAGCTGAAGTCAGCCCCAACCGCCCCGGCATGTCGCCCACGGCATTCGGCGGCCGCGGTACCAGACCTCGGGCGTGATTGGGCGGTAGCGCGGAACGGGCCTGTCACCTCGTATAGGTGATGCCTCCGGAGATCGAGCTGCTGGGGGTACGCGTCGGCCGGGGCCGCTGCGCCCGGCCACCGTCAGCGCGGCGGCGACGAGCGTGCTACGCGTAGGGAGTGCGGGGTCGGTCGTGTGGTCGGAAGCACGCCAGCCACGATCAGGCGTGGGACTTCTGTAGCGCTACGGGCGTGCCTTGTGATCCAGATGCTGTCTTCGATGTCGCGGTATCCGTGGTGGTCGCTGGCATCGCCGACGAGCAGCAGGGCGAAGGGCGGCCCGGTGGCGGTGTAATTGGCGACCTGAGCGGGGTAATCCCGCTCGACAGTTTCGTTGTTCTTCCACCGCGTGGTGCGCCACTTGATCTCGGCGACGAAGCGGCTCCCGAGCTCGGGCGTGTAGATGACATCTGCGCGCCCGCTGGCGACGTCCCACTTCTCCCGTTCCACGCTGCCTGGTGGAAAGAGAGGGCTGATGTGCTGATGGAAGTCGTCCTGGAGGTTCTTCTCGTTCCAGGAGACGACGGTGCCCTCGGCGTTCTTGCGCGTCGGCCCGAGGTAGGCGGTGCGCTCACCGTGGAGGTTGGCTTGGGCGTCGAACCGGTCGTAGAGGAAGCGCAGGAAGTGCTCGAGCAGGGGGTGAAGTAGTGGCTGTCGCTTGGCGACTACGTCAAACTCCGTGGCGGCAACGGCATCGACTCCGACGCCAAGAACGTCGTCTACCGCGACAACTGCAACTTCATGTGGAACAACGACAAGGACACGATCTACCTCTACAAGCCCTCCGGGACCCGCGCGGACGTCCACTCTTACACGAAGAGCAAGAACGACCGCGACGGCAACGGTTACATCACCTACCACTGAACCCGCATAGTCCCGGCTGCCCCCGACCGGTTGGTGTCAGGTGAGGTCGCCTGTCTCCCAGCCGGGTGGCAGTTTGGGTAGGCCGATGAGTGCGTCGATGTCGAGGTGTTCGAGGAGGAGGGCTTTGAGGTGGCGACCGTCGATGAGTTCCATGCGGCCGGTGCGGTGGGCGAAGTCCCAGCTGGCTTTGCCGAACCATGCGGTGGTGACGACGATGCCTTTGGCGGCGGCTTTGTCGTGCATGACGTCGGCGAGTGCGCGTACGGCTTCGGCGGGCACGGCGTTCTTGGTGCGTTTGGCCTGGATGATGCACAGGCCGCCGATGAGGGGTTCCTCGTTGACGGCCACGGCGTCGACTCCGTCGTCGCGGGAGGCTTGGGTGACCCAGGACTTGAGGCCGATCTTCTCGAAGAGGCGCCGGATGAGGTGTTCGAATTCGATGGGATCCAGGGCGACGAGGTCGGGCCGGCTGTCCAGTCCGGCGACGACGTCGCGCTCGGGAGCCAATTTGTACTTGGCGAGGTCGAAGGTGACCACGGGCCGGACGGGTTCCAGGTCGTAGGGGTGCTGGGAGACGATGGCGTTGAGGAAGTGCAGGCTCTGGACCGGGTCGAGTTCCGGCTCGTCGAGGACGAGGTCTTCGAAGGTGTCCCGGCTCGCCCGCAGGCTGATCAGACAGGGCCGGATGGCTTTCCCGGTGGCGCGGTTCTTGGCGTGGACGTGCCCGTTGAACGCCACCACGTCGACCAGTGAGGGCGGGGTCACCGCGAAGGCCTCGTCGATGGCCCTCAAAGCGAGCTGTGCGACGAGGTCTCTGTACATCGCCTTGCGCTCGGCCTCTTTGCGTGGCTGCGGCACCACTGCCGGAGGTGCGGATGCCTTGTACCGGTACTGCGTGACAGCCGGCACTACCACCTGGCCAGGCAGTTCGACTTCCAGGACCAGCTCCCTCGCCTCTGGCGTGAAAGCTGCGCGATGCCCACCGCGAAGGCCGTCGGGGTAGCCAACTGCGCCGAGCGTCTCCTCCACGCAGCCGGTCAGGCCATCCGCGCCACCTTCGCTGAAAGCTTCTTCCACCCGCAGTCGGTACGTGTGAAGACCACCAGGCCGTGTGTGGAGCACGGACATCAGGCGATCCACCTGCGTCTCGACCTCGGTTGTCTTGAGAGTCGCCTCCCGACGCAGGCGGTCGCTCATGTCCTGCTTCGCACGCCTCTCTGCTGCCGCCTTCTCACGTGCTTCGGTCCGCTTCCTCTGCTCAGCCTTGCCCTTGCCGATAACCTCATCCGCCCTGGTGGGGGTGGGTGTGCCGGGTTTCGGGGATGCCGACAGCGATCGCTCGAGCAGGGGCTCTCGCGCTGCCGGCGGTCACTGCGGCATCATGATCGACCGTGCTGCTTCGACTGGCTTACCTCGGTGTGACGAGCACGTTCGCCATGCTGCGCCTGCTGCCGATGAGCGACAGGGACGAGGACATCGAGATCCTCGCCCTGCGCCAACAACTGTCGGTGCTGGAGCGTCAACTCAGCAAGCGTAAGAAGCTGTTGTCTTTCCGATCAGGGGGGACATCGGTTCGAGGATCAGCTGGCTGGACTGCCGTGCAGGCTGCTGAGGTCGTCAGAGCCGATGCGGCGTAGTTCAGGGTGGGCGACGTCGTCGTTGCCGATGACGATGCCTGCTCGCGTGGCGGGGTCGGTCTCGGCCAGGTACTGCCGACATGCTGCGTGGTAGCGGTTATCGAAGGCATCCTCAGCCTGTTCAAGTCCACCGAAGAGCGCGGCGTCCCGCGTAGTGCCGCGCCGGCGGGCGACGAGGAAGCTGGTGTCAGCGAATACGACCTCGTCCCACAGGTGGGCCAGTTCGCTGCGCTGGAGGAAGCTGCCGTCCACAATCAGCACAGCGTCGGTCGGCGCGGTGACTGGGGGTTCGTCGATCTGCTGGTCGCTGGCCAGGTCAATGATGCAACCGCGGTAGCGGCGGTCGCCGCCCGGGCCCAGCGGTGCGAGTACCGTCCGTGCGAACTCGGGAAAGTCGTAGGCGTCCTGGTAGTAGCCGACTGCTGAGTCTCGGCCCTGCCGGTGGCGGTGGGCGCGCGGGTGGTGGAACCCGTCCATGGACAGGTGAATCGCGGGTCGGCCGCGACCGGCGACCGCAGATGCCAGCGCACGAGCCAGGGTCGTCTTCCCTGCGGCGGTGATACCGTCCACCGCGACCCGCAGCGGATGCCCGGGGTCCCGGGCCGCAAGGTGGTCAGCGATCCGGCCAATGACCTGGTCGCGGGTCGGCTGGCCCGAGTGATTGTCAGGCTGGGTCGCACTGGTCTTGATCAGTTCTGCCACCCTGCGGATCCTACAATCTGCTGGCGTCAGTAAGCGCCTGTATCTCTATCGATCAAGAGTGCGACTGTGATCGAAATGTCGGGCCGGGCCGGGTGATCTTCGCTGGCGGGCGCATGAAGGCAGGGCCTCCGGTGCAGTACGAGGGTTGCTGACGCCCAAGTACCCGCCCAGGAGGCCCTGTTGTCACAGTTCTACGCTGTGTCGCCGGTCGAGTTCAACTCGATGCCGTCGGTGTGCGACTGTCTCGCGCATCGGTTCGGGAATGCGGCCGATCATCCGGACCGGGTTCGGGCGTACGGCACGGACATGGCGGACGCCGAGTGGGGCGAGGTCCGGGACGCGTTGCCAGTCCCGGCCTGGCTGGAGGGCCGGGGCGGGCAACCCGAGGCGTACTGCCACCGTCAGATGATCGACGCGATCTTCTACGTCGTCGACAACGGCATCAAGTGGCGGGCGATGCCGGCCGACTTCCCGCCCTGGGACCGGGTCTACGCCTTTCTGCGACGCTGGCGCGAGCGCGGACTCATCGCCGAACTCCACGACCGTCTCCGCGGCAAGGTCAGAGAGGAGGAGGGGCGCTCGCCGGAACCGACGGCCGGAATCATCGACTCTCAGTCGGTCCTACGTTGTTGGTGGGTTGGACGGGCCGTCGTAAGGTCCAGAGGCCCAGAGACACCGGGTATGGCTTTCAGTTGGTTGCCCTCGATGGTTCCCGTCACCTGGCCGCCGGGTGTCTCACGACGACTCGGCCGCTGATTAGGAGCTGCGGGCACCTGCGGGTGTACCGCTGAGTAGGACCACGCTGGCGAGGTCGTTCGGGAAAACAGCGCACACCGACGGAACCGGAGGAACCCGTGCCCCAGATATGGGCAGGCGTGGACATCGGCAAGACCCATCACCACTGCGTGGTCCTGAATGCCGAGGGCACGCGGCTGCTGTCGCGCCGCGTGTTGAACGACGAGCCGGAACTGCTGGCCCTGCTCGCCGACGTGCTGGCCATCGACGAGGACGCCGTGTGGGCGGTCGATGTCGCCGACGGTATGGCCACCTTGCTGATCAGTGTGCTGCTCAACCACGGACAGCAGCTGCTCTACATCCCCGGCCTCGCGGTCAACCGGGCATCCGCCGGCTACCGGGGCACCGGCAAAACCGACGCCAAGGACGCCACCGTCATTGCCGACCAGGCCCGGATGCGCCGGGACCTGACCGTCCTGCGCCCGGACGACGAGCACGCCATCGAGCTGCGGGTCCTCACCAACCGCCGGGCCGACATCAATGCCGACCGCACCCGCCGCATCAACCGCCTGCGCGGGCAACTCACCGGCATCTTCCCGGCGTTGGAGCGAGTCCTGGACCTGGGGAACGTCGGCCCGCTGGTCCTGCTGACCGGTTACCAGACCCCGGGCGCCCTGCGCCGCACCGGCCGCAAGCGGCTGGAGACCTGGCTGCGCAACCGCTCCGTCCGCGGGGCCGAAGTCCTCGCCGAAACCGCCGTCGAGGCGGCCGAGCGCCAGCACACCGCCGTCCCCGGGGAGAAGATCACCGCTCAGGTGATCCACACCCTGGCGAAGGAGGTGATGAGTCTCAACGAGCAGATCACCGAGATCGACAAGCTCATTGCGACCCGGTTTCGCGAGCACGAACTCGCCGAAGTGATCTCCAGCATGCCTGGCATCGGCCCGCTGCTGGGCGCCGAGTTCCTCGCCGCCACCGCCGGCGACATGAGCCGCTACGGCACGGCCGACCGCCTGGCCAGCCTTGCCGGAGTCGCCCCAGTGCCCCGCGACTCGGGCAACGTCATCGGCAACCTGCACCGCCCCCGGCGCTACCACCGCGGCCTGCAACGCGTCTTCTACACCTCCGCGCTCATCAGCATCCGCAGCTGCGACGCGTCCCGCCGCTACTACGAACGCAAGCGCGCCGAGGGCAAGCGGCACACCCAGGCCGTCCTCGCACTGGCCCGGCGACGGGTCAACGTGCTGTGGGCCTTGATTCGTGACGGACGGTGCTTCCAAAGCGAACTCCCTGTCACAGTCGCGGCTTGACAACGTCATTAGGAGGTGAAGGGGGCGGCGACTGTTGCGGCTGCGTCACGCGGCTACGACGGCGGCAAGAAGATCAACGGCCGGAAGCGGCACGTCGTCACCGATTGCCTCGGCCTGCTCCTGGTGGTGAGGGTGACCGCGGCCAGTGTCACCGACCGGGACGCGGCCCGACTGCTCCTGCCCCGCCTGCGGACACGGTTCACGAAGATCAGCCTGGTATGGGCCGACGGCGGATACACCGGCGAGCTCGTCTCCTGGGCGAAGAGGAAACTCCAGCTCACGTTGCAGATCGTCAAGCGCACCGACGACATGGAGGGGTTCGTGGTGTTGCCAAGACGATGGATGGTGGAGCGCACTCTGGGATGGCTGCTCAACTCCCGTCGGCTCGCCCGGGACTACGAGAGCCGCTGCGACACCGCCGAAGCGATGGTCCACTGGTCGATGATCAGGCTGATGACGCGGCAGCTGGCCCGTCCGCGAGCCTGAACTTCCCCGACTGCGTGCGCTGCAGCCAGCCCCGCTCCGCCAGCCGACGGGCCCGCGAGCGCACCACCCCCTCGATCTTCGAAGGCGTCAGCTCGATCCCCATCGCCTGCGCGATCTCCTTGCAGGCCATGGGTTCTTGGCCTGCACTCCTCGCCTCGGCAAGCACCGCCAGGATCCGCTGATGCTCCACCGCCAGCGCACGAACGTCGAAACCCGCCCGCTACCGCGGCACGATCGATCCCGGCCGCGCCGCCACCACTGGCTTCGCCGACCTCCCTTCCGCCGCCACGGCCGGGTCGGACACCCCCGGCTCAGCGACGGAGACCACAGGCGCAGCCAACTCCGAGCCTTCCGTTGGATATTGCCCGGCCAGCACCCCACTGACCCGCCGCTGCGAGATCACCAGTTCCTGCCAGTCGGTCTCCGCCTCATGCAGCTCGGCAAGCAGACGGTCGGTCTGCTCGCGCAATACCTCCACCCGCTGCCGGGCGGCACGCTCCTCGTCCTCCAACAGCCCCATCACCGACGGCATCGACAGCACCCTTCCAAGCCGGGACAACACGACACGCCATCCCTGCCACAGGATCCCGGACATTATGCCTGACCAGCGGAAACCTACCGATCACGTACGGAAAGACAACAGCTTCTGAGGTTTTCGGCAGGGGCAGGGTCGGCAGCCCAGTCGAACAACTCCATTCGGCACCGGCCCCACCCCGTGCCGCTGCGCCGAGCATCTGATCCTGCACGCCAACCACGCTGGCGCCAGCCGCTTCGCGGTGGACGCCGACGGAACGCACATCGGGCGCGGATACCGGGACCGGGCCGCGGCTACCGAGGCGCTGGCCCAGAGCTGCGTCTGCCCGCCGGACTGCTGGAGCGGGCGCGCACGGTCTCGTGCACTTCTTCTACTCCGGCAGTGCCACCGGATACACCGATTACCCACCTCTGACGGACTGAGCGCCTCACCTGCAGAGTATGGCTACGGTAGAACCGCTCCGTGTGCGTTCATCGGGCGTCGAGGTTCAGCCCTTGCCTGCCGCAGAGACCAAACCTTCGGCAAATACCGTGCGATTGTGGTGGATCTCCTTGTGGTTGTCCACCGCCCAGGCTGCCAGGTCGAGTACCACCCGCAGCAGGCTGCGGCCGAGGGGTGTGAGCTCGTACTCGACACGAGGCGGGACCTCGGGATAGGCGGTGCGCGACACGATCCCGTCCTGCGCCAGTTGTTGCAGAGTGAGGGTGAGCATCCGCTGCGAGATCCCGGGGATCGCGTGGGAGAGCTCGGAGTAACGCAACGCGCCGGCATCGAGGGTGCCGACAACGAGAACGCTCCATTTGTCCCCGACGCGGTCGAGAACATGGCGGATGAAGTCCGCCTCGTGGTCGTCCCAGTGTGAGCAGGGTCCGGGCACCCGCCGGACCGCGGAACGTACACCTGCCACGAGGCCTCCTTCACGCACATTGATGTGCATTTTGTACCGATCTCGATACTCACACATGATGTGGCTACACACAAATTGTGAGAGGAGAACGCGCATGCGTATCGAGATGTGGTCGGACATCGTCTGCCCGATCTGCGGGGTCACTCAGCACCGGCTCCGGAACGCGGTGGCCGAGTTCGACCACGGCGACGAGGTGGAGCTGATCCACCGCTCCTTCCAGGTCCACCCGGGGATACCGCCCGAGGGCATCACCCAGACCCAGCTCAGCCGCGACGCGGGCATGACGGTCGCCCGGATGGAGGCGATCCTGCGACCGGTCGAGATCTCGGCCGAAGCCGAAGGCTTCGGCGACTACCACGCGATCGACCGCACGCTCGGGCCGACCGATCGGACACACGAGCTGCTTGCCTACGCCACCGACCAGGGCAAACACCACGAGGCGTGGGTCGGCATGTTCAAGGCTCACTTCGGCACCAACCGGCAGCTCTGGACGGTGAAGCAGCTGGTCGAATTCGCCGGCGAGATCGGCCTGGATCAGGATGAGGCCCGTGCTGTGCTCGAGTCCCGTCACTACCGGCGCCAGGTCGAGGACGAGCAGGTGCGCGCCCAGCAGATGGGCGCGCACGGCACGCCGTTCATCGTGATCGACGGAAAGTACGGCATCGCAGGAGGAGTCGACACGCCCGCGCTCGTCCGCACCATGGATCGTGTATGGGCGGAGACCCGGCCCGTGCTGAGCATGCCCTTTGGCGAGGGTGATCAATGCCGAGTCGGTGGCGGCTGCGCCAGCTGATCGCGTGACCAGAGTCGGACCCCTTGACGACCCGTCCCGCGCGAGCGGGCGGGCCCGCATCCCCGCCGCTGCCAGGCGAGGGCCCCGTAACGACACGAAAGAACCATCACCATGTCCTACTTGCTGCGCATCGACTCCTCTGCCTCTAGCGATGCCTCCTTCTCCCGACAGGTCGCCGATTCCTTCACCGGTGCCTGGAGCGGCGATGTCGTCCGCCGCGACCTCGCACTCAATCCCATCGGTCACCTGGACGCGGCCGGCATCACCGCCCGCACCACACCTGCCGACCAGCACACCCCTGAGCAGAAGGCCGCAGCCGTCCTGCAGGACGAACTGGCTGAGGAGTTCCTCGGCGCGAGCGCTTACCTGTTCGCCGTGCCGGTGTACAACTACTCAATGCCCTCGGTCTTCAAGGCGTGGCTGGACCACATCATGATCGTCGGTCGGAGCATAGGCTTGGGCGACGCCACCGCCACTGCGGGCCGTCCCGCCGTCATCGTCTCCGCCCGTGGCGGCGGCTACGGCCCCGGCTCTCCCCAACACGGCAAGGACTTCCTCGTCCCCGCCCTGGAGACCATCCTTGGCGACCCGAACCTGATGGCCCTGGATGTCCGCACCATCACGCCCGAGCTGACCTACGCGCTCACCATGGAGCCACTCAGGCACCTGCTGCCCCTGCACCAGGCCTCCCTGGAGAACGCGCACGCCCGGGCACGCCAGCAGGCCGAAGACATCACCAAGATCACCGCCGCCAAGGCGGCCATCTGACCACCTGCGAGCCAGGGGCGCCTGACCGTCTCCTGGCCACAGGTACCCGTGCCGGCGCCCAGGCCTGTTCCTGAGCGAAAGAGCCTCAAGCTGATACCCGAGGACGCCCACGAGGCCACTCCGCGGAAGCTCTCGCGCGCCTCGGCCCAAGGACCTCGCCTCGGTGAGCGCCCGGTGGACCGCACGACCGACTCCGATCTCGCCCCGCAGGAACTGCGCGTCCTGGTGGCGGTCTCGGACACCGGGGGTTTCTTGGCCCGGCCGACACACTCGGTCTGAGCCAGTCCGCGGACGCCCAGGTCACGCACTCGGCCTGATCAGCCTCACCGCTGAAGGCTCACACCCTGCGGGACCGTAGCCCAAGCTCCGCGGTCACCATCGTGAGCACTTCCGACTTCCGAGAACGGCACCCGCTGGTCCGGCAGGGAACAGCTGCCGAGGCATCAGATGGTGTCTGATCCCAGTGCTGAGTTCCTCAAAGGCAGTACACATAGCGGTGGCGTAAGCGGCGGGTGGGTGGGGTGGGTCTGCCCCAGATCCAGGGGCGGGCTCGGGCGTTGAGCTGGGCTGTCGCAAGGCGGGTGGCCTGGTCGATCTCATCGGGGCCGACGGTGAGTCTGTGGATCGTTGTCCAGGCTGCCCGCTCGGTCAGCGCTTGGGCCCACTCTTCGAGATTGTCTCCGGCATCGTGGAAGAGCCACGAGTCGAAGCTTCCCAGGGCCTCCAGGGCGGTGCGAGTCCGTATCGAAGATCGCAGTGGACCTGCACGTAGTGGTCGTGATTTGGACGGTCGTTCGCGGCCAGACGGTCTCGACCGCGTCGGGAAGTCCCTTGAGCCCGTCGCAGACCAGCATGAGGACGTCGGTCACGCCCAATGCCGCGTCGTTAAGCCAGCCCGACGGCCGTCAAGACGGATGTCCCCGCGTGTTGCGCGGACATGGGAACGGGACCTCGGGTAGAGCAGGGGATCGACCAAGATCTACCTGCTGTGAAGAGGTCCCGTTGCCCGACCAGTGTGCCATCGCCACGCCCAAATCCCCTGGCCTCGGGCGCGAGTCCGTCTTCGATCCGGGGCACTTGGGTGAGCTGACCCGATACCTTCCCGTCGAGCTCGTCGACGAGGTCCTGGAGGAAACCCGTACGCTCCAGAGGCGCTTGCGACGGCTTCCCTCCCGGGTCGGGGTGTACTTCGTGCTCGCCCTGGCACTCTTCCCGTCGCTGGGCTATCTACGGGTCTGGGGCAAGCTGACGGCCGGGTTCCGGAAGGGTGGTCCGCATCGGCCCAGCGAGAAGGCCCTTCGTGATCTGCGCCGCCGACTGGGGCCGGCGCCGCTCAAAACCCTGTTCGAGATGGTTGCTGGCCCGATCGCGCAGCCCACGACCGCGGGGGTCCGCTACCGCTCCTGGCGGACCGTCGCCTTCGACGGGTGCAGCGCGGTCAAGGTCCCCGATCACGAGCGGAACCGGGCCTGGCTCGGGAAGGTCCGGACGCGCCTGGGGTGGGCTGGTTACCCCACGCTTCGGCTGATGGCACTGTGCGAGACCGGGACGCGTGGCCTGATCGGTGCGGTGTTCGGCCCAATCAGCCAGTACGAGACCACCTACGCCCGGCAACTGCTGCCTCTGCTGAACAAGACCATGCTCCTGCTGGCCGACCGAGGATTTGACGCCGACGGCTTCCTTACGGAAACCGCCGAAACCGGCGCCCAGTTCGTCATCCGCGTGACGGCCCGCCGTCGTCCGGCCGTCCTCGCCGTTCTCCCCGACGGCTCCTACCTGACCCGGCTCGGCAACCTGAAGATCCGCATCATCGACGCGGAGATCACAATGACCACCAGCAGCGGCGAACGGGTCCATGACCGATACCGGATCGCCACCACTCTCCTGGACCACCACCGCGACCCCGCGAAGACACTGGTCCGCCTCTATCACGAGCGCTGGGAAGTCGAGTCCGCCTTCTACTCCCTGCGCCACACCATGCTGGACGGGACCGTGCTGAGGTCCTCGGACCCATCCGGCCTGCACCAGGAGATGTGGGCCCAGCTGACCGTCTACCAAGTCCTACGGATCGCTATGGTCGACGCCGTGGAGTCACAGCCCGGGACCGATCCGGACCGCGCCAGCTTCACCATCGCGTTGGAGACCGCCCGCGAGCAGATCATCCTCACCGGCGCGCGAGCGGGAGACCTCCGCAGAGCATCTCTCCCCGTGCTGATCGGCGCCATCGGCACTGCTGTTCTGGGTGGCCTCCGTCCCTCACGCCGCCCCCGCACAAGCGCCCGAGCGGTCAAGGCCGCCCGTTCCCGCTACCCCACCCAGCCGACCGAGCCCCGCCCCCGCAGGAGCCGCAACATCACCGGACTGACCGTTCTACTCCGTCCCGCACCAAACACCCCACCGCCGCCCTCACCCGACGATCCACTGGACAGGCGCAAGGCCGTCCGCGGGTTCAGGCCGACCGGAGCGGGCCATCGAAACCGCGTCTTCCATCTCCTGTCCACCGACCCCGAGCGGACCTGGCGCCCCCTGGAGGTCGCCACCATCCTGAAGATCGAAAACGCTCGGAGCTTCGCGACACAGATGAGCCAGTGGGCAGCCGAAGGACTCCTCCACAAGGTCGGATACGGGACCTACACCCTCGCGGAAGCCTGGAAAACAACCACCTTGACGGCCGTCGGGCTGGCTTAACGACGCGGCATTGCGGTCACGCCGCGGTTCTTGATCTCGGTGAGGATGTGCATCCAGTGCATGGCGCCCTCGCCGCCGTCGCCGGCCCACGGCCCCAGGATGTCCCGCCGACCCTCCGCTGTGACGGCCAGGGCCACGTAGATCGGTCGGTTCGCCACGGCGCCGTCGCGGATCTTCACGTGGATCGCGTCGATGAAGATCACCGGGTAGACGGCGTCGAGGGGCCGGTTCTGCCATTCAGCCATGCCGTCCATGACCTTGTCGGTGATCGTGGAGATTGTCTGGCGGGAGACTTCGGCTCCGTAGACCTCTGGCCAGGTGGGCCTGGACCTTCACGGGTCGTCAGGCCCTTGGCGGACAGCGAGATGACCATCTCGTCCACGCCGGACAGGCGCTTCTGCCGCTTGCGGACGATCTTCGGCTTGAAAGATCCGTCACGGTCGCGGGGAACGGACATCTCCACCGGGCCGACGTCCGTGAGCACGGTCTTGCCACGGGTGCCGTTGCGGGAGTTCCCGCCGTTCCTCCCGGCCGGGTCGTGCTTGTCATAGCCGAGGTGGTCGGTGATCTCGCCCTCGAGAGCCGACTCCACTTCGACAGCTGTTGCAGCAGCCCGCCCTCACCGGTCAGCTGCAGAGGCCCGGCCTGGGCACGACCCACCAACTCGTCGATCAGTTGGTCATCCAACCCCTTCGCCGGCTGCGGCTCAGCCGCCTTGACGGACTCGGCCTCAGTCACGTTGTCACTGGTCACCGATGCATCTTCCTTGATCAGGAGTTACACCGAACGATTTACAGTCCCGCTCCCAAGGCAGGGAGAGGGCCGTGACAGGACGGACACCGGCAGAGCGGCGACGACGCCCGGGCGGGTGAGCCTCATGGGGTGGGTGTCAGTTGCTGTTCGGCCCAAATGAGTTTGCCGTCCGGTGCGCAGCGGGTTCCCCATCTGTGGGACAGCTGCTTGACGAGGAGGATGCCGCGGCCGTTCTCGTCGGTGGCGCGGGGGTGGCGCAGACGCGGGTGGCTGTGGCTGGTGTCGGAGACCTCGCAGGTCAGCACCTCGTGCCGGATGAGGCGCAAGCCGATCGTGCTGTTGCAGTCTCCGTTGCCGTGACGGACGGCGTTGGTGACCAGTTCGCTGACGATCAGTTGTGTGGACTCGATCAGGTGCTCCAGTCCCCATTGGGTCAGTTGGCGGGTGGCCAGGGCCCGGGCACGGCTGACGACGGCCGGGGCGTCCGGAAGCTGCCACGAGGACACCTGGTGCGGGCTGAGTGAGCGGGTCCGTGCGAGGAGCAGGGTGACGTCGTCGTTCGGTGCCCTGGTGGGCAGCGTGTCCACGGCGGACGAGCACAGGTCTTCCAGCGGGAGGCCGGGTTGCGCCAGGGCGGTGGCCAGGCGGTTCATGCCGACGTCGATGTCCTGGTTGCGGGCCTCGACCAGGCCGTCGGTGTAGAGGGCGAGCACGCTTCCCTCGGGTAGTTCCAGTGTCACGGACTCGAAGGGGACGAGCCCGAGGCCGAGCGGGGCTCCGCTGGGCAGATCGGGGAAGGTGACGCCGCCGTGCGGGTCGATGATCGCGGGCGGGGGGTGGCCGGCCCGCGCCATCGTGCAGCACCGGGTGACCGGGTCGTAGACGGCGTACAGACATGTGGCGGCCATCGTCGCGGTGGCTGGGTCCAGGGGGTCGGCTTCCGCCTCGGCGAGGCGGATGACCTGCTCGTCGAGGCGGGCCAGCAGTTCGTCGGGAGGCATATCCATGTCGGCCAGTGTGTGTACGGCGGTGCGGAGCTGGCCCATGGTCGCCGCGGCGTTGATGCCATGCCCGACCACGTCGCCGACGACCAGGGCCACCCGGGCGCCGGACAGCGGGATCACATCGAACCAGTCGCCCCCGACGCCATGGTGGCTGTCGGCCGGCAGGTAACGCCAGGCCACGTCGGCAGCGGACCCGCCCGTTGCGCGTTGGGGGAGCAGGAAGCGCTGCAGGGCAAGGGCCGCGGAGCGTTCGCGCGCGTATTGGCGGGCGTTGTCCAGGGCCAGCGCGGCCCAGCTGACGAGCTCCTCGGCCAGAAGCAGGTCGTCCTCCTCGAACGGCAGACGATCCTGCATCCGCACGAACACCGCCACGCCCAGCACGGCGCCCCGCGCGTGGATCGGGACGACCATCAATGAGTGCATCCGGTGTGCGCGGATCTTCTCGGCCCGCGCCGGGTCGTGGTGGTCCAGCCACGTGCCGGGAGAGGTATCCAGGATCGGTTCGAAGTGGGACTTGCCAGAGCGTAGGACGCTGGTGAAGGGCGACGTCGGTGGGACGAAGACCGGCTTTCCCCGCGCGAACAGGGACTCCGGGGACGCCTGGTGGATCGAGGCCAGCCCCGCGCGGCAGAAGGCGGGGATGCGTCCGCCCTGCGGGCCGAGCCGGGCCAAGGGCTCCTTGCCGAGCGGGACCGACTCCGCAAGGTCGACGGTGACGAAGTCCGCAAGGAACGGCACCGTGAGGTCGGCCAGTTCCTGCCCGGTCCGCATGACATCCAGGGTGGTTCCGATCCGCGTACTGGCCTCGCCCAGGATCGCGAGACGCTCCCGCGCCTGTCGGCTTTCGGTGACATCCACGCTCACGGTACACACGCCCAGCGCACGGCCCTGTGCGTCGTCAAGACGGAAGAAGGAGGCCGCCAACGCGTGTTCCCGGCGCACATTCGTCGGCAGGAAAGCCTCGTATTCCACGTTGATGGTCGGGACGCCGCTCTCCAGCACCTGGCGCATCAGCGCCTCGAGCGTTTCGGTCCCCGGGCCGGGCGCCGCCTCCGTCAGCCTGCGCCCGAGCCGCTGTTGGAGAGGGATGCCGTCCTGGAAGCCCTGGGTGTCGTTCACCCAGGTGCAGCGCAGTCGGGCGTCGCGTATCACGACACCGATCGGCAGGTTGCTCGGGAGGCGCAGCGCGGCCGGGAGCGACTCCACCCCCGATCCGTCCGTCGCCCACGAGGGAAGCGTGGCCTCGTCGGTCGCCAATACGACCCACCGGGCTCGGCGGTCCGGTCCGGACAGCGACTGCACGTACAGGCGGACGTCGATCCTGCGGCCGTCACGGTGACGGACGTCCGTGGAGCCGGACCAGCTACCCGGGGCACTGCTCTGCTCCGAGAACGCCGATGCCTTCACCCGGTCCTCAGTAGCCGCTAGCAGGACGGCCGCGGACCGGCCCACCACTTCCGCGGCCGAGTAGCCGACAAGCCGCTGGGCGGCCTGAGTCCACCCGACCACCGTCCCCTCCGCGTCGAGCAGAGCTATTGCCGCGCCGACCGCCTCGAAGCCCCTCTGAACTGCGGAGATTGCCGATTCTGTGGAACTGTTCATCGATCATGCCTTCCGTGTCCCCCGTGATGAGGTGCCCCGGGTTCTCGGCCGTTCGGTGTGCCGGTAGGCCCGGGGCAGGATGCGATAGAGCGCGGCGTCGTCGACTGTCTTGGGGCGGATCGCTGAGAAGTGCAGCGAGGCGGGCCCCGGCGGGGGTGAGCTGTTCGCGCAGCGTGTCGGCGAGCCGCGGAAGCGGGTCGTAGGACACGTCGGCCGCGGGCACCTCGGGTGGGGCGCCCCGAGTGCTCCCGTCGGCCGGTCCGGACAGGGCCTCCGTCGGGGCCGGTGTGGGACGTGAGGACCTTCGGCGTACGCCGGCGGCAGGGATACTCACTTCAGGTGACGACCTCCTGCTCGGCGTCACCTGCACATCTTGTGTCAGGGGCCGGCGCGTGTGGAACCGCTGGGTGAGAAGGTGGTGGACCAGGGCCCCGAGAACCGCTCCCAGGACCGGCGCAATCAGATAGATCCACAGATAGGTGGTCTGCCCGGAGAGTGCGGCAGGACCGAACTGGCGGGCGGGGTTGATCGAGCACCCGCTGAGGGGGCCAAGGAGAGCGATCACCAGCCCGACGGACAGTCCGATGACGTACGGCAGCAGGCGAACATAGCCAGGACGGGCTACGAAGTACCCGACGACAAGGATCAGGACCATCATGCTTCCCGCCTCGGCGAGAAAGACCGACGCGGGCTGCCAAGAGGGTGCGGGCCTGATCGCGGCGTGAGCGACCGACGGGAGGGAGACCGCACGCCCCCACACCAGGCGCCCGAGACCCGTTCCCGCCGCGGAACCCGCAAGTTGAGCGAGCACGTAGGGCAGGACACTGCGACCGGGGAAGGCGTCCATCAGCCACAGGGCGACCGTCACGGCGGGATTCATGTGCCCCCCGCTGCGTCGGCCGGACGGGGTGAAGATCAGCCCGGTGAGGATGGTCCCGCTGAGAACGCCGATGACAGCGAGTGCGACGTCCAGGTCGGCGATGTAAAAGGTGGAGCCTGGATCACGCAGCCACCGGACGACAGTCATCGCGACGAACAGCAGGACGGTGGTGAGCGCGAACTCGTCGGCGGCACGCGCCAGGCGCGGTGCGTGCTCCGGGAGGCGTTCCTTGCTCTCCTGCGCTCCGTTCGGCGTCATACCTGCAACGCTACGCACCCAGTGGTACGGGAGTAGGGTCCATTTCCATGATAGATTCCCGGACCAATTCTGCGGCCGCCCGGCCTTCTGCGTTCGGTACCGACCTGCATCTGGAACTGAACCGACCCGGGCTGCGCGCCGGACTCACGGACGCCCTGCGGGAGGCCGTGCGCACAGGGCGTCTGGTGCCCGACACCCGGCTGCCGGCGTCCCGTTCGCTCGCCGCAGATCTCCGCATCAGCCGAAACACCGTGACCGAGTCCTACGCCGAACTGGTTGCCGAAGGCTGGCCCACCGCCCAGCAGGGCTCCGGGGCGCGGGTGGCCAGGCGGGCCGAGCTGCGCAGGGCCGCGCCGGCTGCTCCCAGCCCCACGGCATCCGCAAGACCAACCACATCGCCAACGGGACCACCACCACCGACAACTTCACCTACGACGCCGACGGTCAGATGACCCGACGCGTCGAACCCGGCACCTTGGCGGACCTTGGCAGCGACGTTCCCGCCCCAGGACTGACCATGCACGTATGTCCGGTTCGGCTTGCCGAATTCATCCACGAACAGGCGACGCAGGTTCTCCGTGTCGGCAGCCGCCATCCGGGTTCCGTAACCACCTCGCCGGTAGGACGAGCCGGCCCAGGCATATCCCTCGTCCACCATCACCGACCAGCGATCCAGGTCGCCGATGCTCCGCTCTGGATCTGCTCCCTCACCCAAGTCGGGGCCGCCATGAGCATGTACGACCAGCGAGCCGTTCCACTGCTTGGGCACGGCGATCGCGTAATAGGCCCCGTTGGCGTCCTGGCCGGTGTAACACGTGGCCTTGTCACCCACACTCGCCGGGCACGCGGCCAGTCCGGGGCGCGGCTGGGTGGCTTGGGCCGCGCTGACACCGCTCAACGCGACGACGATGCCCGCGATGCCAGCGGCCAGTGCCACGCTACGTCGCATGCGGGACCGGGCGCGCGGAGAGAAAGGTCTGTTCCGACTTGGGCTGTGCAAAGCAACGCTCCTGAACTCAGTGGCGCATCATCGCGCCGACCGGTGCGATGCTAGGAACGCATCGGCTCGCGCACCATTGATCACACAGTTCTGTTCATACTGTGCATGCGCACCCGCGCGGCAGAGGCCGCCCCGGGAGAGCAACAAGTCAGAGCCATTCCCTGGCTCTCCCCAGGCACTGTCACGTTGGCTGATCGGGTGGGATGATCTTCGGGTTGATCATGCGGGGAGGGGTCGTCCGTAGAGAGCGCGCCGCCGTCGTACAGGGGGCACCGGTACCCGGTCGAGGTCATCGCCCACTGTGTGTGGCTGTACTTCCGCTTCCCGCTGTCATTACGTGAGGTGGAGGAGTTGATGCTCCAGCGCGGCGTGATCGCCTCCTACGAGACCATCCGCCGCTGGTGCGCCAAATTCGGCCAGCCCTACGCGAACGGACTGCGCCGCAGGCAGCCCCGCCCCGGGGACAAGTGGCATCTGGGCGAGGTGTTCATCAAGATCAACGGCGAGCGGAAGCATCTGTGGCGGGCCGTCGACCAGGACGGCAACGTCCTGGACATCCTCGTGCAGAACCGGCGAGACACCGCCGCCCGGCGCTTCTTCCGCCACCTGATGAAGAAGACGCGCGCGGTGCCTCGGCCCTGTTCGCGCGCGCCAGGTGGCGTGTAGCGCTGAGTAACTACACGGGGCTGCGGTCGCGCTGCTTGAGGGTGGCGAAGTCGGCGTGCGCCGTATTGACGGCCTCCGGGTACGCCTGGCGCTTCTCGTGCTCGGCCAGCGCCCTGTAGATGCTGGCCAGGCCCGGGTTCTGGCCCTTGCGCTTGCCGGTGGGGATGATCAGGTCCGGGCGGATCTGCTCGACGGATTCGCCGTTCGCCCGGCGGCGAAGCACGGTGACATCCATGTCAGATCGCGCGCTAAGGCCAATACCGGTGACATAGCAATCGGTTCGGCTTCCTGACGTGCGGAAACGTGACCTTCCGGCCGATTGATCAGCGGCAAAGTCACCGGTATTGGCGCTAAGGCTTCTCCGGGCTGGTTGGCGCTTTGACCTGGGGTGATTGAGCGTTGGAGCCTTCGTGGGGGTCGTTCAGGCGGCGGAGCGCTGGGTGACCGGTCGCCGGCGCAGGCTCGCGTCGGTGACGGCCTGTGGGGTGTAAGCGACATCGTTGGGGCCGGCGTCGGTGCCGGGCGGGGCGATCTCGTCGATCCGGTCGAGGATCTCGTCGTCCAGGGTGACGTCGGTGCCGGCCAGCAGGTCGTCGAGTTGCTCCATGGTGCGTGGCCCGACGAGCGCCGAGGTGACGGCGGGGTGGGCGATCGCGAAGGCCATCGCGAGGTGGGTCATCGGCAGTCCCGCCTTCTCGGCGAGCGGGATCAGCTGTTCGACCACGTCGAGCTTGCGCTCGTCGCCGAAGTGCTGCGGCATGGTGCCGCCGCGGTGGGTGACGGCCTGCTTGCCCTTGCGGTAGCGGCCGGTGAGCAGACCCTGGCCGAGCGGGCTCCAGACCAGCGTGCCCATCCCGTAGCGCTGGGCGACTGGCAGCACCTCGCGCTCGATGCTCCGGTTGATGATCGAATACGGCGGCTGCTCGGTACGGAAACGCTCCAGGCCGCGCCGCTCGGCGACCCACTGCGCCTCGACGATGTTCGAGGCTGGGAAGGTGGATGCGCCGATCGTGCGCACCTTGCCGCTGTGGACCAGGTCCGTCAGCGCCGACAGGGTCTCCTCCACGTCCACCGTCGGGTCGGGGCGGTGGATCTGGTAGAGGTCGAGGTGATCGGTCTGCAGGCGGCGCAGGGAGTTCTCGACCGATGTGATGATCCAGCGTCGTGAATTGCCCCGGTGATTGGGGTCGTCGCCCATCGGGTAGTGCACCTTGCTGGCGAGCACGACGTCGTCGCGGCGGCCCTTGAGCGCCTTGCCGACGATGACCTCGGACTCGCCGTTGGAGTACACGTCGGCGGTGTCGACGAAGTTGATTCCCGCGTCCAGGGCCCTGTGGATGATCCGGATCGAGTCGTCATGGTCGGGGTTTCCCATCACCCCGAACATCATGGCGCCCAGGGCGTAGGGGCTGACCTGGATTCCGGTCCGGCCCAGCGTGCGGTACTTCATGTTTCTCTCCCTTGGAGCGTGGAGCTTTCGGTGAACAGCGATGCGGCTACGTCCGCGTCCGCAACTGCTCGTCGTCGAGCACGACCTCGACCAGCGGGCTGCTCGCGAGCCACTCATCGAGGTTCTGGCGTCGGCCGGCCCGCGCCGCGAGCTGGGGCCGGTTTTGCAGATTGTGGATCTCGGTGATCACCCGCCTCCGGGGTGGCTCGTCGACCGGCCTTGCGGTCGCGGGCAGATCGGCGGTGACCCCGTGCTTGAGGTGGACGACGAAGCGCGGATCGGCCTGCAAGTTGGCGTACCAGTTGCGGGGGCCGGGCACGCCGCTCAGGTACCAGCGGCCGTCGATGTGGTGGAACCAGACCTCGATGTGACGGGGGGCGCCGCTGCGCCTGCCCGTCGTGGTGATGTCGATGGTGCGTTCGGCCGCGGAAGAGTACGGCCCGATGTCGAGGGCGCGGACGACTGCGTCGTTCCGCCTCCCATGCCATGGGTTGGCCTGCTCGGAATGCATGGAAATTTCCATTACGTTCACCAAACCAGCAGGCGCGGCGCCGGGGCTAGCAAGATCCTCTCGCATCTTTGCCCAATCCTCTTTCGCAGAGCGAATTCACGGCAGCGCCGCAGCAGGCTTCGTTCCGCCGAGCAAGCGCGCAGCATCGACGCTGGGCGGGGCGCCGAACTGACGCCGGTACTCACGGCTGAACTGGGACAGACTGTCGTACCCGACACGCAGGCCGACACCGGTGACGTCGTTCGGATGGTTGGCCAGGAGCAGTCTCGCGGACTGCAGCCGGATGTTCTTCTGGAACTGGATCGGGCTCATCGCCGTCACCGCCTGGAAGTTCCGGTGGAAGGCGGAGACACTCATCCCCGAGAGCCGCGCCACCTCCTCGACGCGGAACGGCTGGGTGTAGTTGTCCCGGATCCACTGCACGGCGCGCCTGACGTGCGTGAGACTGCTGTCGGCCACACCGAGTTGGCGGACAGCATCACCCTGTTCCCCGGTCATCAGCTGCCAGAGGATCTCGCGCTGGTACAGCGGGGTGAGTACCTTCCGATCCCGTGGACGATCGAGCAGGCGCAGCAGCCGCACGACGGCGTCGAGCAGTTCGCCTGGGGCGTCACTCACCGCGATCCCCGGTCGCGCTGAGCTGAGAGACCTTGGCAGATCCCCCGGACCGGCCTGCAGCAGCAGGTCCGCGATGACGGCAGGTTCGAGAGTCATCCCGAAGCCGAGCGTGGGGCTGTCGGAAGCGGTGTCCATGACATGTCCGGTCGCCGGGACGTCGACCGAGGCGACGAGATACTGACCGACCCGGTAGTCATAGAAGCGGTCACCCGACGCCAGACGCTTCCCACCCTGGGCGATCACCGCCAGCACCGTCCCGGACATCGAGGACTCCGGCCCAGCGGCGTGGTCGACCCTGCAGATCCGAACACCGTCGATCGCCGTGGTCAGATCGGGACGGGCATGCCGATCCATCAGGGCGCGGAGCTCGTCCAGAGACATGTCACGATTACAGCATAAAAGCCGCGGCGATCGCCCATCGGCAAGAGGATCGTGCAAAAATGTGCGACTTTCGTGAAAGGCCCGGCGCCCCTGATCTTCTGAGTCAGGGATTCCGTCAGGCACTGGCGAGCGTTCGAGGACCTCGCGGTCTTGTTCCAGACATAGGGGCTTGGATTGGCATTCCATGCGGCGGCCCAAGCACAGATGAGTACCCCAGCAGCTCTACTAGATCGTGAGGTGGCTGATAATCGGGCCGCGATTACTTCTCGGCCGGGGGTCTCGGAGCAGCCCAGCCACGACAGCACCGCCGCCCGGCGGGCGTTCCAGGTGTTGACCGCCGCGGTGCCCCCACAGCAGTTCCAGGGCTTCGCCGATCTCGTCGTCCGCGACCGACCCCAGCGGGCGGGCTTCCCCGATGCGCTCGGCGGTCTTGCCCGACGCTGGTCGAATGGCTGCGGACCGTGTTCGGGTTGTGAAGGCCTTGTTCTCGTATAGCTACGGCCAGGTGGCGTGTAGCGCTGAGTAACTACACGGGGCTGCGGTCGCGCTGCTTGAGGGTGGCGAAGTCGGCGTGCGCCGTATCGACGGCCTCCGGGTACGCCTGGCGCTTCTCGTGCTCGGCCAGCGCCCTGTAGATGCTGGCCAGGCCCGGGTTCTGGCCCTTGCGCTTGCCGGTGGGGATGATCAGGTCCGGGCGGATCTGCTCGACGGATTCGCCGGCCTCGGCGACATGCACCCGACGGACCAACAGGCCCGCGACTTCTTCGACACGATCACCGCCGACGACACCCTCACCGACCCTGGAATCCTCGAAGACGCCGTCGTGCTCCTCGGATACGGGTTCGGGGCTCTGATGCGCGGCCTCACGGCGCTGACCGCAGACAACCTGTGCCGCTGGCAGCGCCTGCTGGCAGACAAGATCGACCGCCTGCTGGACGTGGACCTGCCCGCCAACGCCATGGCCCATCTGCTGGCCATGCGGGCCCGCCTGGCCCTGCATGCCGACATGACCACCGACCTCGAATCCGTGCCCAAGGACCTGCCGACCGTCCCGGAGGTCACCGCATCCGTCCTCGAAGCGGTGCAAGCCGGTGAACAGATACCTGTCCTGCAAACGAAGCCGCCGCTCACCGACCTCGACACCGCCATGCACACCCTGCTGCGGCTGGGCCGCCACCTGGACAACGCGCCGCTGTTCCCCATCGAGCACACCGCCGACCTCTTCGACTACCTCACCCCCGTACTCGTGGACCACCCGCTGTATCGGGAGGTCCGTGACCTGCTCGACCAGGCCACCGACCGGGTCACCGGCCAGACCGCACGAGGCGAACGCGCCCAGTCCCGAGGCCACGCCCTGATCAAGAACGGCGCCTTCCGCAAGCGCTCCAGGAAATCCACGAAGCCAAGGCCAACTGGCTGCGCGGCGACACCCTCGAGGGCGGCCTGATCATGCTGCTCCTGTGCGCGCACCTCTACAGCGAACTCGGCCTGCCCATCGCCGCCAAGCAGTACGCGCTCGCAGCCGCCACCGCCGCGAAGTCCGCACCCGACCCGGAACTCAGCCGCTTCATCCCCCGCGGCATCATCCTCGCCGCCCGCTATGACCATCAGGCCGGAAACTGGATCTCCGCCGCCCACCTGTTCGCCATCGGTCTCATGGCACAGAACGTCTACTGCGACGAGCCCTACGACGGCGAACGCTACCCACAGGTCTGGGAAGTGATGGCCGACCAGGCGCTCACCCTGCGCGTGGCCGGCGCGGTGCGGCCCGGCTTCGTCTCCCCGCTCCGCGCGATCACAGCCTCCGCAGGCATCGACACCGTCATCGACGAGATGCTCGCCACGACCGCCGACGTCCCCACCGCAACCGAAGAGGCATACGCCGAGGAGGCCGATGCACAAGGCGTGGGACGGCCCTTCAGCGACGCCGGCCCCACACGCCGCTATGCCTGGAACGCGCTCGGCGTCGACTGGGAGATCACCTGGACGAACGACCGGCTCTCGGTGCTCGTCGCGGAACGCTACACCGCAGCACTCCAGGTGTTCCTCGGCGAACTCGCCACACAGGACCCGCTGTTCCTGCCCGGACGCCTGAGCGTCGAGGTCCGCGCAGACACCACCGCGCCCCACGATCAGCCCGCCGTCTGCGACCAGAGCACCGACCGGAACACCAACCGGTGGAGGCTACACCTGCCCACGGCCGCCCCCGCAGACCTGGAAACAGAGCCGCCCCGTCTGCTCACCGCCCTGATCAGGGTGGTGCTCTCCCAGTCGCTGCTCTCCGACGAGGCATTCATGCACCTCGTCGAGCAGTCGCTCGTCGGCGGTCTCTGGCACAAGCTCCTCGTCGGCCGCCCCTACGACGAACTGGCCGACTTCCTCAAACCCGACGACTACCAGACGATGGCTGCGCTCACCGACGCAGCCGTCGCAACAGGCATGCCGCGCGGCCAGGCGAAACCGGCTGCCCTGCCGGCCCGGACCGGACCTGGACCCGGCTACGTCCACGAGACAGCCCTCGACACAGTCCGCAACCGCTATGCCGTCATGCTCCCCATCGTGAGCCACACCCTTCCCCGTCTGACTGCTGACCCTGACTTCCGGCGTATGGCCACGCAGCTGCGGGCAGAAGGGTGGCGTGATTGGCAACTGCTGACCGCCATCGCGAACGCGGCCGGAAACCATCGCGCCCAGCAGCAGGGTCTGCGCCCCTCCCCGGGCGATTCCCACGAACACCGAGCCCGCATCCTTGCCGCCATGCAGGCCCCCGAGCGTTCCGACGACCTGCCTGTTCCTGCAGGAGCATTCACCGAACACGCCCTGCGCTCTCACCTGTCCGCGGCTGCCGTGAGCACCGCGTGCGGCCTCGGCCTCGTCATCCGCCCTGGCTCGCTCGACCCGCAGGCACTGCTGCTGGTGCTCGGCGAACGGTACGGCTACTGGACGGACGACATCGAGCACACAGACCCCTTCGACTGGCCGACCGCAGAGGACGACACGATCTGATCGGCAGGGGAGCGCACGAAGGAACAGCACACACCGCCCGCCCAGACGCCCAGTGCTGCCTTCGGGCATGGCACTTCGACCACCTCAAGGCAGCCCTTGAAGCTGCCGAAGTGACCATGACGGCAACCAGCGGACCGGCTGGGGGGAAGATCCAGCCCGCGTCGGGGCGGCCTTCAGGCCGGGCGGCTCGCCGCCGCCGAGACCGGTGCGAGGCGGGCTGCCGCGTGCCGGCCCAGGGCGTGGACCTCGTCGAGGGCCGGGTCCAGGGCGGTGACATCCTGTTGGAAGGCTTCCAGGCTCTCGGGGTCGGTGCAGATGCTGAGCAGCAGAGAGGTGAACGATTCCCAGGCGTCGGCTGGAGAGCGACGGCTGATGTATTCAGCGCAGTCCAGGTAGTGGTGTACGCGCGGGTTGGCCGTACGGACCTGCTCGATGTGCTGCAGCGCGGGATCCTGCGGGCAGGCCCGGTAAGCCAGGCGTAGCGGCAGGGCGGACTCCACCAGCACGGCGAGCACGTGGCGGACTGTGCAGATGGTGCTGTAGTCCGTCTCGCGCAGTCGGCGTGCCCTGTCGGCCGTGAGCATCCAGCTCGGGTCGGCCAGCCTGTTGCCGGAGAGCTCGCGCTGCGCGGCGATGGCCGTCATCTCGGTGAACGTCTGAGCTGACAGGGCTTCATCGTCTTCTGACCCCAGTGACTGTTGAAGGGATTCCATCACGCTGTCCGCGCCGAATTCCTCCATGCCGAGCACTGCGGCTGCCGCGAACGTAGCCAGTCCCTGAGCGTCCGCCCGGCTGTGTGGATCAGCCGGGTGGACGCCTCCACCTGGCGAGCGCATTCTCCGCGCCTGGTGATAGCGCCTGGTGTAGTAGGCGTGTGCGGCAGCATGCGCGGCCTCCGCACGCCGCTCAGGATCGTCGCCTACGGCTTCGACAGCCCGCTCGACGACGGCCACCGCACTTGAACGGTCCTGGCCGAGGTACCACGTCAACGCTTTACGAACCCCACGTTCCGGCAGCGGAACCCAGGTGGCGACGAACACATCCTCGCACCGCGGGTGCACGGTGAAGACGCGGAGCACGGCCTTTTCAAGACGCGCCTTCCTGGCCGTGGCCAGGGCAAGAGCCTCGGCGACCACGGCGGTGTCGGCCGTGAGTTCCGAGACCGATCCGGCACCTCTTCCCAGACCGCGCCGGGCGCCCCACGGCAGGGCCCCGAACTCACGCCAGCGCCTGATCCGGGCCCAGCTCACGCACAGATCCCGCGCCCGCAGCAGTTCAGACAGCTCCCGCTCAGCCGCACTCGGCCCCTTCCACGCCACGGCCACACTCTAGTTAGAACCCCGCGATTACGCCGCCCGGTTGCCGGCTGACGAGATGCCCTACTGGATCGCACGCCCGCCGAACCAGCACGTACCTGACGGGTGCGACGTTCTCAACTCCCTTCACACGTAGGAGGATTCATGCCACGACCTGTTCGCCGAACCCGACGCCGACTGCTGCATGCCGCAGGCGTCGCCATGCTCCGCGGCGCCGCGTACGCGTCCGGCAGCACCATCACGACCGGGTTGCTCGTGTGGCTGATCTCGCGGTGAGCCCACGCACGGGCCGCGGAGCCCGCCGTGGCCGTCTTTACACGGCGCGCCTCGCGGATTGCCTCCAAGGCGTGCGCAGTCCTGAGCGTGCCGTAGCGGCGCGGCTGATGCTGCTCTCTGGCGCACCGGTCAGCCGTCGGTGTGCGCGATTGCGGATGGTGCTGCCCACGGGCTGCAGGATCTTGCCCTGGAGCGACGAAACGCGCCCTTTGGCCCGTCCCATGGTGCGCCGGGAATCAGCGCGCGCCGCCGGAAGCAACCGGCACAAGGGTCCCGCCCGGCCCATGGGGAAGACCGGGCAGGGCCCCGTACCATCAGCCCGCGGGCGTCAGCCGCACGGTGAGGATCTGGAACGGCCGTAGTGTCACGGCCACCTCCCCCTCACGGGCCGCTGATACCTCTGCGGGCTGCCCCGCTAGCGGGCGCTCCAGCAGGTCCGTGACCTGTACTTTGCCCAGCGGGAAGCCCGGGCGCAGAACCGCCTGCGCCCGGCCGCCCAGCGACTCGTAGAGCCGCACCACCACATCGCCCGAGCCGTCGTCGGCCAGCTTGACCGCCTCGACGGTGACGGCCGGGTTGTCGCTGGTGACCACCGGGGTGGCCGAGGCCGCGGCGCCGACCCGCAGCGGCAGGTTCAGTGCGTACCCCTCGGCGACGGCGTCCTCGACCGTCGCGCCCGGCAACAGGGCGTAGGTGAAGCGGTGCTTGCCCTGGTCCGCCCCCGGGTCCGGGACGCGCGGGGCTCGCACCAGGCTGAGACGGACCGTCGTCGTCGTACCGCCGTCCGTCTCCCGCGTGGTGCGGGAGACATCGTGTCCGTACGTCGAGTCGTTGATGACCGCGACGCCGTACCCCGGCTCCCCGATGTGCACCCACCGGTGGCCGTAGACCTCGAACCGGGCAGCCTCCCAGCTGGTGTTGGTGTGCGTGGGGCGCTGCACATGGCCGAACTGGATCTCGGCGCGGGAGTGGTCGGCCCGGACGTCGACCGGGAAGGCGGCCTTGAGCATCTTCTCCGCCTCGTGCCAGTCGATCTCCGTCTCGATGTCGATCCGGCGGCTGCCCGCACGTACCACGATCCTCTGGACGATCCGTGAGCCCTTGCCGAAGGAGCGCTCCACCCGCAGCGCGCCGAGCAGCGGACCCTCCTCCGACACAGTGACCGACTCGGCCTTGGTGAGGTCCGTGTAGCGGTTCCGGTAGTGCTTGTCGATGTCCCAGGCGTCCCAGTAGTTGGGCAGGTCGCTGTGCAGGCGCAGCAGATTGCCGGCAGCGTCCGGCGCCAGCACCTCACGGCCGGCCACCAGGTCGCGGACGGAGGCGATGGTGCCGTTCGCGGCGACTTCCACCCGCACCAGGCCGTTGTCCAGCACCCGGCCCTCGACGGTCACCGGCTGCGGGGCGGCCCCCGACGCGCCGAGCGGTGCGATGCCGCTCGCCGGGACCTCGGTGTACACGGCCACCGAGCCGTCGGCCAGCTGCTGGCCGTCGGCCGCTGTGCCCGCGGGCACCGTGACGACCTCGGCGCGGTCGCGCGGAGCGGTGTTGAACACCGAAAGGCCTTCACCACCGGAAAGCGCCGCCAGTGCCTCGGTCGTCAGCTCCTGCACCTCGGCCGCGACCCGCGCGTACTCCGCCTCTGCCTCGCGATGGACCCAGGCGATCGAGGAGCCCGGCAGGATGTCGTGGAACTGGTGCAGCAGCACCGTCTTCCACAGCCGGTCCAGCTTCTCGTGCGGATAGCGGTAGCCCGGCGCGTGCAGCGCGGCCGTCGTCGCCCACAGCTCCGCCTCGCGCATCAGGTGCTCGCTGCGCCGGTTGCCCTGCTTGGTGCGCGCCTGCGAGGTGTACGTGGCGCGGTGCAGCTCCAGATACAGCTCACCGGACCACACCTGGTCCTTGGGAACCTCCTTCGCCGCCTCCGCGAAGAAGGTGTCCGGGTGCTCGACCGTCACCTTCGCCGAGCCCTCGAGGTCGGCGAGCCGGCGGGCGCGCTCCAGCATCTCCCGGGTGGGGCCGCCACCGCCGTCACCGTGCCCGAACGGGGCCAGCGAGCGGGTGCCGACGCCCTTGTCCTGGTAGTTGCGCACCGCGTGCGCCATCTCCTTGCCGGAGAACTCGGCGTTGTAGGTGTCCACTGGCGGGAAGTGGGTGAAGATCCGGGTGCCGTCCACGCCCTCCCACCAGAACGAGTGGTGGGGCAGCTTGTTGGTCTGGTTCCACGACAGCTTCTGGGTGAGGAACCACTCGTTGCCGGCGAGCTTTGCCAGCTGCGGGTAGGCGGCGTTGTAGCCGAAGGAGTCCGGCAGCCACACGCCCTTGGTCTCGATGCCGAAGTGCTCGATGAAGAACCGCTTGCCGTGGATCAGCTGGCGGGCGATGGCCTCACCGCCCGGCAGGTTGCCGTCCGACTCCACCCACATGCCGCCGACCGGCGCCCACTGCCCGTTCTTCACGGCCTGCTGGATACGGGCCCACACGTGCGGGTAGTTGTCGCGCACCCACTCGTACTGCTGGGCCTGCGAGCAGGCGAAGACGAACTCGTCGTACTCCTCGGCCAGCGCCGTGACGTTGGAGAAGGTGCGGGAGGTCTTGCGCTTGGTCTCACGGATCGGCCACAGCCACGCCGAGTCGATGTGCGCATGCCCGACGGCCGACATCCGGTGCGCACTGGCGTGCGCGGGCTTGGCCAGGGCCTCCTTCAGCACGGCGCGGGCGTCGGCCGCGGTGCCGGAGATGTCGTCCAGGTCCAGCGCGTCCAGGGCGCGGTCCAGACACGTCATGATCTCGTGCCGGCGCGGGTCGTGCGCCTCGAGCTCCAGCATCAGCTCGCGCAGCACCTGCAGGTCCAGTGACAGATGCCAGACGTCCTCGTCCAGTACGGCGAGATCGGCGCGCTTGAAGGTGTACAGCGGCTTGTCACCGGCAGTGAGCCGGTCGCCCAGCGGAGTGGGGCCGATGAAGTCGTTGGCGAGGATGTCCGGGTTGGAGGCGGCCTCCACCAGGTAGTGGATCTCCTCGCCGCCGACGGCCGGGTTGGCGACCGGGACGTACTGGTTCTGCGGGTTGACGGCCTTCAGCGGGCGGCCGTCCGGCACGTGCACCAGCGCCTCGGCCTGGTTGCCCGGCCAGTCGCCGACGAAGCCCAGGTCCATCACCGTCTCGACACGCTTGCCGGCCCACTCGGCCGGCACCCGGCCGCGCATCCGGAACCAGGTGGTGCCCCACGGCGGGCCCCACGGCGTGCCCATCGCGAAGGGTTCGTACGCGGCATCCGCGGCCTCGGCGAAGGGCACCGGCTCACCGGGCGCCTGCCAGGCCTCGACCATGAGCGGGACGGAGGCGGAGTAGACGGCCGGCTTGATGCGCTGGTCGTGGATGCGTTCGACGCGCTCCTCGATCCGGCGGCGTTCGTCGTGCATGGGATCTCTTTTCAGAAGTTCTTGGGCAGCTCTCAGGGAGCTTTGCGGCAATGGAGAGGCGCGGCGCTACGTCAGGTACGCGAGGCCCGGATGCACCTCGCGGTACTCGTCGACCAGCCGCCGCGCCACCTCCACGGAGTCGATGAGCGGGTGCAGCGCGAAGGCCTTGATGGCGGCGGGCCGGGAGCCGGAGGCGGCCGCGGCCAGCACCTCGCGCTCCACGGCCTTGATCGCGCAGACCAGCCCGGCGGCATGACCCGGCAGCGGGGAGACGGTCACCGGGTGGGCGCCGTTGCCGTCGACCAGGCAGGGGACCTCGATGACGGCGTCCTCGTCGAGGATGGGGAGGGTCGTCCGGTTGCGCACGTTGAGGATCAAAGTGGCGCGCTCGTCGCGGGCGATGGCCCGCATCAGGGCGAGGGCGACGTTCTCGTAGCCGCCGGACTCACTGAGCGACGCCTCGTCCCGCTCGCCGGCGCCGGCCGCCTCGCGGTTCTCCGACATATAGGTCGCCTCGCGCTCGGCCCGGGTGCCGTCCCAGGTACGCAGCGCGGGCGCGGCCGGGTCGCGCATGCAGTCGTAGAAGCGGGCCTGCTGGTCGCGCAGGAAGGCGCCGCGGGTCTGCTGCGCCTCCCGGTACGCCTTCACCGCTTCCCGGTTGAAGTAGTAGTAGTGCAGATACTCGTTCGGTACGGCGCCCAGCGACTGGATCCACTCCGGGCCGAAGAGCTTGCCCTCCTCGAAGCTGCCCAACAGCTCCCGGTCCGCGAGCAGCCGCGGCAACTGGTCGCGGCCGTCGATGTGCAGGCCGCGCAGCCAGCCCAGATGGTTCAGCCCGACGTAGTCGATCCAGGCGTCCTGCGGGCGTGTGGCGCCCAGCGCGCGGGCCACCCGGCGGCCCAGGCCCACCGGGGAGTCGCAGATGCCGATCACCCGGTCGCCCAGATGCCGGGACATGGCCTCGGTGACCAGGCCCGCCGGGTTGGTGAAGTTGATGAACCAGGCGTCCGGGGCCAGCGCAGCCACCCGCCGGGCGATGTGGTCCACGACCGGCAGTGTGCGCAGCCCGTACGCGATGCCGCCGGCGCCGACCGTCTCCTGGCCGAGCACGCCCTTGGCGAGCGCCACTTGCTCGTCCGCCGCCCGGCCCTCCAGACCGCCGACGCGGATCGCGGAGAAGACGAAGTCGGCGCCCCTCAGCGCCTCGTCCAGATCCGTGGTGACGGTCACCGCCGGGGCGTCCGGGTGACCGGCGGCCTGCTCGGCCAGCACCCGGGCGATCGCGGAGAGCCGGCCGGCGTCGAGGTCGTAGAGGGTCACGCCGGTGACCCGGCCCTCCGCGCGGTCGCCGAGCAGCGCACCGTACACGAGCGGCACTCGGAATCCCCCGCCGCCCAGAATGGTCAGTTTCATACTTTGATCACCTCTGCGCCGGCCTCCGCGAGCGCGGCGAGGGTCGCCGGGTCCGCGGACGCGTTGGTCACTACTACGTCGAGGTCCGCCGGACCGCACACCTTGGCCATCCCCTGGCCGGGGAACTTCCCGGCGTCGGCGAGCAGCACCACCTTCTCGGCGGCGGCCATCATGGCCCGCTTCACCGGCACCTCGACCACGGTGGTGTCCATGACCTGTCCGCCGGGTCGGACGCCGCTCGTTCCCAGGAACAGCCAGTCGGCGTGCAGTTGGCGCAGGCTGTCCTCGGTGAGGAAGCCCACCAGCGAGCGGTACTCGCGGCGGACCACACCGCCGGGGAGCACCAGCTCGATGCCGGTGTCCTCGGCCAGCTCCTCGTACACCACCAGATTGCTTGTGATCACGGTGAGTCGGCGGCCGTGCAGCTGCCGGGCCAGGCGGTAGGCGGTGGTGCCGATGTCCAGCAGCACCGTCTGGCCGTCCTTGATCATTGCCGCGGCGCGCTCCGCCAGGACGTCCTTGTCGGAGACCCGGACCTCGGCTACCTCCGCGAAGGGCTGATCACCCTCCTCCACCACCGCGCCCCCGTGGACGCGGGTGAGAAGGCCGTCCTCCTCCAGCCTGATCAGGTCGCGGCGGACCGTGGCGGCGCTCACGTCCAGCTCGGAGGAGAGATCGGCCACAGAGGCGGGCCCCCCGGAGCGCAGTGCCCGCAGGATGAGTTGATGTCGTCGCTCTGCCAGCATGCAGTGCACACTACCCTTCAATTTCATTCAATTCCATGCTTGATATTGAAGAAGTCTTGAAAAGTTTGCGCACTTGTCCCACGATCGGCTGGTCGAACTTGCACACTCTTGACGAGAGGACGCGCTCGTGAACGAGCCGCTCCCAGCCTCCGACGTGACACCGGGCGATGAAGCGCCCGACCTCCTGCTCACCGGTCTGCTCTTCTACGACCTGGTCTTCACCGGCCTCGGACAGCCACCCGTGCCGGGCGAAGAGATCTGGACCCGGGGGATGGGCAGCGGTCCCGGCGGCATTGCGAACCTCGCGGTCGCCGCCGCCCGCTTCGGCCTGCGCACCTCGCTGGCCACCGTGTTCGGTGACGACTTCTACGGCCGCTACTGCCGCGAGGTGCTTGCCGGGCAGGAGGGTATCGACCTCTCCCTGTCCCGTACGGCCCCGGTCGGCTGGCACACGCCCGTCACCGTCTCCCTCGCGTTGGGGGATGACCGGGCGCTGGTCACCAACGGCCACGAGCCGCCGTACAGCCAGGACGAGCTCATCCGTGACCCACCGGCCGCCCGCTCCGCGCTGGTGCACATCGGCGCTGAGCCGCAGCAGTGGCTCGCCAAGGCCGCCGCTTCGGGCACCAAGATCTTCGCCGACGTCGGCTGGGACCCCTCCCAGCAGTGGTCGTCCGACGTGCTCGACCGGCTCTCCCTGTGCCACGCGTTCCTGCCCAATGAGGGCGAGGCCATGGCGTACACCCGCACCGACACCCCGACGGCGGCGCTGCACGCGCTGTCCGACCTGGTGCCGGTCGCGGTGGTCACCCGGGGGCGGGACGGCGCGATCGCCGTCGACCAGAGCACGGGTGAGTTCGCCGAGGCCGGCGCGCTTGACGTTGATGTCCTGGATGCGACCGGCGCCGGGGATGTCTTCGGGGCGAGCTTTGTCGCCGCCTCCCTGGCCGGCTGGCCGCTCGCCGAACGGCTGCGTTTCGCGGCGCTCGCGGCGGGGCTGTCCGTACGCCTGCACGGCGGGGCGCTGGCGGCGCCCGGCTGGGGCGGCGTCGCCGAGTGGTGGCGCGGTGTCGCAGCCGATCCCGGCGCCGAGGCGCTGCGCCGCGAATTCGGCTTCCTCACCGACCGGATCCCCACCGACCCCGGTCCGCCCCCACCAAGGGCACCAGTCACTCCCCTGTAGGACCTTCCTCCGTAAGACCCTCCGTAACACCTCCTGAACCCTCAACGACGAGAAACCGAAAGGCGGTGGGAGCAGTGCATCTCTCGCGCAGAGGACTGCTTCGCGCGGGCCTGGCAACCACCTCGGCCGCCCTGTTGGGCGGCACGGTCGCCGGCTGCTCGGTCCCAGCCGGATCCACCGGGAGCGACATGACGCTCTGGTACTGGGGCGGTGGACTGAGCGACAAGCTGGTGGAGGACGCCGTCAAGCGCTTCACCCAGGTCGACCTCAAGGCCACTCAGATCGGCGGCTACTTCCGCTCGAAGCTGCTGACGACCCTCACCGCCCGCGCTCATGCGCCCGACATCACCGGTCTGAAGGGCGAGGACATAGCCTCCCTGCTGCCCAACGCCGACCAGTTCATCGACCTCAATACCCTCGGCGCGGACAAGCTGAAGAGCCAGTACCTGGACTGGAAGTGGAGCCAGGGCACCGCCGACGACGGCCGCCAGATCGGTTTCCCGATCGACACCGGCCCCTGCGTCCACTACTACCGCCCCGACATCTTCGAGAAGGCGGGCCTGCCCACCGAGCCCGAGGACGTGGCCGCGCAGATGGGCACCTGGGACGACTACTTCGCCGCCGGTGAACAGCTGGTGAAGAAGGCCAAGGGCTCCTACATGGTGAGCGACCCGCTGGCGATCTTCGGCATGGCCGTGGGTCAGTCGATGAAACGCTACGTCGACAAGGACCGGCACTTCATCGGTGACCAGGAACACATCACCCGCGCCTGGGACCTCGCGCTGGAATGCCTGGACCGGGGCATCGACTCCCCCTTCAAGTCCGGCACCGTGGACATCAACCCGGCGCTGGAGGACGGCAAACTGCCGAGCCAGATCGGCGCCTCCTGGGTGGCCGGCGACTTCAAGTCGCAGCTGACGAAGTCCAAGGGGAAGTGGCGGGTCGCCGCGATGCCGGAGCGCCCGGCCAACGACGGCGGCTCCTTCCTCGGCATCACCAGGTACTGCCGTGATCCCGAGCTCGCCTTCCAGATCATTACTTGGCTGCTCGGCCCCGAGAACCAGTCCCGCGGCTTCCTCGAAGCCTCCCTCTTCCCCTCCACCCCGGCCTCCTTCGAGTCGCCGGACCTGCGCACGCCGGACGAGTTCTTCGGCGGCCAGATCACCATGGACGTCTTCGGTCCGGCCGCCCAGCGGGTCCCGGTCTCCTACAACAGCCCGTACGACGTAGCCCTCAGCCAGCCCATCAGGGACGAGCTGACCTCCGTCTACATCTCCGGCAAGAACCGCAAGAAGGCCTGGCGGGACGCCATGGCCCAGTGCCGACGTATCGCAGACCACCTGGGGGTGAGCTGAGTCATGGCCGATCTGAAGACCGCACCGGCCGCAGCGGCCATGGACGCGCCCCCACCGGCTGTCGCTGTCAAGGCCCATCCGGAGGGCGGCATCCGTCGCCACTGGCGGCTGTACGCCGCGATCTCGCCGTTCTATCTCCTCTTTCTCTGCTTCGGCCTGATCCCGGCCGGCTTCTCGCTCTTCCTCGCCTTCCAACGCTGGGACGGCCTGGGCAACATGGAGTACGCGGGGCTGTCGCAGTTCCGCTATCTGCTCACCGACACCCAGTTCTGGGACGCGCTGGGCAACACACTCGTGATCTGGGCCATGGGCACCTTCCCGATGCTCGTCATCGCCCTGATCAGTGCCGTGATGCTGAACTCCGCGGTGCGGCTGAAGCGCGTCTACCGGTTCGCCTACTTCGTGCCGTCGGTCACCTCGGTGGTCGCCGTCGCGATCATCTTCGGCTCCATCTTCTCCACCAGCTTCGGCATGGTGAACGCCGTGCTCAAGGCCATCGGGGTCAGCGAGGTCGCCTGGCTGAACGAGCCGTGGGGCATCAAGGTCGCCGTCGCCGCGCTGATGACCTGGCAGTGGACCGGCTACAACGCGATCATCTATCTCGCCGGTCTGCAGACCATCCCCAGCGAGCTGTACGAGGCCGCGAAGGTCGACGGAGCCGGTCCGGTCAAGACCTTCTTCAAGATCACCGTGCCGATGATGCGCCCGGTCATCCTGTTCACCGTGGTGGTGTCCACGATCACCGGTCTGCAGTCCTTCTCCGAGTCGCAGGTGCTGCTCGGCGCCAACAACGGCGGCTCGACGTTCTCCGGCGGCCCCGAGCACGCCGGCCAGACGGTGGTCCTCTACTTCTTCCAACAGACCTTCGACAACAACGACTTCGGCTACGGGGCGGCCATCGCCTGGGCGATCTTCCTGATCGTGGTCGTCTTCTCCATCATCAACTGGCGGCTGGTCCAGCGCCGGGAAAGGGACTAGGAGGCCGCCATGACAAAGACCTTCACACCGAGGATCAAGGGTGCCCTGGCCCGCGGTGTCTCCTTGCACACCGCGCTCATCGCGGGCGTACTGCTGTCGGTCTTCCCGTTCTATCTGGCCGTCGTCATGGCCACCCGGACGACCAGCGAGATCTTCTCGTACCCGCCGAAGCTGCTGCCCGGCTCGCACTTCGGCGAGAACGTCAAGAACCTCTTCGACAACGTCGACTTCTTCGGGTCGATGCTGAACTCGTTGATCGTCGCGGTCAGCGTCACGGTGCTGGTGTTGTTCTTCGACTCGCTCGCGGCGTTCGTCTTCGCCAAGTTCGAGTTCCCGGGGCGCAAGCTGCTGTTCGGGCTGATGATGGCCATCTTCATGCTGCCCGCGCAGCTGGCCGCCATCCCGCAGTTCGTGATCATGGCGAAGCTGGGCTGGATCGGCTCGCTCACCGCGCTGATCGTCCCTGCGGCGGCCAACGCGTTCGGCATCTTCTGGATGCGCCAGTACATGACGGGCGCCATCCACGACGAGCTGATGGACGCCTCCCGCCTCGACGGCTGCAGCTTCCTCCGCCAGTACTGGCATGTGGCGCTGCCCGTGGTCCGCCCTGGCCTGGCGTTCCTCGGCATCTTCACCTTCATGAGCCAGTGGAACGACTACGCCTGGCCCCTGATCGCCCTCACCAACCCGGACAACGTCACTCTCCAGGTCGCGCTGTCCCAGCTCAACGGCGTGCACAGCATGACGGACTACGGCATGGTCATGGCCGGCGCCCTGCTGGCCCTGATCCCGCTGCTCATCGTGTTCGCCTTCGCGGCCCGCCACTTCATCGCCGACCTGGCCAAGGGAGCCATCCGCTGATGACCCGCCCGTCCCTGCCCACCCGCCCCTGGGAGAGCCCGGAGCTCACCTCCTGGCAGCGGCTGCCGATGCACGCCGTACGCCGGGAGGGGGACCGGATCGAGCTCGACGGCAGGTGGCGCTTCCAGCTGCTGCCCGCGCCCGATGTCCCGCTCGCGGACTTCTGGACCAAGCTGGAGGTGCCCGGCCTCTGGACCATGCAGGAGTTCGACGATCTGCACGGGGTGGCGGACCTGCCGCACTACACCAACGTCCAGATGCCGTTCCCGCACTTCCCGCCGCAGGTGCCCGCCGCGAACCCGACCGGTGTGCACGAGCGGGAGGTCGACATCCCGGCGGAGTGGGCGGGGCGGCGGATCGTGCTGCACGTGGGGGCGGCGGAGAGCGTGCTGGTCGCCGCGGTCGACGGGCGACCGGTGGGGATGGGCAAGGACTCACATCTGGCGGGCGAGTTCGACATCACCGACGCCGCACGGCCCGGCGAGCGCGCCACCGTACGGCTTACCGTGGTCAAGTGGTCCGACGCCACGCACATCGAGGACCAGGACCAGTGGTGGCACGGCGGTATCACCCGCTCTGTGTACGTCTACGCCACCGATCCGCTGTATCTCGCCGATGTGAAGATCACCGCCCCGGTGGACGGCGGTCTTCTGGCCGAGGTGCAGGTCCGCTCGGCGGCGGGGGCGCTGCCCGCCGGCTGGTATGTCAGCGGCGAGCTGGAGGGTGTCGGGGAGCTGGCGCAGGACGCGGAGTTCGACGCGTACTGCAAGGAGGAGTGGCGGGTCTCCGACTTCCTCGGCGAGGCGCGGCTCAAGGCCGTCGTGCCGGACGTGCGGCCGTGGACCGCGGAGACCCCCGAGCTGTACGGACTCACGGTGCGGCTGCACCGGGCGGACGGCAGCGTGGCGGACACCTCGCGGCACCGGGTGGGCTTCCGCACCGTGCAGATCCAGGGCCGGGACCTGCTGGTCAACGGCGAGCGGATCTTCCTGCGGGGTGTCAACCGGCACGACTTCCACCCGCTCACCGGGCGGGTCGTGTCGCAGGCGGACATGCGCGCCGACCTCGTCCTGCTCAAGCGCTTCGGGTTCAACGCGGTGCGCACCTCGCACTACCCCAACGACCCCGCCTTCTACGATCTGGCCGACGAACTCGGCGTCTATCTGATCGACGAGGCGGACATCGAGTCGCACGACCACGCCCATGAGATAGCCGACGACCCGCGCTATCTGGCGGCGTTCACCGACCGGGTGTCGCGGATGGCGCTGCGCGACAAGAACCACCCCAGCGTGCTGATCTGGTCGCTCGGCAACGAGTCCGACTACGGCGCCAACCACGACGCCGCCGCGGGCTGGCTGCGCCGCTGCGACCCGACCCGGCCGCTGCAGTACGAGGGCGCCGCGAAGATCGACTGGGCCGACACCTCGCTGGCCTCCGACATCGCCTGCCCGATGTACGCCAACCTCCCCGAGGTCGTCGAGCACGCCCTGTCCGGGCGCCAGACCAAACCGCTGATCTGGTGCGAGTTCTCGCACGCCATGGGCAACAGCAACGGCACCCTCGCGGACCACTGGGCGGCCATCGAAAGCACGCCGGGCCTCCAGGGCGGGTTCATCTGGGAGTTCCGCGACCACGGCATCCTGCAGCGTGTGGACGACAAGCGACCGACCGGCACCGCGGGCGCCGGCGCCTTCGCCGACGGTGTCGCCGGTCCGGGCCTGCGCTGGGCCTACGGCGGCGACTTCGGTGACACCCCGCACGACGGGGCGTTCGTCACCGACGGCATGGTCTTCCCCGACCGCACCCCCAAGCCGGCGATGTACGAGCACCGCGAACTGGCGGCGCCGGTCCGGCTGACCGCGTCGGTCGACGGGTCGGTGACGATACGCAACCACCAGCACTTCCGCGATCTGTCCTGGCTGGCGGGCGAGTGGGTGCTGGCGGCGGAGCGCACCGGCACGCACACCGTCCCAGCGGTCCTGCCCGACCTGGGTCCGGGGGAGTCTGCGACCGTCGCCGTACCCGCGGAGCTGCTGGCGCAGGCGGACGGGGACGGCGGCGAGGCGTGGCTGACGCTGCGCGCCACCACGGCCGGCGCGGAGAGCTGGGCGCCGGCGGGGCTGGAGGTGTGCACGCCGCAGGTGCGGCTGCGCGGCGCCGCCCCGGCGGCCGCCGACACCGCGCAGGGCGAGGTCACCCTCGACGAGGACGGCCTGCTCGTGCACCCGCTGCTGGCCGCGCCGCCCACGCTGAGCCTGTGGCGCGCGCCCACCGACAACGACGAGCTCGGCGGGATCGCGGAGCGCTGGCGCAAGTGGGGCCTTCAGGCTCCGACCCGCACCCTGCTGGACGTGTCCGTACGCGACGGGCGCACCGTCGTACGGGCGGAGTACGCCACCGCCGAGGGCGCCGTACGCCATGAGCAGACCTTCACCCCGATCCCCGGCGGAGTCCTCGTCGAGGAGACGGCCGAGCTCCCCGAGGGCCTGACGGACGTCGCCCGGGTGGGCACCGTCTTCGAGACGGCCGCCAGCTACGAGGATCTGGACTGGTTCGGCCAGGGGCCGTGGGAGTCCTACCCCGACCGCTGCGCCGGCCCGCCCGTCGGCCACCACCGGGTCGCCGTGGACGACCTGTTCACCCCCTATCTGCGCCCGCAGGAGAGCGGCGGCCGGCACGGCGTACGCAGCCTCGCCCTGCACTCCGCCGCGGGGGAGCGGCTCGCGGTGCGCTTGGACGAGCCGCGCCAGGTGTCGGTCACCCGGCACCGCGCCGCCGATCTGACGGCCGCCACGCACCACGACGAGCTCACACCGCAAGAGCGCTGCGTGGTCCATCTGGACGCCGAGCACCGCGGTGTCGGTACGGCGTCCTGCGGGCCCGACACGCTGCCGCAGTACCTCGTGGGCCCGGGCGTCCACCGCTGGTCCTGGAGGCTGACCGGCGAGTAGGCGGCCCCCGGGGCACCGTCCACCACCAGCCAGCCAAGTCCGCATCCACCGGGCCGACAAGCCCACCGCGCTCCGTCCCCCAGCCGGAGCGCGGTCCGGGCTGCCCGAAACCTCTCCTGGAGACGATGTGTGCACCTCGCACGGCACCGACCGGCGCACCTTCCTCAGCCGCGCCGGGCTGATCACCGCAGGCACCGCGCTCGCCACGGCCACCGCCGCCACGCAGGCCGCAGCGCAGGCGGACGAGCCCGCCGACTGGCGGCCGGACCCGGACAGCAACCGGTTCACGCTGGTCGTGATGCCCGACACCCAGTACCTCTTCGACGGTCCGAGCATCCAGCGCGCACCCGTCGAGGCCTCCCTGCGCTACGTCCTGAACCACGGCCGCGACGACAACATCGTCTTCCTGGCCCATCTGGGCGACCTCACCGAGCACGGCACGGACGCCGAGTTCGCCGCCGTGGGCGAGGCGTTCGAGCTGCTGGACCGCAACGGCGTCGGCTACAGCGTGCTCACCGGCAACCACGACATCCCCTCGCGCACCGACGACCAGCGCGGCGCCACCCCGTATCTGCGCACCTTCGGCCCGGACCGGATGGCCGATCTGCCCACCTTCGGCGGGGCCACGCCGGACGGCTACAACACGTACCACCTGATCCCCGCCGCCGGCCGCGAGTGGCTGGTCCTGGCGCTGGACTGGCGGATGTCCGAGGCGGGCTTCGCCTGGGCCCGCCAGGTCATCGCCGACCACCCGAAGTCCCCCGTCATCCTCACCACGCACGACCTCGTGGGCGTCGACGAGGACAAGGGCGGGGCGGTCCTGTCCGACTACGGGCAGCGCCTGTGGTCCGAGCTGATCCACGACCACGACCAGATCTTCCTCACCCTGAACGGCCACTTCTGGCCCGCGGCCCGCACCGTCCGCGAGAACGCCGCCGGCAACGACGTGCACCTGCACCTCACCAACTACCAGAACCGCTACTACGGCGGCGCCGCCATGATCCGCCTCTACCACTTCGACCTGGACCGCGACACCATCGACGTCGAGACCGTCTCGCCGTGGATCCTGGGCCGGGCCGCCGACGGCCTGAACGAGCTGGAGCGCGGGGAGATCGAACTGACCGGCCCCGACGACCGGTTCTCCGTCGCGGTGGACTTCGCCGAGCGTTTCGCGGGCTTCGCCCCCGTGGCCGCGCGCGGGCCCCGGCCCGCGGCGCAGCTGCTGGTCCCCGGCACCGTGGCGTACTGGCGTTTCGACGGGCGCGAGGACGGCGCCAGGGCCGAGGGACCGATCCGCGACCTGACCGGCCGCGGCAACGACCTCACCGTCGTCGCCGTCCCCGGCTCCTCCTCCCGCAGCCTCACCTTCTCCGCCGCCCACCACCCCGACCAGCCCGGTCACGGCAGCCTGCGCTTCGCCGGCGGCAAGCCGCCGCTGCAGGGCGCATATCTGCGTACGGTCCAGGGCGCACCGCTGAACGCCGCGACCTTCCCCGACGGTTACACCATCGAGGCCTTCTACCAGCCCGCCGAGGACTGGGACTCCGCTCGCAACGCCTGGGGCGGACTCGTCGGCCGCACCGGCACCGGCGGCGCCGCGGGCAAGACGCAGGACGACCCGGACGAGCCGCTGGCCACCCTGTCGTTGTCCGACGGCCCCGGCCCGCAGTGGGCCGTCCGGCCGCTCAACCAGGAGGGCATCGCCACCAACTGGGGCGACGAGACCGCGCCCGGCCGCTGGTGGCACGTCGCCGTCGTCAACGACGGCAGCCACACCACGATGTACGTCCAGGGCTGCCCGGTCGCCCGCAACCCGCACGCGGCAGCCGTCGGCCTCACCTCGGTCGGGCTGCCGTGGCTGCTGGGGGGTTACGAGTACGGCGGCAGGATCGACCAGATCCTCAACGGCCGCCTCGGCGACGTCCGCATCTGCGACCGGGCGCTGGCCGTCGGCGACTTCATGCTCAGCTGACGGACTTCATCCGGGCCGACCGGTCCCGCCCGAGGGCTCGCCCCCTCTCGCCTCCGGGGGCGAGCCCTCCATCCCGCCGATTCCCGCCATCCACCGCAAGGGAGTAGCACCCGCATGCCGTCCTCCAAGCTGCCGATCTGGGCCGACCCCGACGTGCCCGCCGCCGCGCTCAGCGCCCAGGCCCTGTCCCGCCGCGGCCTGCTGCGCCGCGCCGGCCTGTTCGGCGCCGCCTTCGCCGCCGGATCCCTGCTCAGCCCGTCCACCGCTTCCGCCGCGTCCGCGCCCCAGCTCGGCGGCACGGACCCGGAGTTGGCGTACCTGGTCGGCGACCACCACATCCACAGCGTCTACAGCCACGACGCCAAGTACACGTTCAGCCAGCTGGCCGACGCGGGTGCCCGCTACGGCCTGGACTGGATGGTCTTCAACGAGCACTCCAACTTCGGCCACGCGAGCTACGGCGCCCGGCTGGAGCACGAGGAGATCCTCAAGGCCCGCGCCGCCCACCCCCGGCAGCTGATCTTCCAGGGCCTGGAGTGGTACATCCCAGCCGCCGAGCACTGCACGGTCTTCGCCGCCCCGGGACCGCACGAGGTCGACCTGCTCACGCGGTTCGAGCTCGCCTACGACGGCAAGCTCCTGGACTACACCGCCGGCGGCCCCGACCACCCCGACACCCCGCGCAACGAGGCGCACGCCGTGGCCGCCATCCGCTGGCTCGCCGAACAGCGCCGCACCGGCTACATCGACGACGTCCTGGTCATCGCCAACCACCCAATGCGCCTGGGCATCGACTCCCCGCACGAGATGCGCAACTGGCGCGACGCCGCACCCGACATCATGATCGGCATGGAGGGCGCCCCCGGCGCCCAGGGCGGCGGCATCCCCGGCTGGCGCGGCCCCGACTCGCAGCGCGGCGAGTACGAGAACGCCCCCTCGGCCAACTCCTGGCCCGGCTACCCCACCGACGCCTACGTCACGTACGGCGGCTTCGACTGGGTGACCGCCACCGTCGGCGGCCTGTGGGACGCGATGCTCTCCGAGGGCAGGCTGTTCACCATCACCACCAACTCCGACGTGCACCGGGTGGTCTTCGACACCTGGAAGAACGGCGACTGGCCGCCGGGGCAGAACTTCGACAACACCGGCCGACTGCCCGACCCGGTGAACACCACCGAGCCGCAGCCCGGCGGCGACTTCTGGCCCGGCCAGTTCAGCCGGACCCATGTGGGCGTCACCAAGTACGGCTACCGGCCGGTCATGGCGGGTCTGCGAGCCGGCAGGGTCTGGCTCGACCACGGCCAGCTCCTGGACGGGCTCGACGTGCGCCTCAGACGCGCCGACGACACCGGCCGCGGAGTCACCCTCGGCGGCCGGCTGCGGGTACGCCCCGGCGACCGGCTCACCCTGTCCGTCACCGTCACCACGGCCTCCCGGCCCAACGCGCACGACATCCTGCCGGAGCTCGCCCACGTCGATGTGATCCGCGGTGCGGTGCGCGGCCCGGCCGCGGACCGCGACTCGTGGCGGGCGCCCGACACCCGGGTCGTGCACACGACGGACGTCACCGGCCGCTCCGGGACCTATACCCTGCACATCCCGCTGACGGCCGGCGACGAGCCCTTCTACGTCCGGCTGCGCGGCAGCGACGGCAACCGCAACGGCACCGGCTACCTCGGCGCGTCGATCGACCCGCACGGGCCGATCGCACACGAGCCGGGCGACGGCGACCCGTGGCTCGACACGTGGTTCTACACCAACCCGGTGTTCGTCGATGTCGCGGGGAACTGACGTGACGGCTCAGCTCCCGGCCTCGGTGCTGCGGATGCTGGCCGAGGAGCCGCCGGCCGGCGGGCTGGAAGACGTCCGGCACGTGGTGGTCCTCATGCAGGAGAACCGGTCCTTCGACCACTACTTCGGCATGCTCCCCGGCGTCCGCGGCTTCGGCGACCGCAACGCGATCCGCCTCCCCGGCGGCGCCCTGGTCTTCGACCAGCCCGACGGGGAGCGGACCGTCCGCCCCTTCGCCGCCCGCGCCGCGGCCGGTACGCCGCAGCTGGCGACCTTCCACGACCTCGACCACGGCTGGGAGACCGCCCAGCAGGCCTGGCACGGCGGCTGGATGGACGGCTGGGTCCCGGCGAAGACCCCGGCCACCATGGCCTACCTGGACCGGGACGACATCCCGCTGCACTACGCACTGGCCGACGCCTTCACGATCTGCGACGCCTACCACGCGTCCATCCACTCCTCGACCAGCCCCAACCGCAACTACCTGTGGTCCAGCCTGTCCGGCCAGGAGCCGGACGGCCGCCGCGCCGTCGACAACGACGCCAACGACGAGGACGTCCACCCCGGCTACGACTGGCCGACGTACGCCGAGCTGCTGGAGCGGGCGGGCCGCAGCTGGCAGACGTACAGCGAGTGGGAGAACTACACCGACAACCAGCCGGAGTTCTTCGCCACCTTCAAGGCCGTCGCCCGCAAGGCGCTGCGCAAGACCGACGGCCACACCTACCTGGAGTCCTTCTACGAGACCGTCCGCGAGGCGGCCGACGACGCCGAACGGGACCGGCTGCTGGGCCTGCTGGAGGAGGGCGTCGACGCCCTCGCCCCGGCGGAGCGCAGCCTGTTCGAGCGGGCCCTGCGCCGGGTGCCCACCGGCACCCTCACCGACGCCTTCGCCCGCGATGTGGCGGCGGGCCGGCTGGCGGAGGTCTCCTACGTCGTCGCCCCGGCGGTGTCGTCGGAGCACCCCAACGTCTCCTCCCCGCAGGCCGGAGCGGAGGTGATCCACGGGCTGCTGGACGCGCTGGCCTCGCACCCCGAGGTGTGGCGCCACACGGTCCTCCTCCTGACCTACGACGAGAACGACGGCTTCTTCGACCACGTCCCGCCGCCAGTGCCGGGCCCGGACGACCCGGACGAGTGGTGGGAGGGACACCCCACGGGCCTGGGGATCCGGGTGCCGATGCTGGTCATCTCACCCTGGTCGACGGGCGGTCACGTCTGCTCGGAGCTCTTCGACCACACCTCCGTGAACCGGTTCCTCGAGCGGTGGACGGGGGTCGAGGACCCGAACGTCTCGCCGTGGCGCCGGACGGTGACGGGCGATCTGACGGCGGCGTTCGCGTTCGACCCGGAGCCCGCTCCGGCCGCCGTGCCGCCGGGAACGCGTCCCGCCCGCGCGCTGCCGTACCAGCCGGACGCGCACGCCGTTGTGCGCGGCGAGCAGGTCGCGGTGACGCTGGTCAACACCGGCGCGTCCAGCGCGCACTTCGCGCTCTACCCCTACGCGGGTGAGTTCGCCGCGCCCCAGCACCGGGATGTAAGGGGCGAGGCGCAGTGGACGGTGCCCCTTACCGCCGACCACTACCGCTTCACGGTCACCGGCCCGAACGGCTTCCGCCGCGAGTTCACGGGCACGCCGTCCGACGGCGTGGAGGTCGCCTCGGCGGTCGAAGCCCCGGCCCGTGAGCTGCGGCTGACGCTCACCAACACCTCGGCGCGGCCTCAGACGGCAACGGTCCGCCCGCAGGCCCGTGAACGGGATCCGCACCCGGCCTGCCTGCGGTTGGCACCCGGCGAGACCCGCACCCTCACCCACCCCACCAGCGCCGCACACGGCTGGTACGACCTGGTGGTCACCGTGGCGGGCGACCCGGCCTTCTCCCGGCGGCTGGCGGGACACATCGAGGACGGGAGGCCGAGCGTCACGGGGTGACCGGTCCGCCAGCCGCGACAGCCCGGAGCGGTCAGGCCGAGCCGGGTTCGTTCCACCGACAGTCCGACCCGCCTGCCAACGCGCGCTCCCACACCGTGCCCGAGGACGCACTCACACGCTCCTGCACACACAGCGAGTAGCAGCTCTCAACCCCCGGATACGGCGACGGCTAGGACCACGCCGCCTCGCGGATCGTACGCGGCGCCGCTCCCAGTTCGCGGCGGCAGGTCTTGTTGAAGGCCTGGAGGTCCGGGATGCCGACCGCCGCCGCCACCGCCGGGATCGGCATCGTCGAGGCCTGGAGCAGATGCCGGGCGCGCTCCATACGGCGGCGGCGGATGTAGGACACCACCGTGTCGCCCGTGCCCGTGCGGAACAGGCGGGTGAGGTGGTTGTGCGAGACCCTCGCCGCCCGGGCGATCCCCGGCACCGGCAGCGGTCCCGCCAGCCCCTGTTCGATGTACGCGAACGCCGCCGCCAGCGCCGGATGCGGCTGCCCCGCCGCCTCCTGGCCGCCGCCGAGCTGCGCCGTGTGCCACAGCACCGTCCACACCTCCGCAGCCGCCCGCGCCGGCGACACCGGCATCGCGGCCACCGCGTGCCGCAGCAGAGCGGTGAGCACCGGGGCCTCCGCGCCCGCGTCCTGCATCACCGGCACGGTCCGCCTCTCACCGCGGCCGGGCAGCGCGAAGTGCGCGTACAGATGCTCGTTCCGGCGCGACTCGTAGTGGAAGTGCACCTCTACATCCGGCGGCACCAGGCTCACGTGCCCGGGCCGGATGGGATACCGGCCGCCGCCGAAGGCCAGCTCGCCGGAGTAGGTGTACAGGTGCAGCTGCCACAGGCCGGGAAGCCGGAAGACGTCGTGCGAGCCGAGGGTGCCGTGCATGCCGACGCCCGCGTTCACCGCCTGCGGCGGTTCGTCCAGCGGCAGTACCACATGACCGGTCATGGTGAGAAATTACCAGTAGTCGATGAATAGAGCACACGACAGGGGAGCAGGCCCTTTCTAGGCTTGCCGTATGTCAACCAGCAAGCAGCTACTGAACTCGGCCCAGGTGGCGAGCTTCGTCGCGCACGGCTCGCTCCGCCTGGACGCCGTCGTACCGCCGGAGATGAACGAGCAGTCCATCGGCGTCTTCGACGCCGGGATCCCCGAGGTGCCGTCCGGCACCCCCGTGGACAAGGCCTTCCCCGGGGGGTCCTTCGCCCGCCGGCTGATCGAGCTCCCGGCCGTCGCCGGCGCCCTGGAGAGCCTCGTCGGCCCGGGCCCCACCGTCGACCACCACTTCGTCCACGTCCGCGAACCGCACGGCGGCGAGGCCCAGCCCCTGCACGCCGACGCCGTCATCGACATCCGGCCCGACGCGTTCGACGTCCAGCTCATGTACTACCCGCAGGACGTCACTACCGAGATGGGCGGCACCCTCAGCGTCCCCGGCAGCCATCTGCGCCGCACCAACGAGTCCGACACCGGCCGCTACCAGAACCTCCGCGGCCAGACCCGCCTCACCTGCCCGGCCGGCACGGTCGTCCTGCTGCACCATGGCATCTGGCACGGCGGCCGGCGCAACGACAGCGACATCCTGCGCTACATGTTCAAGATCCGCTTCAACCCGACCGTCCCCCAGGTCCGCCTCTGGGACACCTCCGACCTGGACGACCCCGCCGTCGCCAGGGAACTCAGCCGCACCTTCCCCTGGTACGAGCCCGCCACCGGCCGCCTGGAGGTCTACAACCGGGTGAAACTCTGGCGCGCCCTGACCGGCGACGACACCTTCGACATCGACTACTGGGCGACCCGCGTCGCCAACCGCCCCACCCTCCGGAGCCACGCATGAAGCAGCAGGTCCTGGTCCTCTATCTGGCCAACTCGGCGCTCGACTCCGAGGTGGTGGGCTGGTCGCAGTACGACGGCACGGGCCGCACCAGCCCGACCACCGGCGACAGCGACGAACCGCCGTACGAGACGGGCGTCGCGGCGCTCCAGGACGGCTGGCGGCTGTTCCAGGCCGCGCAGCTGATCCCGCCGTACCCGGGCGCGGAGTACGACACGTCGTTCCTGAAGCACGAGTTCTTCTTCGAGAAGCTCCAGGGCTGAACGCGTAAGGGGCGCCCTCCGCGGAGGGCGCCCCTTACGCACGCCGACGTCAGGCGTAGAACGCCGGCTTGTCCACCATCTCCACCTGCTCCACCCCGCCGGAGCGCTGCGCCCGCACCGCCGCCACCGACACCGCCGTCGCGGCGTAGCCGTCCCACGCCGACGGCCCCGTGGCGCGGCCCGCCGCGGCCGAGTCCACCCACGCCTGCAGCTCCGCGTCGAAGGCCGCCGAGAAGCGGTCGTCCCACTCCTGGTCGATCGCGGTGCCGATCCGCGCCGCCGCCCGCAGCTGCGCCCGGGCCGGGTCGGGCAGCCGGATCAGGCCCTCCTCGCCGATCGCCTCGCACTGGATGTCGTAGCCGTACTGGCAGTTGACGAAGACCTCCAGATCGATCCGCACCCCGTCGGCGGTCTCGAAGAGGATGAACTGCGGGTCCGCCAGGTGCTCGAAGCGCCGGCTGGTCGACCGCGGCACGATCACCTGCACCGAGACGATCTCGTCGTCCAGCAGCCAGCGCGCCGCGTCGATCTCGTGCACGCCGGAGTCCTGCACCGCCATGTCGGTGGTGTACGCGTCCGGCACAGCCCGGTTGCGGTGCGCGCAGTGCATCATCAGCGCCCGGCCGATGCCGCCGCCGGAGATGATCCGCTTCAGCTCGCGGTAGCCCGTGTCGTACCGGCGCATGAAGCCGACCTGCACCAGCCGCCGCCCGTAGGCCTCTTCGGCCGCCATCACGGCCAGGCAGTCCTCGGCGGTCGTGGCCAGCGGCTTCTCGCAGAGCACCGGCTTGCCCGCCGCGACGGCGCCGAGCACATGCTCGGCGTGGGTCGGGCCCCAGGACGTGACCAGCACCGCGTCCACGTCCGCGGAGGCGATGAGTTCGGCGCCGTCGGCGCACACCCGGGCGCCGCCCGCCTCGCCCGCAGCCTTCTCGGCCAGGGCCCGGTCGATGTCGGTGACGGCGGAGATGACGGCGCCGCTGGTACGGCGGGTGACGCGTTCGATGTGCTCGCGCCCGATCGAGCCGGTGCCGATCACTCCGATACGTATGGTCATGCTAGTCGTTCTCCTTGCGGGTCGGGCGGGACAGAGGCGGGCTTGCGGGCTAGCGGTTGGGGCGCCGGGTCCCCGACAGCCCGGCGCCGTTCAGATACTCGCGGGTGCGCACCGCGATCGGCAGCGGCACCTCCGGGGCGCAGGGGTACAGGTCCTGCTCGACGATGACGAACAGCTCCGCGTCGAGCTCCGACAGCGCGGCGACGATGTCCGCCGGGTTCGGCACCCCGGCCGGCGGCTCCACGCACACGCCGCGCCTGACGGCCTCGCTGAAGGACAGGTCCTCCGCCTCGACCTGGGCGAGGATCTCCGCGTCCATCTGCTTGATGTGGACGTAGCCGATGCGCTCGGCATACCGGCGGATCAGATCGAGGTTGTCGCCGCGGCCGTAGGCGACGTGCCCGGTGTCCAGGCAGAGGTTGGCGTAGCGGGAGTCGGAGGCGTTCAGGAAGCGCTCGATCTCCGGCTGGGTCTGGATGTGGCTGTCGGCGTGCGGGTGGACGACGAGGCGTACGTCGAATTCCTCCAGCAGGATCTTCCCCAGCCGATCCGCCGCGCCGCCGACCAGGTCCCACTGTGCGGCGGTCAGCTCGGGGGACTCGGTGAAGGAGCCGGTCTTCTCGTCCCGGTACAGCGGCGGGATGAACACCAGGTGGTGCGCGCCCGCGGCGGCGGTCAGCTCGGCCACACGGCGGGCGCCCGCCAGCATCTCGTCCCACTGCTCGGGCCGGTGCAGCGCGCCGAAGACGGTGCCGCCGGAGACCTGCAGTCCGCGGGCGGTCAGCTCGTCGGCCAGGCGCCGCGGGTCGACGGGGAGGTAGCCGTACGGGCCGAGCTCCAGCCAGCGATAGCCGGCCTGGACGAGTTCGTCGAGGAAGCGGGTGTAGGGGACCTGGTGCTCGTCCTCGGCGAACCACACGCCCCAGGAGTCGGGCGCGGAGCCGAGGCAGAGGTTGCCCGCGGTGGCGCGGGGGGTCGATGCGGTGCTCACGGTATGGCCTTTCAGGGGTCTGGGAGATACGGGCGGGTTCAGCGGTCGCAGCCGTCTCGGCGGTCTCAGGTGGACGTCGGGAACGCGAAGGCGGCGCGCGGGCCGCCCCCGTCCGGCCAGCGGGTGGTGACGACCTTCGGCCGGGTGTAGAAGCGCAGCCGCACGGGAGCGGGTGGAGGGCGCCGTCGCCTCGGCGGCGCGGCAGGGCGCGGTCGTCGTGGTGACGGGCGGGGGCTGACGGTGCCGGGGCACGAGGACGGGTTCTTCACCGGCCCGTCGCTGCTCGACCGTGTCACGCCCGGCATGGACGCCTACCGCGAGGAGATCTTCGGCCCCGTCCTCGCCGTCGTACGCGTCGCCACCCTCGACGCCGCCATCGAGCTGGTCAACGCCAACCCGTACGGCAACGGCACCGCCCTGTTCACCGGCGACGACGGCGCGGCGCGGCGGTTCCAGCGCGGGGTGCAGGTCGGGATGATCGGCGTCAATGTGCCGGTGCCGATGGCCGGCTACTCCTTCGGCGGCTGGAAGGACTCCCTCATCGGCGACAGCCCGATCCACGGCCCGGAGGGCGTGGCTGACCAGCGGCCCCATCTCGCTGGCCGCATCGTCGCCGGGCCCGACCCGCACTGCCCGCGCCCTGCGCCCCAGCGCCGCGACCAGCGGGTCCGCCGCGTCCCCGACCGCGACGGCCACCGAGACCGCCACGCACCGCTCCCCGGCCGAGCCGTAGGCGGCGGCGATCAGCTGGTCGGCGGCGAACTCCGGGTCCGCATCGGGCAGTACCACGGCGCACGACGTTGAACACGCCGCCCGGCAGCTCGGCCTCGGCGTACAGCCCGGCGATCCGGTTCGACGCCGAGGGGTCGCGTTCGCTGGGCTTGAGGACGAAGGTGTTGCCGGTCGCGATGGCGATGGGATGCATCCACAGCGGCACCATGGCCGGGAAGTTGAACGGGGTGATCCCCGCGCACACCCCAGCGGCTCACGGAAGGACAGCACGTCCACCCCGCGCGAGTACTGCGCCGAGTAGTCGCCCTTGAGCGCGTCGGCGATCCCGCACGCGAACTCCACGACCTCCCGCCCGCGCACCACCTCGCCGCGCGCGTCGTCCAGCACCTTGCCGTGCTCGGCGGAGATGATCCGGGCCAGCTCGTCCTCATGCCGTACGAGCAGCTCACGGAAGGCGAACATGACCCGCATCCGGGTGCTGAGGGAGCTCTCGCTCCAGCTGTCGAAGGCCTCGGCCGCGGCGGTGACCGCCGCGTCCACGTCGGCCGGCTCCGCCAGCAGCACGCTCGCCCGCTGCCGTCCGGTCGCCGGGTCGAAGACGGGGGCGGTGCGGCTGCCGCAGCCTGCGGCGGGGGAGCCGACTATCCAGTGCTCGATGGCGTGCAAGGGGTTCTCGTTTCGCTGTTCAGTCGGAACGGATCACAGATACGGCCGCTGCGCCCGCTTGGCGGTCTCGTACGAGGCGTGTGCCTGCCGGGTGGAGTCCAGCTCCGCGACCTCCGCCACCGGCACGTCCCACCAGGCGGAGCTCGGCGGACCGGGGCTGAGATGGTCCGTGGTGACATGCACGACCGTCGTGCGGTCGGCGGCCCTGGCCTCCAACAGCGCCGCACGGAACTCGGGAACGCTGCCCGCACTCAGCACCCGCGCGCCCAGGCTCGCCGCGTTCGCCGCCAGATCCACCGGCAGCACGCCGCCGTCCAGCCGCCCGGACTTCTCGTCGCGGAAGCGGTAGCGGGTGCCGAAGCGCTGCGAGCCGAGGGACTCCGACAGCGCGCCGATCGAGGCGAAGCCGCCGTTGTCGACCAGCACCACCGTCAGCTTCAGCCCCTCCGAGACGGCAGTGACCAGCTCCTGACACATCATCAGATACGAGCCGTCGCCGACCAGCACCACCACCTCGCGGTCGGGGGCGGCCAGCTTGGCGCCGACCCCGGCGGCGATCTCGTAACCCATGCAGGAGTACGCGTACTCCACGTGGTACGCCTTCGGATCGCGCGCCCGCCACAGCGCCTGCAGATCGCCCGGCATCGAGCCGGCCGCGTTGATCACCACGTCCCGGTCGTCGAGGAGTTCGTTCAGCGCACCCAGGATCTCGGTCTGCGCGGGCAGCGGGCCGTGGCCCAGGTGGTAGGCGTGGTCAGTGGCCCCCCGCCAGTCGGCGGCCAGCTCCCGCACGCGGGCCCGGTACGCCTCGTCCGTGCGCCAGTCCGCCAGCTTGCGGGTCAGCGCCTCCAGGCCCGCCCGGGCGTCGGCCACCAGGGGTTCGGCGGCGTGCTTGACGGCGTCGAGCCGGGCCACGTTGAGGTTGACGAACCGCACCTGCGGGTAGGCGAAGACCGTCCGGCTGGCGGTGGTGAAGTCGCTGTAGCGGGTGCCGATGCCGAGGACCACGTCCGCCTCGGCGGCCAGCGCGTTGGCGGCGCTGGTGCCGGTCGAGCCGAGGCCGCCCACCGCGCACGGGTGGTCCCACGGGATCGCGCCCTTGCCGGCGTGCGTGTCCGCCACCGGGATGCCCGTCGCCTCGGCGAACTCCCGCAACTGCGGCCACGCCTGCGCGTACACCACACCGCCGCCCGCGACGATCAGCGGCCGCTCGGCCTGCCGGAGCAGCGCCACCGCGCGCGTCAGCGCGTCGGGTTCGGGCTGCGGCCGGCCCACGTGCCAGACCCGGCGGCGGAAGAAGTCCTCCGGCCAGTCGAAGGCCTCCGCCTGCACGTCCTGCGGCAGGCACAGCGTCACCGCGCCGGTCTCCACCGGGTCGGTGAGCACCCGCATCGCGGCCAGGGCGGCCGGGATCAGCTGCTCGGGGCGCTCGATCCGGTCGAAGTACTTCGACACCGGCCGCAGCGCGTCGTTCACCGAGACATCGCCCTGGCGCGGATCCTCCAGCTGCTGCAGCACGGGGTCGGCGACGCGGGTGGCGAAGGTGTCGCCGGGCAGCAGCAGCACCGGCAGCCGGTTAACGGTGGCCAGCGCGGCACCGGTGACCATGTTGGTGGCGCCGGGGCCGATGGAGGAGGTGCAGGCGTAGGTCGCCAGCCGGTCGTTCATCTTGGCGTAGGCGGCGGCGGTGTGCACCATCGCCTGCTCGTTGCGGGCGAGGAAGTACGGCAGCTCGTCGGGGTACTGTAGCAGCGCCTGCCCGATCCCCGCCACGTTGCCGTGGCCGAAGATCCCCCACACGCCGTCGATCAGCCGCCGCTCACGACCGTCGCGCTCGCTGAACTGGTTCGCCAGGAAGCGCACCAGTGCCTGGCCGGTGGTCAGTCTCATCTCGTCGTCCCTCCGAACGGCAGCCGCGGATCGGTGGGCTGGTCCTCCCAGGTGGTACGGATCCAGCCGTGCGCCGGGTCGTCGCAGATCAGCCAGGCGCGTTCGGGGCCGGGCCCCGCCATCACGTTGAGGTAGAACAGGTCGTAGCCGGGCACAGCCATGGACGGCCCGTGCCAGCCGTGCGGAATCAGCACCGTGTCGCCGCTGCGCACCTCCTGGAGCACGTCGACGGGCCGCTCGGGGGAGCCGTACACCCGCTGATAGGCCATGCCCCCGTCCGCCACCTCGAAGTAGTAGATCTCCTCGAGCTCGCCCTCCTCGCCCGGCCGCGCCTCGTCGTGCTTGTGCGGTGGGTACGACGACCAGTTGCCGCCCGGCGTCAGCACCTCGCACACCAGCAACCGGTCGGCGTCGAAGGTCTGCGGCAGGCAGTAGTTGTGGACCTGCCTGCTGCAGCTGCCGGCCCCGCGCAGTTCCACGGGCACCTCCTCCGCCGGGCCGTAACGCACCGGGAGGCGCCGCTCGCAGCGGGCGGAGGGTAGCGCGAAGCGGCCGCCGTTGCGGCTGGTCACGCGGGCCTCGCCGTCCCGGGGCAGGTAGAGGAAGTCGGTGGGAGCGCCGAACACGCCGTCGCGCCCCTTCAGTTCGTACGACGCGCCGTCGACGGTAACCGTGCAGCCGCCGGACAGGGGCAGCACCAGATGCTCCGCGTCACCGGTGCCGAAGACGTGCTCCTGGCCCGGCGCCAGTTGAAGGATCCGCAGGCCCGAGTAGCCCCACCCCGCCGACTTCGGCGTGATCACCGTTCGGTACGGCCCGGAGGCCGCGGTATCCGCTTGCAGATATTTCGTGCTCACAGCAGCCCCACCGCCCTGTCCACCGCTCCCGCCACATCGCCGTCCGCCGGATAGAGCAGCGAACGGCCCACCACCAACCCCTGCACCCCGGGCAGCCGCAGCGCCCGCCACCACTTGGCTCGCGCCACCCGCTCCCCATCTGCGTCGCCCGGATCGCCGCCGAGCAGCAGCACCGGCAGGGTGGTCGCAGCCAGTACCCGCTCCATGTCGTCGACCACCGGCAGCTTCAGCCATGTGTAGGCGCTGCGCCGGCCGAGACCGGAAGCAATGGCCACCGAGCGGACGACCGCGTCGGGCGACAGGTCGTTGCGCACCCGGCCGTCCTCCCAGTGGGACAGGAACGGCTCCACCATGGCCAGCAGCCGCCGCTCGGCCAGCTCGTCGACTGCCCGGGCCGAGTTCTGCAGCACGCCGGCGGTGGCCGGATCGTCGAGGGCGACGCGAGTGAGCATCTTGCCGCCGTCGAAGCGGAGTTCGGCGATGGTATGCGCGTCGTAGCCGGTGAACCGGTCGTCGATCTCGAAGACCGAGCCGGCCAGTCCGCCCCGGTTCATCGACCCGAACACGCACTTGTCGTCCAGTACCCCGAGCAGCAGCAGGTCCTCCAGGATGTCGGCGGTGCCCAGCACCCCCGTCACCCCGGGCCGCTCCAGTGCGACGCACAGCCGCCGCAGCAGCTCGGCACGGTCCGCCATGGCCAGCGCGTCGCCGCCCACCGCCGTCGCCCCGCGGGCCGGATGGTCGGCGGCGATGACCATTGCCCGCCCGGTGTCTCCCAGCGGGGACTTGGCCCGCCTCCGGGCCGCGGCCGCCGTGGCCACCGCCTCCGGATCCCGCACCCGCAGCGAGGTCAGCTCCCGGATCCGCCCCTTCACCATGTGCCGGCCGCCTTCAGCCGCTCCGCGACCTCGGTCTCGGTGGGCATGGCGTCCGAGCAGGCGAGCTGTCCGGCCACATGGGCGCCGGCCGCGTTGGCGAACGCGATGATGTGGTCCAGTTCCCAGCTGGCCAGTAGGCCGTGCACCAGCGCACCGCCGAACGCGTCGCCGGCACCGAGGCCGTTGACCACATCCACCGGCACCGGCGGCTGCTCCACCGCGGTGCCGTCCCGATGCACGGCCAGCACACCGCGCGGTCCCTGCTTGACGACGGCCAGCTCCACGCCCGTGGCCAGCAGCGCTCGGGCCGCGGCATACGGGTCCCGCTCGCCGGTGGCGACCTCGCATTCGTCGATGTTGCCGACAGCGACGGTCGCGTGCGCCAGGGCCTCCTCGTACCAGGCCCGGGGCGGGGTGGTCCAGAACATCGGGCGCCAGTCCAGGTCGAAGACCGTGTGCGCCCTCCGCCCGCGCGCCCGCAGTGCCGCCAGAGTGGCGGCTCGGCTCGGCTCCTCGCACAGCCCGGTGCCGGTCATCCAGAACACCCTTGCCGAGCGGATCGCGCCCAGGTCCAGCTCCTCGGGCGTGATGTCCAGATCCGGAGCCTTGGGGAAGCGGTAGAAGTACAGCGGGAAGTGGTCCGGAGGGAAGATCTCGCAGAACGTCACCGGCGTCGGCAGCCCCGGGGAGACGCCCACATGGGCGGTGTCCACGCCGTAGCCCGTGAGGGCCGCGCGGACGAACTCGCCGAAGGGGTCCGCCCCCGTCTTCGTGACGACGGCGGCGGCGCGCCCGTAGCGGGCCGCCGCCACGGCGACGTTCGTCGGGCTGCCGCCGAGGTAGTTGGCGAACGAGGTGACCTCCGCCAGGCCGACGCCGCTCTGCAGCGGGTAGATGTCCACGCCGCCCCGCCCCATCGTCAGCACATCCAGTGCCATGAAACCCTCCTGTCGCGCTCTACTAGAGCGCGCTAGATGCGAGTACCATGATCCCGTAGCGCCGGGATGTCAAGAGTGCGGGCGGCGGCCGGCCGAGGAAGTGTGTTCCCGCGCGGGAGCAGACGCGAAGGTCCGCACCGTCAGGACGACGGCCAGAGCGCGACAAGACAGGAGCGAAGCGTTGGCAGGATCCGACCAGAAGCGCCCCACCATGGTGGATGTGGCCGCCCGGGCGGGTGTCTCGCGCGCCCTGGTCTCCCTGGTCTTCCGTAACCGGCCGGGCGCCAGCGAGCAGACCCGGCAGCGCGTCCTGCGGGCAGCCGACGAGCTGGGCTACCAGCCGGACAGCGCCGCCCGGCTGCTGGCCCGCGGCCGCAGTCGCACCATCGGCGTGCTGCTGACCCTGCACCATCCCTTCCACGCCGACCTGGTCGAGGCGATCTACCCGGAGGCGGAGCGCCTGGAGTACGACGTGCTGCTGTCGGCCCGCGCCCCGGGGCGCGACGAGCGCACGGCCGCCGAGGCGCTGCTCAGCCACCGCTGCGAGGCGCTGATCCTGCTCGGGCCCGAATCGGACGCCGCCTTCCTCGGCGAACTGGCGCGGCGCAGCTCCGCCCTGGTCGTGGTGGGCGCGGACGTGCCGGGCAGCGCCGCGGACAGCGTCCGTACGGCGGAGGGCAAGGGCGTACGCCAAGTCATCGACCACTTCGTCACCCTCGGACACCGCCGTATCGCCCATATCGATGGCGGCCGGGGCGCCGGCTCCGCGGAGCGCCGCCGCGCCTATCGTGCCGCGATGCGTCGTCACGGCCTGGCCGACGAGATCCGGGTCATTCCCGGCGGACATACCGAGGAGGCGGGCATCGCCGCCGGGCGACTGCTGGCCATGGAGGACGCCCGACCCACCGCGGTTCTCGCGGCCAACGACCGCTGCGCCGTCGGCCTGCTGCACAGCCTCGCAGGCGCGGGGCTGGAGGTGCCGGGGGACATCTCGGTCGCGGGTTTCGACGACAGTTACCTCTCCCATCTGTCGCACATCGACCTGACCACGGTCCGCCAGGACGCCGCGGCTCAGGCCGCGCAGGCGGTCAGCTTCGCGGTGGAGCGGCTGGAGAACGCGGCGTCGCCGCCGCCGCGCGAACTGGTGCTGGAACCGCGGCTGATGGTGCGCGGGACGACGGGGCCGCCGCCGGGGGCGTGAGGAATGGTCTCCCGTCGCACAGCCACACCCCGCCGGGTTGCGGAGACGCGGCAGGCGGTGGCGTGGGGTGGAGGTGAACTACGCCACGCGCGCCAAGGAACTGAACACGCCGCCACCACCGATACCCCGACTGCTGACCACCCCCCTCGCCGCTCTCACCGGTGACCGGGAGACCCTCGACGAGATCGAGGAATCCCGCCGACGCTACGACGCCCGCTGAAGCCACTCCGGCCGGGGTGGCACGCCTGGGCCATTGGCCCACTCCGTTGAACGCGGGACCAAGGGGGCAATGAGTAGCCCTGCGCTCTGCTGGAGGTTTCTGGACTTGGTAGGTGCACGACGCAGCCGACAGGCGAGATCAGACCCGTCCACGCCTAATGTGCGCCCGCTCCAGGCTGGCCGGGAGGTTGCTATGCGTCGGCTGTTGTTCTGCCGTGGCGGCGAATGCGGTTGGTGATGATCAGGAGGGCGGTGCCGAGCAGGAGGATCTCCGCGATCAGTCCCTTGAGTGCGTTACCGCTGGACGTTTCGGCGTCTACGGCGGCTGCTGGGGCGATGCCTGGGTGTGCGGGAATTTGATCTTCGCGTGGAACTTCTTGACGAGCAGTCCGCTTCTGCGTTCAAGGGTGGCGCGCCAGGGACCGTCGGCCACTTCGTCGGTTACGGGAACCATGACCGGCTCGGACTGGTGGGGTGCCCAGCTGTACCTGGTACGGCGCTGAACGACGGGCTGCTGCGTGAGCGCCAGACACAGGCCCCCGGCCACCGGCACCCAGAACCGGGTCATGACCGAGAGGATGTACGACACCCGAGGCTGGGCCTGGCAGTCGTACTCCACCTACTACGCAACCGGCCTGCCGTCGGCGAAACTTGGATCTGCCGCGGTGAACACGGTCCCGACCGCGACACAGAACCTGATCGACGGAACGGGCCGGGTCACCGACGCGCTGTCGGTCAAGTTCGGCGACGAGCAGTGACGCACGAAGACGAGACCGCACTACGGTGATCCCACCGGAGGGCGGCACCGCCTCCACCATGGTGACCGACGCCCGTGGCCGCACAAAAACGACCTGCTGCAGTACACCAACACCGCTCGAACTGCCTCGCAGAAGACCACCTACACGTAGGGGAAGTACGACAAGCCGGAATCGGTCACCGACCCTGACGGCAACATCTGGAGCTACACCTTCGACAGTCGCGGCCAGAAGACGTGGTCAAGGACCCGGACCATGGCACGGTCCACAACACGTACGAGGACCTTGGCCACGTCACCGCTGTGTCCGACGACCAGCGACATCACCCTGACCACGGAGTAGGACGAACTCGGCCGCAAGACCGACACCAAGCAGGGCGACACCGTACTGGCCAAGTGGACGTACGACACCTTCGGAGAAGGCAAGCTCACCAGCAGCACCCGCTACGTGAACGGCGCCGCCTGCACCACCGCGACCGACGCCTTCAACGACCGCTATCAGCCCACCTACACTTCCCGGGCCCATCGACGATGGCGAAGCCCGGCTCGCCTATGTAGCTGTCACGCGCGCCCGCCAACGCCTCGATATCGGAGGCCTGGCATGGGTCAACCACCACCCCGATGGCCACCCCGCACGACGCAGGATGGCCGCCTGAGCTACAACACGTGAGCCGCGGCCCAAGAGCTCACTGGGTGTCCGTCCTGCATGCTGTACGGGCGTTGCCACCCATCCCTGCGGGGCACTCGGCTCCCTGATGGGCCCGCCTGATGCTCGATGCGAACGGATGGTCCGGCGCGATCCGGGCCGAGGGAGTGGTCGGCTCGTGGGGAATTCCGATTGGTCCGAGCGGGGCCGGGATGCTCAAACCCAGTTGCGTCGAGCTGCTGCTACACCGGCGCCGAACCGGTTGGTGGTCCCTAGCTCTGCGTAAAGGTCTTGGATCCGCCGCCGCAGCGTCCGTGTCGAAACCCCGAATTGGCGGGCAATGGCGTCGTCCTTGACCCCAGCGGCAAAGAGCGCAAGCAGGTTCCGTTCTTCGTCAGTGGGCTTCCGGGTCTGGTCGCCTTGGGTGGACGGCCCTGGTGACGGCAACGACTCGGAGTCGGGGCCCCCACTCAGTGAGGGCGCGGTGGTCCAGTAATGCTCGAAGAGTTCGGTCAGTGCTTTCAGCAAGGGGGGTGCTTCGGTGTAGAGACACTCGTTGCTGTCGGCTGACAAGCTCAGCGAGACCATCGCGGCCGACCGGTCAGCCATCGCCAATTTGATAGGCAGCGCCGGCACGACCCTGGCTTCTTCCCCACGCGACACGAGGCTGCCCAGCGCCTGCCAGCCGCTTTCAGCATCGAAGCTGGCAGCCGCGTAGACGACACGCACTCGCACCCCGCGCCGGACCGCTGCCTCGTCGAGTGGTCCATTCGGAGCCAGCAGGAACGGAGGGCGGTCCATGGCGCAGATCTCGGATCGGGCAGCTTGCTTCAAGCGGTAGTAGCAGTCGCCGACCGCCTCCGGACCGCTGATGGTCCTGGTGGCGGGTTCGGCCGTACTGGACCGCCTGGCGTCGTCGAAGATCGCACCCAACGGCCCCGCAGCGTCCCGCACGGCAGCCAGCTGACGCTCGCGTGATTCCACCAGTGTCCGCAGCGCGTGACGGGGATCCACCGTGAGGAACGCCCCCGAGGACCTACGGCTGACCAACCCGGAGTGGTGCAGACGTTCGAGCAACGCCAATGCGTGCTCGAAGCTCACTCCGAATGCCGCCACTATCTCGTCGACGGTCCCGCCACTGCGCACCAGAAGATGGCGATAGACAGCCTCCGCCTCTGTATCGAGTCCAACCAACTCCAAGGGTGCGTCGTTTTCCATCATTGCTCTCCACCTCTGGCCTTGCCCGTGTGACACCGATCAGGAAAATACAAGCCGTGGTGGCGGCCAGAGGAACGGGCCCCGGTCGTCGGTTGCCTCCAGTTACGGTCCCTCGGCCTGTTGCCGTCGCGCCGCCGCAATGAACGACATCTTCGATCGATTCCACTCCGGCTGCCGGGAAGAAGCCCAGGGCCAGGAAGTCAGGCCGCTGGCGTGCGGGCTGAACATCAGGAGCATCATTCCTGCTCGCAGCGTCCAGCCGGGCAGTCGACGACGGCAAGACAGCTAAACTGACGACCCGTCAAAGGGCCAAGGAAACTGCATGTTGAGGCATGCCCGGCCGTACCGCGCAAGACAGCGGCAGCCAGCTTGCATGGTTGGGCCTCCTTGGGGATCCGGCAACTCCTCGCACCGTGCAGCATGTCCCGCTTGGGGATCATTGCGTGGACTTGCGCCATGTCCACTTGGTGACGTGGCACAGAAGTGCCAAAGCGCTGACTTTACAGTGATGCGAAGGGATGGCTGACTGCCAAGGACCGCTGCCCATCTAGTTCATGAGGTTCCCTTGCGTATGCCTCCGTCCCGCAGACGCGGGTTGACAGCCGCCGTCGCCGCGCTGGTGGTGCTGACGGCCACCGGCCCTACCGCGTCGGCCGACGCCACTCCGCCGCCCCCGTTCCCGACGGCGACTTCCGCCGCCGGTCCTGCGATTGTGCGTACCGTCACGCTGATCACCGGTGACAAGGTCACGGTGACCGCGAACGGCGGCAGGCACTCGGTCACGTCGGTGGCCGATCCGCAGGGCAGGACCGGTGGCGCGCACGTCATGTCGGTCGGTGACGACATCTATGTGTATCCCGACGCGGCGTTGCCCTTCATCGCGTCCGGGGCGCTGGACGAGCACCTGTTCAACGTGACCGAACTGCTCGCGGACGGCTACGACGACGCGCGCAGTGACCATCTGCCGTTGATCGTCACGTACACCGACGCGGCTGCCCGCTCCCGCAACATGAAGGTCCCCGAGGGCGCCGGCACGACCCTGGCCCTGAGCAGCATCCAGGGCGCGGCGATATCGGCCAAGCACGCGCAGGCGGCGGACTTCTGGTCCTCCCTCAGCGGCACTCCGGCATCCTCCGCCAAGGCGCGGACCGCCGGTGCCGCGGCCCGTGGAACGCTGGCGGGCGGGGTCGCGAAGGTGTGGCTGGACGGGAAGGTCAAGGCCACGCTGTCCGACACCACCGCGCAAATCGGGGCCCCTGACGTCTGGGCGGGCGGGGACACCGGGCAGGGCGTGGACGTCGCGGTGCTGGACACTGGGATCGACGCCGCGCACCCGGACTTCGCCGGCCGCATCGTGGCCACGGAGAGTTTCGTGCCGGGGCAGGACGTCACCGACCGGCAGGGCCACGGGACCCATGTCGCCTCGACTGTCGCCGGTACCGGGGCTGCGTCCGGCGGCAAGGAGAAGGGCGTCGCCCCGGGCGCCGGGCTGCACATCGGCAAGGTGCTGGACAACGACGGCAGTGGTCAGGACTCCTGGATCCTGGCGGGCATGGAGTGGGCCGCCCGGGACCAGCACGCCAAGGTCGTCAGTATGAGCCTGGGCGGCGGGCCCACCGACGGCACCGACCCGCTCAGCCAGGCGGTGAACCGGCTCAGCGAGGAGACCGGAACGCTGTTCGTCATCGCGGCCGGCAATTCCGGCCCCGCGCCGTACAGTGTGGGCGCCCCGGGAGCGGCGGACGCCGCGCTGACGGTCGGCGCGGTGAACGGCCCGGGGAAGGGCGTGGATCAGCTGGCGGAGTTCTCCAGCCGTGGCCCCCGCGTGGGCGACAATGCCATCAAGCCCGATCTGACAGCCCCGGGTGTGAACGTGCTGGCGGCCCGCTCGCAGTACGCGGCGGAGGGGGAGGGTGCCTATCAGACGATGAGCGGTACGTCGATGGCGACACCGCACGTCGCGGGCGCGGCGGCCCTGCTGGCCGCCAAGCACCCGGACTGGACGGGGCAGCAGCTCAAGAACGCCCTGGTCAGCACCACCGCGAGCACCCAGCGGTTCAGCCCCTTCGAGGCCGGCAGCGGCCGGCTCGACATCGCCGCCGCTGTGAAGGCCACGCTGTTCGCCTCCGGGGCCGCGTTCACCCAGGTCCACTACCCGTACACGCCGGGCCAGACCGTCCGCAAGGACGTCACCTACACCAACACCGGGTCCGAGCCGCTCACCGTGGACCTGTCCCTGAGCCAGGACCAGCTGCCCGAAGGTGTGTTCACCCTCACCGACTCGCAGCTGAGCGTGCCCGCGCGCGGCACCGCCACCGTCGGCGTGATCACCCACCTCGACGCGGCGGAGGACAATGCCGCCTACTCCAGTCGGCTCACTGCCACCCGTGCCGACGGCACGGTCCTCACCCGCACGCCGGTCGGCGTGAACAAGGAGGGGCGACGGGTCACGCTGTCAGTCACGGCGAAGGACCGCCACGGGGACGCCCTGCCCGGCACCCTCGTTCTGAAGGACGTCGAGCGCAACACCGCGCCCAAGATTTACGAGGTCGATGCCTCGGGCCGCATGAGCCTGCGCCTGCCCCCGAGCACCTACTCGGCGTGGATGAACACCGCCGTTCCCGGGATCGACGGCACCCACACGCTGGGCTTCGCCATGTTCTCCGCGCCGCAGATCGACCTCGACGCCGACCGCACCGTCCGCTTCGACGCCGCGAAGCTGCGCAGGGCGGCCGCCTTCACCCCGCAGCCGACCGCTAACCAGTTCATGAGGGTCGACCAGTACCGGACGAACGGCGACCTGTTTCCGTTCATGGACAGCTACATGCCCGAGTACTGGTTGTACGACAGCCTCTGGGTGACCCCGACGCCGAAGGTGACGAAGGGCTCGTACATCTTCGCGACCCGCTGGCGGCAGGTCCAGCCGCCGCTGACGTTCTCCTCCGGCTCGCAGACCTACGACGACGTCGTCATCCAGAGCCTGTCCCGCGCGCTGCCCGAGGGCACCGGCACCTACCGGGCCGTCTGGGCCGGCAACGGATCGGCCGCGGACTTCCGCAAGCTGAAGGTGCGCGGCCAAGTGGCGGTCGTCCGCCGCAGTGACACCGTGCCCGCCCCGGACCAGGCCGCGGCCGCGGCAACGGCCGGCGCCAGGCAGCTGCTGATCCTGAACGACGGCTACGGAAAGTTTGACCCCTGGGCCGACCTGCCCGCCGCCGCCCCGCTGCCGGTGGCCTCGCTCGGCACCGACGACAGCGCACGGCTGCTCAACCGGATCCGCAAGCCCGGAATGGCAACGCTGAAGGTGGTCTCTCACCCGCATCCGCGCTACCTGTACGACCTGGTCCGCCACCAGGACGGGGCGATCCCCCGCGACCCGTCCTACCGGCCCGGCCCCGGCGAACTGGCCCGGATCGACGAGTCGTTCCGCGATACCAAGCAGGGCGAGGCCCGCGAGTTCCGCGATGACATATCCGCCATCTTCAACGGCCCCATGCTCAGTGACTCCACGCCGGTTGCGACCCAGGGCACGCTGACGTCGTGGGTCACGGCGGGCACCGGCGTCCGCTGGGTCTCCGGCGCGGGCATGAGCGACCTCGGCCAAAGAGGCGTGGTGCGCTCGTACAAGCCGCGCAGCACCACCGGCGAGAGCTGGTTCTCACCCATCCAGCGCCCGCGACTGCTCAACGACGGCATCAGCTGGCGGGCCCCCTTCCGGGCCGGCGACATCATCAGCACTTCCGCCGTACCGGCCTGGGGCGACGCCGGCGGCCACGCCGGCGTTGTCTGGGCCGACGGCGACACCTCGAAGATCTCGCTGTACCAGGGCGACGAACTGCTCGGCGAGGACGTCAACGAGCGGATCGTCACCGTCGAGAACGTGTCACCGGACCCGCTGCCCTACCGGATCGTGGTGGAGGGCAAGCGGAACCTGCCGGACAGGCCGTATTCGACCCGTACCCGCACCGAGTGGGGGTTCACCTCCAGCACCACGGACTACACGGTTCTCACGCCTCTGCCGCTGGTGCAGCTCGACTATGCGGTGGCCACCAACCTGGCCGGCAATGCGCATCGGCGGACCGGGCTGACAGTCACCCCGTCGCACCTGAAGGGAGCGGCGGGCACGGGCGAGATTCGCACGGTGATGCTGGAAGTGTCGTACGACGACGGTGCCACGTGGCGCCGGACGACGCTGCGGCAGTCGGGCGGCGACTGGAAGGCGCAGCTCGACGCGCCGTCCCGGGCCCGCTTCGCGAGCCTGCGCACGACGGCGCGGGACACGAAGGGGAACAGTGTGAGCCAGACCGTAATCCGCGCCTTCGGCCTGAAGTAGCGACAGCGGGCGGCTGACGAAAGGCCCCTGTCCGCGGTGGAGACCGCGGACAGGGGCCTTGGGGGCGGCGGCGTGCCCTCTGCTGCTACAAACGCTTCCTCAAACTCACCACCCAGGACACCGTCTAAGTCATCTAACCGAAGCCGCGCAGGCGACGAATCCATACGGTGAATGCGTCCGAAGAACGTGGGAATTCCCTATGGGGGACATCACCATGACAGCGCAACATGCAGTACGGAACGTGGTTCTCATGCACGGCGGATTCGTGGACGGATCCGGCTGGCAGGGCGTCCACGAGCGCTTCGTGAGCGCGGGCTACAAAGTCAGCCTCGTGCAGAACCCGACCGATTCCCTCGCCGGGGACGTCGCGGCGACCCTTCAGGTCATCGCGGAGCAGGATGGTCTGTTCGCCCGGCTGGGCACTCCTACGGCAGTGTTGTGATCTCCGAAGCCGGCCAGGATCCCAAGGTCGGCGCGCTAATCGCCGGCCCGCCGCCCAGCGCGCTCGTCCCGCCGATCCTTCCGCCCAAGAACGGCTATCTCTTCCTGGACCGACCAGTTCCAGGCCTCCCTCGCCGGTGACCTCCCGCAGGCGCAGTCCACGGCTGACTCGCAGGTCCCGAGGGGCCTCGAAGCCCTCAACGGCGCGGTCAGTGAGCCCGCGGGGCGGACCAAGCCCAGTGGTACTTGGTCGCCGCCGACGACCGCATGATCCCCCGCCGTCCCAGCGAGCGATGGTCGAGCGTGCCGGCGCAACGGTCGCCGAGAGCCCGGGACTGACACGCTGTCAGTGACAAGTGCTGCTTCATCGGCCGATTCTTTCGGGCGGACACCGCCCCCTTTGAACGAAAGGTGTTTCTCTGATGACTTGGATCCAGTTGACGGCGGAGATAGTGCGACATTCCCGCCCAGATCACCGCATGTGACATCTGGTCAAAGTCACGATGTCATGCGCCACGCCTCATCCAATAACTAGGTCATTTGATCGAAGCATGGGGCAGTCGGTGATGCCAGGCGCACACCAAATTCCTGACAATCCATGTCGCGCTGACAGCGTAGCGAGCGCGCAGGCGGCGCGTGTCGCCGTTGAGACATGTCGCAGTTACGACACCCGTGGCCAGTGACATTTCTTGCTTCGTTAGCCAACTATTTCGAAAGTTTGCACCCCAGCTGTGCGAAAGAAGTCTCACTGCGCAGTGATCGCCTTCGACGCAACGGCCACGCATGTCCCACCCACACCATCAGTTCTAACCGGGCAGCATCAAACCCCGCCTGCCCGGACTGTCACCGGCCGCTCTCCCGTGGCCGCCGCAGAAGGAGTCCGAGTGAGACGATCTCCCCGCAAGACAGTTGCCACCGGCGCGCTCATAGCCAGTGCCGCGCTGCTGGCCGTCGCCGCCTCGTCCGGCAGCGCGTCGGCCAGCGCCGCTGACGCGCACAGCGCCGTGCGTGTCCAGCCCCGAGCGGGCGCCCTGCCCGTCCAGCTCTCCTCCGCGCAGCGCGCGGAGCTACTCGGGGCCGCCAAGGCTGGCCGGGCGGCCACTGCCCGGTCGCTGCACCTCGGCGCCCAGGAGCAGTTGATCCCCAAGTCGGTCCTCAAGGACGCCGACGGCACAGTGCACACCCGCTACGAGCGCACGTTCGCGGGCCTTCCGGTCCTCGGCGGCGACCTCGTCGTGCACACGGCCGCCGACGGGACCTTGAAGGGGGCCGACAAGGCCACCAACGCGACCATCAGCGTGCCGAGCACCACTGCGACCCGGTCCGCTGCGTCGGCCGAGAGCTTCGCGATCGGCCGTGCGAAGGCCGAGGGCGCCACGAGCCCGGCCGTCGACACCTCCCGCAAGGTGGTCTGGGCGGCCTCCGGCGCACCGGTGCTGGCCTGGGAGTCCGTCGTCGGGGGCCTGCAGGACGACGGCACCCCGAGCCAGTTGCACGTCATCACGGACGCGAAGACCGGCGCCAAGCTCTTCGAGTACCAAGGGATCAAGACCGGCATCGGCAACAGCGAGTACAGCGGCCAGGTCACCCTCGGGACCACGCTGTCCGGCTCGACATACAGCATGACCGACAACACCCGTGGCGGGCACGCGACGTACGACCTGAACCACGGCGACTCGGGCACCGGCAGCCTGTTCACCAACTCCACGGACACCTGGGGCAACGGCCTCCCGTCCAACGCCCAGACCGCCGGTGTGGACGCCGCCTACGGCGCCCAGGAGACCTGGGACTTCTACAAGAACGTGATGGGCCGCAACGGCATCCGCAACGACGGAGTCGGCGCCTCCTCGCGCACACATTTCGGCAACGCCTACGTCAACGCGTTCTGGGACGACGGCTGCTTCTGCATGACCTACGGTGACGGCAGCGGCGACAGCCACCCGCTGACCTCGCTCGACGTCGCCGGTCACGAGATGAGCCACGGCGTCACCGCCGCCACCGCGAATCTGAACTACAGCGGTGAGTCCGGCGGCCTCAATGAGGCGACCTCGGACATCTTCGGCACCTCGGTCGAGTTCTACGCCAACAACGCCAGCGATGTCGGCGATTACCTCATCGGCGAGAAGATCGACGTCAACGGCGATGGAACCCCGCTGCGCTACCAGGACAAGCCCTCGCGCGACGGCACTTCGCCCGACAACTGGTACTCCGGCATCGGCGACCTCGACGTGCACTACTCCTCCGGCCCGGCGAACCACTTCTTCTACCTGCTGTCCGAGGGCAGCGGCGCGAAGGTGATCAACGGCGTCAGCTACAACAGCCCCACCGCTGGCGGTCTGTCGGTGCCCGGCATCGGCCGGGACAACGCCGCCAAGCTCTGGTACAAGGCCCTGAGCGAGCGTTTCACCTCCACCACCGACTACTCGGGCGCCCGCGCCCAGACCCTGCAGGCTGCCGCCGATCTGTGGGGGGCCGGCAGCGCCACCTACAACACGGTCGCCGACACCTGGGCCGCCATCGGCGTCGTCGCCCGCGTCACGGTCACCAAGCCGGCGGCCCAGAACACGATCGTCAACACCCCCGCGAGCCTGCAGATCCAGGCCGGCAGCAACAACCCCGGAGCGCTGACCTACTCCGCCACCGGCCTGCCGGCCGGCCTGTCGATCAACGCGAGCACCGGCCTGATCTCCGGCACGCCGACCACCGTCGGCCTCGGCACCGTGACCGTCACGGCCAAGGACTCCTCCAACGTCACCGGTTCGGCGACCTTCGAGTGGGGGGTCTCCACCATCGGCGGCAACGTCTTCGCGAACACCACCGACGTGCCCATCCCGGACGCCGGCGCCGCGGTGTACTCCAACATCAACGTCACCGGTCGCGCCGGTAACGCGCCGAGCGCCCTGAAGGTCGACGTCAACATCGTCCACCCCTACCGCGGTGACCTGGTCATCGACCTGGTCGCCCCGGACGGCAGCCTGTACCGGCTGAAGAAGTCCGACGGCTTCGACTCGGCTGCCAACGTCAATGCCACCTACACCGTCAACGCCTCCAGCGAGACCGCCAAGGGCACCTGGAAGCTGAGGGTCCAGGACGCCTACCACTTGGACAGCGGCTACATCAACAGCTGGAAGCTCACCTTCTGACCGGCGCGCCCCATCCCAGCTGGATCAGTGCTCCTGATCACAGCCCGACTGCCCCCAGCCATACGAGAGGTGTCTCACTGATGTCTAGAATCCGCCTAAAGGCGGCGATATCGACAGTATTGATCCTGGTCGCAGGCGCCGTGCCGGCCGCAGTCGCAGCGCAGACGGCAGCCACCGGGACCCCCACTCGTCCCGCCGCCGTGCCGGGGGCTCGCTCCGCGACCGTGCGGCTGGTGACCGGTGACCAGGTGACCGTGACGACGCTGCCCGGCGGACGGCACACCGCGTCGGTGCAGCCCGGCCCCGGGCGCGAGCACATCCCCTTCCAGACCCTGGAGGGGGACGACAAGGCACTGACCGTGCTTCCGTTCGACGCCCAAGGGTTGGTGACAGCCGGCACCCTGGACCGGCGGCTGTTTAACGTGACGGCGCTGATCGCCGATGGCTACGACGAGGCCCACACCTCCACACTGCCGCTGATCGTCTCCTCGACGCCGCTGCCGTCACGGGTCGGGGCGAGGGTCACCGCGCAGGCGGCGAAGGCCGCCGGGGCCACTGCCGACCGGCTGCTGGCGCTCAAGGCGGCCGAGACGCCCTCCCGTAGCCTGGCGAGCATTCACGCGCGGTCGCTGCGGGTAGCCGACCACGACCTGGGCACGTTCTGGAAGACCCTGAACCCGGGCCGAACGTCGGACGCTGCCCGTGCCGCGGTCACCCCCAGGGTTTCGCTGGACGGCAAGGTCAAGGCCATGCTGGACCGCAGCACCGCGCAGATCAATGCGCCGACCGCCTGGAAGGCCGGTTACGAGGGCCAGGGCGTGAAGGTGGCCGTGCTGGACTCCGGCGTCGATGCGAACCACCCGGACCTGGCCGGGCGCATCGCGGAGTCCAAGGACTTCTCCGACAGTGGCAACACCGATGACCACTTCGGTCACGGCACGCATGTCGCCTCGATCGTCGGCGGCACCGGCGCTGCGTCGGGGGGGACCCGGCGCGGCGTGGCGCCGAAGGCCGACCTGCTGATCGGCAAGGTGCTGGGCGACGACGGCGGCGGCTACGAGTCGGGCATCATCGACGGCATGGAGTGGGCGGCCGGCGAGCACGCCAAGGTCGTCAACATGAGCCTCGGCGCGAACATGGAGACCGACGGCACTGACTCGCTCAGCCAGGCTGTCAACGACCTGACCGCGTCCACCGGCACGCTCTTCGTCATCGCGGCGGGCAACTCGGGCCCGGGCCAGTCGACGGTCGGCACGCCGGGCGCGGCCGACGCCGCGCTGACCGTGGGGGCCGTCGACCGCGACGACTCCCTCGCCCCCTTCTCCAGCCGCGGCCCGCGCTTCGGTGACGGTGCGGTCAAGCCCGACGTGACCGCCCCCGGCGTCGGCATCGTCGCCGCCCGCGCGGCCGGCACCACCCTGGGCGACCCGGTCGACGCCAACTACGTCTCGCTGTCCGGGACCTCCATGGCCACCCCGCACGTCGCCGGCGCCGCGGCACTGCTGGCCCAGCAGCACCCGGACTGGAACGCGCAGCAGCTCAAGGACGCGCTGACCAGCACCGCGCACACCGTGCCCGGCACCAAGGTTACCGAGCAAGGCGGCGGCCGCATCGACCTGGCCACCGCCATGGGCCCGGTCACCGCCACCGGCTCCGTCACCCTGGCCCCGCTCCACATCGGCGACACACAGGGAGCCCGGCAGGCGGCCACCGTCCACTACACCAACACCGGCGACCACCCGCTCACCCTCTCCCTGGCCGTCAACCTGACCACCGAGAACGGGAAAGCGCTCCCCGACGGGGTCGTCAGCCTCGGCTCCGACACGGTCCAGCTGGCCCCCGGCGCCACGGCCGAGGTGCCGCTGCGCACCGACGCGACGCACGCCGTCCGCGGCGGCTTCTACGGATACGTCACCGCGAAGTCCGCCGACGGTGCCGTCCTCGCGCACACCACCGTCTCCCTCGTGGTGCACGCCCCGCAGCACCGGCTGACCGTGGTCTACCGCGACCGCCAGGGCAAGGTCGTGCCCGGCGCGCTGCCAAACATCTGGGGTTCCGACGGGTTCGTGGGCTACACGGACCGGGACGCGGCTGTCGCCGTCGTGGAAGAGGGCACGTACTACCTCAATGCCCGTTTCACCGACGACACCATAGACGGCGACGAGGTGGGCGAGATCGTCGTCCCCGAGGTGAAGGTCACCAAGGACACAACGGTGACGCTGGACGCGACCAAGGTCACCGAGGTGAAGATCCGCACGCCCCGCCCCGCCGAGCAGCACGGCACCATCAGCACCATGTTCTACCGCCAGATCGACGGTCACAGCCTGCAATTCGGCGCCATGTACTTCGACGTCGTCAATCACCTCTACGTCAGCCCCACCGCTCCGGTCACCGACGGCACCTTCGAGTACCACTCGCGCTGGCAGATGGTGGCCCCGCAACTGCAGGCGAAGGTCTCCGGCAGCTCACTGGGATTCACCCCCCGCTATGAGCCGTTCTCCCCGGTCTTCGGGGACCAGGGCGCGCGGCTGACCGCCGTGGACGCCGGGTCGGTGACGGTGCCCGACCTCAGCAATGTGCGCGGCAAACTGGCCGTCGTACGGTACACGTATCCGCAGGGCGGCTACATCGGATTCTCGCGACTCGCGGCGGCCGCAGGGGCCAAGGCGGTGCTGTTCGCGTGGGAACCGGTTGGGGGCTCCGCCTGGACCCGGTGGCAGCCGGACGGTGACCGGCTGGACCTGCCCTCCATGCGGACCAACTGGACGAACGGGGCGCCCCTGCTGGAGCGCATCAAGAAGGGCACCACGACGGTGGAGTTCTCCGGCACAGTGCGCAGCCCGTATCTGTACGACGTGATGCCGGTCTCGAAGGGCTCCATCCCCCAGCAGATGGTCTACACCGTCTCAGAACAGAACAGCGCGCAGGTCCGAGCCACGTACACCCGCACCGGAGCCTCGGAGTGGACGAGCGAGCAGCGTTTCGCTTGGCGGCCGCACGAGGACACCGCGTTGAACCAGTACAGCCGCTACGTTCCGGTGGGTCGGGAGCGCGTCGAGTACGTGAGCAGCGACGAGGACACGTTGTGGAAGCACGTCGTGCACCACAATGTCGTCTGGGCCGCCGACATGCCGTTGACGGCCGGGTCGCAGGACGCCCCGCACACCTATCAGCCCGGCCAGCGCGCCACGGAGCGGTGGTTCGGAGCGGTGGTCCGCCCGTCGATCCCGCGTGGTTGGTCCCTGAAGTCGCAGCGCCACGGCGACACCCTGTCGGTGTACGTGCCGGAGTTTAACGACTCCGGCACGGGCCACTGGTCATTCGCGGAGCTTGCCCCCGACTTGGGTGGCGACTTCCGCGGCGCCGGGGCGGCCACGGTGAGCGACATGGCGCACGACACGACCGCAGCGGTGCTGTACCGCAACGGGGAGCAGATCGCCGAGTCCGACAACGGCGCGTGGGGCAACTTCGAGGTGCCCGCGGGCAACGCCGCATACCGGCTGGACTTGGCGACCGCTCGCGACTCGGACGACTGGCAGTTCGCCACGCAGACGCGCACGTCGTGGACGTTCCACTCGGACACCGCGGCCAGCGCGACCCTGCTGCCGCTGCTCCAGCTCGACTACGACGTACCGGTCGACGCGCAGAACGCGGTGGGCTCGGCGCGTACGCACACTGTCGGCCTGACCGCCCGTATGCAGGACGGCATGGCCGTCCCACGCGGGGTGAAGCTGAAGGTCGAGGCGTCGTACGAAGACGGGAAGAGCTGGACCACGGCACGCACAGTGAAGGACGGCAGTGACGGTCAGTTCACCGCCACCGTGGAGCGGCCGTCGTACATACACGGCGACGCGTATGTGTCACTGCGGGTGACCGCGACGGACGCCGCCGGCAACAGCGTCCAGCAGACCGTGGTCCGCGCCTACCTGCACCGCGGAGCCAGGGATCGCTAGCGCGACGGTCTGACGTTACCGCGGCGGGTGCCAGGGGATGTGAACCCCGGCACCCGCCGCTCCATTTCACCTGATACCCGGGGGATGCCTCGGCCTTGAGGACTCCGTCGGGAAATCCGCAAATCGGCTTCGCTGGTCCGAAGGGGACGCTGGCTGTCCGCGTCCGTGAAGCGCTCGGCCCGCTGTTCGCGGACGAGTCCTTCGAGTGGCTTCGTTCACTTCCAGCGACAGCGTTTGTCGATCTGTTTGAGCAGCAGTGAGTGCCCAGCCCCGCCATGTCTGTTCACGAGAATTGACGGCACCTCTGTCCGCTGGCGGTCGCCAACGTGTTGCAGCGCTGTGTCAGCAGGTGGTGACAGCCAAGCTGACGACGTAGTGCTCCTCGACCATCCTGTTCGGGAAGACCTCAGTCAGGAGGTCGAGCTCCTTGGCAATAAAAGTGTTCGTTGCTTCCTTGCCGAGGACGAGGAAGTCGGAGTAGCTGGCGAGGTTGGCGAGGTGCATGTCAAGCGGAACACTCCGGGTCCACGGCACGTGCCGATGGACGAAGCTGACCTCGGACGGCAGTCCGCGGAACCGTGCCATGGGGTCGTGAGGGCTGTCGTCGGCACCGAAAAGTCGGCGCAAGCGCGCATCCTGGTTGGCAATCCAAGGAATGGTGCTGTCTGAGTCGTTCCACCAGAGGGCGAGTGCACCACCGGTGCGTAGGACTCGGAGAGCTTCCGGAACGGATTTGCGCTGATCGGTCCAGTGCCAGGCTTGGGCATATGTGAGGACGTCGACGGAGGCGGAGGCCAGCGGCAGGTTGTTGCCGTCCCCGATCACAAGAGGGACATCGGGCAGGCTGAGACGGAACTGTGAGGCCATCCCGGGGCCGGGCTCGACCGCGATGACGTTCGCACCGCGGGCCCGGAGAAGCATCGTCGCCAGTCCGGTGCCGGCCCCGACGTCGGCGACGCGAGCGCCCTCCAATGGGCGGCCGGTGAGTTCCTCGACCGCGTCGAGCAATTCGGACGGGTATGAAGGACGGTTCGCAGCGTAGCTGGCGGCAGCCGTGTCGAACGAGCGGGCCTGCGAGGTGATGGTCATACGAACATTGTTGACGGCTGCAGGTGCTTGGCGCCGGACTTCAACCCTTTCCTGCGACAGCAGGTAGTCGCCGGGGACGTCGGTGAATGCACCAGCGTGGCGGACGGCTCGCCGCCCAGGGAGGGCGGCGAACGTTGAGACAGAGTCGTCGGACGTCAGCTGACGTTGGCTTGCTCTTCGGCTCGTGCTCGGGTGGTGGCGAGGCGGTAGGAGTCGGTGCCGGTTTCGATGATGGTGCCGTTGAAGGTGAGGCGGTCGACGATGGCCGCGCAGAGGCGGGGGTCCGTGAAGGTCTTGGTCCAGCCGCCGAAGGACTCGTTGGAGGCGATAGCGACGCTGTTCTTTTCCTCGCGTTCGGTCAGGACCTGGAAGAGGAGTTCAGCGCCGCGGCGGTCGAGTTCCATGTAGCCGAGCTCGTCGATGCAGAGCAGGTCGACGCGGCCGTAGCGGGCGATGGTCTTGTTCAACTGCTTCTCGTCGGCCGCTTCGACCAGCTCGTTCACCAGCTTCGTGGCGAGTGTGTAGCGGACGCGGTAGCCCTTCATGGCCGCTTCGGTGCCCAGGGCGATGAGCATGTGGGACTTGCCCGTGCCGGAGTCGCCGATCAGGCAGAGCGGCTGGCTCTTCTTGATCCACTCACAGCTGGCCAGCGTGTGGATGGTAGCCGCGTCGATGTTCGGGTTCGCGTCGAAGTCGAAGGCCCGCAGCGACTTCTCCCGCGGGAAACCGGCCGCCTTGATCCGCCGCTCAGAGCGGCGACGGGACCGATCGTCGCACTCAGTCATCAGCAGCTCAGCGAGGAAGCCCCGGTAGGTCATCTGGTCCTTCATCGCCCGGTCAGCGATTTCGGAGAACTCGTTGCGAATCGACGGCAGCCGCAGAAGCCGACAGGCGCTGTCGATGGCGGCGTCGGCGGCCTGTTCGGTCAAGCCTCGCTGGCGGGGCAGGGTCACTGTGCTTCTCCCTCACGGTGGTCGCTGCCACTGGTGCGGCGGCGTCGGAGCAGTTGGTCATAGGGGGCCACCGAGGGCAGCGGCCTGGTGTCCGCAGGAAGATGCGCGAGCCGCCACTCGTGCAGCGACGTCACCGTCGCCGACGGCTCGCCGGACACAAGCCGGTCCGCTGCGGGGGTGGGCTCGGTCTCCGCCTGGGCGGCTTTGCGGGCTTCCAGAGCGACCGCGTCCGCGGTCATCGCCCCGGCCCGCAGGGCCGCAGCCAGGCCGGCGACGACGTGCTCGTGCGGCAGATGACGCCCCAGCAGGAGAACCTCGATCAGGGCCCGGGTTCCGTCCCGCTCGCCATGGATTTTGCGGGCCTGGTCCCACCAGGCGTCGTGGACCGGGGTGAACCTGCCTGCCGAGCGGGCCTGTTCGAGTGCTGTGGAGCCGGGGAAGGCGCCGGGCTTGCGGACCAGGACCTCCAGGTAGTGGTCCAGGTCCAGGCGGACGGCGCCCTTCGCGATCAGCCGTTCATGCCGGGCCACTTCCACGTTCTGGTCGTAAACCACCAGATGAGAGGCGTGCAGCACGACCCGCACGCGCTTGCCGATCAGCCGGATCGGGACCGAGTAGCGGTTGGTGCGGACCGGGATCTGTCCGTAGCGATCGACCCGCGGCGTGAACAGCCGGCCCGTCTCGAACGGTTCCTCGGGCAGCGCCATGAGCAGCGGCTGCTCGACGGCGAAGTACTCCGCGACCGTCTTGGGCCTGGAGCCGATGCGCCGGGCGTCGTGCTGCCGGTCCCACTGTTCGACCATCTCGTTCAGCTCAGCGAGCGATGCGACCTCGGGGACGGGAACGAAGTGATTGCGGCGGAAGTAGCCGATCATCCCTTCGACTCCGCCCTTCTCGTGCGCGCCTTCGATGCCGGGCCGGCAGTAGAAGCTTTCAATGCCGAAGTGTGAGCGGAAGGCGATCCAGCGGTCGGCCTCAACTCTTCCCCGGCTCTGTCCCAGCACCCTGGCGACGGCGGCTTTCAGGTTGTCGTAGCGGACCTTGGTGCGCGGGACCCCGCCCAGGGTCCGTAGCGCGTGGACGTGGCCTTCGAAGAAGGCTTCCTGGCCGCAGGAGGCGAACACGCGGTGGACGGCCTTGCCCGAGTACGACAGCCGGAAGGAGAACAGGTAGCAGGTCACAAGCTCGCCGGCCAGACGCACGGTCACGTCACCGAAGTCGACCTCCGCCTCGTGACCGGGCAGGTGAGTCTGCGGGACGAACGCCTCCAGCGGCGCCTTGCCGGACTCGACCAGGATCTCCGGCTTCCGGCCGGCAACGTAGTAGCGCACCACACCGTAGGAGACGTCCGCCCCGTGCTCCTCGACCAGCCGGTGAAAGATCCGGGTGACCGTGTGCCGCTGCTTGCGCGGCGCGTCCAGATCCGCCCGCAGGATCTCGTCGATCACCGGCTTGTACGGATCCAGCGTGGTGGCTCGGGGAGGCAGCTTCTTGCGGGGCTCCGGCCAGGACGAGTCCAACGCCTTCCGGACCGTCCGCCACGTCACGCCGTGCTTGCGCTCAAGCTCCCGCATCGACATGCCGCCGCGATGGTCGCGCCGGATCGCCGCGTAGAGCTCGACCTTCGACATCTGCGGCATGACCAGGGCCTTTCACCAGGAGCACCTCGATGCTGCCCTGGCAAGAACCCTGGTGCCTCCCGAACTCGTCGACATCACCCATCTGTGGAAATGGGCACCTCCCAAACTCATCGACAAGCGACGTCACTACTGCTCGATAAAGCCATTCGAGGAGGCTTTTTCCACCGCCCCCAGCTGCGGGCCCTGCCGGAGAAGGCTGGCTGCAAGAACACCCTCGAGGCCGAGGCCGAGGCCGACCGCGCCGTGCTGATGCGGCAACTCCCACTGGTCGAGCAGGCCATGGGAAGTCAGATGCTCGCGCTGCGGCAACTGGAGGCCGCCTGCACCAACACCGACGACCTCGCCGAGGCCGCAGCGGAGTCTTTTGAGAAGCACCCGGACGCCGAGATCATCACCAGCTTCCCCGGGCTCCGCGCTCTCGGCGCCCGGGTGCTCGCTGAGAGCGGCGACGACCGATCCCGCTTCGCTGGCACCAGGGGCCTGAAGGCCTACGCCGGCTCGACCCCGATCATGAGGGCCTCGGGCAAGAGCGTGGCCGTACCCGCCTGGTGCGAACGCTTCTACGGCAGCGCGAAGGACATGGCGCCGAACCGTCGGCCTGCGTGATCGACGCGCAGAACATCAAGACTTCCACCAGTGTTCCCGCCGCCCGCCAGTGCATCGACGCCGGTAAGAAGTTGGCCATGCTGGTAACTGCAGCAAGTGTCCCGGACTCGATTGCCGGAACCCGCCTGGTCGAGCAGGTCGCCGCGTCCCATCCCACGATCTGCAAGGCCTGGGGGTACGGCGGCTATCGCCAGCACCTCGTCGAGCACGCCGCCGCCCTCGGCCGACATTGAAAGCGTTCAGCGACCGCCCGCGACCAAGTGTTTCACCTCACTTCCGAAGCGCTGGGCGGTCGAGCGCACCCTGGGCTGGCTGGTGTTTCACCGCCGGTCTGCTCGCGCCTACGAAACCCTTCGAGTCCGCTCCGAAGCCGTGATCCACCTTGCCATGACCGAACTCATGGCTCGTCGCCGCATACGCGAAGCAACCAACTCCTGGCGCGACCCGACACCAACGAACGAAAGCCGATTTCAGGACAGAGCACCGGGGAGAAAAGCGACCTCTCGGGCGTTGTTGAGCAGGGATTTCACCCAGGCTAGCTATCCAGTGGTGACACAAGTGAGACATGGCACAAGTTGGACAGCGTAAGCCTCTTGAGCACGGTTGAAGGGGGCCGGACGATCAAGCATCTTTCCCTCTTCACAGCGCTTGAGGAGTCCCGTTGCCCAAGGTTCATATCCCCAGGCCCAGACCGGTCGCGCTCGCCGTGATCGCCGCCCTGGCACTCGGGGTCATACCTGCAACCGCCGCCGTATCGGCGGACCAGGCGACCTCGGGGCCGCCTGCAGACGCCGCACAACGGTCACCCGGAAACGGCAGCAAACACACCGTCACCCTGATCACCGGTGACAAGGTGACGCTTGGCACCGCCGTCGACGGAACCGAGATCCGGTCCTTCGAAGGCGCCGACGGAACCAGCACAGGTTTCCATCGCGCCGTCATCGACGGATCGACGTACGTCTACCCCGACTCCGTGCTGCCGTACGTCAGCGCCGGGACGCTGGACAGGCGGCTGTTCAACGTGACCCGGCTGATTGCCGACGGCTACGACGACGCGCACGCCGCCCGGCTGCCGCTCATCTTCAAGTACACCGAAGAGGCCGCGAAGTCGCGGACCCAGCCGAAGGTGGCCGGCTCGACCGTCGTGCGCCCGCTGGAGAGCATTCAGGGCGCGGCCGTCGTGCAGAACCGTAAGCAGGCACCGGCGTTCTGGTCCGCGCTCACCGGCGGTTCCGGCGCGGCCGCCCGGTCGGCGCACCCTGCCTTCGCTGGCGGTGTCGCCAAGGTGTGGCTGGACGGCAAGGTGAAGGCCGACCTGTCCGATTCCACCGCGCAGATCGGCGCGCAGAAGGTCTGGGCGGAGGGCAACACCGGCACGGGCGTCAAGGTCGCGGTGCTCGACACTGGTATCGACGCCGAACACCCCGACCTTGCCGGGCAGGTCGATGCCAGCGCCAGCTTCGTCCCGAACGAGGATGTCGCCGACTACGTGGGCCATGGCACCCACGTCGCCTCGACGATCGCCGGCACCGGCAACGCCTCCGACGGGAAAGAGAAGGGCGTCGCCCCCGGCGTCCGCCTGGACATCGGCAAGGTCCTCAACAACGAGGGTTCGGGGCAGGATTCCTGGATCATCGCGGGCATGGAATGGGCCGCCCGCGACGCCCAGGCCCGGATCATCAGCATGAGCCTGGGCGGCGGCGGTGACCACACCGACCCGATGAGCCAGGCGGTTGACCGACTCAGCCGTGAGACCGGCGCGCTGTTCGTGATCGCGGCGGGCAACGGCGGCCCGCACTCCATCGGCAGCCCGGGCGCCGCGGACTCCGCGCTGACCGTCGGCGCCGTGAACTCCGCGGACCAGCTCGCCGAATTCTCCAGCACGGGCCCGCGTGGGGGCGACTTGGGGCTGAAGCCCGAGATCACCGCCCCCGGCGTCGACATCCTCGCGGCCCGTTCCCACTTCGTGCGTGGCACCGGCTACTACACCACGATGAGCGGCACGTCGATGGCCACGCCGCACGTCGCGGGCGCGGCCGCGCTGCTGGCCGCCGCCCACCCGGACTGGACCGGCGCGCAGTTGAAGGAGGCGCTGGTCAGCAGCGCCAAGGCCACCCCGTCGTACACCGCGTACGAGGCGGGCGCCGGGCGGCTGGACGCGCTTGCCGCGGTGCACACCTCGGTCTTCGCGACCGCCAGCGCCTACTCCGGTCTCCACGCCTGGCCGCGCAAGCCGGGGGAGACCGACGTTCAGAAGGTGACGTACACCAACGTCGGCGACGCCCCGGTCAGCCTGGACCTGGCGGTCGACTCGGCGGCCCCGGCGGGGCTGTTCACCCTCTCCGAGAACCGGGTCACCGTTCCCGCGCACGGCAACACCTCCGTCTCCCTGACCGCGAACCTGGACAAGCTGCCGTCCGACGAGTCGGTCAGCGGTATGATCACCGGTACGGACAGCAGCGGAACGGTCCGGGCCCGGACCCTGATCGGCGCCGCCAACGAGGGCCAGCGGCAGACCCTGACCATCACCGCCAAGGACCGATCGGGCAAGCCGCTGGAGGGCCGGGTCCTCCTGACCGCCGAGCACCTCTTCACGGTGATGGAGCTCGACGCATCCGGCACCGGCACCGCTCGGCTGCCCGTCGGCAGCTACAGCGGCTGGCTCATCGCCGACGTGCAGGGCGCCAACGGCCCGCACTCGCGCGGTGTGGCGCTGCTCGCCTTCAACGACGTCCTGCTGGACCGGGACCGGGCCGTCACCCTGGACGGCCGCAAGACCCGTCAGGTCTCGGCCCGCGTGCCGCAGCAGACCACCCCGGTCGCGCCGCGCCTGGACGTCCACCGGTCGTTCAGCGACAGCCTGTTCGAGTCCTCCAGGACGCCCGATCCATCCTACGACAGCATCTGGGCGCTGCCGACGGGCAAGAAGGTCACCGAGGGCGAGTTCGAGTTCGGCGCCCGTTTCCGCATGGAGCAGCCGGCGCTGACCGTGGGCACGAAGTCGAAGAGCTACGCCGACCCGCTGGTCAAGCGCGGGGCCAAGCCGCTGCCGGCCGGTACCCGGACGCTGACGGCGGTCTACGCCGGTGAGGGTACGGCCCAGGAGCTGGCCCGGCACAACGCGCGCGGCAAGGCCGTGGTGGTGCGCGGCGGCGACCCGGCCGCAATCCAGGCTCAGGCGGAGGCCGCCGCGGCGGCGGGCGCGCAGATGCTGCTGGTCGTCAACGACGGCATCGGCCGCATGCAGCCCTGGGACGAGAATCCCTGGAGCCCGGAAAGCCCGGCCCCGCTGACGGTGGCGACGCTCAATGCCGACCAGGGCGCCGACCTGATCGCCGCGCTCCAGCGGGGCGAGGACAAGCTGAAGGTCACTTCGCACCCCACCACCGACTACCTCTACGACGTGGTGCACCACTGGTCCGGCGCGGTACCGGCCGACCCGACCTGGCGCGTCACGCAGCGCGAGCTGGGCAAGGTGAACGTCTCGTTCCGCAACCACCGCCAGGGCAAGGCGATGGAGTTCCGCCCCGACATCTGGCGGGGCTGGGCGGTCGGCAACCAGCTCACCGCTCCCGCCCAGGGCGACCGGACCGACTGGGTCACCGCAGATGCCAGCTGGCTGGACGACGCCTTCATCCTGAGCGAGACCGGGCAGCACGCGATGGACGTGCTGCGCTACCCGGCCGGGAAGACTGCCAAGGTCTCCTGGTTCGGGCCGATCCAGCGCCCCCGGATGGGCCCCATCGGCTACCAGCCGGTGCGCTACCTCGACGGGGTCTACATCCCCGCACCCGGCTGGGGCGACTCCGGCTCCGGCCACGTCGGCGAGGCCCGCGCCAACTTCAAGGTCAAGGACTGGATGTCGCTCTACCAAGGTGACCGGCAACTCGACTGGGGCAACTCCGAGTACTTGCCGGTTACCGGGCTCGCCCCCGAGCGGCTGCCCTACCGGCTGGTGGTTGACAACGACCGGGCGGCCTGGACCAACCCGTACTCGAAGCACACGCTGACCGAGTGGAACTTCACCTCTGCCGCCACCGGAGCCGACGCGGTCGAGGCCCTGCCGCTGATCCAGCTCGACTACGGGGTCGACACCGACAAGGCCGGCCGGGCGGACCGGCACGCCAAGCTGACGGTGACCGCCTCGCACCTGCCGGGCACGACGGCCGCCATCGGGAAGCCCTCGCTCGAGGTCTCCTACGATGACGGCAAGACCTGGCAGCGGGCCGACCTGAGCCGCAGTGGCACCGGGTGGCGGACAGGCCTCCACGCGCCGAAGTCCGTCGGCTTCGCCACACTCCGGGTCACCGCCCGGGACCGCGCCGGCAACACCGTCTCCCAGACGATCACCCGGGCCTTCGGCCTGCGCTGACGTCACGCTACACAGCAAGCGAATGGGCGGGGCCGCAGCCGGCGACCCCGCCCATTCGCCGCAGGAGCGGAGACCAGCAAACACGCGGTGCACCGGCCGCTGAACCACCTCTTTCTTCCCGGTCCGGATCTCGATTCCGGTAGTCCTGGTCGGTGGTGCGGTCGACGACGACGGCTACCCGTCGCGGAGCGGTGGTTTCGGTGGCTGACCTTGTTCTTGCGGGTGGCGTACCGGCTGCGGTGCGTCGTGAATGGGGGCTGTGCGTCTCCCTAGCTCTGGGCGCTCAGCGGTTGCCGGGAGTTTGGCTGCAGCCGCAACGTGTGGGTGGCGGTGAAAGGAATCAGTTCGTGGTGCCGGTCCGGTAGGGCGATTACCAGGGCGCTGTCCGGCAGGGCGCGGCGGACACACGTGAGCATCCGCACCGCCGTGCGCTCGTCGAGGCCGGTCGTTGGTTCGTCGAGCAGCAGGACCGCCGGTGCCCGCAGCACTGCCCTGGCGATCACCAGGCGGCGTCGCTGGCCCTGCGACAGCGCGCTGCCCAGCGGGCCCGTCGGGGTGTGGAGGGGGAGCTGTTGCAGGGCGGCGGCCGCGAGCGCGGCCCGGAGGGTGTCGTTGTCCGCGCCGGGGGCGGCCTGCCGGAGGTTCTCGGCGACGGTCGCGTCGGCGATCCAGTCTTCCGCCTCGACAAGGGTGAGCGTATCTGCGATCACACTGGCGGGCAGGGAGTCGACGGGCGCGCCGGCGAGCAGCACCGACCCGGGAGCTGCGGGGGCGATCCGTCCGGCGAGAGTCTCCAGCAGGGTGCTCTTCCCGCTGCCGTTGGGCCCGGTGACGACGATGACGTCACGGGGTCCGATCACCCCCGACCAGCTGGTGCGGTCGTCGGCGAGACCCACGGGAACCCGGCGGGCTACCAGGGTTCGTGTCGGCCCTGCGGCTGTCGTCGGGAGCGCGGGGCGTTGGCCAGTCGGGAACGCGCGGTTTACCAGGTCCCCCAGCCGCAGCGTGGCATCGGCGGCCAGGCCGTGGTCGCGGAGCACTTGGGGAAGGGTCTCCATCAGTTCGTACGCGGCCGCCACCAGTAGCACCTCGCCGATGGCGTCGGCGGCGGGCTGGGTGAACACGGGACCGGACAGCGCCAGGAGCAGAACCGCTGCCTGGCCCGCTATGGCCAGCAGCCGCAGCAGCAGCCGGGCCCGGCGCATCACCACGGCGACCGCTGCCTCCGCACGCCGGGACTGGTCAACCGATCGCGTGACCTGGTCGCGTACCACGTCGACCGCGCCCAGGCAGCGCAGTTCGGGGAGCGCGGAGCGCGCGCTGAGCAGCGCGGTGCGGGCGGTGGCGCGGGCGGCGGCGGCTGCCCGCTGGTGCTCGCGGGTTCGCCGGTCGGCGGCCACTGCCGTGGCCGCCGAGACCGCGAGCAGCACCAGTTCGGCGGTGCCCGCCAAAGGACTGGCCACCAGCAGCAGAGCGACGACGACGGTGGCCGTCAGGCCGATCCCGGCCAGCGGCGGAACAACCTGGGCCGGTATCCCGCCCACCGCTTCCACGTCGCCGGTGAGCCGGGCCATCAGGTTGCCGTCGCGTCCGTTCCGCAGTTCGCGCGCCGGCACGGTCGTCGCGGCGTGGACCAGCCGGGAGCGAAGCGAGACAGTCGCGCCCAGCAGGGCTCCATGGCTGACCAGGCGTTCCGCGTACCGCAGACCGGTGCGGCTCAGAGCAAGAGCGCGGACGGCACCCGAGGGGTACATCCACGACCAGGTGGTGTTCGCCTGTGCGGTAACCACCGCGCAGGCGGTCAGGAACCAGCCGGACACACCCAGCAGACCGGCGGCGCACAGTTCGGCCGTCCCGGCGAGCGCGACCGCGCGCAGCAGGTCGCGTCGTGTGCGGCGGTCTGCCGCCGTCCACAGCAGTTTGAATGCGTTCACAGCGTTCTCCCGGTCCCGGTCAGCCGTCCCCGGCTCAACTGCACGACGTCGTCCGCGACGTCGAGCAGCGCGGGACTGTGGGTGGTGACGACCACGGTGCGGCTGCGCGCGAGCGTCCGTATGGCCGCGATGACGCGGGCCTCGCCGTCCGGGTCCAGATGCGCGGTGGGTTCGTCCAGGCACAGCAGCGGAGATTTGTGCAGCAGTACGCGGACCAGCACCAGTTGCTGCATCTGCCCCGAGGACAGCCCCCAGCCGCGCTCCCCGATCTGGGTCGCCAGGCCTTGGGGGAGTGTGGCCAGCAGGTCCTCGAAGCCCAAAAAGGCGAATGCCGCGGTCAGTTGCTCATCGGCATCGGCGCCGGCGTCGGGCCGGGCCAGCAGCAGGTTGTCCCGCAGCGTGCCCGGCAGGAGGTAGGAGGGCTGGCCGGCCCATGCCGTGGCGGCCGGGGAGGCCAGCCGGGTGCCGGAACTCACGATGTGCAGGCACCGCCCGCGGTCCGGGGCGCGTAGGCCCGCAGCCACGGAGAGCAGGGTGGTCTTGCCCGCGCCGCTGGGCCCGCTGATGGCCAGGACCGAACCTGGGCGCACCGTCAGGGTGACGTCGTCCAGGGCGGCCTCGTCCCTGCCCGGGTACCGCACCTCTACTGCCTCCAGGATGACACCGGCCGGGCTGGGTCGACTCGGATGACGAACGACGGGCACGTCGGTCACGGGACCACCAGCCGATGCGTCCGGGGCCGCGTCGATGATCTCCGCGATCAGTTCGGCCGCCGCGGCAGCCTCGGCGCGGGCATGGTAGCCGCGGGCGAGCTCCCGGGCGGGGGCGAAGTACACCGGGGTCAGGACGAGCACGAACAGTGCGGTGTCCAGGCTCATGGTGGATGGCACCACCGGCAGGTCCAGGTAACCGAGCAGGGCGAGGCCGCAGTACGTGGCGACGACGGCCATGGCCACGGTGATGAGGAGCTCGATCCAGGCGGTCGAGAGGAAGGCCACCCGCAGGACGGTGCGGGTACGCGCGGCCAGTTCCCGGTCGTCGGCCTCGGTGGCGCGCACCGCCTCCTCGCCGGCTCCCAGGCCGACGAGCGTGGGCAGTCCGCGCAGCCGGTCCAGCAGACGGGTGCTCAGTGTCCGTGTGGCGGTGAGCTGGGCGTGCACGGCGACGCGGGTGCCCATGCCGATGACCTTGAGGTTGACGGGCAGCAGCGGGGTAGCCAGCACCAGCACCAGTGCGACGGTCCAACTGCCGGCCGCGATGGAGGCCAGCACGATGCCGCTTCCCAGCAGCATCGACCGCCGGGCGGGGACGTAGGTCGTCAGCCAACCGGTCAGCCGGTTCACCTCGCTGTCGAGTGCCTCGCCGAGAGCGGCGTCTGACACCTCCTCGGACGGCGCGCCCGTCGTGGGCAGCGCGGCCCGGAGCAGTCGGGCGCGCAGATGGTCTTGGACCGCGGCCGCTCCGTCGTCGGCCACCCGGTCGGCCACCACGAGCAGGAGCCCGCGCAGCATCAGCCCGGCGGCGACCATGGCCACACTGCTGAGCACCGGAGCCAGCGCCACGCCTTGGTGCTGGGAGCGCAGTGCGGCCTGGGCCGCCCAGCCCAGGCCCGCGGCCCACAGGACATGGCCCGTGGCCGCGAGCCCGCGCAGGGTGCCGGCTCGCCGGAACGCCGGTTCGCCGACGGAAGCCCATGCGGTGAGTAGCCGGGCAGTCTGTTGCTGACCGTCGTCGTCGCGGCCCAGCCTGGCGAGTTGGTCGGAAATGTCGTTCATCGTTCGGCTGCCCGGAGATCGAATTCGCCGGCGGATGCGGAGCGGCGGTCGGCTCGAATCCATACGGCGAGTGCGGTGACAGAGAACACCGCGATCCCGGTCGGATCGATCCACGTGGCCACGCCACCGAAGATGTCCTGCGAGACGGCCGCCACCGCAACGGCGAGGAGCGTCAACAGCACACGCCGGACGACGACGGCCGCACGCGGACCGTCGCCGGGCACACGCGACACCGGCGCGTCAGCGGTGTGTTCCTCGCCGGTGGTGTCGGACGGGCCGACGGAGTCGGTGAGGGCCGGTGACTGGTCGGTGAGGCCCGCCGACTGGGTCAACTTCCCGCGGAAGACCCACCACGCGTAGATGTTGTACGCCAGCACGACCGGCATGCACCCGCCCACCCCGATGAGCAGGAACAGCTGCGACCCGTGAGGGCTGGCCGCGGCGTGCACGGTCAGGTCGGGAGGGACGACGACGGGCGCGGTGGCGGCCACGAGCGCGAGCAGACCCGACGCCTCCAAACCGGCCACGGCGGCGAACGGACGCCAGTCGGGTCGGCGGCCGAATCCGTACCACGCGATGGCCCCGCAGACCACGGCGGCGGCCACGGCCAGGCCGAACAGGGTTGTGCGGAGCGGCTCGTCAAAACGGAAGCGCTGCGGGTCGGCGAGCGAGAGCCCGAGCGCCAGGACCACGCCGGCCGCCGCGACCGTCAGAAGCAGCGGCCGACCCAGCCGGCCCGCCCGGTGGTGGGCGGTCCCCACAGTCTTGTCCTGCAGCCATGCGGCGCCGGCCAGCAGATGCACGGCCGCCAGCCCCAGGGCACAAAGCACGCTGTACGGCGTGAACCAGTCGAAGGTGCCCCCGGTGAACACCCCACCGCGATGGGGCAGCCCGGACAGGACGGCTCCGATCACGAGCCCTTGGCACAGCGAGGTGACCAGGGAGGAGAGCCCGAAGACGAGCCCCCAGCCGCGCCGGTAGCCGGGGGCGACGCTCTGCAGCTCGATGGCCGCGCCGCGCAGCACGAAGGCCAGCAGCATGACCACGAGCGGCAGGTAGACGCCGGGCAGCACGGTGGCGTAGACACCGGGCAGGCCCGCCCACAACGCCACTGCGGCCAGAATGATCCAACTCTCGTTGGCGTCCCAGGCGGTGGCGATCAGCTCGTTGTACTCCTTGCGCCGCCGGTCGCTGCGGTCGAGCAGGCTCAGGATGCCGATGCCCAGGTCGTATCCGTCGAGCAGCAGATAGGCACCGAGCGCGAACAGGACCAAGGCGTATGACGTGTACTCAAGCATGGCCCACCTCGGTCGGGTTGATGGTGGGACCAACGTCCGCCACCAGGTGTTCGGGGCCGGTCCGCACTGTGCGGACGATGTAGCGGATCCACAGCCCAAGCAGCAGCGCGTAGACGCCGACGAAGCCGATGAGGCTGGCGATCGCCGCGCCGAGTGAGAGATGGGAGACGGCGTCACTGGTGCGGATCAGGCCATAGACGACCCAAGGCTGCCGGCCGGTCTCCGCCGTGATCCAGCCGCCGCTGATCGCTATGACACCGGCGGGGGCCATCCAGACCATCAGCCGGTGGAACCGCCGGGCGGTGTACAGCCTGCCGCGCAGCCGCAGCACCACTCCGGCGAAGGCCATGGCGAACATCGCCAGAGCGGTGAAGTACATCGCCCGGAAGCCGTAAAAAGCCGACCACATGTTGGGGCGATCGGCCTTCGGCGTCTGCAGTAGCCCGGGGACGTTCGCCTGGCCGGTCAGATCCTTGCCGATGACGGCGCCCAGGTGAGGTATCTCGACATGGAGCTCGTTCTCGCCCTTGTCAGTGTTCGGCACCACGAGCAGGTTGTAGCCGTTGTTGTCGGTCTTCCAGTTGCCCTCGAAGGCCTGGAGCTTCGCTGGCTGGTGCGCGCCCATGAACGCAGCGGTCGCGTCTCCCACGTACAGCTGTACGGGCATCAGGATGGCCAGCACTCCGAGGGCGATGGAGAGGGTGCGGCGTGCGAAAGGCAGCGCCCGCTGCTTGACCAGGTACCAGGCGGCGATCCCGCCGATGAACCAGCAGGCGCTGATCAGCACGGCAAGCAGGATGTGCGGGTACCTGTAGGAGAACGCCGGGTTGAACAGCACGTGCCACCAGTCGCTTGCCCAGAACTGGCCCTTGACCTCGGTGAAGCCCACGGGATCCTGCATCCAGCTGTTGGCCGACAGGATCCATGTCGTGGACAGCAGGGTGCCGACGACGATCATCCAGCAGGCGAACGCCATGGTACGGGGGCGCACCCTTCCGTCGCCGTACAGCATGATGCCGATGAACCCGGCCTCCAGAAAGAAGGCCGTGATGACCTCCATGCCGATCGTGACACCGAGGATCGGCCCGACAGCATGGGCGTAACTTCCCCAGTTGAGACCGAATTCGAAGGTCATGACGGTTCCGGCGACCACACCGAGGCCGAATCCGACCGCGAATATCTTCTTCCAGAAACGAAATATCTGAAGGTACAGCGGATTTTCGGTCCTGACGTAGACCGTGTACATCACCGCCAGGAAGAGGGAGAGTCCGACAGTCAGTGCGGGAAAGCTCATATGAAACACTGCGGTGATGGCGAATTGCCATCGAGAGATCTCCACCACTGCGGGCGTGGCCACGGAGTCTCCTTTCCGTCGATTTCGGGGGTAGGTAGCCCTGGCGGTAAGGATCGAAACGGACCCGCCCGTTGTGTAGCCCGGGGCAACGGCTGGGACGCCGCCGTGCATGAGGGGAAGCGACCGGAATCGGCCGTCTCATGAGGTGACCCTAGCCTCGCGCTTTCACGTGGCGACCTGTGAGGAGTGCATCTGACCTGCAATGCCGGTGATTTAGGGAGTTTTCGCAACAGCCGTTTAGGCATTTCGTTTTTGCCTATCAACGCGGTGAGTCAATTTACCGGGCCACCAATGGACGCAAAGGGCATCAGAGCTCCTGCCCTGACGGACACCCAGCGTCACCACCGACTACGGGCCAGACCCGTTGATTGGACAGTCCCCCTCGCCCCAGGTGGCGTGGTGATAAGGGTCAGTCTTCTGCCACCTGTTGCCGCTCGGATGGCTGTACTGCTCGCGGCGGATGTCGATGTAGGTGCCGGCGAGGATGCGGTAGAGCCAGAGCTTTCGGTCTGCCCCGGGAAGCATCTCCCGAAAACCGATGTAGGCCCGCCCGAAAGTCTCCAGTTCCAGCTCTTCTGCCACGGCCGGGCTTCCCGTCATGCACACCGCGGCGCGATACATCGGGTCTAGGAGGGTCAGCACGTCCCGCTCGAAGCACCCATCTAGGTCGTTGGCGAAGTGCCGCGAGCCCCCTGGCCGCTCCCAGGAAAACGGTCTTCTTCGTTGCCGGTCCGGGGCGCAGGCTGGTCGGTCCAGCTGTAGGGATCCATGCTGCGTGCGGTGAGGGACGCTTCACTGACCCAGCGGTGGCCGCGGAACTCGGCGCTCGCATCGCCCTCATGCGGATCTCGTTCGTCTTCGGCGCCTCGGTACCGATGTCGTCCGGTGCCTGGACCGAGCGTTGAAATCCCACTCCGGGCAGTGTGCTGTAGGTGTGCGAACCAGTGAGGCAATTGCTGCTCCTCTAAAGGCATCCGCTGCTCGTGGCAGCCGATGTCTGACGACGGGCACAGGGTCTGTAGACGTTGAAAGCACCATGGGGAATGACCTGCTCACGGCGGCCGAACAGTCTGCGGACCGGGAACAACACATCCGGACCGTGGACCGTGGTAGTGGCAACGGGGTCGGTCACCGCAGCGGTGGCCGGGGTCTGGCCTCCTCCGCCACCGCATCCTCCGTCAGTGACCACCACGCACCGTTACCACGAGTAAGAGAACAGAGCCGAGGACCGTACAGGCTCCGTCGCCGGCATCGATCAGCGCCAAGGGTGTGGTGCATGTCCTGTGACACCGAGGCGTCAAGCGGCTGTGCAGGGGGGCAGCAGCGCGTACAGGCGTGGGGCCGGGTTTCCGGCCCCACGCCTGGCTGCTGACACCCGGTGAATCGGATGGCCCTGCCAGTTGCACCCGTCAGGGTCATGCCGCTCAGGGGTGGTCAGCGGGTGGCAGCGTCCGCCTGCTCGATGAGCTTGGTGGTGATGCCCGGGTGGCTGATGAAGACGACGTGGGAAGCCCCGGGGACCTCCACGACCTTCTTGGCGCCGGCCCGCTCGTACTCGAAGCGCTCGAGGGCCGGCGGGATCGCCTTGTCCGCCCCGGCGACGAGCCCGAAGGACGGGATGTCGTGCCAGGCGGCGGCCGTTGTCGACTCCTCGAACCCGGCAGCGGTGAACGGGCGCTGCGAGGCCTCCATCAAACGGGTGGTGGAGACCGGCAGGTCGCCGGCGAACGCACTGCGGAACTTGTCGGCCTTCAGGTACAGATCGGTTCCGGTCGTTCCGTCGGCGGTGGAGTACGGCACCGGGTTGATCGCGTCCGGGATCTCGCTGCCGGGGAACTTGCCCAGCAGGTCGCCCTGGAGTTCTCCCTTGTCGGGGACGAACGCGGCGACGTAGACGAGCGCCTTGACGTTCGGGTTGCCCGCCGCGGCGTTGGTGATGACGGTGCCACCGTAGGAGTGTCCGACCAGGACGATCGGGCCCTCGATCGACTTCAGGACGCTGGCGATGTAGGACGAGTCGTTGGCCACGCCGCGCAGCGGGTTGGCCGGGGCTACGACCCGATACCCATCGTCCTGCAGACGCTCACTGACACCGTTCCAGCCAGAGGCGTCCGCCCAGGCGCCGTGCACGAGCACAACGGTCGGCTTGGCGGCATCCGTGTGGAGCTGCAGGGGCGCCGGAGCAGCGGAAGCCGTCGACACCAGAACGGCAGCCGCCGCGGTGGCGGCGGCACCAGCGGCAATTATCCCGCGGCGCAGGGTCTTCTTCTTCTTATGCATGTACCAGGACCTTCTTCTCTTGTGGTGGTGGTGGCTCCGCCCAGCTCACGCAGCGACCAGCACTGCGCGGCGTGGACGTATGACATGCAGCCATAACGCGAATTCCATGAGGATTCGCGAGCGCTTCACGCGCATTCAGAATTGCGTGGCACGATTCCTGCTGTGAAGCAGGATTGATGCTCCTACCGCCTGCTGAGTGATCTCGGAACAAGAGGTAGGGGACGCTTCGGACGATGCCTTTGCTGGGCAGCGCCAGACTGTGACGGACTACGCCTGGTGGGTGGCAGCCCGCTTGATCAGATCCGCCACAGCCTCCGGCTGGGAGACGTAGATGGCGTGGCTTCCGGGGACCTCTTGCACGGTGGCTCCGGCCCGCTCGGCCATCGCCCGCTGCGCAGGCGGAGGAATCATCCTGTCGTCACCCGGCACGAGGTACCAGCTCGGCTTGGCGCGCCAGGCAGCCTCGGTGACCACGCCGCCGAGCGCATCCACGCCCCAGGGCACCTGGGAGTCGGCCATGAACTGGGCCTCCTCGGGTGCTACATCCCCCGCGAACGTGGCAGCGAACTTCTCACGGTCCAGGAAGAGGAAACCGTCACGGGGCGGCAGGATCGGGGGAACGGGGGCCCCGGGCAGCGGGTCGGCGAGGAGAGTGTTGACCGACTCGCCCTTGTCCGGCGCGAAGGCGGCGATGTAGACGAGCGCCGCAACACTCTCGTGACGGCCGGCCTCGGTGATCACGGCCCCGCCGTAGGAGTGGCCAACCAGCACAACCGGCCCGTCCTGGACATCGAGGACCTGGTGAGTGGCTGTGACGTCACCCTCGAGGGTGTGAGTCGGGTTCTGTACAACGCTGACGTTGAAGCCGTCACGGGTAAGGATGTGGTAGACCGGCTGCCAGCCGGAACCATCAACGAACCCTCCATGCACGAGAACGATGTTCTTCACTGTGCTCATGTGATCGCTCCTGTTGTGTCTCGGACGCCTTCCGAGTACGACTCACGGTAAGCAGCGCTGACCGTCACAAGCATCGACCAAATGACCTAACTACTGCATGAGATGAGGTGCCCAGCAGCGTCGCTATGACCGGCTGGCGCTGACGACGCCCTGGACTCGGCTGTCCCGCCTGTACAAGCACGCAGGTGACGCACGCTGGCGGCAAGGCCCGAGCGCAGCCGCGGCCCTGGTCATTGGACCTGTCCTGCCCGTCTCGTACTGTCCAGCGCATGGCCTTGCAAACCGTCCTGTAATTACGTAGTGACGCTTCGTCAGTACCGTCGCCACCGCCCGGTCTGTGCGTGGGCTGTCCTGCGGCCGCGACACTCAAGCGCAGCGCTGGCGGCGCACCCTTCCCATGTTCCCGCTGCCCGCCCCCAGAACCACCAGGTCGTAGTGCCGCACACCCGTCCACCTTCCGCCGGTGCAACGCCCGGCCTCTCCAGGCCCGGCTCTCGGGCGTTCGCGAGCCTTGTTCGTCGCTGCCCACCTGACGGCGCTCTCCGTCAACGTCTTTTGACGTCTTATCACGCAAATTTGACTATAAACGGGCAAACCAGGCGCGACACCGGTCCGGACTCGTCGCCCGCGCCTACGTCGATTCCGTCGCTGCGGTCCCGGCCGGACGTCCTGCGGCTTGGCCGGCTGCCGGGGCATCGGCAAACGTCAAAGCGGAACAAGCTCAGTCAGGTGACCGATGTGCCTGAGGTGTCCGGTGGACGACCGTGGGCCTAAGAGGAGACCTCACGGAAGGGCACGTCTCTTATGACCGAAAATCAGCACGACCCGCGGGCTCGGCAGTTTGGGCGCCAGGGCGTGGCGCCGCTGTCGTTGGACATCTACCAGCTCTGGAGTTCGTTCCGGAGACCGATACAGGCAGACTTTCGCTTCGATCCCGACGACCCCCTCGTTGTGACTGTCGCCTTTTTGCCGAAGGACGAGCCACCCGTCATGTGGCGTGTCTGCCGCCAACTTCTCTACTCGGGCCTTGTAGAGAACAGCGGGATCGGCGATGTGCAAGTGTGGCCAGTGCGCATCAGGCAGCGGTGGGTGGTGCGCATACGCTTGCAGGCCCGCGGAATGTCGGCCCTCTTTGAGGCGGACCGCCAATGTCTGGAGGATTGGCTACACGACACCGACGCGGCTGTCCCCATGGGTGAGGAACTGAACAGCCTGGATTGGGATGCCGCGACCTCGTACCTGCTCGGTGGCTCGTGAGAAGCATCCAAGGAACATCGGCGGCCAAGTAGGTAACCAAGCGCGACCACCGGGCCTGGCGCACATCAGTCATGTGACCGTGTGCCACGCGGGTCACCTCCGACGATGGCACCCGACCTGACACAGTGACCACAGTCAGTGACTGATGTGCCCACCGTAACCCCACCAACGACTGTGCATTGCGCCCGGCAGCTGTCGTTGACCAGCCCACATGGTCCTCGTGCAGGTGGGTCAGGACGACAGCCGCCCTTGTTCCCCCAGGGCCGCTACCTCGTCCAGCACGCAGAGACAGCTGCCCTTGATCGGTCGGACCAGGTGTGGCAATGGGTCGTCGAACCCGGGACAGCTCGACGAGGTGCACGGGGAGCATCGGCTGATGCCGGGGGCCTGCCTCCCACGCCGGACACACATCCGGCCACCAGTCCGTTCTTGTCGAACAGCCCGGCGGCCGGGACGTCGTTGTCACCGGCGACGCACTGGTGCACGACATCCAGTTGGCAATCCGGCCGTCGAAAACTACGCCCACGAGCGCGACCCAGACACCGCCCGCGCCTCCCGCGAGGCCCTGCTGGCACCCGCCCATCTGCCCCGGGCGTTCGTCGAACCGTAGAACGTCCGGGTGTCGCCGCGGACCACGGCGTGATCGCGCCGCCCGCGCCGTGGCCGCGGTCGTACCGTGCCCGGGAGACGGCGTTCGTACCCCCGGTCAGGGACCGCAGGAGGGTGTGGCCACCTGTTCGGCGGCAGGCCAGTGTCCCGCAGGCATCAGCGCGGCTCAAGCCTGGGTGACCAGCCACCCGCGCACGATGGAGGCCCCAGGGCGCTGAACTGCCGCGTTGTGCAGGGACGGTTGGCCGCCGTGTGAGGAGCGTTGACAATCTCATGACCTCTGGTAAGTCTGTGATGCTGCATGCGCAAAACATCAACTGAATCTCTCAAAATACGTCGCACGCTCACGCGATCTCTCCCGGCGACTGAATTGAGTCGCCCGCGCGACGCTCTCCCGCTCCTCCCGCAGCGGTGTGCCGACATGGCGCACCGTCGGCAACCCCCAGCCCCCGTGGAACAGAGGACGCCATGAGATGGAAGCAACACGGCCGACAGCTGATCACCGCCGCACTCAGCGCCGGACTGATAGCGGTCGGGCTCCTGCCCGTCACTGCCGGCGCAGCCACCGCACAGCCCTTGGCCGAGGCGGCTAACCTCGCGCTAAGTAAGCCGATCGAGGCGTCCTCGTCGACGCAGAACTACTTCGCCACGAACGCCAACGACAACAGCACGAGCACCTATTGGGAGTCGAGCGGCCATCCGTCGACGCTGACGGTGAAACTCGGCGCCAATGCCGATCTGGAGTCGATCGTGGTCAAGCTCAATCCCGACGCGATCTGGTCGACGCGCACGCAGAGCATCGAAGTGCTCGGGCGTGAGCAGTCCGCCGACAACTTCACTTCGCTGAAGGCTCGGGCGGACTACACGTTCAACCCCTCGGGTAACCAGAACACCGTGACGATCCCGGTCACCGGCCGCTACGCCGACGTACAGCTGAAGATCTTCAGCAACAGCTCCGGGTACGGCGGCCAGGTCGCGGAGTTCCAGGTCATGGGCACCGCGGCACCCAACCCTGACCTGACCCTCGCCGACCTCTCCTGGGATCCCCCACAGCCCACCGAGAGCGACGAGATCAGGATGAACGCCATCGTCAGCAACATCGGTTCGGCGGCCGCGGCCGCGACGACCGTGAACGTCAGCCTGGACGGAACGGTCGCGGGCAGCGCCCCGGTGCCCGCGCTCGGCGCCAGCGAGTCGGCGACCGTGCCGGTCACCATCGGCAAGCGGGCGCAGGGCAGGTACACCGTCTCTGCGGTGGTCGACCCGACGGACACGATCTCCGAGCAGGACAACAGCAACAACAGTCGCACCGCAGACGCGGAGCTGACCGTCGGCCAGAGCCCGGGCCCCGACCTGGAAGTCACCGGTATCACCTCCAACCCGGCCAACCCTGCCGTCGGGTCGAACGTCACGTTCACGGTGAGGGTCCACAACCGCGGCACCAGCACGGTGGGCGCCGGTTCGGTCACACGCCTGACGGTAGGCAGCACCACCTTGAGCGGCACCGCTCCCGCGGTCCCCGCCACCGAGACAGCCACCGTCGACATCAGCGGCAGCTGGACCGCGACCAGCGGCGGGGCGACGCTCACCGCGACCGCCGACGCCGCCGACGTCGTGGACGAGACGAACGAGGACAACAACGTGTTCGCACGCTCCATCGTGGTCGGGCGCGGGGCGGCCGTGCCGTATGTCGAGTACGAGGCGGAGGACGCCAAGTACGAGGGCACGCTTCTCGAAGCCGACCCCGAGCGCACCTTCGGGCACACCAACTTCTCCACGGAGTCCTCGGGCCGCAAGTCAGTACGGCTCAACTCCACGGGCCAGTACGTGGAGGTCATCTCGACCAGCGCGTCCAACTCGATCGTCGTACGCAACTCTATCCCGGACGCGGCGGGCGGCGGCGGCAGGGAGGCCACCCTCAGTCTCTACGCGAATGGCACCTTCGTACAGAAAGTGACCCTGTCCTCCAAGCACAGCTGGTTGTACGGCAACACCGACGCTCCGGAGGGGCTGACCAACACCCCCGGCGGCGACGCACGGCGGCTCTTCGACGAGTCGCACGCGCTCCTTGCGCAGACGTACCCGGAGGGCACCAAGTTCCGGCTCCAGCGCGACGCCGGTGACGACGCCGCGTACTACATCGTCGATCTGATCGATCTGGAGCAGGTGGCACCGGCGGCGAGTAAACCGGCCGCGTGCACCTCGATCACCGAGTACGGCGCGATCCCGAACGACGGGATCGACGACGCCGGTGCCATCCAGCGGGCCGTGACCGCCGACCAGAACGGCACCATCGAGTGCGTGTGGATCCCAGCCGGACAGTGGCGGCAGGAGCAGAAGATCCTCACCGACGACCCGGAGGACCGGGGTCAGTTCAACCAGGTGGGCATCAGGGACGTCACGATCCGCGGCGCGGGCATGTGGCACTCCCAGCTGTACACGCTGACCCCACCGCACGAGGCGGGCGGCATCAACCACCCGCACGAGGGCAACTTCGGCTTCGATATCGACCACAACACCAAGATCTCCGACATCGCCATCTTCGGCTCGGGCACCATCCGCGGCGGCGACGGCAACCAGGAGGGCGGGGTCGGTCTCAACGGCCGGTTCGGAAAGGACACCAAGATCACGAATGTGTGGATCGAGCACGCCAACGTGGCCGCGTGGGTCGGCCGCGACTACGACAACATCCCGGCCCTGTGGGGCCCGGGCGACGGCGTGGAGTTCAGCGGCATGCGGATCCGCAACACCTACGCGGACGGCGTGAACTTCACCAACGGGACTCGCAATTCCGTGGTGTTCAACTCGTCGTTCCGCAACACCGGTGACGATGCGCTTGCGGTCTGGGCGAACAAGTACGTGAGGGACCAGTCGGTGGACATCGGTCACGACAACGTCTTCCGCAACAACACGGTCCAGCTGCCGTGGCGCGCCAACGGCATCGCGGTGTACGGCGGATACGGCAACAAGATCGAGAACAACCTGGTCTACGACACCATGAACTATCCCGGCATCATGCTCGCCACGGACCACGACCCGCTGCCCTTCTCCGGACAGACGCTGATCGCGAACAACGGCCTGTACCGCACGGGTGGGGCGTTCTGGGGAGAGGCACAAGAGTTCGGCGCCATCACCCTGTTCGCGTCGGGCCTGAACATCCCCGGCGTCACAATCCGCGACACCGACATCCACGACTCGACGTACGACGGCATCCAGTTCAAGTCGGGCGGGGGTGCCACACCGGACGTGAAGATCAATGATGTGAGGATCTCCAAGTCCAACAACGGCGCGGGCATCCGCGCCCACGGCGGAGCCCGCGGCAGCGCGACGCTCTCGAACGTGACGATCACCGACTCGACCGACGGCAGCATCCTAGTCGAGCCCGGCTCACAGTTCGTGATCAACGACGGGGCGACAACGCAGTCTTCCACCACCCGACGGGGCGGCGACTGACGGCCCCTGGGTTCCACCGGCACGCCGCCCGGTCCCCTCTCCGCGGGTCCGGGCGGCAACGCGCCGCAGAGAAGCATCGACGCACAACGGACTGAAACGACGACGTGTTCGGTGACGGGTTGGGCCGGCCCGAGGGCCCTGTCATTCCGGGGTCCTCGGGGCTGCCCGAATGGCACAGCAGCCCCGACTCCCACTGCGGCCGGAAGAGGGAACCTGCCGACGCCAGCGCTGCCGCACACAGGCCGGACGCGACGCGCGAGGACGTCTCCGCGACCTTAGGTCGTTCTACGAGGGTTTCCTGGACCGACCCGAGGACCTATTGGATGCGGAGGCCGACCTGGGATGTCGCGACCAATCGCGGCCTTCGACCTGGCCCGCCAACGTCTGGGCCGGCAATGGGGGCCTTTCCCCGCGATCGTGGACACGCTGATCATCGTGAAGATCCATAGGACAGGAGTTCCTGTTGGGGACGTCGAAGTACTCACCTGAGTTTCGGGCTGATGCCGTCGCGCTGTTCGGCGGTCGCACGAGGAGGCCGGTGAGCTGTTCGGGCACGAGGTGGTCGGGCTGACTCTGGTCAATCCCCGCTTCTACCACGTGGACACCGCGCTCGCCGTCCTCGACGACGACGAGATCATGTACTACCCGGCGGCCTTCTCCGCCGGCAGCCGGGCCCGTCTCGCGGAGCTCTACCCCGACGCGGTGCTCGCCACGGACCACGACGCCGAGGTGTTCGGCCTCAACGCGGTCTCCGACGGCGGGAACGTGGTCATGGCCGAGCAGGCCACCGGACTCGCCGCCCAGCTGCGGGAGAGGGGGGTACGTGCCCGTCGGCGTGGAGCTCTCCGAACTCCTGAAGTCCGGCGGCAGCGCCAAGTGCTGCACGCTCGAACTCCGGGCCGCGGACGCCGCGTCATGATCATCTACGACGGCCGGTGCTACTCCCCGGTCTCCCGTTCTGTGGATCTCAGAGCTCCTGATCAAGCATCTTGCTCACGGGCCTCAAGCCGGAGGCCTGGTAGAAGGCACGGGCCCCCTCGGTGAAGTCCCCTCGGTCGCCAGGCGTCGGAAGCCGGCGGCCCGTCCGACTTCGCGCACCGCATCCAGCAGGGCCGAGTCGACGCCGCTTCGCGAGGCAGGTGATCTGCCCACGGCGCTGAGCGGTGCACGGCGCGGACCCCTGGGGGCATGTCCCCGGGGTCGCGGGCGGGGCGGCCCCGGCGTGTGCCGGGACCGCGTGGCCGGGGAGAGCGTACGGCGGAGCGGAGGGCTCGGCGCGGTGGCGCCGGGCTCCGCGGGCCGTGGGGCCGGTCAGGTGCTGAAGATCTGCATCCCCGAGCACTGGCCGGCGGGCCAGCCGGTGTTGGCGGTGAAGTTCAGCCGCACGTAGCGGGTGGTGACCGAGGTGGGCAGGGTGAGGGTCGCGGTGTTGCCCGTCGCCGGGTCGAAGGTGCAGTTGGCCGAGGGCAGCAGGGTGGTGAAGGTGCCGACTTCGGTGCCGCCCAGCACCGTCAGGGTCTGGGTGCGGGTGCCCCAGGCTGTGGACGGCGGCAGGTTCAGGACCAGCCGGCGGATGCCGGTGGGGGCCTGGAGGTCCACCTGGAGCCACTGCGGGAAGGCGTTGTTCGCGCTCTCCCAGTAGCTGTTGGGGTCGCCGTCGGTGGCGTTTCCCGACCCGTGGACCTGGGTGTGGCTGCTCTCCGACGTGGGCTTGTGCAGCGCCAGATCGGTGGTGCCTGAGCCGGCGTCGGTGGTGACGGAGACCTGGTTCGAGGGCTGGGAGAGGTTCCCGGCCGCGTCGGTCGTCACCACCTCGAAGGTGTAGGCGGTGGACGGGCTCAGGTCCGTGACGGTGAAGGAGGTCCCGGTGGTGGTCCCGGCCTGGCTGCTGGTGGAGCCGCTGACCCGCATGATCCGGTATCCGGTGACCCCGACGTTGTCGCCGGCGGCGTTCCAGGCCAGCGCGACCGTGGTGTCGCTGTGGCCGGTGACCTGCAGCGACCCGGGCGCGGAGGGCGGGGTGATGTCGCCGCCGCCGGCCACCGGCGGGGTGGGCCGGATCGCGGTCAGGGCGATCTGGCCCTTGAGCATCCGGCCGCCGTCGCCGGTCAGCCGCAGGTAGTAGTCGGAGGAGCAGAAGGTGCCGTCCTCGTCGAGGGCGAGGAACCCGGAGTCGGTGGGCACCGAGGCCTGTGTCTCGGCGGTCTTGGCGATCTGGTTGCCCTCGTTGTACTCGTCGAACATCGAGATGTAGATGCCCTGCACCCCGGCCCGGCACATGTTGTAGAACTGCCGCCACATGAAGTCGCCGTGCGCCCGCTGTCGGCCCGAGACGTCGCCGGGCAGCACGCACGGCTGGTAGTCCATGCCGTGCGCGACGCAGTCCGCCTCGTCGCCGACGGTGTAGGTGTTGTAGGCGTTGTCGGACTCCGCGGCACTGCCGATCGCGCCCACCATCCACGGCGAGATCATGTTGAAGGCGTGGTACACGTCCATGTACCCGGTCTTGGTGCCCGCGCCGCCGGTCCGCCACTCGCGCGGCACTCCGCCGATGACGTAACAGCCCTGCCCCTTGAACCAGTTGATCACGTCCAGGCAGGCATCGACCGAGAACGGGTGGTTGTCGTCGTTGAAGCCGAAGCCCCAGATGCACACCACCGGCTTGCCGTTCTGCCGCGCGTATGCCGACGAGGAGGTGTGCGCCGACATCTTGGTGGTCCAGTCCGTCTTGATCTCGGACTGCATGTTCCACCAGTTGGAGACGTCGTACATGATGTAGAACTTCACGCCGTGCGACTCGGCGGAGCTGCGGACCTTCGCCGCCATCCCGTCGCGCGTGGGCCCCTCCTGGCCGCTGGGGTCGAACCGCTGCAGTGCCGCGGTGTCGATGGCGTTCTGCTGCATCCAGGAGAAGTGCAGGTCCACGGTCTGCTGGTCGTACGAGGAGAACAGCGTGGCCGGCTGGCCGTTGCCCAGGTTCGCGTACGCCGTCGGGTAACCGTGGGTGTACTCGCGCATGTCCGGCCAGCACGTGATGCCGGTGTTGGACCGGGACGGCGGCTGGCCCCAATTCTGGCTCCAGTGCCACCAGCCGTCGATCGGGGCGCTGTCGCCGATACACGCGAACCAGCCCTGGTAGCCGACGGTGACCTTGCCGACCACGTCGCCGGGTGGACTGGCGGCGCCGGCCGGCGCCGCCAGCGCGGTCTCTGCGGCCCCGATCCCGCCCGCGGCGGTGGCCGCGATCGCGGCCTGCAGGAAGACCCTGCGCGTGACACCCATCTGGACTCCTCCGGTCGGCTGTCAACTACCGCCGCTCCGCGGCTGATTGGCCATCCGTAGCGACTGGAAGCCTGGTGCCGGGGAGCGTAACGACACGGTTATGGTTCCGCAATACATCGTGCATCGAACGAAATAATTGACGGGAAATGCGCAAGACGCGACCTACGGGGGTCCTGGGAAGTCCAACGGCATGGGGTTGTTTCCGTAACCGGGGCAGCGGCCATAGCGGCGCCGACAACCTGAGCGGGCAGGCCCCACTCGTGGTGGCACCCACCCACGGCCCGGTGGCCGATCACGGCCGCCGCTACGCCGAACGACTGCGAGCAGCCGGGACGACGCCCGCGCGGGCGGCGATCCTAGAGTTCCTCGAAGAGCCCCTCACCGCGTGACCGCATCAGGTGCAGGCGACTCGGGAGGCTGCACCGACCTTGGTCTCGGCTGGTGGAGCTGGGAAAACCGAGACGGTGGTGTGGGAGGCCTTCGTTGTCCTTCGGTCTCAGTCCTGCGGGGAGACCGGGTGCAGGGGCGGTAGAGCTCGAGACTGCTGGGGACGGGGGAGCCGACCGCTGCGGTGATGGGGAGGGGTGAGGCGGCGAGCATGAACTCATACCGTCCGTCCTGCGCGCAGGCGGTGGCGAGGGCGTCGAGGTCGAACATCTCGCCGAACGCCAGACCCATGTGGACTTGGGCGATGAGGTGCAGCGGCTGGAAGGCGTCGATCTCGTTGGGCCGGACCTCCACTCCCCAGGTGTCGGTGATGATCGCGGCGATCTCCCGCTGATGCAGCCAGGGGGCGGTGTGCAGGGACAGGCCGGGAGCGGGGCCGCCGGCGTAGTCGCCCCACTGGCCGCGCCGCACGCTCATCTGCCCGGTCCGCACCAGCAGCGCGTCGCCGGACTTCACGGTGCTGCCTTGCTGGATGAGGGCGTCGCCACGGGCTGCCCGTTGTTCCTGGTGGCGCCCGAGCCGCTCCAGCAGGTGGCGCGGCTGCTGGCCGCATGGGACGCGATCCGGGCCGAGACCAGCAGGCTGGCGCCCGCTGACGCCCGGCCCGTCGTCGCGGACATCCTCAGCAAGCGGCAGGCGCTCCCCAGCCAGTGGCTCGCTCTGTTGACCACCCGCCCGGTCGCCGCGGCGTAGTACGCGGCCCGCCACGGCGTACAGGGGGTTGGGTTTGCACGCAGGCGCGGAGCGGTTCACAGCCCTCGAGTCGGCCGAGCTCCAGCGACTGGTGTCGTTTACATCGACCGCGCGCGGCTCGCCCGGCAGCTCGCTGAGGAGCGGTGCCGACGTCGGCGCCTGGCCGAGTGCCTCGGCCGCATCGGCGGTTCGGCTGGCTCCCAGCGTCTGGGTAAGCCTGCTGCGGCGTACCCCGGATGGGGGTTGTACCCACAGTTGGCTGAATCGTTGTCTGCACAGGGGGATCCAAAGGTGCACCGGAGGTACTGCCGGAGGTGTGAGCCCCTCATTTGTGATCTCGAGCGTTTTGCCTGGTCAGCCCTCGTGGGCAAGCCCTTTTTGTACGCCGACACCTCTAATTCGTTACGGTGTTGTGTACGACAGCGGTTTCGGCTGGTCGGGAACGTGAGGAGAGCCGTACGGGTTGGGATGGTTGTGAAGCGATCCTTGGCCCGTACGGCTCTCTCGCATCGTATCTGCACGGGCATCTCGAGGCGTCGACTCGGGGCGCTCATCGCCGAGTTGGCCAGCCCGTGGATGGCGCGGGAAGAGTCCCGGCTGAGCGAACGCCGAGGCCATGAGCGGCTGCGCGCCGAGGGCGGCGGGCCCAGCCATCAACTGGTCTTCACCGACCGGGTGATCGCGACCCTGGTGATCCTGCGGTTCCAGCTTCCGCACGCCGCCCTCGCCGTCTTCTACGGCGTGGACCGCTCCACCGTCACGCGGGCCGTCCATGAGATCCGTCCGCTCCTGGCAGCACGGGGCTTCGCGGTCCCCGGCGAGACGGGACTGCGTCTGCACACGCTGGCCGATGTCTTCGCCTACGCCACCGCGAAGGGTGTCGAGCTGCGCCTGGACGGCACCGAGGTACGGGTGCGGCGTCCGAAGGCACACCGCCCCGGCCGGCGTGCGTTCGTGTCCGGCAAGATGCGGCAGAACACCAAGAAGGCCACCGTCATCACCGACGGACAGGGCCGCACTCTGTGGACCGGCGCGGTCCGGCCGGGCCGTATGCATGATCAGACGGCGGTCAAGACCGAGGGAATCGAGGCCCTCTTCGAGCAATACCCGCAGGTCAAGGCCAAGGTGGATGCCGGATACCGGGGCCTGGCCAAACGGTTTCCCGACCAGGTCCAGGCGCCGCCGAAGAAGCCCGCCAAGGACGCCTCGGCCCAGGAGATCACCGCCTGGCAGGAGGCCCGCAAGAAGCAATCCTCGGAGCGGATATGCGTCGAGCACGCCAACGCAGAGCACAAGCAGTGGAGGCCCCTCCAGCGGTACCTCGGCCGCCGCGAGTACTACACCGAGACCCATCTGGCCATCGCCGGCCTCGTCTCCGACCGCACCGCAGAGCGGTAATCACCCACCAGCCAACCCGCCAGACCAACACGCCCCAACCTCAGTCGCGCACGACACCGTTAGTAATTAGAGGTTCTGGATCTCTGAGGGGCCCGGGGCGGCGTTGTCCAGCCCAGGGCAGGACGTGTGTGGTCCGGTCGGTGCCGTGGTGACCCCTACGACACCTCCGACCGTGCGAGGTCTTTGTAAAGACTGGTGGCGCTGGGTGCCGGCCGGTCCTCGCACGTTCTGCCCCCGCGGACCCGTCAGGTTCGGGATCCTCGTTGGATGAGCTGCCGCACGGTGACGCGTTTCTCCTCACGAGCTTCGAGCTCTGGACACGGCGTGCGCCCGTGCGGCCTTGCGGCGCCGCGCACGGCTGATGAGGTGGCGGGCCTTGGAGCCCTGGAATTAGTGCGCCGTGCGGCCCCGCGTGCTCGTCTTCGAGAACGGCACCGGAGAAGGGGCGGGATCCATGGACGTGTTCTGCGGGATCGACTGGGCGGAGGGACACCACGACGTCGCGCTCGTCGACGACACCGGCAAGCTGCTGGCCAAGTGCCGCATCAACGACGACCTGGACGGCTACCGGCTGCTGCTCGACCTGCTGGCGGAACACGGCGACACCGCGGAGACGCCGATCCCGGTGGCCATCGAGACCAGCCGCGGCCTGCTGGTTGCCACGCTGAGGCAGGGCCCCCGCCAGATCTACGCGGTCAACCCGATGGCCGCCTCCCGCTACCGCGACCGGCACGGAGTCAGCCGCAAGAAGTCCGACCCGGGCGACGCCCTGGTGCTCGCGAACATCATCCGCACCGACGCGCCGGTGCACCGCCCGCTGCCCGCCGACACCGACCTGGCCCAAGCCGTCGCGGTCCTGGCACGCGCACAGCAGGACGCGGTCTGGAACCGCCAGCAGGTCGCCAACCAGCTCCGGTCCCTGCTCAGGGAGTACTTCCCGGCGATGATCGAGGCGTTCCGGGACAAGCCTGGAACACTGACCCGCCCCGATGCCCGCCGCATCCTCGCCGTCGCGCCCACGCCTGCCCTGGCGGCCAAGCTGCAGATGTGGAAGCTGACCGCCATGCTCCGGCGAGCCGGCCGCCGCCGAGGCATCGAAACGGACGCCGAACGAATCCAGCAGCTCTTCCGCCAGGAAGCCCCACGGCAGCTGCCCCTCGTCGAGGACGCCATGGGCAAGCAGGCACTGGCCCTGCTGCTGCAGCTGGACGCCGCCTGCCAGGCGGTCGATGACCTGGCGCAGGCCACAGAGGAAGCCTTCCGAACACACCCGGACGCGGAGATCATGCTGAGCTTCCCGGGGATCGGCCCCCAGGTCGGTGCCCGCATCCTGGGCGAGATCGGCGACGACAGGAGCCGGTTCGCCACGGCTGGAGGGCTGAAGGCTTACGCCGGATCGGCTCCGATCACGCGAGCCTCCGGCAAACGCCGCTACGTTGGGCGCCGGTTCGTCAAGAACAACCGGCTCAACCACGTCGGCCACCTGTGGGCCTTCGCTTCTCTCAGCGGTTCATCCGGTGCGGACTCACACTACCGGCGCCGCCGGGCGGGAGGAGACTGGCACATGCAGGCTCTGCGGCACTTGTTCAACCGGATGCTCGGCCAGCTTCACCACTGCCTCCAGGCCCGTGTCTCCTTCGACGAATCCATCGCCTTTCCCGTCATCCTGGGCAAGGAAATGACGAGCAGCTGACCCCTGGGATTGCCTACCAGTGCAACGTGACACTGCCGTCGGCGTTGATCTCCTCGCGCACTGTCTCGACGTGGTGCTTCCAGGCCGGTATCTCTGCTTCGGCGGTCGCACGGAGCCAGTCGGTGAAGGACGCGTAACTGCGGACGGGAACGTCTGCGTGCTCGCCTTCGGAGTATGACCAGACCTCGGGATCAGGTCCGGTGCCTCGCATGAAGTCGAACTGATAGCCCTGGTGCATGGAGAAGACGCGGTCGGTGGGCTCGAAGAGGAAGGGTGATTCGTTCTCTTCGAGCAGCTCGCGGGCAGCCGTCCCCAGGCCAAGGACGCGGGGGTGGTAGACGTCCTCCCCCTGCATGAAGCGCCCGGCGCCACCGCCGATCAGGGAAAGGAACTCTCGGTAGGCGTCTGCCATCGGCGCTTGTTGATCACGCTCGACAGCCAGGACGACCTCGGCTGGCAGGCTTTGAAGCTGGTCGGGGCGGGCTGTGGTGCCGTCGGTGATTGCATCGACTACGGCCCGGACCCGCTGCTTCGGCGTCAGCAGGCCGGGCTCATTCAATGGCTCCGGCTCCCGCTCCGTTGCTGGGCTCTTGTCGTGGCGTCGCTTCCACCGCATCTGGCACCCCCCGTCTCTGTGATCGAGAGCTTACGTAAGCCCCGATCCGGCCTCGATTCCGGGTACGGAACGGGCGCGGTCGCCGCCCTCGGCTTGACGGCTTAACTGCATGAGGTGTCTTTCTCCGCGTTAGACGGAGGAAGAGGCTTTGTTGTCTGACGGCCCGGCGCGGCCTGCTCGAGCTGCCGTCCCTTCCTCGCTGCTCGGTCCTCTCCTTCGAGCTCCAACCCCGGCGTGACTGTCGATCGGCCTCCGCCAGCTTCTCGACCGGACGCGTCCCTGGCGACGTCCGGCCGCTGCTGGCGCGCTTCGCCGCCGCTCCACTCTGCGCGGCGAATCGGGCACAACGATGGGCTGCTCCTGCCGCACTGGCTGCAGCCTCGCCGCCCCCGTCGGCGAGGCTGCTTTCTTGTTCGCCTCTGCCGAGCGAGCACCGAGGCCGTTTCGCTGGGGGTCAGATGTGGTTGTGGTCCAGGCCGTCGAAGCGGCTCAGCAGCGCCAGGCGGATGCTGGTGTGCTCGTGGTGGAGGTCGGCGAGCTCGCTGTCCAGGGTGCTCACGGTGCGGTCGACGCAGTTGCGCAGGCTCTCGATGGTGAGTCCGAAGGCAGTAGGTCGCGGATGACGCGGACCGACGAGCAGCGTTTCGTCAGCCGTTGCTTCATCGTCCGCCACAGGCTGGGCGGTGCCGGCCGCATCTTCACCCGTTCGGCAGGTAGCGGTCACCCACACCGGCGTGACGGGTACGGGTACGTACCCGTACGCTGGAGGAATGGGAAGGAGCACGACCATGTCCGATGCCAATGTCCGTATCCCCGAAGAGGCCAAGCACCGGCTCGCCGCGATCGCAGCCGCTGAGGGGCTGTCGCTGCGCGCCTATCTGGCTCGTCTGGCCGAGACGATGCTCACCCCGGCCGAGCGTGCCGAGCGTGCCGACAAGGCCCTCGCCGCACTGAAAGAGTGGAACGGCTACGCCCCCACCCCGGCCGAGCAGGACGACCTGGACAGCGAGCTGGACCGGCGCCTGGCCCAGGTGACGAGCCGGTGACCGACGCCATGCATATTGTCCTGGACGAAACGGCGATGGCTGCGGCCGGTCAGGGCAACGTCCTCGCGTCCCGTCTCATCCACCGGGCCCACGCCGAATCTGGCTGGTTCCTGTACGCCCCGGCGTGTGCGCTCGTCGAAGCCGACCGCGCACGACCAGGCACAGCCGAGCACCTTGCCGCACTGCCGGGTATCACCGTCCTGGACCTGGATCTGGCCGCGGCACTGGCCCTCGCCCGGCAGGAAACATGGGCTGCGGCCCACAGCCAGTACGCAGCGCAGCCCACACCCGACCGCCCCGACGGAGCGATCATCGCCACCACCGCCCCGAAGCGGTGGCAGGGCGAGCTCGTCCGCGTATTGGACCTCAACGCCTGATCCAGCGCCGCCGTGTGAACGGCGCCCCAAAGCGAGTTCTGCGGGCGGTGTCACCTTTGGGCGTGCACTGCTCGGTTGGGGGCGCTCGGAGGGCGGCCCCCAAAGTTCCGCCCGACGCCATAAGACCGTTTCGCGAGCGGCTGGATCGGCCTACGCTACGCAGATGCCGAAGGAGTCTCGCGAGACCAAGCGGGCAAGGAAGGCTGGGCTGGTGAGGTCCCCGCCTACATTCGGTTGCAGAGCGTGGCCGGCCACGAGCCTGCGTTGCTCAAGTTGCGGCACAGGGTAGTTCAGGTTCCACCACCCGAGCAGCCTGCCACGGCGCTGATCCCCCCGACGGATGCCCCGCTTCGATCGCGGGATCGGGAACACCACGCGGACAACGCACAGCCGGTCTGGGTGAAGGATGGACCTGATGCCCAAGATGACTAGCGGTTCGGCCCGTTCGTGGCATCCGGGTATGACTACAGCCTCGAAGGAGGACATCCAGCACATGCGGCCGAAGCAGCGGAACAAGTACCGCCGGCTCGGCTTTACATGGGCAGAGATCAAAAAAATCGATCGTGCTATCGGCCGCGGAGAGGGCGTCCTCACTCCCAAGACCACTGCTGGGCGAGGTCACGCTCGCTCTGCCTCCGAGTTCTTGAGGCGCTGCCCGCACGCCGGGCTTCACCTCCGTCCCTTCTTCCAGCCGTTCTACGTGGGCCCTGGGACCGTCACAGAGCGCTTGCCGGCCCTTATGCTGCGCCAGAACGCAACGCCCCGGTGAAGCCCCCTGGGACGAGTCCGATCAACGAGAACGCGCCGCCGTTGCCACCGCCAGGAACTCCACGCCGGTCATCTGCGGATGGGCGTGGTGAGTGGGACTCGCTGTCGAGGCATGGACCCGAACCGTGGTGGGTTTCTCAAGGAGTCACCACGGCCGGTCGGCGGTGCGGCTGGCGAAGGTCGCCCGCCTGCCGGTCGTGGGTACCGTGGCTCTCCGGCGGGCGGTGACACGGCGCCGTTCCGGGAGCTTCAGGGAGCTGGCGCCATACAGGGTCGGCCTGGGCGCTGCGGACTCACTCTCCTTGCCGGGTGGGGTGCCTGGGCTGCGACGCGCGAGCGGGCGGCGTGTGCGTCACCTGGTTGGCCCGCAGCCGACTCGTCTGCTGGTGTCGATCATGTGCGTCCTCCGGTCGTTGTCACCCGGCCGTCCCACGGTACCGATCGCCACATCCACATTGCGAAGAAGGCGGTGGTCATGCCCCTGCCGCTCCGGTCGGGTCTGGGCCAGGAGTGGAGCAACTCGGTCATCAGGCGGGTCTTGCCGATGCCGCCCATGCCGGTGATAGCGGTGATGTCCGTGGAGCGGCTGGTGCGGCACCATGCGTCGAGCGTGTCGAGCTGTCCGGTCATGCCAGACAAGGGGACGACGGCCGAGCGTGCGTGGAGCAGGTAGGGGGAGGAGAGTTGCGGGTCGGGCACGTCGGTGAACAGCACACTCAGCTCGGCGGGCTGTAGTTGTGGCGCCATTCCCGTCACGGAGGTGATCGCGTCGGTGAAGCCGGGTGAGGCGAACAGCCGGGCGGCCGGCATCACGTACAGCAGGCCGCCCTGCCAGTGGTCCGAGGCGAAGGTCGCGACTCCCACGAGCATGTCGTGGCAGAACGCTCCGGCCCCGGACATGCCCCGCCACAGTTCGGCTGAGCCGGTGGACGCATCGCTCAGTTCGAAGCCGTAGTGCCCTCCGCGGGATCCCGTGGCGGGCTTCATGTGCCCATCAACGGTTTTCACATCGGGGACGAACGTCTGAGGGGCATCGGGCAGCTTCCGGCGCATGGCCCGCGGGAAGCCGGCCATCGTGCACATCGGACGCGCGGCCGGGTAATTGCAGGTCAGCTCTCCCCAGCGGGCGACAGCGAGGCCCGTGCCGACCACGGACCGGTCCGTCACCAGCAGGACGACGTCCAATGCCGCATCCGCCCAGACGACCTCGGCCTCCGCTATCCGGCCGGCCTTGTCCCGGACGGTGACGGGCTGCATGTCCCCACCCGGGCAGGCGACATGGTGCGCGGTCAGCACGGCTCCGGGCGCGACCAGGCAGCCCGACCCGAACATCGAGACACGCGGATTGATGACTTCGACGGTCCGCTGCTCCACCGGTACGCCAGCCCTGCCGTTACATGCCTGCAGGAGGAGCGGGGACGGTCCAGGCATTCGATCGCTCGGGGACGGCCCTTGACGAGTCGGCTAGAACGGGGCACCACGAAGCCCTCGGAGGGATGTGACGGCCGTCTCCGAGGGCTTCGACTCAGCTTCTCCAAGGAGGGATGGAGAGACCTCGCCTCACTGTCCCGTACGGAGCCGTTGATGGTTGGGAGCCGCTCCGATCCGGTCTTGCGCTGATCCGAGGGCACCTGTTGGCGCGGGCCCACGGTCCGTGGGGGAGCGTGGGCCCGCTTTTGTGCGTTCTGGGCTGGCTCGGCGCTCGGGACCCGCATCCGGACCTCGGCCGACGGGCCCACGATCTCATCCTCATTGACGCGCGGCCGTGGGCGACAGTAGGTGAGCAGGCACGACGATCAAGGGGGCGGTATGAAGACAACCGGCTATCAGCGCACCCGGGCCCGTGTGGTCCGAGCGGGCGACGTCGCGTCGTACCTGTCCATCGAGGCCCCGGACGAGGTCCTGGTGGAGGAAGCGTACGACTGGGCTCGCACGCTCACCGATGACGAGTGCCTCAAGCGCTACCTGGTGAGCATCGACGTGAACATGGCCTTCGCCGCGGCCGCGAACGGCACGATCGTCGGCCTCGGTGTACCGGTCTACGTCGAGAGCCCGGTGTTCGACCCGAAGGTGCACGGCTCGTGGCTGGTGGACTTCTCGCACGTGGAGACGGACGAGCGGCTGCCGTCGCCGTTCACGCCGAAGGGCAACCGGTCGCAGGGACCGGCCTGGCACGTGACGCCGACCATGGCGTGCGCGGTGGGGCTCGGCCACACCGTGGCGCCGATCGAGGCGCACCTGCGGCCGGAGAGCGGCCGTTTCCTGGACGGCTGGTACAGGCTGTCCACCGACCCGCAGTTCGTGGACGGCGTCGTGCGCCATTCCGCCTCCCCTTACAGTGTTGTCCTACCGCCAGGGCCGGGGGCGGCCTCCGACAGAGCCGCCTGACCGGCTACAGGGCGCCAGCCGCCGCTGCACGGTCACGGACAGTGCGCAGGCTGACACGAACTCCGCTCTCGTCTTCGACGTGCCATTCGTTCATGCCCTGGCAGGTCTTGGTGCCGCGGGCGACGGCTCCGGCCTCGTCGACCCGGCCGTAGGGGGTGCCTCCGGTCGCGGTGAGGATGATGCCGCCGTTCGCGTCGATGGTGGCCCAGTGCTCGGTGGCGCGGTAGGTGAGCACGATCCGGGTGCCGGCTTTCAGGATCTGGGCGTCGATCATCTTGGCCACGTCCGTGCGTCGGCCCGAAGCCGGTTTGCGCCGCGAGGCGGCCTGGCGGGGGCGGGCGGGCGGCCGGCCGGAGCCGCCTGCTGGAGGTGCGGCTACGGCGCCGGGCAGGCCCAGGCGTTCGGGGTTCCAGATGTGTTCGAACAGACGCAGATACAGCTCCTGCCGGGTTGCGATGACCGTGGTCATGGTCTCTCTCGCCCCAAAGGCCCGCAGGTGTTTGTCGAGCTGGTGTGTCTTGATGAAGTCGCGCAGCTCGGGGTGGCGGCGGTCGTACTCGGGGGCCATGACGCCCAGCAGGACGTTGCCGCGGGCGTAGAGGCGGGTTTTGTCGTGGAAGGGCAGGTCGTTGATGCTGGAGTTCTCGCGGCCCCTCAGCAGGCCGAGGCCGCCGAGCTGGTTGCGGCGGCTGCGGAAGACGACCGGGTCGGGGATGTCTCCGGCCACCCGGTGGTGGTGGTTGGCCCACAGGTGTTCGATGTGGAACTGGTCGCGGTCGAGGTAGGCGAGGATGTCGGAGGGTCTCTTACAGGCCTCGTCGGTGTAGGCGGTGGCGCGGGCGAGAAGATAGCGGATCTGGTGGGCGTTGTTGCCGCGCAGTCCCAGGGTGACCGCTTCGCGCACCGGGTTCCCGTCGCGGCGGACGAGGTCCCCCAGCATGGAGGCGACGTCGGCGACGGTGCGGCATCCGCGCAGGAGGGGGACGAGCTCGGTGTGGACCAGGGCGTCGGCGTCGGCGGACTGGACGGGCAGGTCCTGCAGGATCCGCAGGGCGTACCAGCGGTCGATGTAGGAGGCGACGAGACGGGCTTTGTCCTTGGCGTCGGTGGGCTGGTCATCGGGGTCGATGGCCGCGAGGACGGCGACGGATTGGATGCCGAGTCCGTTGCGTTCGTTGAAGAGCACCGTCTCCAGGCGGTCGCCGTCCTTCTTCAGCGTGCGGGTGGCAGCAAGGATGGGTCGGTACAGGCGGGCCGACTTCAGCAGGTCCTGCACGAACTTGAGGAAGGGGTCGGGGCGTCCCGCGGTCAGACCAAGGTGCGTGGCGTTGTGGCGCACCCACACGTTGAGGTTGGTGGTGATCTGGCGGCGGTCCTCAGCGTGGCCCTCGCGTGCGCAGCGGGCGAGGAGGTAGGCCTTGATGAAGCGCGACGCTGCCTGGGGGTCGTCGCGGTCGGTGGACAGTTCCCGCAGCATCTCCTGCCACTGGGTGTTGAGCTGTTCCTCCCCCGCGCCGACGTTGGACAGCAAGTGGCTCTTGAGAAGGTCGACGGCGGTGAGGCGGGCGCCGCGGTCGTTCATCGTCTCGAACATGCGGTATCCGTGGTCGGGGCCGGCCGCGCGGATGCCGACCAGGACCACCCGTTTCAGGAGCCACTCGGTGAAGTGGTGGAGTTCCTCCGCGTCGAGTTCTTCCGCGAGCTGGGATTCGATCTGCTGGCTGCGTGCCCACAGGTTGCGGCGGGAGAGGGAGTCCCCTGCCCCAGTCTCGTATTTGCGACCCTCGCTGATGGCCCGCAGGACGGGGTCGTGGTCGGTGATGCCGACGCAGAAGTGCTTCCCGTCGGTCGTGATCACACGGTTGAGCTGGTCGACCGTTTGCGGATCTCCGGCTTCCTGGGCCCACAGCCTCAGCTGCAGGGAGAGCACGTGCAGGGTGACGAACCGCTGCTGGCCGTCGACGAGGTAGCGGCAGTTCCTCGACGGCTCGTGGTAGACGAAGGGGCCGAGGAAGTACTGCGGCGCAGTGTGCGGGCGGCGCCGGTACGCGGAGTCGCCCGACCAGTTCCGGAACGAGTCGCACAAGTCCCTCAACAGGGTGCGGACTTCTTCCTCGCCCCAGGTGTAGTCACGCTGGTAGTAGTCGATCTCATAGGTCACATCACGGAACAGCTCATTCAGGTTGAAGCCCTGAGACCTGATCTCGTCCGCCCCCACGCAACCACCCCTCACCTGCCGGGCATATCCCGTCATGCTCCCAACTCGGCGCCGTGCCGTACAGACGGCGCGGGAGTCGGATGGGCGGCGCGCACAACGCCGGGGCAAGCGAATGTGCCGACTGCGGGCCGGTCTCCGGCGGGTCTTGGCACTGCCACTCCCGACGGCAACCGCTGATCACCGCACGACCGTCGACCGCTGCGTAGGAGGCCCCTACGTGGCCAGCCACGTCATCGGGCTGCGGGCAGCTGCGGCGCCGGGCCTGCACCGGGGGGTGGGGGACGACGTCGAGTGCCCTGGCCGAGTTCAGCAGCTCCTGCGCAACGGCGGGCGGCGCGGCCAGAATGGAGGACGTGGTCCCAATGTTCGAGGTCATCCACGACGCTCGTCGCATCCGTACGTCCGCAACCCGCGGCTGAACACCTGAGCCGACTCCGCGACACCTCAACCCCGCACGCTCCACCTAGGGAGCACCTCGCGCCACCACCAACCCCATGACACCCCGCCCGGACCACCGCACTACCGTCATTCGCCCCGCGGCTACTTCCTCAGGGCTGCCTACACCCGTCGAACCATCGTCCACCGAGTGGAACGCCTGCGCGACGGGCACAGCTAATGCGCCGGGTTCGTGAGCCGGGATATCGACGTTGCGTCAGACCCTCCACTCCGGGACCGCGCAGCGGAACACCGGGGCCCCGAAGCGAAATAGCGGTCCGGTGGAAGAATTCCGCGCCCTGAAAGTCGTCAAGGGCAGTGCGGCCAGGGTCCACAACTTCGGGAGTTTTCTTCGCAGATGACCTGACTGTCCTGGCCGACAGATCGGCATCGATGCGTTTGTCGCCGACGAGCGGCGCCCGGAACGGCCGAACCAGATGACAGGGCGGACGACGCCGCTTGCCGGCTGTTCCGCGGCCGGCTTGTGAGCGCGGGCGATGCGGAAGCAAGAGCGCCGCGGGCGACGGCAGCCGGCTTCGCCACGACGTCCCCGGAGCCGGAAAACCAGATCTTGAAGGTGATGAAATATGTCACAGACGTAACGTTTAACGTTCAACTTGTTTGGGAGTAGCGTCGCTCCTGCCCCGCCACCCCGGGGCGCCGCCAGGGCCCCACCCACAGGGCTCCGGCACCGAGCAAGGAGAAAGATCATGAATCACACCTTCGGGCGTCGCGCCGCCACCGCGGCCGTCGCTTTCGCCGCCATAGCCGGCACCCTGCTGGCAGCAGGCGGCGCTGCCTCGGCAGCTCCGAATCCTGCGGCCGGCCATGCCGCGGTCGCCTCCCACACCCAGGGCGCATCGACGTACGGCGATCACCGTGGCGACCGGAACGACCACCGCGACAGCTGGGGCGGCCGAGACGGAGACGGCCACCGCTGGAGCGACCGGGACGACCGCCGCGGCGACTGGCGCTGGGACGGCCACCGCCGCTGGGAGCGGCAGGGCCGGTACTGGTACAGCAACGACCACGGTCACCGTTACCGCTTCGACAACCACCGCTTCTACCGGTGGGAGCGCGGCATATGGGTCGTCGTGATCGGCAACGCGCACGGCTTCGACTACGGCATCTTCCGCTGACTGCACGGACCATGGCGAGCGCCGGGTCCGGGCACCGCTCTACCGCCCGGGCCCGGCGTCCCCGGCCCCAACGCACTCCGAACCATGACCAGTTGCGTAGATCACATGCTCGACATGGAGCTCGCGTCCCCTCTGGGTGAGCGGATCCTCGTGCCGACCCACCTGCTCTACAGGTCACAGGACCCGCTCGCCGTTCAGCTCCTCTTCCAGGACGGCCTCCAGGGCCTGGTCCCGTGGGTCTTCGCGCGCGACCTTCTCGCCGCAGGGACCCGGACCCTCAGCGGGGACGGCGACGTGCAGGTCTGGCCCGACGGGTTCGGCCCCGAGGCGCTCCTGCACCTCCTGCTGTCCTCCCCCCACGGATCCGCCCACCTCACGGCCCCGCTCCCGGCGATCGAGCGGTGGCTGCACTGCACGTACCAGCTCGTGTCCGCCGCCAGGGAAACCGAGGCACTGGACCTCGAAACCCACCTCGCCCAGTTCCTGGATGGAGCAACCTGAACCATTTCGGGATCCCTGGAGGCTCCTTCTTCGGCACACACCCGAGCCCCTTGCCCTCCCGACGCCGACGGTGACAGGCCGACGCGACAGCAGTGAAGACGGTGCACCGGGCACCGCGGGCTTCCGTGGCCGACGTCACCAGGTCAAAACGGACAAACGATGCCATCATCAATATCGTGCAAGATTCAACCATTCACCCGGAACGCGCGCCCGTGACGATGCCAGGGCCGATACCCCGCCTCGTCGGCCGGCTCCGCACCAAGCAGGCGGACCATGTGGTGCATGGCGCCAAAACCCTCATCGCGGCACTGCTCACCTGGGGCATCGTGGCCCCTTGGTCCACCGGGGGCCGGCCCTACATGGCAGTCGCCACGGCTCTGCTCATGGTCAACGCGTCCACGGTCTACCAGTCCGTGACCAAAGCAGCACAAAATGTAGTGGCCAGGGTCGCCGGGCTGGTCCTCGCCCTCGCGGCAGCCCGACTGCTGGGACCGACCGCGGGTGCCGTCGCGGTCATCGCGGTCATCGCGGTCCTGGCAGGCCCCCGCCGCACCGCTGAGGACCGACTCCAGATCGCCTCCACCGCAGTCATCGCACTGGCCGCCACCACAGCCGATCCCATGGGCAGTCTCATATCCCCCGCACTCCAGACACTCACCGGCGCGGCCGTGGGCATCGCGGTGAACGCCCTCGTACTGCCACCGCTCTACCTGAACGAGTCCGATTCCGCCGTACGCGACCTCGCCCGCTCCATGGGCACACTGCTGCACGACATGGGCACCGGCCTCTCCCGGCGACAGCTCACCTCGAAGGCCCACACCTGGCTGCACCAGGCGCGCAGCCTGGACGACCGCCTCACCCGTGCAGAGGAACAGGTGCGGCAGGCCAACGAGAGCCTGCGGTGGAACACACGCTGTGTCGCGCACACGCGGCGCAAGGAGACGGCCTTCAACGACGACGACACGTTCAGGGCCCTGCGCGGCGTGTCGCTCCAGGTGCGCGGAATCGCACGGACCCTCGCCGACAACGCGCACGACAACCACGCCGATCACCACCTGGGGCACCAGTTCCTCGACCAGTACGCCGAGACCCTCCAGCTGGCAGGAGCAGCCGTCCGGACATTCGCCGAACCCACCCCGGCAACCAGCTCACCGGACACATCCCCTCGCGAACGCCTGCGCGGAGCGATCGACGGCACACTGGTCTGGCACGACACCATGACCGACATGATCGCCCGGGGCACCCTCACCAAACCGGGCGCCTGGCACGTCTACGGCTCACTCATGACCGACGCGGAAAGACTGCTGGCCGACCTCGACCGCACAGACACGCGCTGACACGCGCCGACTGTGGTTTCACCGGTCCGCGCGGCCTTCGGCCACGCCGGACTTCCAGATCAGGGCCGCAGAAGCACCTGGCGTCGGAGTAGGTCAGCCACCCCGTATCCCGCCCCACCGGCGCCCTCACGCCGACCCCTTGACCCGCGCAGGGGCCCCAGGAGTCATGGACCGGGGCGACCGGCACGCCCTGACGGCCAAGGGCTCCCGGGTCGCACTGTGACGTGCCCGGCCGGGCGGGTGGGTCCGTGAACGACGCCCGGCCGCAGCCGGTCATGCAGACCTGCACCCTCCACCGCAGCCGCAGGGAAACAAGGCATCGCCTCCGGTCGCGGCCGTCGTCGATCCAGCATGGCGACCCGGAGGAATGTGCGGTCAACCGGCCCCGCGCTTGGCGGCGTTGTGCTGCCGCCCTCGCAACGAGCGGCAGCATCGGCCGGCGCCGGCGAGGCCGGGGAGCGGCTGCTGGGGCGCGGCGACGCACAAACCGCTGCTCATGCCGCCGCGGTGAGCGGGGCGGGGGCCGCAAGCCCGCCGAGGAACCGATCCGCCGGAGCCGCGCGTCCCGACGGTCAGCCGGTGAAGGGGTTAAAGGCTTCAGCCTCAGGCCCGGCTAGGACCCTGGAAGGCCAGCAGCACCCGGACCGCAACGCCGAGCTCCGCTCCATCGACGAGCAGGTCACACAGCGCCGAGCCGACCGCGAGCCGGTCGTCAGCGCCGACGCACAGAAGAAGGAGCCGCTCCGCCAACTGCCCGGCCCCGAGCGGCAGGCAACCGATGGAGCTACCGGAAACATTCCGACGCAACGACTCTCCGGGACATGGCGCACCTCACCCTCCAAGTAGTTCACCGTTCAACCACTTCGGAGTACTGTCGTCAGTGCCTCATCAAAGGCAAGCCCTCGCGGCCTGTTCTGCAGGTCACGCGGCAAGCAAGGAGAAAGATCATGGCTTTCAGGATTGCGCGACGCGCCGCTCTCGCGGCCGCCTCTGTGACCATCGCAGCAACTGGACTCCTCACAACGGGGGGCCCCGCCTCAGCAGCGGCCCACCCCACCGACGGCCGGACAGCCATCGTTTCCCACCACGTGCAGCTCCTCGACACCCATGACGACAGCCGCAGCCGGGACGCAGGACGGGCCAACAACGACGAAGACGCCCGCCGGCGCTGGGTCAACGACCAAATCGAATGGACCCTGCACCACAACCCGGCCACCCACAGGACGAACGAAGACGCCCGCCGGCGCTGGGTCAACGACCAAATCGAATGGACCCTGCACCACAACCCGGCCACCCACAGGACGAACGAAGACGCCCGCCGGCGCTGGGTCAACGACCAAATCGAATGGACCCTGCACCACAACCCGGCCACCCAGCAGACGAACGACGGCAACGACCGTTGACACCGGGGCACTGACCAGACCGAGTCAATCCGGTGCCACGATGGACCTCACCACCGGGTCCGGGACGAGTACAAGGGGCGTTCATACCGCCGAGCCCCCCCTTCATCCCTGCAATTCCCTTTGCTTCACGCACCCGCAGAGACTCCCTCGGCCGTTCACGCCGGCCAAGGGGCTGCCACGGCGCCTTCCGACCCACCGGCACCCGCATGCCGCGGCACGTGTCGCTGGCCCCGAGCTCGCCAAACGGGGCCCACAACACGGACTGACCCCGCCAGGCCCACGTGCCCGCTCCTGCACATCCTTCCCGGGCCGGCTGGCGCCGACGCCCGCAATTGCCGACGCCAGCCATCTGCCATGGCAGACACGATGTCCGCCATGGACAAAGTGGTGACGGCCAAGGAAGACCTCGCGTCCCGCCGTCGATATGCGGCGCTCCAACGGGAATCCCTCGACGGTGGCCATCTCGCATCAGTGCGCCTGCAACAGTTGTGGTTCACGCGGTGCACATTTCGCAGGGCACCCCGAGCGGCGCCTCCCTGCGAGGGGTCTACCTGGCGGGCTGCGATCTGACCGGAGCCGACCTCCGGGGGCGGAGCTGAGCGGCGCGCGGGGCCCGCCGCAAGGCGGTGGGTTCCGGACTGCTCGCAGAACTGCAGCGACCGTGAGCTGTGACTGGCTACGGGCGCCCTCTGCAGTTCGGATTTTCCCCGACGGCCGAGGCCTGCAGGATTCCCGCGCTCCCGGAGATCACGAAGGTGACCGATACAGCGGGCCTGGGTCCCCTCGGCGTCCAAGACCGCCCGTATCACGCGAAGTTTCGTGACGCCTGGGCGCTGATGGCGACCGTGCTGGCCCGTACCGAGCGTGTGCGGATGTGCCCTGATGTGTCGAGTCTGCCCCTGCCTCCTCCAGCGGTGATGGCGAAGATGGCAGCGAGCCTGGATGTGATGTCCGGCGGCCGGTTCGAGCTGGCTGTCGGGGCCGGGCTTCCGCCACCCACCAGGAAGCCGCCGGGGTCTCGTACCCCTACTTCCAGGCGATCTAGATAGCCAACCACCATGACAGGGGCCAGTGCGTCCCCATGCCGAAGATGACGTACGAGGCGCAGGTCTACGGCGGCCGGCGTGTTCTTCCCCGGGGAGTACCCAGGAAATCATCGACAAGATCCTGGCGCAGTACGAACTCTTCCGGCATGACCGCATAAGGAGACCGCCTCCCTCAGCGGAGAGGAAGCGACGGCATGACCGCGCCCCTGAATGTCGTCGCGGTGTCCAGCAGCCTGATCGCGCCGTCGAAGACCACGGCCCGGGCGGAGCTGATCCTCCAGACGCTTCAGGCCGTGAACGGCGTAGTCCCGGTGGCCAGGCCCCGCCCGAAGCATGGCAGCGGCTGTCCGCGGGAAGCGGCGCGAAGGGCGAGCGCTTCTACGACTGGGCCGCAGCCCGCCTGCCGGCCGTGTGAGAGTTCGACGGCGACGAACCCACCCGGCAACGCTGGATGCTGGCCCGCCGCAGCATCGCCAAGCCCGACGAGATCGCCTACTACCTCGCCAGCGCACCCCTGCAAGCCACCGTCGCCGACCTCGTGCGCATCGCCGGCTGCCGCTGGAAGGTCGAGGAATGCTTCCAGAGCGCGAAGAACGAATGCGGCCTGGACCAGTACGAAGTCCGCCGTTACGTGGGTTGGTATCGGCACATCACACTTGCGATGCTCGCGCATGCCTTCCTCGCCATCCTGGCCAGCCAGGAACGGGAAAAGGTGCCTCTATGGCTTTCGTCAAGCCGTAGCCGGTGTGGGCGGTTGGTAGAAGGTGCTGTCGCGGAGCATGGCGAAGAGGACGTCGATGCGGCGTCGGGCGAGTGCGATGAGGGCGGCGATGTGGTGTTTTCCCTCGCGGCGTTTGCGGTCGTAGTAGGCGCGTGACTCGGGTTGTGAGAGTGAGGCGAACGCGGCGAGGTAGAAGGCTCGTTTGAGTTGTTTGTTGCCGCGCCTGGAGGGGTGTTCGCCACGGATGGAGGAGCCGGAGTTCCGGGTCACGGGTGCGAGGCCGGCGTAGGCGGCGAGGTGGCCTGCGGTGGCGAAGCCGCTGCCGTCTCCGACGTCGATGAGGATGCGGGCCGCGGTCCTGATCCCGATGCCGGGCATCGAGATCAGGACCTGGGAAAGAGGGTGGGCCTCCAGGAGTTGCTCGATCCGGGTGGCGAGGAGTTTGCGCTGGTCAAGAACGGACTGGAGCGAGCTGGCGAGGCTGGGGACGATCAGCGCGGCAGCATCGGTGCCCGGCACGGTCACGGTCTGTTCGTCGAGTGTGGTGAAGATGTCCTGGACCAGCCGCTCAGCCATCCGCGGCGCCTTGGGACGTATCAAGGTCACGAGGCGACGGTGTCCGGCTTTGCGGATCTGGGCGGGTGAGCCGAACTGGTCCAGCAGTCTGAGCACTGCCGGATGCTGGATGCGCGGGCCCAAGACCCGGTCCAGGGACGGGTGGATCTGGGTGAGCAGGCCGCGGAGCCGGTTAGCGATCCGGGTGGACTCACCCGCAAGGTCGTCGTCGAACCCGGCGATCATCGCGAGCTCGGCAACGGTCTCGTCAGCGGGATCGATCGTCCTCAGGGTGTGGGGCATCGCTCTGGCAGCGTCCGCGATGATGAACGCGTCGCGGGCATCGGTTTTGGCCTCACCGGGGTAAAGATCGGCGATCCGCCGCATCGTCAGTCCGGGCAGGTAGGCGACCTGGCATCCCGCATCCCGGGCGACCGCCAGCGGCAGGGCTCCGATGGAAGCCGGCTGGTCGACGACCATCAGTACCGTTCCGTGCTTGGCCCGGAGCTTGTCGAACAGTTCCCGCAGCTTCGGTTCGCTGTTGGGCAGCGGCTTGTCGAATACCTTCTTCCCCGCCCGGCTCACGGCGGTGGCGTGGTGATCGCCCTTGCCGACGTCCAGGCCCAGATAGACATCGATGCCAGTCTCGTCCGTCATGCCCTTCGCTCCCGTGCTCGCGTTCTCCCCGGCCTCACCTGCGGCATCAGCGTGCCGACATCCACGTTACGAAGAGACTGCCCAAGGGGCGCTCGTGCCTCTAATCAGCGGTCTGCCAATGCCTCCGGCACCCGGCGACACCACCTTTTCGATCATCTCGACTGGGGGCTCAAGTCATACCGGGGCCGGAGGCCGGGAGCCTCACTGCGAGGCCACGAAGAAGGTAACTGTGAGAGTAGAGCTGCGGCCCGGGTTGGGCTGCTGTCAGGATCGGCGTCGACGTTCCGGCATGACTCACAAGGTAACTGACGGCTCGTCAGGGCTTGTCGTGCCCCCGAGATGTCTGCCGGACGTCGACGTCGGCCTGGCCCACCCCGTTGGCTTGATCAGCAGCTTGTCCGCCATTTCGACGTGACTCATCACAGTTCTGCCACGCGGTGACTCCACCCAGGCCGACCCCGACACGGTCGTCCCACTCATAAGGAGAACAACCGCGTGACCATGCTCGCAGAACAGGTCGACGGCGTCATCGGCGTCGACACCCACCGCGACACCCTCGCTGCCGCAGCCGTCAGCCCCATTGGCGCGGTCGTGTCCAGCACTGACGCCCCCGCCAACGCCCGCGGCTACCGGCGCTTGCTGGACTTCGCCCGCCAGCACGTTCCCGGCCGCCGCTGCTGGGCCCTGGAGGGCATCGGCAGCTACGGCGCTGGCCTGGCCGCCTTCCTCAACCAGGCCGGCGAGCGAGTCGTGGAAGTCTGCCGGCCAAAGCGCCCAGCCGTCCGTGGCGGGCGCAAGACCGACATGATCGATGCGATCCGCGCGGCCAAGGAAGCTCTGGTCAGCGAGCATCTGATCCAGCCTCGGCTCCGCGGCGAGCGCGAAGCCCTGCGTGTCCTGCTCGCCACCCGTCACGGAGCTGTACTCGCTTCCACCGCCGCGATCAACCAGCTCAAATCGCTGATCGTGTCCGCACCGGACGATCTCCGCGTGGAGCTGCGGAAACTCAAGCGGCCGGTCCTGATCGCACGCTGTGCTCAGTTACGAGACCGCCCGGCATAGGACATCGAGCGTCGCATGACCGTGCGGGCCCTACGATCTACCGCCCAGCGCATCCAGGCCCTGCAGGCCGAAGCGAAAGAGCTCGAGGGCGAGATGCTCCTCCTGGTCCGCGAGGTGGCGCCCGAACTTCTGGACCTGCTCGGCGTCGGGTCGATTACCGCTACTCAGATCCTGGTCAGCTGGTCCCACCCGGGCAGGTTCCGATCAGAGGCCGCCTTCGCCTCCTTCGCTGGCGTCTCGCCGATACCCGCCTCGTCAGGGTTGATCAACCGGCATCGACTCAACCGCAGCGGCGACCGGCAGCTCAACCGGGCTCTGCACACCATCTCGCTGATCCGAATGCGACTCGACCCGACCACGAAGGCGTACGTCGCCCGCAGAGTCGCCGAGGGTAAGACCTCCCGCGATGCGCAACGCTGCCTCAAGCGAACAATCTGCCGTCAACTCTTCAAGATCCTCGAACACTCCGACCGAGAGACCGGCACGAACTCCGAGAACCTCGTCCATGCGGCTTGACGCGATATAGCAGCCTCGGGGCGCTGGGCGGGACACTCCCGACCTCTTGGACCTCACACCGGCCGAGATTCGACGTCTGCTGGCAGTTGGACCCCGCCACGGTGCTCCGGAGCGCGACCACGCGATGACGTGGTCCCACTGGCGTCGCCGCCACCAAGCACGCGCCCGCCGCTGCCACCACGAATTAAGCCACTTGATCGAAGCATGAGGCAGTCCGGGGGTCGTAGCTTCGTCACGCACCCGGAAGACTTCCGGAACACGAATTAAGCCACTTGATCGAAGCATGAGGCAGTCCGGGGGTCGTAGCTTCGTCACGCACCCGGCTGTAAGGGATCGGCCCGGCCCCAGGGTCCGGTGCGGTCCATCAAATCTTCGCAGCGACCCGATATTTCGGGCAGATCTCTGCTGCACCCATGAAAGGCAAAACCATGTTTAACCATGTCAAGGCTGCTCCGAGTCCGGATCTGCTGACTCCTGAGAACGCGGTGATGCTGTTCGTGGATCATCAGCCGCAGATGTTTTTCGGTGTGGGGAGTGGTGACCGTCAGTCGATCGTCAATGCCACTGTGGGTCTCGGTAAGACCGCCAGGGTTTTCAACGTGCCGACTGTTCTGACGACGGTTGCCGCGGAGTCGTTCTCCGGTCCGATCCTGCCGCAGCTCGCGGAGGTCTTCCCTGGGCAGGAGATCATTGACCGGACCACGATGAATGCCTGGGAAGACCAGGCTGTGGTCGATGCGATCAAGGCGACCGGCCGGAAGAAGATCATCCTCTCCGGTCTGTGGACCGAGGTCTGCCTGGTCCTGCCGGCGCTGTCCGCGCTTGGCCAGGGCTACGAGGTCTACGTCGTGACGGACGCTTCGGGCGGTGTCAGCCCTCAGGCTCACGAGCACGCCATTTTGCGTATGGTCCAGGCCGGCGCTGTGCCGGTCACCTGGATCCAGGTGCTGCTCGAGCTGCAGCGTGACTGGGCCCGCGGGGAGACGTACGTCCCCGTGACGGAACTCGTCAAGGAGCACGGCGGCGCTTACGGCCTCGGTGTTGTCTACGCCCAGTCCATCATCGGTGCCCACGCGGCGGGCTGACCCTGCTGCCGGACATCGGGCCCCGCAGACTACCGGGGACGGTTGAGGAGGGACGCCTCACTGTCCCCGGTACACGAGGCAACCGGCGCAGCACCAGTCGGCCGTCGGTGCCCACGCGGCGGGCTGACCCTGCCGCCGGACATCGGGCCCCGCAGACTACCGGGGACGGTTGAGGAGGGACGCCTCACTGTCCCCGGTACACGAGGCAACCGGCGCAGCACCAGTCGGCCGTCGGTGCCCACGCGGCGGGCTGACCTTGTCGTCGGACTGTTGGCCCCCCTGATCACCGGGGGCGGTGAGGAGAGGGACCCTCACTGTCCCCGGTGCACGAGGCAACCGGCGCAGCACCAATCGGCTGTCGGACCCACATGCGGGCTGACCTTGTCGTCGGTCTGTTGGCCCCCCGGATCACCGGGGTGGGTGAGGAGAGGGACCCCTGCCCGCCCCGGTACATGAGGCAACCGGCGCAGCACCGATCGGCTATCGGTGCCCACATGCGGGCTGACCTTGTCGTCGGGCTGTTGGCCCCCCAGATCACCGGGGCGGGTGAGGAGAGGGACCTCCGCCCGCCCCGGTAACCAATCCGTGGCACTCAGGCGAAAGCACCAATTTCGCCTGATCCGTAATGCACTACGTCAGGAGGCGTTGTGATCGGCAGTTACCCCGGGAGCCGCAGGGCGGCAGGTCCGCCGGTACGCATGGACATGCTCCCGGTGGCGCTCACGATGCTGACCTTCGTCACCGGTCTCATGGACGCGATCAGCTATCTGGGCATGGGACATGTCTTTACCGCGAACATGACCGGCAACGTGGCCATCCTCGGCTTCGCCGCGGCCGGCACGCCCGGGTTCTCCGTGCTCGCTTCCCTGGTGGCCCTGGCCGCGTTCCTGGCCGGAGCGGTCGGCGCGGGACGCCTCGCGCTCTTCTTCCGCAACCGTCGACGCGGCCGGTGGGTGCGTACCGCTTTCGGTACGGAGGCGGTGCTGCTCGCCGCGGCCACCTCCGTCGCTTTCGCCGCTCCCGGCACCGCCATATACGTGCTGATCACGCTCACGGGGCTGGCGATGGGGCTGCGCAACGGCACGGTGCGCAGTCTCGCGGTGCGGGACATGACCACCACGGTGCTGACCCTGACGCTGACAGGTCTGGCCGCCGACTCCTCCCTTGCCGGCGGCTCGAACCCGGGTTTCGGGCGCCGCCTTGTCTCGGTCCTCACGCTGCTGGCCGGCGCCCTGCTCGGGGCCTGGCTGGTGCTGCACCACGGGCTGGGCTGGCCGCTGCTCGCCGCCACTGCCGGGGCGACGGGAGCCGCGATCTTCGCGCGGCCGTCGGCCGTAGCCGGCGCCTGACAGCACGCCATACCCCAACAATCTTTGGAGTTTGACCACATGCCTACGATGCCTGTCGGCGGGATTGTTCCCGCCGCCGAACACGCCCCGAACCATGTCGTCGCCGACGTGGTGGTGCGCAACGCCAAGCTCTACACCGGTGATCCGCGCCGCCCGCAGGCCAGCGCGGTGGCCATCAAGGACGGGCGGGTCGTGGTGGTCGGCGACGACACCGATGTCGTGCCCACGGTCGGCGCGCAGACCCGAGTGGTGGACGCGCTGGGCCGCCGGGTGATTCCGGGTCTGAACGACTCCCACCTGCACGTCATCCGTGGCGGACTGAACTACGTGCTCGAGCTGCGCTGGGACGGGGTCCCGACGCTGCGACAGGGCCTGGCGATGCTGCGTGAGCAGGCCGCCCGTACCCCCAAGGGCCAGTGGGTGCGTGTGGTCGGCGGTTTCTCGGCGGATCAGTTCGCCGAGAAGCGGCTGCCCACCGTTTCGGAGCTCAATGCCGCCGCTCCGGACACTCCGGTGTTCGTGCTGAACCTTTACCAGTCGGCCATCATGAACCGGGCCGCGGTGCAGGCGGCCGGCTTCACCAAGGACACTCCCGACCCGCGCGGCGGGCAGATCGTGCGCGGGAACGACGGTGAGCCCACCGGCATGCTGCTGGCTGCCCCCGGCGCCTTGATTCTCTACTCGACGCTGGCCAAGGCTCCCACCCTGCAGGGCGAGGACCTGAAGACGTCCACGCGCCACTACCTGCGCGAGCTCAACCGGTTCGGTCTGACCTCGGCGATCGATGCGGCGGGCGGGTTCCAGAACTTCCCCGACAACTACGGCACCGTCATCGACCTGGCCAAGGAAGGCCAGTTGTCGCTGCGGATCGCGTACCACCTCTTCCCGCAGACGGGCGGCCAGGAGATCGCCGACCTCAAGCGCTGGATCGAGACGGTCCGCCCCGGCGACGGCGACGAATGGCTGCGCCTGAACGGCGCGGGCGAGAATCTCACCTGGGCCGCTGCGGACTTCGAGAACTTCGCCGAGCCTCGCCCGCAACTGGGCGAGTACGAGGACGAGTTCGAGCAGGCCGTGCGCCTGCTCATGGAGAACGGCTGGGGCTTTAGGCTGCACGCCACCTACGACGAGACGATCCGCCGCGATCTGGCGGTCTTCGAGAAGCTCGCCTCCGATGGCCTGTTCCCGGCCGGCAACCGGTGGCTGTTCGACCATGCCGAGACCGTCTCCCGCGACAGCCTGGACCGAATCGCCGCCCTCGGTGGCGCCCTGTCCGTGCAGAACCGGATGTCCTTCCAGGGTGAGGCGTTCGTCCGCCGCTACGGTGCGGGCGCGGCGGCCGAGGCCCCGCCGATCCGTGCGATGCTCGACCGTGGCCTGACCGTCGGGGCAGGCACCGACGCCACCCGCGTGTCCTCCTACAACCCGTGGGTGGCCCTGCACTGGCTTGTTTCCGGTCGCACCGTGGGCGATCTGGCGATCTACCCGCCCGAGAACCGGGTCAGCCGCGAAACCGCACTGGCCATGTATACCCAGGCCGGTGCCAGTCTGACCGGCGAGGAAGACGTCAAGGGCATCCTCGCCCCCGGCTACTACGGGGACCTGGCGATCCTGTCGGACGACTTCCTCTCCGTTCCCGAGCAGGACATCCCGCACATCGAGTCGCTGCTGACCGTCGTCGGTGGCCGGATCGTCTACGCCGCCGGCGCATACGAGGGCCTGGATGAGCCCATCGGGTCGGTCAGCCCGCTGTGGAGCCCGGTCGCGCACTTCGGCGGCTACCAGGCCACCGTCAAGCCCAGCATCTCCGGCGCCCGCCAGGCCGACCTGCTCGGCCAGGCCGTCGCCGAATCCGAGCAGCACCGTCAGTGGCGCGCCGCACGCGGATACGTGCCCGAGACGGCGCCGGAGATATTCGACGCCTGCTTCGTGCTCTGACGGCATCAGATCAACCACTCGGCACACCACCAGGAAAAGTCAGGAACCGCGTAATGGATGCAGGACTGCTCGTTCTCCGACTCGTGATCGGGCTGCTCATCGCAGGTCACGGCCTCCAGAAGGTGAGCTTCCGTCTCGGAGGCCACGGCATCGAGGGTGGCGCTGCCGAATTCCGCGCGGATGGGTTCCGCGGCGGCCGCCTCACGGCGGCCGCCGCGGGACTCGGGCAGATCGGATCGGGTCTGTTCCTGGCCGCTGGAGGGCTCACGCCGATGGCGGCCGCCACCGCCATCGGCGTGATGACCGTGGCTATCACCGTCAAGCGGCGCAATGGTCTGTGGGTGCAGAACGACGGCTACGAGTACCCCCTCGTCCTGGTGGTCATCCCCGCCGTGCTGTCCCTCACCGGACCTGGCCGCTGGTCGGTCGACCACGCCCTCGGGATTGCTGACTGGCACCCCTGGTGGACCGCCGCTGCCGTCGTCCTGGGAGTGAGTGGCGGCCTGCTCACCCGGGCGCTCCTTGGATCACCGTCCACCAAGTGGCCGGTTTCCGCTAGCCGCTGACACGGCGAGGCCAGTGTCACAAAGCGGAGCAACTTTGCCCGTCAGCGGGACGGCGCGACGATCCAACATCGTCCGTCGTCCCGGGCATCGTTCGAAGCGCGCAACATGAAAGGCCAAGCGGGGTACCAGGCGACTCCTCTCGAACCCGCACAGCAGTGGAGCTCGTGGCCTTACAGGTCGAACTCGATGTGTTCCAGGTCGGTGTACTCAACCAGGAGCCCGGCGGCACGGCGGCCGCCGTCCTTGAAGTACGTCTCTTGGAGTCCTTCGGCGGCGATCTCCTGCAGCTGCTGGTCGGGCGCGTGATCGCGGGCTTCGAAGAGGCGGGCGGCGTAGGTGGGCGGCACGGCAACGCCTCCGCAGTCCACCGCCAGCTCATGGAGCGCGCAGAGGCCGAAGCCGGGAGCATGCGCGCGCAAGCGTCCGGCACTGCCCAGCCTGTCCCACCGAACCTCGTGGCTGTTCCAGGTGGGGCAGCCCTGTCGCAGGTGCCGCTGCTGGATCCGGTCCCGTCTCTGTCGACGTTCCTGCGCACGCTGCGCCGGGACCTGACCGCAGGAGAGCGCGCCGGGCACACCACCGGACCAGAGGCAGCACGCGCCCACGACGTGTTCGGCAAGCGGCCGGCGTCATGGCGTAACTACGCCTGGGAGAGCGACCACGTCCAGGCCCCGCTGCTGGTCGACGCCGACGGCGACCTGGTGCGCCCATGGATCACCTGGTTCATCGACACCGCCACCAAGGTCATCACCGGTACCGCTGCCACCCCGGGCCATCCCTCCCGCGCATCGGTACTGGCCGCCCTGCGCGCCGCCGTGGTACGTGACGATCCCTACGGCCCGGCCGGGGGAGTGCCGGAGCAGGTGAGGGCGACCAACGCTGATCCGCCCGATACTGCGGATCCGATCCTTACCGCACGCCTGCGGGCCACCCGTAAGACAACCACCAGCTGAGGGCGTGGTCGGGGCGCAACGCTCCGGCCACGCCCCATGAGTTGTGGCAGCGGTCGGGGCCCTGGGCCTTCGCGTGGGGTGGAGGAGCTGGCCTCGGCGCCGTTCGTGGTCAGGGGCACCCGCCGGGGGAGCGGGCCGCCTACGCGCTGGACCGGCAGGTCGGTGCCGGGCGGGGCTGAGTGTCAGTGCCCTCAGCTACGGTCGTGTCGTCCTCGCGTGGGGACTGGTCCGCTCTCGCCTGGCCTCCAACACCGGCCAGGCGAGAGCGGTCACGCTCGCTCCCCATCATTCTCGGCACGGGAGCGAGCCCTTCCGGATGGGAAGGCCGACACCGAAGGTGTCATGCGTCCATTGACGGGGGTCTGCCGGGGGATTGCAAGGAAAACCCGGAACTTCTACCCGTAGGCGCTGCGGTTGCGCTTTCTCCGAACCGGATCGGTCATCTCCGTGCGCCCAGGGTGCGATCTGCGACTGTCATTGTTCCGTGATTCCGTGATCACGTGGCGTAACAACTCTCGTTCGGTTCAAGCTGGTTGCCCTTCCCCGGGGAGCGGATTCGGCACCCGCGACCCGGGGAGCTCCACGGCTTCCGGATGGGCCATGGAGCACCAGGCCGACACCAAGGAGTTGCGCATGGGACTCAAGCAGATAGTGATCATCACGGCGACGGTTCTCGCCTGGAGCCTCGTGATGACGGCGATGGGCCAGGCCGCCGCGATCGCCGCCCTGGCCCCCGTGCTCGGGCTCGTCGTGCAGCAGATCATTCGCGCCACCCGTGCCCAGGCCGGGCCGCCCTCGAAGAACGGCGTGGACGCGGTGCCCGACAAGGAGGGCAGCGCCCCGTGACGACCCCCATCGAGCCGCCGGCACCTCCCGCCAAGCCGGCGCCCCTGCGGCCCGGGCGCAAACTCGGACCGATCGCCGACGGCGTGGGCAACATCCACCGCGCCTGGCTGGAGCAGCTGCGCTACAGCTACCTGACGAGCGGACTGACCCTCAGCGACCTCAGCACCAGGGTCCCGCTCGCCAAGTCGAAGCTCTCCGAGCTGCTACGAGGAACCGGGCTCTACCCGCGATGGGAGATCATCCTCAGCCTGGCCCTCCAGCTACAGATGCCCGGATGGCCCCTGTACCGGCTGTGGCGGCAGGCAGCGTTCGAGGCCCAGAAGTCGAGCGACTGGATTGAACGGTGCAGCGACAAGGCCTCGGTGACAACGTCTCAGGTGCCACCCCTGGACCACCGTGCGTTCCGCGAGATCGTGGACAACGACTACCTCTTCTACGCGCAGGTCTTCCTCGACGACGACCAGCGCGACACCGCCGTCTCCAACACCTTCGACATTCTCT